>CAZZFA010000021.1:0-58572 GCA_964653435.1 uncultured Planctomycetales bacterium | reverse complement strand
GTTCATACCGGGGCTTGAGCTTGCGGACCGTGGCGGCGTCGGCCTGGAGCTGCTGAACGATCTGATCGCTCTGGGCCCTGGCCGTCTTGACGATCTCTGCGGCCTTGCCCCGGGCCGTGGTCGTGAGCAGCTCGTCGATCTTCGCTTCGAGACGGGCGAGTTCCTGCGGCGGTCGTCCGGCCAGCCACGCCCGTTCGTATTCGCGAATCGCCTCGGCGATGACCGGGTAGGCCTCGCCGGCCGCCTCGTTGAGGATGCGTTTCCGCTCCTGGTCGGCGGCCTGGCTGACCTTGCGCTTGTTGTTTTCGGCGGTGATGACGGCATCGAACTCCGCCCGGACCTGCAGCGGCTGGTACGTGACGCTGTTGACCTTGTCGATCTTGATTCCGCTCCGGATGGCGTCGAGGCGGCGCTGTGCGTCCTCCTGCACGGCGACGCGGAACTGCGACTGGTTCTGGAAGGCGATCTCGTCCACGGTGGACCGGGCCGCCATCGCCACCGAGGCCGCGTCGAAGGCCGACTCGACGGTCGCCTTCTCGTCCGCCACGTTCTCCACGAAGTCCAGCGGGTTCTCGATGTGGTACGACACGTTCCACTTCGCATGCACCAGCTCCGCCCCGCGCCCGGCGCCGGCGCGGCTCGTCCCGCCCCGGGTATCCACGGCCGTCAGCAGCGCACCGTCCACGCCCGGTTGCAGGAAGCTGTTCGAGGCGACCAGCCGGGAAAGCGGCTGAAGCTCCTGCTCCTTCGAAAGCTTCATCCAGAACGATTTGATCTCGAGCGTCTTCGTGTCCTTCGGAACGCGGATCTTCTCGTCGATCGGGAAGGGCCAGGCCATGTGCAGGCCCGGCTTCTTCAGGTCCTCGTCGCGTTTGCCGAAGTGTGTCCGCACCACGACTTCGTTCTGGGGCACGATGTAGAACCCGCTGAACGCAAAGCAGATCACAACGACGAACATGATGAACTTCAGGACGCGGAAGCTCGCCCGCAGCGCGTCCGCCAGCGACTGGCTCGCCGGATCGAGCGGCTCCTCGATCACCGGCAGCGAGCGCGACCCCTGCGCGGCGTCTGCCCCGGGGGCATGATCGTGATCGTGAGGATCGTGTGCGTCGGTCATACCGTCCGTCCGTTTCTCTGGGTTCACCACGCGGACCACGGCGCAAGCCGCCCGTCGAATCCGCAAACCGAAAGCCGCCCGCCGTCGGGCCGCATCACGGCTCTCCGCCCGGCAACACGTTCACGGTACTCGCATCCGCCGTCTTGCCCGCGGGCTGCGTGGCGGGCGGCGGAATCCGCCCGGCGTTCTTGAACTCCGTGAACGGGTACTGGTTCCACGTCAGAACGATCGTCGTGCGGTCCTTGAGGATTTCCTTCAGCTTGTTGAGCCGGTCCAGGAACATCGCCAGGGCCTCGTCCTGCTGGAGCACCTTGTAGTACTCCGCCGCCCGGGCGTTGCCTTCCGACCGGTACTTCTGCGCGAGACCGTTGGCGAACGTCAGGATCGTGTCGGCGATGCTCTGGGCCTCCGCCGTGATGTTCCGCCGCTCGGACTCGCCCTCGGACTCGTACTTCTGCGCGAGGGCACGGCGTTCCGCCTTCATGCTCTCGAAGACGCTCTCCGTCACATCCTGCGGCAGCTCCAGCCGCTTGATTCCGACCGTTTCGATCGATATCCCGTACTGGCTCTCCGCGTCGGCCTGGACGCGCTTCCGGATGGCTGCCTCGATCTCGTCGAACTTCAGCTCGCTGGCGTCCTTCGAGACGAGCTGCGAGAAGGAGTAGTTGCCGATCACCTCCTTCTGGTGCGTCTCGATGATCTCGCGCAGGCGCCGTTCGGCCGCTTCCATCCCCCCGCGGAGGCTCGTCAGAAACCGGTACGGATCGGAGATCCGCCAGCCGGTGAAGGACGTGACGATGACCGGCTTCTTGTCGTGCGTCGCGGTCTGTTCCGTGTGCGTCTCCAGGATGTTGATCGTGCGGTTGTAGATGTCCACGTCCTGGATCGGCCAAGGCCACTTGAAGTACAGCCCGGGTTCCTTCTTCACGTCGGCCTCGGTGGCCTTGCCGAAGGTCTTGAGCACGGCCACCTCCGTGAAACGCACCTGGTAGGTGATCATGTACAGTAGCAGGATGATCACCAGCACGATCCCCGTGATGATCGAAGGCAAACTCTTTTTATGCATGTTCCCGGCCGCTCCCTTGGGTTACTTCGGTTGTTCGCCTTGCAATGCCACATCCAGACCCGCCGGCATGGGGTCCATCAACTGCAGGTGATAAACCGGATCCACGTCGGTCGCCATGAGATACTTGCGGACCGTCTTGAGCCCCTCGCTGAGCACGTCCATGTACTTGCGCATGCGGTAAATCCGCGGTGCTGCGCGATACACCGGAAGCTCGAGGGCGAAGGTCTCGTTGTCCGCCCGGGCTTCGTTGATCATCTTCCACATGTCGGCGCGGGCGCGGGCGACGATCTCGGCCGCCGTCCCGGCGATCGGCTGGATGCCCTTGGCCGGGTTGCCGTGGAAATAGTCGCTGATCTGCTCCCGGGCCCGCGCGCTCTCTTCCGCGCTCACGCCGGGGGCGTCCACCTTGGAGATCGCCGCCGCCAGCTCCAGCGCGCGGGTCACGTCGCCGCACACCTCGGAGAGAATCTTGTTCCGTTCCGATTCGCCCGAGCGAATCGCCGCCTGCTTCTTCGACTCCGCCCCGACGACGGCCTCGAACTCCTTCGCCACTTCGCTCGGCGGATGTACGCCCTGCAGCCCCAGCGTGACGATCTGAACGCCCAGCCCCAGGGCGTCCGCCTTGGCCTGAATGATCCGCTCCAGGTCGTCGGCCATCCGCTTGCGATCCGCTCCCATCACCTGATCCACGTCCACGCTCGCGCTGTAGCGGATCAACTCGCGATAGGCCAGCTCCTCAAACACCTTGGCCGGATCCACGAACTTCGTTCGCCACGCGGCGAGGTCCTTGATCCGGTACTGGATCGGCAGGGCCACGCGGATCAGGCTGACGGCCACGCTCCGGTCGGACGGACCGTCGCCGGAACGGCCGCCGGCGGACGGCTGCGTGGCGGTCCCCGGGGCGGGCCCTGAGGTGGCCACGATCACCGTCAGTTCCGGGACGGCAGGGTGCTTGACCGTCCAGACGAGCGCTTTCTCGAGGCCCTGCTCGGCGGCCTCCTCCTTCACCCCGACGAGGGTTTCCAGCACCTGTCCAGCGGGGTAGCGGTAGGCGATGTCGATCGGCCAGGGATACTTCAGGTGCAGGCCGGGGCCGAGGGCGTCGAGCCTCTCCACCGGCTTGCCGTCTTCCATCGTCTGAATCGTCTTGCCGCTCTGCAGCGGGCGGCCGAATCGCTCGACGACCACGGCCTCGCCCGGGTTCACAATCACAAGACAGGAGATGGCAAACAGCGTCAGCACGCCGAACCCGATCACCGGCGTGATGGCCCGCTGCATCAGCTTGTAGAACCAGGTGGAGCTGACCTCGAAGCCGAACTGATAATTCAGCGCCTCGGCGATGCTCCGCGCGATCCCGCCCGGTTCGCAGAACAGCCCGAGCAGCCGGCTGTCGAACGCGGGTCTGGGCTCCTCGCCCGCCTGCCGCGGACGGTAGAAGTCGAGCACGAAATTGAGCAGGAACTCGACCGCCAGGACGATCATCAGGACCCGCAGCACATACGCCGCCACCCGCTCGGGCAGGATGATCTGAAAATGCACGAGTCCCAGGACGACCGCCGTGGTAATGCCGGCCAGCGTGTTGCCCATCAGCCAGGCGGCCCCCGCCCGCAGGAGGCGCCACTCCGGCTGCCGAGCCATGCCGGTGGCGTAGCGGCTCAGGAGGAAGGCCAGGAACGAGGCGCCGACCACGAATGCGAACGAGAGGCTCTCGTTGACCGGAACAGCCCACGTCTTATCGTAGATGCTCCGGCTGAAGGACCAGGAGTATCCCAGACCCAGCCCCGCCAGCAAACCGATGACGACAACGGTGAAGAACGGCAGGAGCCAGCGGTACATCCACATCAGCCGCCGTCGGGCCAGGAGCAATCGCTCCTCGTCGCCCGCGAACAGGGCCGCCCCGGCCCCGCCCGCGGCCCGCTCCTGGCGGAGTTGTTCCGACTCCAGCGTCTCTTCACGGACTAACTGGCGCTGCTTATACGTCAGAGCCAGAAAGATCCAGATCGGGATCCCGCAGGCGGCCAGGAGTGCCGTGGCCTCCACCGCTTCCGACCCGGTCCACAGGCAAAGAAGGATCAGGAAGGTCGCCAGACCCGTCTGGAACAGCAGGCCCACCAGGCTCACCGTCAGCGCGCGTTTTTCAGGCCATGTGCTTGTCATTGGCGGTTTTCTCGGATCCGTGGCTCCGACCCCAAACGGGTCAAACCCCGGCGGCGATTGAGCGTACCACCATGCGAGCGATTGCTCGCCGGGCCAAGTAGCTTACAATGGTGGCGGCAGACTGCCAAGCTGCCCTTTTTCCGACGACGCAGCCGCCTGCCGTCGAACAGGTTGTGACCATGTGGATGAAACTGCTCAGCGTTGCCCGTAACTGTTTCACGGAGACGATTCGCCAGCCGATCTACGGCGTCATCCTGTTCGTCACAGCGGCCTTGCTCGTGCTCAACGTCGCTCTCAGCGCGTACACCTTCGATGATGACAACAAGGTTCTGAAAGACCTCGGCCTTTCTACGCTGCTTATGAGCGGCTTGTTCTTGGCCGCCTTCAGCGCGGCGGGGGTGCTCAGCCGTGAGATCGAGAACAAGACGGTACTCACCGTCGTCAGCAAGCCGGTAAGCCGCTCGGCCTTCCTGGCCGGCAAGTTCCTCGGCCTTGCCGGCGCCTTGGCCGTGGCGGAATACCTCAGTTCCCTCGTTTTCCTCCTTACCGTCCGGCATAAAGTGCTGGAGCGCAGCTCGCAGCAGTTCGACATGCCGGTGATCATCTTCGGTGTCGTGGCCCTGATGTTGGCCGTCCTGATCGCGGCCTTCTGCAATTACTTCTATGGCTCCCAGTTCGCCTCGCTGGCCGTGGGCCTCGTCGTTCCGTTCATGACGGTGGCCGTGCTGCTGGTCTGCCTGATCAGCCCAGAATGGAAGCTTCAGCCATTCGCGAAAGACTTTCTCGACGGGCAGATCCTCGCGGCGATCATCCTCGTTTTCTTTGCCGTGCTGGTGCTGACGGCGGTGGCCGTTGCCGCCTCGACCCGCCTCGGGCAGGTGATGACCCTCGCGGTCTGTACCGGCTTCCTGCTGGTCGGGCTGGTCTCCGACTACCTCTTCGGTCTCCACGCGGACAAGCAGTTCGCGGCCCGTCTGGGCTACTGGGTCTCCCCCAACATCGGCTTCCTCTGGGTCACCGACGCCATCACTCAGGGAAACACGATTACATTCGGATACGTCGGCCTCGCCTCGCTCTATGCCCTCGCCTACACCGCCGCCGCCATGTGCCTCGGCATCGCGCTCTTCCAGAGGCGCGAAGTCGGCTGACCCGCCTTGCGAGGCGCATAGCCCCGCGCTCCGGTGCTGTCGGAAAGATGCCTTGCCCGGCCCGCAGGTGGCGCCGTATGGTAGTGCCGTTTTCGGTTTGAGAGTTTTCGTCCGGTTCCGGCCCCGACCGGGCGACCGAGAGCGGCTCAGGGCGCAAGCCCCGGGTTCCGGGCCTCAACAGACTCCAGGCCCCGCCGGGGCGACTGGGCCTTCGCGGCGCTGCCGGCGGCATGCGAGACTCTCTTATCGAAAACGGCCGGAGTGCGCTTGTCTCGGACGTACGGATCGATAACGCGGGGATACGACAGTGCGAAACGCACGGAGGCGTGGCGGCATCGCGGGTTGGCTCCTCATCCTCTCGGCGAGCGCGCAGCCCAGCCTCGGCCAGAGCACGCAGCCGACAACCACGACCGCCGCGGCCGCCACCACGACCGGCGGACCGGGCGTCGTCACAAATCGCATCGACTTGCCGGGTGGAGGGTTCTACTGGCTTCGCATGCCCGCGGACTACAAGTCCGGCGACCGGGCCGCGCTGGCCTTCTGCCTCCATGGCACGGACGACGCTGCCCGCGAGGCCATCACGTTCTGGGCCGCGTGCGGGTCACGGTGGGAGACCGTCTGGGTCGCGCCGCAGGCGTCGGACCGTGGCTGGAGCGAGGCCGATCTGCCTCGACTCCGTCAGACCTGGGCGGACGTGCAGAATCGCATCACGTTCGATTCGGATCGGGTATTGCTGGCCGGCTTCTCCGCGGGCGGCGCGATGGCGTTTCACTGGCTCTACCGCGAGGGGTTTCCCGCCACGGCCGTCGTCACGTTGGCGAACTACCTCCCGCCGGTCGTAACGGCGGACGACGTACGCCGACGCCGACACGTCCCGGTCTTCTATGGCGTGGGCACGGAGGACATCAATCACGAGCGAATGCGCAGCGGGCTTGCACTGCTTCGCGAGCAGGGCGTTCATGTCCGACTCGTTCGCCCGCCGATCGGGCACACCCTCTCGCCGATGGTGGGCCGCGAGGCCGTCGCGTGGTTCGAGGAACTTTGCCGCGAAGCGACAAGGCGGCGGCTTGACGAGGCGGCCGACGCCCTGCGCCGCGATCCGCCCGCCGCCAGCGGTCGTGCCGCTGTGGCAGCCGAGCGGATCCTGGCGCAGGCCCGCTGGCACGATGTCGAGAACGTCCGGCAGGCCGAAGCGCTCCTGGCGGAGGCGACGGCGTGGGGACGCGAGCAGCTTGCCCGGGCGGACCGGCTGGCGGCAACGGATCGCCGGACCGGGGCGGGCCCCGCGGCGGAGGCGCTCGCCATCCTTCGAGAAATCGAGGCGGCCTATGCCGGGGCGTCTCTCGCCGAACAGGCGCGCACGCGACGGCTGGCCCTTGAAGCGGACCCGTCCGTCCGGCAGGCGGCGGACCAGCGGCAGCGCCGCCGTCGCGAGGAGGAGGCGATGACGCTGTATCTCGATGTGCAACGCCTCGTGGCAGCCGGCCGATTCGACGAGGCCCGGCAGACCTGCCGGATCCTGACGAGCACGTACGCGGATACGCCGGCGGCCGACCATGCCCGCGCCCTGCTGCCGAAACTACCGGGGACAATCACGCGATGAGCACAACGGTTCGCATCCTGACGTTTACGGAGCCGATGTTCGGCGAGAACGCCTACGTCGCAAGCGTCGGCGGATATGATGGCGTCTGGGTCATCGATCCCGGCTTGCCTCCGCAACCGGACGAGATCGACCGGTATGCCCGGCAGCACGGCCGGCGCGTGGAGGCGATCCTCCTGACACACGGGCATGCCGATCATATCGCGGGCGTCGATGCGATCCGGCACTCCTGGCCGGCGGCAGAGCTGCTGATCTCGCGAGAGGACGCCGCCATGCTCGCCGATCCGCAGGCCAACCTGTCCGCTCCGTTCGGCCTGAGCCTTCGGGTGGCCTCCGAGCCAAGCGGGTATCTCGATGCGGGGACACGTCTCGCGCTCGGGCCGAGTTGCTGGGACGTGCTCGATACGTCGGGACATTCGCCCGGCGGACGAAGCTTCTACTGCGCCGACGCCGGTCTGGTAATCACCGGCGATGCCCTGTTCGCCGGCAGCATCGGGCGGACGGACTTCCCGGGCGGCGATCTCGATCAGCTCCTGGACAACATCCGACGGAACCTTCTGAGCCTTCCGGGCGAGACCCGGGTGTATTCCGGCCACGGGCCGGTCACGACGATCGAAAAAGAACGAACGTCGAATCCCTTTCTGACCGAATAAAATCGATGGAAACGGCGGAGAAGGCGGCGTATGATTTGAATGGGGCCGCCCGGATCGCCGACGGGCATGACGGGCCGGCTCGGCCCGAAGGCCGCATTCCTTGATCGCGCTTGCCGACGGGCGGTGTCGCTTCGCGCGTACCTCCGCCCGATGCCCTGCCCGCGGGGGCGAAAGCTTCACCGGCACGGGGAAAGAAACGAGCGTATGACGGGTGGTCGCGTCTCCCGGCGGCGTATCGCTGCGCCGGGCGCGGGAGCTTTCCGCTCTCCGGCAAGGGGGGCGCGGGATGCACCCGCCGAACGGTCAACCGGCCGAAAGGCGGTGGACTATGGTGCCCGACCGAATCACGTGCGTCTGCCCGGAATGCCGCGCGAACTACCGCGTGCGGGCCTCGGCCCTCGGTCATCATGCCCGTTGTCCCGCGTGCGGCCGGACGTTCCGCGTCGGGGAGAGGCCCCGGCCGGTCTCGCATCCGCCGACCGAAGACGACATTCTTCGCTGGCTCCGCGAAGCGGATGAACCCGACGACTTCGCCGAGGAACAGGCACAGGACGCCGCGGAAGACTCCGCCGCCGGCGCTGTGCAGGTTGCGGCAGCGCCTTGCCCGCCCGATCCGGGCGAGCCGCCGGCCGCCCGAACAGCACGCGAATCCACCGCGACCCGGTAACACACCGCCCGGCGCCGCGCGGGGACGCCGGTTCACCAGCGACCGCTCTTGACCACCTTCGGCTTGGGCAGGTCCTTGATGTTCGCCAGCGACTCCTTCAGCATGTCTTCCGGCAGCGGGAAGTCCTTGAGTTTGCCCTCGAAGTACCGCTGGTAGCCCGTCAGGTCCATCAGCCCGTGGCCGCTCAGGTTGAAGAGGATCACCTTCTCCTTCCCTTCTTCCTTGGCCTTTTTCGCCTCCTCCACAACGCAGGCGATGGCGTGGCTGCTCTCCGGTGCGGGAATCAGCCCCT
Organism: uncultured Planctomycetales bacterium; assembly: GCA_964653435.1. GTDB lineage: Bacteria > Planctomycetota > Phycisphaerae > UBA1845 > PWPN01 > CAZMVY01. The sequence continues at coordinate 49,872 of CAZZFA010000021.1, read as the reverse complement.
CGGTCCGCGCCCAGAGGACCGCCGCCTCGTAGCACTCCGTCTGGTGATAGGCCCGCGGCTCGAGCAGCCCCTCGATAATCGCCTGACTGATCAGCGGCGCCACGCCGTGATAGCGCAACCCCCCCGCGTGAATCGGCGGCGGGACGAAGCGGTGCCCCAGCGTGTGCATCGCCAGCAGGGGCGTCATGCCGCTCGTGTCGCCGAAATCATACGAGTACGGTCCGCGCGTCATCGTGGGGCAACTGCTCGGCTCGCACGGAAGGATCTGAATGTCAGCCCCGGCGATCTTGTCGGCCACGAACGGGAAGGCGAGACCGGCGAAGTTGCTGCCGCCGCCGACGCACCCGGCCACGATGTCCACCTTCTTCTCGCCGGCCTTGGCGAGCTGTTTCTTGGCCTCCAGCCCGATGATGGTCTGGTGCAGGAGGACGTGATTCAGCACACTGCCCAGCGAGTAGCGGGTCTGGCCCGTCTCGTCGGTCACGGCCGCTTCCACGGCTTCGCTGATCGCCATGCCGAGGCTGCCGGGCGTGTCCGGATTCTCATCAAGGAATGACTGGCCGGCCTTCGTTTCAGGGCTGGGACTGGGAATGCATCGGGCCCCCCAGGTCTCCATCATGAGCCGGCGATATGGCTTCTGGTCGAAGCTGATCCGCACCATGAAGACGGTGCACTCCAGGCCGATCAACGCGCAGGCAAACGCCAACGCGCTGCCCCACTGGCCAGCCCCCGTCTCCGTCGTGATTCGCTTGATCCCGAACTGCTTGTTGTACCACGCCTGCGCCACGGAGGTATTCGGCTTATGGCTGCCCGCCGGGCTGACGCTCTCGTCCTTGTAATAGATGCGCGCGGGCGTGCCGAGGGCCTTCTCCAGGTACTTCGCCCGACGCAGCGGTGTCGGACGCCAGCGGTACAGGATGTCCAGGATTTCCTCCGGGATGTCGATCCACCGTTCCCGGCTCACCTCCTGCTCGATGAGGTTCATCGGAAAGACCGGCGCGAGCATCTCCGGCCGCACCGGCTTGCCGTCGGGCCCGAGCGGCGGCTGCAGCGGCGTCGGGAGGTCCGCCGCCAGGTTGTACCACTGCCGTGGGATATCTTTCTCCTCGAGCAAAACCTTCACGTCCATCGTTTCACCTTTCCAAGAGAAATTCTCTCGCGTGCGCTGCCTCGGCGCCCGCCGGCAACGACGCACAGGCGTCGACTTGTCCCGTTCGCGGATCGCTGCGCGACGAAAGGCAGATTCCCGTCCAGTATACAGCGCCCGAAAAATGCAGCAAACCAAACCCGCCCCTGCGTCGCGGTCGGGCGGCCGTACCACCGATCACCCTCTCGGGCAAGCCCGCCGCCCCAAGCCCCCGAGGGTTGTCCAGGACGCCGTTCTGGGCCGTCGCACGTCCCGGTCCCCGCGGCGGCGTGAAAATGCATGCGCCTCGGCGAGTCAAATCGCCGTTATCTGACGTAGAGAGCGCCGAAGCCCTCGCGCTGCGACCACCGATTCAGGCCGGGTGTATACGCTAGTATCCCCGGGCCTCGGCCGACAGCGCGGCTGCGCCCCTCGCCGACCAAGGCCCGGTCAGGCGGGGCGAGATTCGACGTAACTGACTGATTATGCTACACATAGAGAAGCTCGACGCCTGCCGGTCCTCCCCGGCTGGAACCAAAGGAATGGATGCGGATACCGTGAAACCACTGCTCATGAATGCGCCGGGCGGGGGATCGTCTCCGGTCTGCGAGTCCCCTCAAGTCCGTCGCCACCGTTCTCTGGGGCGCTATGGGGCGACTGTCTGGCTGGCCCTGGCCCTTCCCGCATGGGGCGCCTCGGCCACGACGAATCCGGTACCCGACGATGCGGGACTCGAAGCCGAAATCGCCGCCCGCAAGCCCATCGTCCCCTCCGGGCAGCCCGTCTGGTTCGATTTCATCATCCGAAACCGCTCCGATCAGCCGGTGACGTTGACCGTGGCCGATCTGCCCGAGGCGGCGGACCATCCGGCCGGGATGGGGCTGCCGCTGGAACACGTATTCAGCGGCGAGCCGGGCGGCTCGCTCGATATCCGTCAGGACTCGGACACCCGATCGCTGCGCGTCATCGCCCCGCTCCTCCCGCCGGCGGGCAGGTCCGTCGTCATCCTGCCTCACGGAACCGTCGGCACCCAGTTGGACCTGACCCGCTATTGCGAATCCATGCGGCGACCGGGCACATACAACGTTCAGTGGCGCCCGTATCGCGGGACCCTGCAATCGAACGTAGCCCGGGTCGTCGTCGCGGCGCTGCGACAGGCGGTCATCCATACCGATTTCGGCCGTATGACGATTCGTTTCAACTACGACCAGGCCCCGCACCACGTGGAGAACTTCATCGAGCTGAGCGAGAAGGGCTTCTACGACGGTCTCACGTTTCATCGCGTGGTTCACGGCGGACTGATCCAGGGTGGCTGCCCGCGGGGAGACGGGACGGGCATCCGGCCGGACGGCAAACTCCTCAAGGCGGAGTTCAGCGATCTGCCCATCGACGTGGGCAGCGTGGTGATGGCCACGACGCGGAACGATCCGGACTCGGGCAGTTGCCAGTTCTACATCAGCCTGACGCGGTTGCGGAATCTCGAAGGCAAGCAGACGGTCTTCGGACATCTGGTCGGCGAAGAAAGCTACGAGACCTTGCGGAAGATCGGCTCCGTACCCACCGGGGATCAGGATCGCCCGATCAAGGCGGTTTACATCCGGAACATTTCTCTGGACAATATCCCCCCGGAGGATGGCGGTCGGATCGGCGGGCCGACGACGCGGCCGGCCGCGGGGACGAGTACCACGCGGCGCGGCGCCGGGCCGCTGCCGGCGATCGGGCCTTCCTCCGGCACAAAGCAGACGCCGGGACCGACAAGCCGGCCTGCGGAGCCGGTGACCGTGACAGTCGGCGGGGACGCGAGCACGGCGAAGGTCGGCTCGCGATGAGCGTCGGGTCACGAACGGACAAACGAAAATGAGCCGTGCTAGGCGGGGCGCTACCGGTGCCTTGTACCCGAAATCCGGTTATGCGGGGCCGAAGGCTCTCGGAGGAACGTTGTACGTCGAACGGCATGCTGCCGGAACACGTTGAGGGTCGGGTCCCAAGCAGTGGGGCCGGTGGAAAACGGGTCAGGACCGAGAGGTAGCAGCCCACCCGCTGCGTCTCAGGTGCCCTGGGGCAGCCCGGCCTGAGTGGTCCACGGTGTGCGTCGAGGTGCGACGTCTCGAAGAGGGATGCACGGCTCTTTTTTTCGTTGATCCGTTGGTCGGTGAGTCGGTTACCGGGTGCCCGGTTCGTTCGGTTGCCTGGCATCACAGTGGACATGCCGGCGCCGCCTGCAACTGAGCGACCGGTCGGAGCGATTGTGGGGACGGCAGATGCCAGGCAGCTTCGAGGATCTTGAGGTTTATCAGGAAGCGCGGAAGTTCCGCAAACGCATCTACAAACTCGCCAAGTTACTTCCGCCGGAAGAGAAAACCGGTCTGGCTCCTCAGATGCGGCACGCCGCGGTATCCTTGACCAACAACATTGCGGAAGGAGAGGGACGATGGAACCGCCAGGACGCCATTCGGTTTCATCGCATTGCGCGCGGCAGCTTGTTCGAGCTGCTGGACGACATTAACGTCTGCAGCGATGAGCATTATGCTGAGGAGCGTCACTTGGCGGATCTGCGGGAGCACGGGTATCGAGTGAGACGATTGCTCGACGGCTACATTCGATACCTGAACGATCGCAAGTGCAAGGATGACGCAGAGCGCCGAGCTGTGAAGCGACAGACTCACCGAGTAACCGACGAACCGAGTAACCAAGTAACTGCCTGACCGAGCCACGAACTTCCTATGTCCTACACCGTCTTAGCAAGAAAATACCGTAGCTGGACCTTCGACGAGATCGTGGGCCAGGATGCCATTGCCCAGACGCTCAAGAACGCGATCACGAGCGGGCGGGTCCATCATGCGTACCTGTTCACCGGCACGCGCGGCGTCGGCAAGACGTCGATGGCCCGCATCCTCGCGCGGTCGCTGAACTGTCTCCGCGCCGATGGGCCGACGATCAACCCGTGCCGGGAATGCGAGTCGTGCGTCGCGATCGCCGAGGGCCAGGACGTCGACGTGATCGAGATCGACGCGGCCAGCAACACGGGCGCCGAAGACATGCGCGCCCTCTGCGCGAACGCGAGCTACCGGCCCGCCCGCGCCCGCTACAAGATCTACGTCATCGATGAAGTCCACATGCTCAGCATCTACGCCTTCAACGCCCTGCTCAAGACGCTCGAGGAGCCGCCGGAGCACGTGAAGTTCATCCTCGCCACCACCGACCCCCAGAAGGTGCCCGCCACGATCCACAGCCGCTGCCAGCGGTTCGACTTCCGCAGCATCAGCCCCGAACAGATCGGCGCGCAGATCAAACGGATCCTCGACGCCGAAGGCTGCACGGCCGACGAGGCCGTCGTCCGGCGGGTCGCGCGCCTGGCCAACGGCTCGATGCGCGATGCCCTCTCGCTGCTCGATCAGTTGATGTCGATGTCGCCGAAAAAGCTCACGATCGAGCTGCTCGAGGAGGTGCTCCCCACGCCCCACGATCAGCTTCTCGCCGGACTCATCGACCGATGGGCCGAGCACGACGCGGCCGGCGCGCTGGGCTTGCTTGAGCAGTGCATCGCGCAGGGCTACAGCCTCGATCGCTTCTGCGACGCGATGATCGATCAGTTGCGGACGCTCATGCTGATCCACGTGTGCGGGCCGGACACGCCGCTCGTCGACATTCCCGCGCAGTTCCGCGACGAGATCGTGGCCCGCGCGGCCAGGTTCGATGCCGCAGCGTACGTCCATCGCATCGCCGTGATGGAAGACCTCCGCCGCAACGTGCGATTCAGCCAGGCCGGCCGGGCGCTGGCGGACGCCGTGATCGTGCGACTGAGCGAGGCGATCCCGCAGGCATCGGTCTCGAAACTGCTCGCCGAACTCGAACGCGGCGCAGCGCCCGCGGACGCCGAAAAAAAAAAGAGCCAACCCCCGGTAGCCGCCCCGGCACCGCCGCCGCAACCGCCCGCGGCACCGCCGGGGCCGCGCCCCCGGACCGCCGGCGCGAGACCCGCCTCTGAGCGAGCCGCCGCGCCGCCGGCCCCTCCGCCGATACCCGCCAGACGCGCCAGCAGCGAAGACATTCAGGCCGCGCGCTCCGACCCGCTCGTCAAAAAGGCCCTCGAGCTCTTCGACGGCTCACTGGTCAACGTGGAACATCTCAATCACGGTACGGCCGGCCCGCCCGACACCCAGGCCCCGTGAACGCAGCCCATCACCCATAACGGTGCACAGACTCCGTTCTCGCCGAATCTGCGCCGCCGGCGCCGCCCGGCAAAGGGGCCATGCCGGCAGTTCGCCTTCCGCATCGGCACGAAACGAACGAAACCGGTAGGGCCCGCTCCGCGGACGCAAATAAGACGCGATCTCGCACCCGCCGCGGGATTCCGTCCGCTGAGGATTGTCTGAACGTTATCCCAGATGTAATGGTCGCTGCGGGGCGGGTTCTCTGCACCAGGCGGGTTCACGTTTGAAGATGGCATTTGCATTCGGCGGCGGCCGATCCTTTAATCGCGGCGGCAGGCGGGGAGGTCGGCGGGTCTGTCGGGGCGTCGAGGCGTGGCCCGGGGGTACACACAATGCCGGCACGATACGTACTGGTCTGTTTGAGCAGCGTCGGCCTTATCGGATGCAACCTGTCTCAGGGCGGGGGGCCGGGCTTCGCCGCGGCTTCGCGCGCGGCCACCGCCACCGCCCCGGCCGTCCGGTTCACCCAGGAACAGATTCCCCGGGGTCAGGCCGGCCCGGCGGCGATCCTCGAACCTTCACAGGGGCGGCCCGTGATCCTGCGCCCGGGCGATCGCTTCTACTTCCTGATGCGTCTGGGCGACAGCTTCGACGCCGAGATGTATGTTTCGCTCGTCCACAGCGAAGTGGGGGAGGTTTACTTCCCGCTGTCCGCCGTCGGGGAATTGAAGGTGCAGCCGCAGCGGCACGCCTCGATGGTGCTGCAAGTGCCGGCGGAGGCGCCCGAAGGGCTCTACGACCTTCGCGTCCGCGGGGCCGGACGGACGCTCACGGCCCGCCACAGCGTCAAGGTCGTCCGCGAGTTCCGCACACGCTTCCGCTTCGTTCACCTCTCGGACATGTGGATCGGCGATCCCACCGCGCCGGACTTTGATGCGCGGCTGCCGGAGGAAATCAATCTGCTGGCGCCCGAGTTCATCGTTGCCACCGGCAACTACATCCTGCCGCAGGCCGGCGACGACGGGCGGACGCCCTGGCCGCGCGTGCTTGCATACTTCGCCCGATTCCAGGCCCCCGTATACCTGCTGTGCGGCGAACAGGACGACGAGGCGGGCTTTGTGCCGATCGTCGGAGCCTCACCCATCGGCTCGTTCGACTACGGTCCGTATCACGGCGTGCTCCTGCGGCATACCCCCGCGCGGCCGATCGACGCCGCACAGGCGGATTTCGTCCGCCGCGATCTGGCGGAGCGGCGCGACCGGGTTTTCAACTTCCTTGCGATGAACGACGACGACCCGGCGGTCGTGGATCAACTGGCGGCGGGCGAGTCGCCGGCGGCGTTCCTGCGGGCCCACCGCGTGGCCATGCTCCTGGCCGGCGGGACGGGCGACTGGGACGGCCGCGAATACGCCTCTGCGCTCGCGCGACTGCCCGGCCTGCATTACATCCGCACGCACGCGGCGAGCACGTGCCGACGCGGCCGCGCCACCGGCGTTAGCCACTACCGGGTGATCGAGGTGGACGGTGCGAACGTCGCGTATGCCTATCCGGCCGACCCGGCCTGCGGGTCGGTGCAGCCTTCGATCCCGGTCGGCGGACTTGGCGTGACGATCAGGACTGACGGCGGCGACCCGCCCGCGCAGGTGACCGCCGTGATCCGCAACGGGCTGAACCAGCCGTTCGCGGATTGCCGCGTCCGCCTCGCGGTGGCCAAACGCGGCGAGGGTCGGCCGAAGGTCGCCGGCGGGCGTCTCGTGCAGGCCCTCGACGGGCGAACGCGATGGCTCTGCGAGATCAGCGTCGATCTGCCCGACTGCGGCGGTGTGCGGGTCGCGGCGTGCGCCGATCGTGAGCCGCCAGCCCCGCTGCCGGTCGTCGTGGAGTTCGCCGGCGATGCCGAGCTGCAGTTCGCCACGGCGCGGACCCGCACCGGGCTGACGTATCTCGAATCGAATGACCGCCTCGTCGTGCGGTTGCGCAACCCGTCGAGGCAACCGCTGACGCTCCGGCCCACGATCCGGCTCGCCGGCCAGGTGCTGACCGTGACCGCGCCGGCACGACTGCCCTGGCCGGTGGTCGTCGGCGCGGGGCATACCGTGGAATTGCCGATGAGGCTGCTGTTGCCGGAGGCCACGGAAGGGCCGCATTACGTTCAGGTGTCTTTCCAGGAAGACCCGCTCGAACGGCTCTATCTGCACCCGGTGACGGTACGCAAGGTGCCCCCGCCCGCCACGCGCCCGGCCCGGTGACTCGGCAGGGATCTGCCGCGCGGGCCGCCGGGCGCACCACGGTGACGGATTGCGTCTCCCGCGGTCGACGGTATCCTATCGGGCTTCCGCGCGGCCGCGCCGGCCCGGGGCTGCAGGCGGAACAAGGAGACCGTCATCATGGCGAAGGACGTAAAGAAGGTCGTACTGGCGTATTCCGGCGGGCTCGACACGAGCGTCATCCTGCCGTGGCTTCGCGAGACGTACGGGTGCGAGGTGATCGCCTTCGCGGCCGAGCTCGGCCAGGGCGACGAACTGAAGGCCATCCGGAAGAAGGCCCTTCTCAGCGGCGCGAGCGAGTGCGTCGTCCGCGACCTCCGCGAGGAGTTCGCCCGCGACTTCCTCTGGCCGATGCTCAAGAGCGGCGCCCTGTACGAGCAGCGCTACATGCTCGGCACGTCGATCGCCCGTCCGCTGATCGCCAAGGAACAGGTTCGCGTCGCGCATGAGTTCGGCGCCGATGCCGTCGCCCACGGCGCCACCGGCAAGGGCAACGACCAGGTCCGCTTCGAGCTGACCTACGCCGCCCTCGACCCGACGCTCAAGGTCATCGTGCCGTGGCGCGACCCGCGCTTCCAGTTGCGCAGCCGCGAGGCGGCCGTCGAATACGCCGAGGCCCGCGGCATCCCGATCGAGCAGTCGAAAAAAAGCATCTACTCGCGCGACCGCAACATGTGGCACATCTCGCACGAGGGCCAGGAGCTCGAAAGCACCTGGGCCGAGCCGAAGGACCGCATGCTCGTGATCAGCTCGCCCATCGAGAAGGCCCCGGGCAAACCGGCCTACGTGAACGTCGACTTCGTCCGGGGCGAGCCGGTCGGCCTGAACGGCAAGCGGATGGACCCGGTCAGGATCATCCTGACCCTCAACGCCCTGGGCGGCAAGCACGGCGTCGGCCAGATCGACCTCGTCGAGAACCGCCTCGTCGGCATGAAGTCGCGCGGAGTGTACGAAACCCCGGGCGGTACGATCCTGTACGAGGCGCACCGGGCCCTGGAGGCGATCTGCCTCGAGCGCGAGACGCAGCACTACAAACACCAGGTCGCCCTGCGCTACGCGGAACTCGTCTACTACGGCCAGTGGTACAGCCCGCTCCGCGAGGCCCTCGACGCCTTCATCAACAAGACGCAGGAATACGTCACCGGCACGGCCCGCATCAAGCTCTACAAGGGCAACTGCCGCGCCGTCGGCGCCCGGAGCGACAAGTCGCTCTATGTCCCCGCGCTGGCCAGCTTCAAGATGGGCGCCGAGTATGACCCGACCGACGCAACGGGCTTCATCCACCTGTTCGGCCTGCCGATCAAGGTGCAGAACGCCGTCCAGGCCAGGCGCGGCCGGATGCTCGGCAAGCCTGCGAAGAAGTCGAAACGCCGCCCGTAGCCCCGGGCCGCTGCGCAAAAGCCACCCCGATCGCCCCCGCCCGGCAAGCCCCTTTGCGGGCGCGGCGGAAACATCTATCATGACCGGACAGGTCGCCGGCCATCCGATGCCGGACCATTCTGCAAGAGAGGTGAACTTATGCTGCATCTTCGTATCGGTTGGACAGGCGGCGTGCTCGTGACCCTCGCTGCGGCCGCCGCGACGGCGGAGCCGCCGAAGGCGATATGGCAGATCGGCACGGCGGACCACAACTACCAGGAGTTCGCGCTGGCCGGTGATCATCAGGGATACCGCAAGGCGTTCCCGCAGGATGTGGTGTTCCGGGTCGGCCGGAGCGACCCGAAGACCGACTGGCCGTGGATCCACCCCGGTCCGCGCGACGACTGGGCCGGAAACCGCGAGCACCCCTTCGCGATCGTCTTCGACATGCCCGAGGCGCCCGCAGGCGGCTGCGTGCTGCGGATCGACGTGCTGGATGCGCAATCGAGCGTGACACCGCAGCTTCGCGTTGACGTGAATGGGACGGCGGGCGTCTTCCGGGTCAACCGCGGCGCCGGCGACCGGGCGCTGATCGATCCGAGCAAGGCGAAGCCACAGGTGCTGGCCATCCCGATTCACCCGTCGCTGCTTCGCGCGGGCGAGAACCGCATTACGCTGACGACCGTGGACGGATCGTGGATTCTCTACGATGCCGTGACGCTCCAGGAAACGGGGGCGGGGCGTTCGGCCGTCGAGATCCAGGCGACGCCGACGATCCTTTTCGTCCGCCGGGACGACCGGTCCATGCAGCTCGTCCGCGTGCGGCTGACGGGGCTGGCCCCGAAGGAGCAGGTCCCGCTGACCGTCGAGGCGGGCGGGGAGAAATACGATGTGGCGGTGGCGGCGCCGACGCTGGGGCCGGTGGAACTGGATGTACCGGTCCCGCCGGCGGACGCACCGACGAAGGTGACCCTCTCCGTGCCCGCCGGGGCCGGGACGGCGACGACGACGTTCGAACTCAAGCCGCAGAAGCGCTGGCACATCTTCTGCGCCCCGAGCACGCACACCGACATCGGCTACACGGACACGCAGTCGAACGTGATCGGCGTGCACAACCGCAACACGGACCTGGCCATCCGGCTGTGCGAGCAGTTTCCGGCGTACAAGTGGAACCTGGAGTCGTCGTGGGCGGCGCAGATGTTCCGGCGCGACCGGTTCGACGAGCAGTGGGAAAAGCTGATGGATTTCGCGCGGAAGCAGCGGATCGGCATCGAGGCGGGATACCTGAACATGCTGACGGGGCTGTGCTCGGCGGAGGAGCTGATCCGCAACATGTACTACACGGCGCGGCTGCATCGGGAGGCGGGCGTGCCGTTTGACAGCCTGACGCTGACGGATGCGCCGTCGCATGTGTGGAGCGTGCCGACGATCCTCGCGTCGGCGGGGATCAAGTACCTGAGCGTGGGGATCAACCAGACGCGGGCGCCGATCCTGCGGCAGAACCTGCACCACAAGAGCCCGTTCTGGTGGGAAGGCCCCGACGGGCAGAGGGTGCTGACGAACTTCAGCGACGGCTACGCGCAGGCGGGGCGGATCGCCCTCGGCGCCCCGATCGACCAGATGCGGCGCGCGGTGGAGAGCTACCTGACGTGGTGGAACAACCGGGACGACTATCCGTTCGACGCGATCCTGCTGCACGGGGCGTACAGCGACAACGTGAAGATCGGGCAGGCGATCGCAGAGGGGCAGGCCGCGTGGAACGAGAAGTATGAGTACCCGAAGATCCATCTGTGTCGCCTGGGGGACTACTTCGGGCACATCGAGAAGGGCTTTGCGGACAAGATCCCGACGGTCCGCGGTTGCGGCGGGAGCTGGTGGGAGGATGGCGCGGGCTCGACGTCGAAGCAGACGGCGATCAACCGCGTCGCGCACCACCGCATCGTCGCCGCCGAGATGCTCTGGGCGGCCGGCGCGATGGGCGGCGCCGGCGGCGCGTTTCCGCAGGAGGCGTTCGACCGGATCTGGGACAACATCCTGCTCTATGACGAGCACACGTGGGGCGCGTACAACAGCATCAGCGAGCCGTGGAAGGACTTCGTGCAGGAGCAGTGGGCGGTGAAGGCCGCCTATGCGACGACGGCGGGCGAAGAGGCCGACCGCCTCGTGGCGAACGGGCTCCGCGGGCTGGCGCGGCGGATCGGGGCGCCGGCGGGGGCCGTGATCGTGTTCAATCCGCTGAACTGGAAGCGGACGGACGTGGTCCGCGTGCAGATCCCGGTGGGCGAGTGCGTGTACGACGAGAACGGGCCGCTGCCCACGCAGAAGGTCCGCGAGATCGGGGCGGTCGATGAGGTGGCGTTCCTCGCGAAGGACGTGCCGGCAATCGGATATCGGTGCTACCGCAGCGGCCCGCAGGCAGCGGCGCCGGCGGCGGGGGCGAAGGGAACGCTCAACGGCAACGTCTTCGAGAACCGGTTCTACCGGATCACGTTCGGCGAGAAGACCGGCGCGATCAAGAGCATCGTGGACAAGGACACCGGGAAGGAGCTTGTCGACGCAAACAGCCCATACGAGCTGAACCAGGTGCTCTACACAACCTGTTCGCCGGAGTCCCGCGTATACGACTGGAACACGCCCTGGCCGGCCCCGAAGCTCGAAATCGAGAAGATCACGAACGCCACCGTCACGGCGGGCGGGCCGGGCGAGGTCTACGCGTTCGTCCGCGCGACGGGGCGCGGCAAAGTCATCCAGGAGATCGACAACCAGGTCATCCTCTACGACCACATCAAGCGGATCGACTTCATCAACCGGATCAACAAGAAGTCCACGTTCGATCCGGCCGAGCCGAAGCCGACCTACCACAAGAAGGAGTCGCTCTACATCGCGTACCCGTTCGCGGCGGGCGCCAAGCCGCAGTTCCGCTACGAGATCGGCGGCGCGAGCGTACGGCCGAACGAGGATCACCTGCCAGGCGGCTGCCGCGACTGGCTGAGCGTGCAGAACTGGGTGAGCGTCGCGGGCGAGGGGATCGGCGTGGCGTGGTGCCCGATCGACACGCCGCTGGTCAGCCTGTGCGACATGTGGCACGGCGAATGGTCCGAGCAGTGGCCCATCACGAACGGCACCATCCTGGCGTGGGCGATGAACAACTACTGGATGACGAACTACAAGGCCTGCCAGGACGGCTGGTTCGAGTTCCGCTACAGCCTCACGAGCGACGCGGAGATGCCGGAGGCGAAAGCGGCCCACTTCGGCTGGGAAGCGGCGAGCCCGCTGCTGGCCGTGCGGGTGGACATCGGCGGCAAGGACATGCTGGCGGCGGCGTCCGCGTCGTTCTGCCAGGTGAGCGATCCCGGCGTGATCGTCAGCACGGTCAAGCGGGCCGATGACGGCAAGGGCACGATCGTGCGCCTGCTCGAGGTGGCCGGCGGGCCGGAGCGCGAGGTGGGGGTGGCGTGCTCGTGGCCGGGCGTCTTCACGCCCACGAAGGCGACGGCCTGCGACGCCGTCGAGGTGAACAAGGATGCGCTGCCGATCGATGGCGGCGCGGTGAAGGTGAAGATCCGCCGGCACGGGATCGCGACGGTACGGTTTGAGTGATCCGAGGGCGGTGGCCCGCGGCGGCGTCTCGCCCGCAGCCGCGCGCGGCTACGGGTGTTCCCGCGGAGGGCAGCACTCTGCGGCGGAAACGGAAGTCTCGACGTCGCCCTCCCACAGGTGCTGCCGCGTTTCGCTTACTACCACGCCGGCCAGCAGGAGCAGCGAGACGAGATTCGGAACCGCCATCAGGCCGTTGGCGATGTCCGCAAACGACCAGACCGCCTTCAACGTGGAGACGGAGCCGATCATCACGCCCGCGACCCAGAGAATCCGGTACGGCAGGACCGACTTCGCCCCGAAGAGGTACTCGCAGGCCTTCTCGCCGTAGTAGGACCAGCCGAGGATCGTGGAGAAGACGAATGTGAGCAGGCCGACGGCCAGGATCACGGGGCCGAGAGGGCCCAGATGCGCGAAGGCGGCGCTCGTCAGCTTCGCCCCCTCGAGCCCCTCCTGCCATGCCCCGGAGTTCACAACGACCAGCCCGGTGATCAGACAGATCACCACCGTGTCCCAGAACGTGCCGGACGAGGAGACCAGCGCCTGGCGAACCGGGTTGCGCGTCTGGGCGGCGGCGGCCACGATGGGCGCGCTGCCCAGGCCGGACTCGTTGGAAAAAAGCCCGCGGGCCACGCCGTAGCGGATGGCTTCCTTCATCCCCGCGCCCGCGAATCCGCCGATCATGGCCTGACCCCGAAAGGCGTCGGTCAGGATCAGCGCGAGGGTCTGCGGCAACGTCGAGATCCGCATCGCCAGCAGGGCGAGGCAGCCGAAGCAGTAAACGACGGCCATGAACGGCACGAGAAGGCCGCAAACCCTCGCGATCCAGCGCACGCCGCCCAGGATGACCAGGGCCGTGAACGCGGTAATGACGGCGCCGGTGATCCAGGGAGACACGGCGTGCGTCTGATAGAGCATATCCGCGATCGAGTTGGCCTGGACCATGTTGCCGATGCCGAACGCGGCGACGGTCGTGAACGCGGCGAACAGCACGCCGAGCCACCGGACCCCGAGGCCGCGCTCCAGGACGTACATGGGGCCGCCGGCGATTTCCCCTCTGGCGTTCTTGCCGCGGTACTTCACCGACAGGACCGCCTCGGCGTACTTCGTGGCGATGCCGAAGACGCCGGTGAGCCACATCCAGAGGACGGCCCCCGGGCCGCCGAGCGCGACCGCCGTCGCGACACCGACGATGTTGCCCGTGCCGACCGTCGCAGCCAGGGCGGTGGCCAGCGCGCCGAAGTGGCTGATGTCACCCTCGCCCTCGCGCGTCCGCTGGAGGGAGAGACGGATGGCCTTGCCGATATAGCGCTGGATGATCCGCAGGCGGACCGTCAGGTAGACGTGCGTGCCGAAGAGCAGCACGAGCAGCCACGGGCCCCAGACGAGGTTGCTGCCCTGTTGGAGAAGGTGTTCGATCCTTTCCACGCTACGTACGTCCTTCGCTGCGCCGGGCGCGGCCCGCGTCGCGGGAAAGGATTCCCGCCTATCGGGGTTCGAGAAGGGATTCTCGAACCAGCGATCCGCGGGGCCGATCGGGCTCAGAGGGCCCCCCTGCCGTTCGGGTCGGGGGCAGAGCCCCCTCCTACAGGTCGGTGGTCGTCTTCAGGTCTTCCCACTTCACGACGCTGGGCTCGTAGATGTTCTTCGCCTTGTTCACCATCGCCATGCGGCCCATGATGCACATGAGCGAGCAGATGCGGCCGGTCTCGATGTTCGCATTCGGCAGGCGCTTGCCGCCGCTCTTGATGTTGGCCACGAAGTCGGCCAACTCTTCCGGCGTGCCCTGGTCCCACCCCTTGCCGATCGGCTCGCCGAACTTCTTCGTCTTCTCGTCCCGGCCGTAGTACATCGCGCCGTTCAGGTCCATCGCGCCCTTCTCGCCGAAGACGGTAAGGATTTCCTGGTCGTATTTGCCGGGCAGCAGCCACAGGTGCGTATAGGAGAACAGCGTGCCGTCGGGCCAGGCGAACGTGGTGGCGGACATCGTCTCCGAGAAGTCGGGAGAGCGGCCCGCCTGGCTGTATCCCATGGCCACGCAGGTGACCGGATGCGTGTTCTTCATCGCCCAGGACATGACGTCCATGTGGTGACTGGCCTGCTCGATCAGCCGGCCGCCGTCGCAGTCGCTCGGGTGATTCGACGGGTCGCTTGACCAGTGCCAGCCGCCCTGCATGAACGTAATCCGGCCGAGCAGCCCGTCGTGAATGGCCTTCATCGCCGCCAGATACGTGGGGTGATAACGCCGCTGCGTGCCGATCTGAAAGAACTTGCCCTTCTCCTTCCACACCCGGCGGGCGACGCGGGTGAGGGCGTCGCACGACTCGACGTCCTTGTCCAGCGGCTTCTCCCCGAATGTGTGATACCCCGCCTCGAGAACGGGGATCGTCACCTTCGCGTGATTGCAGATCTGCACGATGCACATCACGCCGTCGATCTTCTCCTTGTCGAACATCCTGCGAAAATCGAGATAACCGTTCGGCTTGTCGCGCTCCCAGAACTTCTTCGCCTTCTCCATCCGCTCCGGGATCAGGTCGCAGACGCCGACGACCTTGGCGTCCGGCACGCTCGCCAGCATGTGCTTCATCAGGCCGCTCGAGCGCGCGCCGCAACCGATCCAGCCGAGCTGGACCTTCTCGTTGGCGGGGAAGCCGCGCGAGACGCCGGGCGCCCCGAGCGTCAGCGCCGAAGCACCCAGCGCCGAAGTCCTGAGAAAATCGCGACGGGAAAGGGTACGACTCATGGATTGTCTCCTGCCGGGCAGATGCCCCGGCCTCAAGGACCCACCGGACCGAAACGGTGACCTCGCTATTGTCCGGCCTCGCAGGGGCTTGTCAATCGTGCGGCTTGACAGACGCCGCGCGGTCCGGTACGGCGTCCTCCGTAAAACGCGGTTCCGCGCGTGCGGAGGATCACGTCATGAAGCCAGCAGCAGTGCTCGGCGCCGTCCTGAGCTGCCTGTACACCTCGCCCGGCATTCGAGCGGCGGACCTGTCGTCGGCGCCGGCCGGGCGGCGCGTGCCGATCATCTACAGCAGCGACCTCTTTCACCCCCACGACGACCCGGACGATCATTTCGACCTCGCGACGCTCTTCGCACTGCGCGAGTTCGACATCCGCGCGATCCTGCTCGACCAGGGCGACAAACAGCTTCAGCGGCCCGGCACGGTGCCGCTTCGGCAGATCATGAGCCTGACGGGGCGCAGCGTGCCCAGCGCGATCGGGCTTGGCCGCAAGCTGCACTCGCCGGAGGACAAGGCCCTGGATCAGCCCGAGCCGTTCCAGGCCGGCGTGCGGCTGCTCCTGCGAACGCTCCGCGAATCGAAAGAGCCGGTAACCCTGTTGCAGACCGGCAGCCTGCGGGACATCGCCGCCGCGTTCAACCGCGAGCCGGCGCTCCTGCGGGAAAAGGTGGCGCGGCTGTACCTGAACACCGGACACTCGGGGGGGCAGAAGGAGTGGAATGTCGATCTGGATCCGCACGCATACGTCCGGGTGATGCGTTCGGGCCTGCCGATCTACTGGGTGCCGTGCTTCGGGCCGCAGGGATACGGTTCGCTCTGGAAGTTCCGCCACGATCAGGTGCTCGAGGCCGTCTCGCCGCGCCTGCAGAACTTCTTCATCTACGCGCTGGCCAAAGCCCCGCCGGACAAGCTCGACCCGGTCGCCGCACTGTCGGACGGGCTTGACCCGGCCGCCAGGGCGGCGATGTGGACGCAGGAGCGCAACATGTGGTCGACGGCGTCGCTGCTCCACGCGGCGGGACGCGAGGTGATTCGCTCCGCGGACGGCACGTGGAAACTGGCCCCGCTCGGGCCGGACGAAGCCGCGCCGCGTGAGAACCGCGCCGCCGGCCCGGCGGCGACCGCACCGGCGTCGCGAATCGTCTGGTTCGAAAAGCGGCGCGTGCGGTTGGATGCAGACGGCAAGACGCAGTTTGACGATCAGCACGGCGACCTGGACGTCGTCGTATTCCGGCGGGGCGACGAGGCCGCCTACAACGCGGCGATGACCGCCGCACTGCGGGATCTCCTCAGAGATATCGGCGACTGACCGATCCGATTGCCATGAGCGGGCTGAGGGGGGGCGGCGTGGTGCCCGCGCCGGAACCGGGCAACCCTTTCACCCGAAACGGCAACGGCCGGAGGCTCTCTTGCCCGGACCCCGGAGGCCCTGTACAGTAAGCCGTGAATCGGCGTCCGCGCGGTCGCCAGTGCCCATTCGGGCAGAGAAATCAGATCGTTCCACACGGGCTCACGGAGGAGGCTGTCCATGCATGCCCAACGCAGGTGCTTCCCGGTCGTTCTTGTCACCATGATCGTCGCCGCAGCGGTGTCCGCCGCGATCGGGTCCGGCTGCACCTTCTTCACGGTGCCGCTCTCGGCAAACGCCGGGGTCAACGCGACAGTGACGCTCGGACAGTCGATCACGCTTCAAGGCTCCGCGACCGGCGGACTGCCGCCCTACAGCTATTCGTGGTCGCCCGCCACGGGACTTGACAACGCCTCCATAGCACAACCGGCCTTCACCCCCACGACGGTCGGCACGCGGATCTTCACCCTGACCGTCACCGACGCCCTGGGTACCACCGCCTTCGCCTCCGTCAGCATTACCGTCCAGAGCGGCAGCCCCGCCCTCGTCGCAAACGCCGGGCCGGACCTGAGCACCACGGTCAATGTCCCCGTGATGCTGCAGGGATCGGCGACTGGCGGAAACGGCCAGTACTCGTATGCGTGGTCCGCGCCGGCCGGCGCCACGCTGCAAGGGGCGAACACCGCCACGCCGATCTTCACGCCGACAGCCGCCGGCACGTTCGTATTCACGCTGACCGTGACGGATACGGAGGGAACCTCCGCCACGGATACCATGACGGTCACCGTCGCCGGACAGGATGCGCTCACTTCGCTCACCTGGGCGGCCGATTACACGGCCGGCGGCTACCAGGTCGTCGCCGTCTTCGCCCAGGCCCTCACCCGAAGCAGCGCCCAGACGACATCGAATTACCGCGTCACCGGAACATCCACGACGCCGACCGCCGCAACCCTCGGCACGGATAATCGCACCGTCACACTTGCCTTCGACGCAGCGCTCGCCTCGACGAGCCAGTTCGACCTGAGCGTCAACAACGGGATCCGGGATGCCGGCGGTAACCCGATCCCGGCGATCCTCGGCCGCACGCCCGATCGCAACACGGCCGACACGACGCCCCCGGCCGTCACCAGCGCCGCCTGGGGCGCGCTGATCAGCAGCGGTTATCAGGTCAACGTCGTCTTCAGCGAAGCGCTGGATCGAACGAGCGCGCAGACGGTTTCCGCCTATCGTGTGACGGGAACAGGCACGCTGGCCCACAGTGCGACCCTCGGCAGCGATGGAAAGACCGTCACGGTCGTCTTTACCGGGGTTACGCTCACGTCGAGCTCGCATATCGACATCGGTGTGGGCGGCACCATCCGGGACATCAACGGCAACGCCATGTCCGCGTCGCTCGATCATGCCGTCTCCGGAACCATCGCCACCGAAACGACCGTCAGCACCGTCGCCTGGGGCGCCGATTATGCCGCCGGCGGCTATCAGGTGCTCGTGACGTTCAATCAGGCCGTCGACAGCACCACCGCACAGAAGGTGGACAACTGGCGGATCACCGGCGGCACGACGAAGCCCGCCTCCGCCACGCGCAGCGCCGACGGCAAGACGGTAACGCTGCTGTTCAATGCGGCGCTGGCGATCACGGACAAACTCGACATCAGCGTCGGCGATTCGATCAAGGACGCCAACGGCAACGCGATTGCGGAGCGCCTCGGGCATGCCATCGCGGCCGCCGGCGGCGACACCACGGCGCCCACCGTGTCCTCCGTCGCATGGACGGCAAATTACAGTTCCGGCGGCTACCAGGTCATCGTAGCCTTCAACGAGGCGATGGACCGCACGACGGTCCAGGCCACGACAAGTTGGCGGATCAACGGCACGGCCACAACGCCCTCCTCCGTCACGCTCGGGGCCGACGGCAAGACCGCCACGCTCATCTTCCAGACGCCGCTGGCAATCGCCGACAAGCTGGACGTGAGCGTCTCCGGCTCCATCCGCGATATCAACGCGAACGTCCTCGCGCAGTCGCTCGGCCTTGGGATTGCGGCGGCGACGGACACGACCGCCCCCACCATCTCGTCCGTCAACTGGGCCGCACACTACGGCACGGGCGGGTATCAGGTCCTCGTGGCGTTCAGCGAGGCGATGGACAAGGCGACGGCCCAGACGGCGGCCAACTACGCGATCAACCCCGGTGCCACGGCCCCGACCGCCGTCGAGCTTCGGCCGGACGGCAAGACGGTCGCCCTCGTGTTTGCCGGCATCCGGCACAGCACAGACACGCTGGACATCTCGATCGGAAGCAGCGTGAAGGACATCAACGGCCAGACGGCCGCCCAGGCGCTCGGGCAGGCCATCGCCGCCAACACAGCCGACACCACCGGGCCGAACATCGCGTCACGCTACTGGAAGGCCGGCGTGTTGACGTATCAAGCCGTCGTGACGTTCAGCGATGCGATGGATGAAGCGAGCGCGGAAACCGCAGCCAACTATTCCATGACGGTCAACGGCGGCGCGGCCATCAACCCGATCTCCGCCACGCTGGCCGCCGACGGCGTGACGGTTACGCTGGATTTCGACAACGCGGCCGTCTTCAAGACGTCCGACCTGCTGACCGTCTCCGCGGCGGTCAAGAACGTCAATCTCCGAGCAAATACGAGCACGACCGCGGCAGCCATGACGGCCGTGGGCGGCACGCGTCAGGCGCCGGCAAGTTGCGTGTGGGTTGCGCCGCCGGCGTCGTATGGGATCGTGCTGACCTTCGCGGAGGTGATGGACAAGGCCAGTACGACGACAACGGCGAATTACACGTTGGGCGCCTCGGCCGCCAATCCTGCCACCGCCGCTCTGGGCGCCGACGGCGTGACCCTCACGCTGACGTGGACCACGGGGCCTTTCGCGGCGACGGATCAGTTGGCGATCTCCGCCAATGTGAAGAACATTCGCGGCGAGTCGAAGGCCGAGACCGTCGCCGTCACCTCCGGCGGCGGCGCCGGGCCGAGCATCGTTACGCGGACCTGGGGGGCAAACCAGACGACCTACAAGGCGATCGTCGTCTTCGATCAGGTCATGGACAAGACCAGTGCCCAAACGGCCGCGAACTACAACCTCGGCGGGGCAGCCGGCACGGCTGCATCCCTGGCGGCAGACGGCAAGACCGTTACGGTAACCTTCGCCAACGGCGCCCTGAACGCCGCCGACACACTGACGGTTGCCGGGGCGGTCCACAACATCAACGACGTCGCCAATACGAGCGTCGCGGCGGCTGCCGTGGCCGCGAATGCGACCGACGTCACCGCGCCGATCCCGACCTCGGCCGCCAAGGTGGACGCCACGCACGTCGACGTCACCTTCAGTGAAGTCCTTGACAAGGCCACGGCGGAGGCGGCGGCCTACACGATCACGGGCGGCGCGGTGACGGCAGCGGCGCTGCAGGCCGGCGGGCTCAAGGTGCGGTTAACGACGACGGTTGACCCGGCGGGAAAGACCGTCACGGTTCCCACAACAGTCACCGACGTCAACGCGAATCCCGTGGCCGTGGCCACCCCGGTCGCCGTTCCGTAATCGGCCCCCGGCGCGAGCCATCGCCCTGCGAGTCCCGTATGGCACGCCGTTGCGTGCCGATCGGTGCCCTACGCCCCCTGGATGGGGAACTTGACCTGCGAGTCCCGTATCGCACGCCGTTGCGTGCCGCTCCGGGCGACCTACGGACGGGTGCATGGCCGTACTTGCCGTGCGTGTATGGCGAAGGCGTGGGAAGCCTCGCTCAGGCCGGCCCGGCAGATCGCAAAGGCAAGAGCGGGATGAGCGCCCGGTCCCAGCGATTGAATGCGTAGAGTCTTGCGTCGCGCCGTTTGTGCGCCTTGCGAGCGGCGCGCCTTGTGCGCGGTGCATCTTGCGCGCGGTGGATCTTGCGCGCGGCGTGCCTTGCGCGCATGGATCGCGCTGCGGCGGTGGCGCCACCCGTCATTCTGAGGAGCGCAGCGACGAAGAATCTGGCTGAGTGGCGCAGAGAAGCCAGATGCTTCGCTTCGCTCAGCATGACGGGAGCCGGCGCGCCCGTGTTTGATTGCGGCCGAAGGCCGCCTTGGATTTCCCCACATCTTGGCGTGGTCCGCCGGGCGCCCAGGCCAACGCCCCGGAGCGGCGCCCGCCGAACACCCAAGTCCACGCCCCGGAGGGACGTCCGCCGAACACCCAAGCCAACGCCCCGCAGGGACGCCCGCCGAACACCCAAGCCAACGCCCTGCAGGCCCGTGCGCCGGGCGCCGAAGGCAACGCCCCGGAGGGGCCTGTGAGAATAGCCCAGCGATTTATCGCTGGGGCGGCGGAACCGACCGCGGGGCCCGTCCCGTAGGGACGGCTGAGCGGCGCGCACGAATTTCAGGGATCCCAGCGATAAATCGCTGGGCTATTCTCAATCGCCCCTACACTGTTATCATCCGAAATCCGCGCGGCCCGCAAACATTCCGAAGGCGGGCGAGACGCCCGCCCCCTATGTTGGGCTGCGGCGGAAGGCCGCGCTACGGGGCACCGACCAACGACGGGGCACGGGCGTCCGCGCCATGACCAACGATGGGGCACACACGCCCGGGCCATCACCATCGCCATTGCCGTGCGCGGTGGTTGCGGCAGCTCCGTTGCTCGATAGAATCGCAACTGCCCGGGCGAACGTCTCCTATCGAACGAAACGGCGGCCCCCGCGCAAGCGAAGGTGGGAGGGCTTTCCAGAGCCCGACCGCCCCGCCGGCCCTCACGCAAGCGCGAAGGAGTGAAACGTGGCGACACAGCGGTCTTCCTGGTGGTTTTGGCTGCGAACAGGCATTACGCCAACCCTGGCCTGCCTCGCCGCCCTTCCGGCAACCGGCTGCATGTATGGCGACGGCGGGTTCGAATATCACGTGACCGGACAGATCATTGACGCCAGGACCGGCGAGCCCCTGGCTCATCGGCGGGTTGCCGTGAGCGGCAGCCCGGACTTGCAGCCCTCCGCATGGTCCGCGGACACGAAACGGCTCGGCCTCACGGACAGGCGCGGCGGTTTCGAGGATACCTTCGGCACGGGGATCGAGTGGGGCCGGACGCACTTTCTCGGCATCCGGGTGCACGGGCCGAAAACGCCCCCGATTCCGCCGGAGCGCAGCGAGGTCTGCCTGTATGTTGAAGAAACCCCAGGGCAATGGATCACACAGCGCGTGCCCGTCGCGCCCGAGCAACAGCGCCGGACGGCGCCGGCCGAGCGCTGGCTCGATCTGGACACGATCGCCGTACACTCGTCGGCCTTCACCCTCTGGCAACTGCCCAACCAGACGCACAGCCAGATCATGTCCTACGTGATCCGCACGAGCGGCGGAAAGGTCATTGTGATCGACGGCGGGACCGCCGGCGACGCGGGCTACCTGAAAGGCTTTCTCGCGGCGATGGGCAACGAGGTCGAGGCGTGGTTCATCACCCATGCGCACGATGACCACTTCGGCGCGATGGTCCCGATCCTGAACCAGCCCGACCCGCCGCGCATCAGGACGGTTTACAGCTCGCTGCCCGATCTCGCCTGGGTCCGTCAACACGGTTACGCAGCGCAGGATGCCGGGCCGTACGAACAGTTTCTCGCCGCCCTGACGAAGGCCGGCAAAGCGGTGACCGACCTGCCGCTCGGCGCGGACTTCCGCATCGACAACGTCCGCGTCGAGGTGCTCGGCGTCCGAAATCCGGAGATCATCCGCCCGAACGCGATCAACAACTCGAGCCTCGTCCTGCGGATGTCGGACGCGACGAAGTCCGTGCTGTTCCTCGCGGATCTCGGCGCCGAAGGGGGCCGCAAGCTCCTCGCCTCGCCCTATGCGGCCCGTTTGCGCGCCGACTACTGCCAGATGGCCCACCACGGGCAGGACGGCGTTGACGAGGCGTTCTACCGCGCGGTGAACCCGACGTACTGCCTCTGGCCCACCCCGCGATGGCTCTGGGACAACGACAACGGCGGCGGCAAAGGCTCAGGGCCGTGGAAGACGCTCGAGGTCCGCGCCTGGATGGACAAGCTGAGCATCAAACGCCACTACGTGATGACCGACGGCCTGTGTCGAATCCCGTAGCGGCGGGGCAGGAGGAAGAGAGGCCGTCCTCGTATTCCCTGTTGCGACGCCCCCGCCGCCCGATAGAATCCACCCAGCATGCGGGCAAGACAGGACCTCGTTGACCGGCTTGTGTACGCCGCCGTGCGGCTGTATGCCACGATCGCGCAGATGTTTCCCATCCACGTGAACCTCCGCACGGCCCGCTGGCTGGGGTTTATCTGGTACCGACTCATGCGCCGCCACCGCGAGCGGGCGAAGGAGCACCTGCGCTTCGCCTTCGGCAGCACGATCTCCGCACGCCAGGCCGACCGGATCGCGCGCAAGAGCATGGAACAGATGGCGATGATGGCCGTCGAGGTGCTCTTCACCCCGCGGCTGGTCAACGAGTGGACCTGGCCCCGCTACATCCGCTTCAAGGACCTGCGCGAGGCGCTGGAGATTCTGCTCGATCACCGCGGGGCCATCCTGCTCACGGGCCACTACGGCAACTGGGAACTGCTCGGTTTTACGCTCGCCGCGCTGGGCTTCGAGATGACCGCCGTGATGCGCCCGCTCGACAATCCCTACCTCAACGAGTACCTGATGGCGCAGCGCCAGAAGCGCGGCCTCCAGCTCCTCTACAAGAAGGGCGCCACGCGCTCCGCTGAGGACATCCTCAACGACGGCGGGATGCTCTGCTTCATTGCCGACCAGAACGCCGGCCACAAGGGGCTCTTCGTGGACTTTTTCGGCCGCCCCGCCTCGACGTACAAGTCGATCGGCCTGCTCGCGATCCGCCACCAGGTGCCGATCATCATCGGCTATGCGCGGCGGACGAGCCGGCGGTTCGAGTACGAGATCGGCGTGCAGCGGATTATCCGCCCGGCCGAGTGGCAGGGCCGCGATGACGAGCTGACCTGGATTACGCAGGAGTACACCCGCGCGATCGAGGCTTTCGTCCGCGAGGCGCCCGAGCAGTACCTCTGGATCCATCGGCGATGGAAGTCGCGGCCGCCCAATGAGCGCGCCGGCGCGGATGCGGCCGTTCGCGCCGGGTAGCCGGCGGCGGGAGTGTCCGGCGCGGCCTCCGTCCCGCCGTGGCATGCCACCTCGCGGAAAGCGTTTCGTTGAGCGACGGCGGCGATCGCATTTGACAGACGCCGGCGCCGGACCTATAAGCGTGCGGGTGTTCGGCGAAACACGGAAGGAGCGACAAGCGATGGCCGGTGCGAACCTGTTGCAGCTCACGGATGATACCTTCGAGGCGGAAGTCTTGCAGTCCGATGTGCCCGTTCTGGTGGATTTCTGGGCGGAGTGGTGCGGACCGTGCCAGCGGCTGGGTCCGTTGATCGAGCAGCTCGCCGACGCGTATGCCGGCAAGGTCAAGGTCGCCAAGGTCGATGTGGACCGCAATCAACATGTCGCGGCCCAGTACGGGATCAGCTCGATCCCGACGGTGATGGTCTTCAAGGATGGGAAGCTCGTCGAGAAGATCATCGGTCTTCGGGCCCGGCGCGACTATGAAGACGTCCTGAATCGCGTCGTGGGTTGAGCGGCGGTCCCGCCGCGCCTCCGCGGCCGCCTGCGGAATGTGAGAGGCGCGCGAGCGCCCCGCGACGGCGAAGATCGGATTCTTCGCGTCTCGCTCGGACAGGCACGGATGCGCCGACCTGTTGTTCATTCCGACGGATCCGCCGCCCCCGTTGTCGCCGGGGCGGTCCCAGGCGACGAGGCAGGTCCCCGTGCCGCTGCGCCCGCCGGGTCGGCGGCCACGCTCCATGACACGCGGTACTTCGGTTCGGCCAGACTCATCAGCGCGATCACGCTCGCTTCGCGCATCCTCGGCCTCGTACGCGACATGCTCTGCGCCTACGTCTTCGGCGCGGGCGAGGTGATGGCCGCTTTCACGATCGGGTTCCAGGTCCCCAATCTGTTTCGGCGCCTGTTCGGCGAGGGGGCCCTGTCCGCATCGAGCATTCCGGTCCTGAGCGACAGGCTCCACCACGGCGGGCGCGAGGCCCTCGACGATCTCGGCGGCAAGATCATGGGCGTTCTCCTGGCCGTCCTCGCGGGCGTCGCGGTCATCGGCGAAGTGCTCACCCTCGGGTTCGGGCCCATGTTTGTGAGCACCCCGCGCGGCGCGCTCACGCTCGGCCTGACCGCCCTCATGCTGCCGTATGTGATCCCCGTCTGCGCGTCGGCGATCCTCGGCGGGATCCAGAACATCTTCGGCCAGTTCGCCGTCCCCGCCTCCAACCCGATCGTGCTGAATGTGTTCCAGATCGCCGCGATGATCCTGGCTTGGCGGTTCTACGCCCGCGGCGACGTCCGGCAGGCGTATCTCCTGGGCTCGGCGGTGGTGGTCTCGGGGATCTTCCAGCTCTCTTGGCAATGGCTTAACACGCGCAAGTGCGGCCTGCGCCTGCGGCTCTCGCTGGACACGCGCGACGAGTCGCTTCGGCTCATCGCCCGCACGATGATCCCGATGACGCTCGGCCTGAGCGTCGTGCAGATCAATGCCCTGCTCGACAGCTTCATCGCCTACTGGTTCGTCACCTCGCACGAAGGCGGACCGGCCGTGCTCGGGTATGCCCAGCGGCTCTACCAGTTTCCGCTGGGGGTGTTCGCGATTGCCCTGGCGACGGCCCTTTTCCCTGTGATGGCGCGCCAGGCCGCGCAGGGCGATCTGACACAGCTCTCGCGCACCCTCGCGCGGGGGCTGCGTCAGGCGCTCTTCGAGGGGTTGCCGTGCACGGTGGGCCTGATCCTGATTCGCGAGCCGCTCACGCAGGCCCTGTTCGAGCGCGGCGCCTTCCGCGCGGGCGATACGTTCCGCGTCGCGGCCACGCTGGCGACCTTCGCCGCCGGCATCTGGGCGTTCGGCGTGAACCAGATCGTCGTTCGCGCATTCTACGCCCTGAAAGATCAGATGACGCCCCTGAAGATTGCCGCGTGGATGGTCGCGGGCAATCTCGCCCTGAACATGATTCTCGTTTTCCGCCTGGAGGAGCCGGGCATCGGCCTGGCCACGACGATCTGCGCGGTCATTCAGGATGTGCTGCTGCTCTGGGCGATCGCGAAGCGGCTGCCGCACCTCGCCTGGGGCGAGGTCCTCGGCTCGGCGGCGCGAACGGCAATCGCCACGGCCCTGATGGCCGCCGGCGTGCTCGGGACGGCCTATCTCCTGCGGCAGTGGCCTGCCTACGCCCGCCACTCGCTGATCCGGCTCGTCGTTCTGACGGGTGCGGGTGCCGCGACCTTCCTGCTGGCCGCCTGGATTACGCGCTGCCGTGAACTCCGGGAAGTGCTGCGTCGGGGGACCTGACGGAGCAGGAGCGCGCGACGGGGCAACCGAGGCGGGACCCGGCCGTACCTCGCCGGCACGGAGGCGCTCGCACGGCGCCGGCCGGGATCACGTAACGTCCGTTCGCGGGACGTGGTATACTACGCGGATGCTCGGGCACTACACCCGCGAGAAGATCGAGAACTGGGTCGGCGACTTCTGCTCGTCTGATGCGATGGGCGGGTTTTCGGGCGGCGTGCGTGAATACGCGGCCGATGTGCTTGTCGCGTTTCTCGTCGCCGCTTGTGAGGCGCGGGGTGTCGAGCCGGAGGAGATCGAAGAGGCGGACTGCAAGCAGGCGCTCGTGGGGGCGCTGGCGAAGCGAGAAGTGCCAGCGGCCGTCAGGGCGGAACTGCCCGCCTTGTGCGGTTCGTTTCTCGGCCAGCTCGAAGATGTCGGCCGGCTGAGCGGCGGCAGGCTTCTCGGCGCCTATGTGCGCGCCCTGAAGGACGCCTTTGCCGATGCGGCCTCCGGCAAGCGCAAGCCGGTCGTCCGTCCCGGAAGCCGTATCGGCCGCAATGACCCTTGCCCCTGCGGCAGCGGCAAAAAGTACAAAAAGTGCTGCATGCGTGAATAGGGCGTACCGGCGCTGCCGCGTAGCCGGCTGCCCGTCGGCCGCCGCGTGCGGGCGGGACTACTGGCGTTCGCGGGCGGGTTTGGCTACAATCCGCCCGCTCGGGACGGACTGAGGACCTCTTGCGGGGTCCCGGAAGCGGGCGTAACTTGTCAGGCTCATTCGCCCGGGGGCCTTGGGCTGCCGGGCGCGGTTGGATTATGAAGTTTGTCCTGTTGGATCGGATTATCGAGCTGGAGTGCGGCTCCCGCATCCGCGCGGTCAAATGCCTGACCCTTGCGGAGGAGTACCTTGCGGACCACTTTCCCACGTTCCCGGTGATGCCCGGGGTGATGATGGTGGAGGCGCTGGTACAGACCTCCGCCTGGCTGGTGCGGGCGACCGAGGATTTTGCCCACAGTCTGATCGTCCTGAGCGAGGCCCGCAACGTGACGTACAAGAGCTTCGTCTCGCCGGGTCGGACCCTGGAGCTGGACGTCCGGGCCAGGCGGATCGACGCGGATTCGAGCGAGTTCGAGGGCACCGGGCGCTGCGGCGAGGAGGAGATGGTCAAGGCCCGGTGGAAGCTCGGGCACAGCAATCTGGCGGACCGGGATCCGTCGATGGCCGAGGTGGATCGGGCCATCGTGGCGAATCTGCGGCGTCAGTTCCGTCTCTTGAACACGGCGTAAACGAAGGCAAGAACCGCATATTGGAGGTTTGAACCGATGGCGATGACCCGCCAAGAAATCCTGGGAAGCGTTCGGGAAACCCTGGTGGACGCGCTTGGCGTCGATGAGAACGAGGTCACCGAGGACGCGACGCTGACCGGCGACCTGGGCGCTGAGAGCATCGACTTCCTCGACATCATGTTCCGCCTGGAGAAGGCGTTCAACATCAAGATTCCGCGGGGAGAGCTGTTCCCGGACGACATTCTGAACAACCCGGACTACGTGGAGAACGGGAAGATGACCGCCGCCGGGCTCGAACAGCTCAAGAAGTCCATGCCCCATGCGAACTTCACCGAGTTCGAGAAGAACCCCGACGTGAACAAGATGCCGGACCTGTTTACGGTGCGGACCATCGTGAATTACGTGGAGAGCAAGCTGAACGCGGCGTGAGCGCCGGGCCGGTTTCTCCGGGCGGCGGGGATCCTGTTCGCCGCCGTGTCCGGGCAGCGACGCGGCTCGGCAATGGGCGGATCGAATGCGCTGGATCTGGATCGACAAGTTCATCGAGTTTGAACCGGGCCGCCGGGCCGTGGCCGTCAAGAACCTGACGCTGGCCGAGGAGCATCTGCACGACCACTTTCCCGGCTGCCCGGTCATGCCCGCCAGTCTCATCATCGAGGGCATGGCTCAGACGGCGGGGATCCTCGTGGGCCACGCGCGGAAGTTCGCGGAGAAGGTGATCCTGGCGAAGGTGAAGAAGGCCGTGTTCCACGACGTGGCCCGCCCGGGCGATCAGCTTCACTATGAGGCCGTGATCGAACAGATCGCCGACGCCGGGGCCTCGACGAGCGGCAAGGTCACGCGGGACGGCCGGCTGTTCGCGGAGATCGACCTGTTCTTCTCGCATATTGACCAGAACATGAAGGGGCTCAAGTTCCCGGACGAGAACTTCGTCTTTACCGATCAGTTCAAGTCGCTGCTGCACGCATACAACCTGGGGAATGCCTCGTGAGTCGGCGCGTTGTGATTACCGGGGTGGGGCTCGTCACGCCCGTCGGCATCGGCGCCGACGCGGCCTTCAACGCCCTGCTCGAGAAGCGGTGCGGCGTGCGGCGGATCGAGGCCTTCGATCCGTCGCGGTTCGACGCGCAGATCGCCGGCCAGATCGAATCGCTCGCCATGGGCGACTTCGTCCCGAAGAGCTACCGCAAGAGCATCAAGGTCATGGCGCGCGATATCGAGATCGCCGTCGCCTGCGCCCATGAGGCCGCGCGGGATGCGGGTCTGTGGACCCGCTGCCTCGTGGAGCGCGGCGAGGCGGAAGGCCCCCCCAACGTGGATCCGACCCGCTTCGGCGCGAACATCGGCGCGGGTCTGATTTGCGCCGACCTTACCGAGCTGGCCGGGGCGCTGTTCACGGCCGCTGACGCGGATCGCCGTTTCGACATCCGCAAGTGGGGCGCCGAGGGAATGAACAACCTCACGCCGCTGTGGCTGCTGAAGTTCCTTCCGAACATGCTTGCCTGCCACGTGACGATCGTGCACGACTGTCAGGCACCGTCGAACACCATCACCTGCGGAGAGGCGTCGAGCCACCTGGCGATCGGCGAGGCGTTCCGGATCGTGGCCCGGGGTTCGGCCGATGTGTGCATCTGCGGCGGGGCGGAGAGCAAGTTCAACCCGATGGGCCTCATTCGCCAGAGCCTCCTGAAGCGCCTGGCGACCGATCACAATGACGACCCTGCTCATGCATGCCGGCCGTTTGATGCGAACCGGACCGGTACCGTCATCAGCGAGGGCGGCGGCCTGGTGATTCTCGAGGAACTGGAGCACGCGCGTCGCCGCGGGGCCAGGATCTACGCCGAGGTTGTCGGGTTCGGGGCGGGCGCCAACCCGCAAAGCTGGAGAGACCCGGACCCGCAAGGCGCCCCCATCGCCCTGGCTGCCCGCAAGGCCCTTTCCGATGCCGGCGTCGGGCCCGACGCCGTGGACATGATCGCCGCGTTCGGCTGCGGCACCCGGGAGCACGACCGCGCCGAGGCCCGCGCGCTGCACACCGTCCTTGGAAGCCGCGCCCGCCGCGTTCCGGTGCTGGCCACGAAGGGCGCCTTGGGCAATAACGGTGCCGGCAGCGGGGCCATCGACGTTGGTGTGGCGGTCCTCTCAATGCACCGGGGAATAATCCCCCCTTCGCAGAATACCGACCGCGTGGATCCCGAGTGCGACCTGAACGTAGTGAGCGGCCAGGCGATGCCGGCTCGGCTGGAGACCGTCCTCAGTGTTGCCTACGCGCTCGGCGGCGGCCAGACCGCAGCACTGGTTCTGAAGCGTTTTGCTTGAAGCTATCGCTCGCTTGTCCTTGCCCGCCCGATGCCGTGAAGTCGGCCGGGGACCGCGCGCAAAATAACCGCGCGCGACACACGGCCGGGCGCGGAGCTTCGTTCCTTGCTCCGTTGGTCAACGGGCATTCACCCTGCGCGCACAGCCCTCGCCGCAGGTCTGCGGGCAACGCTCACCGCGCGCAGCCGCCAGCCGTTCGCGCCAGCCCCGATAGTTATCTTTCCAACTCCGGTCAGCACCAAAGCGTCCAATGTGTTCACGGACGCATAGAAACGCCTCAACGCATGGGAAGCAGGGCAACTTGCGTACCGGAAAATGAGAAAAAATGCGGAAGATTATTGGGCCGTCCGTAAGTGACTATAGGATAGAAGACTAGATAAACAGCGCGTAACGGCGAGCTGTCATCCGGTAAATACCCGGTTTTCGTTAGTGTTTCTGATAGTCAACACCGCGAGCAGGCAGGTATGATATAACGATCGCTTGGTGATAGGGTTACGGGCCAGTTGCCGCTTGTCGCCGGTGTTGCGTGCAGGCGTTGCTGTCGTTCACCGACAATGCGAAAATCAGAGCTTAACTATGTTCTGCCCAGTGAGCTGATCGCGCAGCGGCCAGCCGACCGTCGCGACGAGAGTCGGTTGCTGGTTCTTCGTCGTGACAACGATCGGATCGAGCACACAACCTTCGCCAATATCGTGAGCTATGTTCCGCCAAGCAGCCTGTTCGTACTGAACGACACGCGAGTGGTGCCGGCGCGCTACGAGGCCAAGCGGGCGACTGGCGGACGGATCAGCGGGCTGTTCATTCGGGAGGTCGCCCCGGGCCTGTGGGAGACGCTCCTGCAGGGCCGCGGTCGGCTTCGTGTGGGACAGGAGCTCTCGCTGGGTGGAGGCGCATACAGGGCGACGCTGACGGAGCGCGGCGAGCGGGGGCTCTGGCAGATCAGGATTACGCCGGCCGACCGCGCTGAGGCCATTCTGGATCGGATCGGTCGCACACCGCTTCCGCCCTACATCAGGCGGCGGGGGGCGCCGGCCGAAGTGGACCGGACCGACCGGGAGCGGTATCAGACCATTTACGCGACGCACCCCGGCGCCGTCGCCGCCCCGACGGCGGGACTGCATTTCAGCGAGGGTGTGTTCGACTCGCTGCGGGCCAACGGCGCCGAATGGGCGCGGGTGACGCTGCACGTGGGTCTGGGGACGTTTGCGCCGATAACGGCCGACGACCTTGCGGGCCACACGATGCACGCGGAGTGGTACAGTCTGCCCGCCGGCGCCGCCGCGCAGATCAATGACGCGCGCGCCGCGGGCCGCTGCATCATCGCGGTGGGTACGACGGCGGCCCGCGTCCTGGAGACGTGCGCGGACGAACGCGGTGTCTTGCGTGCCGCAACAGGCTGGACGGACCTCTTCATCTATCCGCCGTACCGTTTCCGTGCGGTGGATGCGATGGTCACAAACTTCCACCTGCCCGGCAGCACGCTGCTGGCGATGATCTACGCCTTTGCCGGAGCGGACCGCGTACGCAGGGCCTACCAGGAGGCAATCGCCCGGAAGTATCGTTTCTACAGCTACGGGGACGCGATGTTGATACTGTAGCGGGGCCTGTTGTTGCGTGCTCGCGCGCCCGGAGTGCGGGGCGCATTCTGCCGCGGGGGATCAGTGGCCGAGGGTCTCGTCGAGCAGTTGGATGCCGTCCTGGTAGCCGAAGGGCCAGATCATGGGGTCGAGGGGGGAAGTCTGGAACGTCTGGTCGGCCAGGAAGGTGAGCGGGCCCCCGGTGGTGTCCATGATATCAAGGATGTTGTCCACGTGATTGAGGCCGAGGAGGTGGCCCAGTTCATGTGAGGCGACGTTGCCGATGGCACGGCCGAGTTCGACGGCGGTGAGCACGCGGCCGAACTGCGCCGGCGCGAAATCATCCGTGAAGATGATGGAGGCGTCACTCGGGTTGTGGTTGTACGGGTCGATGTCCTGCGAGATGCCGTAGGCGAGCCGATTGCGTCCGCCGAAGTAGATTGTGGAATAGGTTGCGCCGCTCGGCGGGCGGTTCGTGTCCGTGTCGTAGATCGCCAGCGCGAATCCGGCGTAGTTCTCCTGCACGGTGCGAATGATCCACTGCTTCACGGTGCCGGTCTGGCCGGTGTACACGGGGTCAATGTTGCGGGCATCGAATGGCCCGACGGTGTAGGTGGCGTCCTCGGGAATCGTGACGGTCCCGCCGTCGAAATCGAGGAGGACGTTCTGGGGCCGCGGCGGGGGCACGGGCTGGCCGCGGCTGATCGTGATGACGGCGCTGTAGGAACCGCTGCTTTGCGCGAGGGGGGAGCTGGCGATGGCGAGGTAGTAGGCCAGCCCCGCGTGGCGCACGGCTTCGTTCACAAAGGGGTTCAGATCACCCGGGGCGCGATCGTCGTTTTCGATGAAGATGCGGCCGCCATCGTCGAAGATGGCGATGTCGGCGTCGAGGCCGCCCTGGGCCTGCAGGTCCACGCGGATACGGTCGCCGGGGGACATGGGCCCGAGGTTGTAGATGTCCACATCGGTGGCCGGACAGATGCTTCCCTGGATCCGTCCGGTTCCGTTGGCGTCGAGGAGGAGATCGAGGGCCTGGCTGTAGGTGTCGTTGGGCTCGCCCGTCACCCGTTTGTTCTTCGCCTGCGAGGAGTCGGGTTGGACGTTTCCGTCCTGCTGACCGCAGGGGGTCGGGCTGACGCTCGGGCAGCCGGCCAGGGCGATCACGAGTATCACGCTGCCCGTCGCGATCGCCAGGTGTGCGCCGGGACGTTGCCCACCCCATGTCCGCGAGATTGTCACCGGAAAACGCTCCTGTCCGTGGTTGATGCCCCGCGGGGGTTGCCAAAGTCTAGGACGCACCGGCTGCCGGGTCAACCCGCGGGGCGCAAGCCTGGACACTTCGCGGCGGCGCCTCCAGGGAGCACGGGGGTCCCCTGCGGGCTATCTTGCCGCAGAGACGCTCAATAGTCGCCGGTCGATCTCGAAATCGAGGTCGCCCCGGCCGTCGTCGAGCGGCGGCATGATCCGCAGATTGCTCGTGTCCGTCTTCAGGCGTCCTCCGACGGCCCAGGCCAGCAGGTCCGGCGCATTCTGCCAGCCGATCGGCGAGACCGTCGTATGCAGCGGCGCGTGCCGGAAGGCCTGCGGTCGCAGCAACTGCCGCGCCGTCGCCGTGATGTCCATCAGGTCCGTCGGATCGCTGGTGTGCCATAGCCCGAGCAGGTGGCCGGCCTCGTGCGAGGCGACGTTGGCGAGCACCTGCGCGATTTCATCGACGCTGGGCGCGAGCACGTTGAACAGGGCGAACGTGTCCGTGAAGATGATGGCGGACTGCGTGGTGTCCTGGTTGTAGGAGTCAATCGTGTCGGCCAGGCCGAGCAGGTCGGCGTTGTACGTCCCGAAGTACAGCGTGCTATGGGGGCCGGCGGTCGCGTCCGGCTCGTCGGTGGAGCGGACGGTCACGTTCAGGCCGGCGAACTGGGCCCGCACGTCTTCGAGAACCTTCTTGCGGATGACGGCGGTCTGGCCGGCGAAGGCCGCGCTGATTCGTGCGGCATCAAAGGGGGGGACCGAGACCGTCGGTCCGCCGCCGATTGAGACGGCCGGGTCGCCGTCAAAGTCGAGGAGGATCACCTGCGGATTGACCGGCGGCGCATCGCCGGCGCTCCGCCGGATTTCAAGGCTGTAGGCGCCCTGTGCCGGCATGCCTGCCGGGGCGGCCACCATGACGTAGAGGTTCGTTATTGTCTCGCGGCAGATGGTCTCGAAGTACATCGGCGTGGTGCCGCCGGCCTGCGAGACGAATTGCAGCAGATTCTGTCGATCATCGAAGACGCCGATCGAGGCCGTAAGTCCCGATGCCGTGCGGATCGTGACCAGGAGGCGGTCGCCCGGACCAGCCGCACCGACGCCGAAGACATCCACGTCGGAGCGGTCGTCGAGGGCGGCGTGTATGGTGGCCCCGCCGTTCGCGCCGATCGAGACGGCGTTGGCGGCGGAGAAGTCGTTGTTCGGCTCGGCCTCATCGTATGCGGGTTCGTTTGCCGTCAGCGGTGCGCTCAGGAGCGTAAACGGGCTGCTTGGCGTGCCGACGGCGGCATCGAAGAGAACGGAGGGATCGCACCCGAGCGATGCCAGGGCCAGCAAGGCTGCCGGCCCCACGAGGCGCAGGCGGGCGCGCACAGGACGTTCCGGGCGAGACATGTTCCATCCCCGTACGGCGATCTCGCCCCAGGCGTCCTGGCGCATGGGCATTCTTGTTGCTGGCTCTATCGGCAGCCGGCCGGGGGACTTTACGAGATTTCAGTATTGGCATGGCACACGGCCCCGGGTGATGCGGGCGGCGGTCATGCCGCGGGGGCGCGCCGGGGCGGGGCACGAATCCGGGCAGGCTTTTCCGGTCGTTCACTTTCCCGGACGTTGCCCGGTCGGCTGGGACCATTGGGCATGTGGTGCCGGCCGGGCTTGCGCCTCGGGGGCCGGGGAGGCTTGAGGCCGCAGGGACGGCGCCTTGGGGCGTGCGTCACGACGCCGTGTCAGGCGGGCCAACGGGGCCGCCGGATCCGGCCATCGCCCGGACGCCATCGCGTCGGCGCGAAGGCGCGACCCTCACGCGCAGCGTCACTTCTTCGCTGCGGGCTCCACGTTTTCCCACTGTTCCAGCGGCGCGGGGAGCGGGAACTGAACGGGAATCCAGAATGCCTCCGGCGTAACCTTTCCACCGGCGCGCCGGACGATCTTCTCCGCGAGCTTCTCGCAGGTCGCGATCACGCGGCGGTAGCTGTAGTCCGTATGGGAGAACGGCTTGTCGGCGATGGCGTCGAGGCCGGCGTACGCCTCCTTCGGCATGCCGGACAGGCCGTGCATGCAGCCCCAGACCCCCGCGGCGGACGAGGGGTTGCAGTCGGAATCCTGCCCGCAGCGCGTCGCGATCTCGCAGACCTTCCAGAAATCATCGCCGCCGTACAGCAACGCGATCACCACGTAGGCGCCGTTGAGATGCGCGTCGATGTTGAACGGCTTGCCGGGCTCGCAGTCGTGGTCGTCGTTGTATTTCGCCTCGACGAGCTTCCACACGGCGCGCCAGTCGCCGGGATTCTTCCGGTGCCAGGTCAGCACGTCGCGGATGCACCGTGCGTAGAGGCTTTCGGGCGGGATGCACTCGAGTCCCGACTCGATGACGCTGCCCACATTCTTGCCCTCGAAACAGGCGGCGCAGTACATGCCCTGCATGAAGAGGCCGCCGTAGACGCCGTCCCCGTAGTTCATGATGTGGCCGAAGATGTTGCCGAGGCGGTTCGACTCCCGCGGAAGGCCGGGGCAGATGATGCCGATCGCGTCGGCCTCGATCTGGTAGTCGATATCGTTGCAGTGGGTGTTGTACCGCGGGTGGCCGCTGGCGGGCGGCAGGATTCCGCGGCGGACGTTTTCGCGTCCGGCGTTGTTCGCGTGCCACAGGGGATACTTCGTCTCGGCGAATGCCTTGCCGGCCTGCGCGAAGGTGACGTCGAGGCCGTGCTCCTCCAGACACTTCAGCCACGTCATTTCGACGTACAGGTCGTCCTGCCCGATGACATTCGCGATGTACTCCGGCTTCCACGGGCGGATCTCGCCCTCGTCAATGTGTCCGGCGGCGCGAAACTCGTAGGGGGCGCCGTACACCACGCCGACCATCTGGCCGACCCAGGCGCCCTGCGCCCGGTCGAGGTAGTCCTTCCGCGGCAACTCGCGGAACGCGGGGCTCTCCCACTGTTCGAGGGGCGCCGGCCGGGGCGCCTGCACGGGGATCTCGAAACCGTCGGGGGTGACCTTTCCGCCTGCCCGCAGGACGATCTGCCCGGTGAGTTTGCGGCAGGCGTCCACGAGCTTGTGGAAGCTGTATCGCGTGTAGAGGAACTCGGTGTCGGCGATGGCGTCGAGGCCGGCGTACGCCTCCTTCGGCATGCCGGACAGGCCGTGCATGCAGCCCCAGACCCCCGCGGCGGACGAGGGGTTGCAGTCGGAATCCTGCCCGCAGCGCGTCGCGATCTCGCAGACCTTCCAGAAATCGTCGCCGCCGTACAGCAGCCCCATGACCACGTACGCGCCGTTCAGGTGCGCGTTGATATTGTAGGCCTTTCCGGGTTCGCAGTCGCGGTCGTCGTTGTACTTCGCCTCGATGAGGTTCCAGGTTGCCCGCCAGTCGTCCGGGTGGGTCTTGTGCCACGCGAGGACGTCGCGAATGCACCGGGCGTAGCGGCTTTCGGCGGGGATGCAGGCCAGTCCGGCGCGTATGACCTTTTCGACATCGCGGTTTTCAAAGTACGCTGCGCCGTACATGCCCTGCATGAAGAGGCCGCCGTAAACGCCGTCCCCGTAGTTCATGATGTGGCCGAAGATGTTGCCGAGGCGGTTCGATTCCTGCGGGAGTCCGGGGCAGATGATGCCGATCGCGTCGGCCTCGATCTGGTAATCGATGTCATTCGCATGGACGTTGTTCTGCGGGTTGCCGCTGGCGGGCGGGAGGATTCCGCGCTGGACGTTCATGCGGCCGCGCCGGTTCGCGTGCCAGAGCGGATACTTCGTCTCGGCGAAGGTCTTGCCCGCCTGCGCGAACGTCACGTCGAGCCCGTGGTCCTCGAGGCACATGAGCCACGTCATCTCGACGTAGAGGTCGTCCTGCCGGATGGCGTTGGCGATGTACTCGGGCTTCCACGGGCGGATTTCGCCCTCGTCGATCCTGCCCGGCGAGCGGAACTCGTACGGGGCGCCGTACGAGACGCCGACCATCTGGCCGACCCATGCGCCTTTCATCCTGTCGAGGTAGGCCTCGGTCGAAAGGGTTCGGAATCCGCGCGGCTCCGCGCAGCCCGACGACAGCGCCAGCACGCCCAGGATTCCCGCTGACAATACGAATCGGTTCATGGCATCACTCCGTTTGCATGGTCCGTGATCCATCCGGCGAACGCTCGCCATTCTATCCCGCGGCCCGGCGGCGGGAAACCCGGATCGTCGGGGCTTCGCGAGGTTCACGGGCTCCTTGACTCGCCCACGATCTCCTCCGCCAGGTCCTTGATCGTGACGATGCCGGCGGCCCGCCCGCGCCCGTCGAAGACCACCCCGAGCGGACAGCGCGCCTCCCGCATGGCCACGAGCGACGCGCTCACCAGCCGATCCGCGTCGAGATGCACGGCGGGACGGATGAAGCGGCGAAGGCTCTCGAACGGCTCCTCGTCGAGGAGCACCTCGACCACGTCGATGAAGCCGACGATCCGCCGGCGGTCGCCGGCGGCGTGCACCACGAGGCGCGAGTAGTCGTGGTGGGAGGCGACTTCCTCCACGCGTTCGCGATCGGCGTCCTCTTCGATCATCGCGACGCGGGCCAGAGGAGTCATGGCCTGGCGCGTGCCGACCGTGCGGATCTTGAGGACGTTGCCGGCCACATCGAGCTGGACGTCGCTCAGGACACCGGTCGCGGTGTGTTCCGCCAGGATCGCGTGGATGCGGTCGCGCGGGCCGAAGAGGTCCGTCGTCTCGCCGCGCTGGCCGAACAGGCGCATGACGCCCCGTGTCGCCCAGTAGGTCAGCCCGACGAGGCCGGTGTACGTGAACAGATACCGGCTGATTTCCAGAACCGGCGTTCCTCGTACGGTGAGGACCTCGCCCCGCGCCTGAAACAGGGCCTTGGGGATCATCTCACCGACGACGAAAATGAGCGGCCCGAGAATCAACGTTGCATAGAGCTCCGTCTGGCCGGGCGAGAGACCTCTGCCCGTCAGCAGCACCGCCATGCCGGCGGTGGCGATGTAGTCGGCGGCGCTGTTGCCGATCAGGATGAGACAGATCAGGCGCTGGCGATCGCGCGTCAGCTCCAGCAGCCGCCGCCACAGTCCGCCACGGCGCTCGGCCTCCAGCCGCAGACGCGCCTCGCTGAGCCGGTAGCAGCCGATCTCCATCCCGCTGTAGATTCCGGAGAGACAGACGCCCGCCGCCGCGACGCCGAGCCAGCACAGTTGTCCGGCAATGTGCCAGAGGTCGGTCATGATGCCGCCGCCCCCCCCGGCGCGGGCATCGCCGGCAGCCGCTCGAGACGGACCTCCACGATCCGATGCCGCTGCGTCCGCGTTACGGTGAAGCGCAGGTTGCGCACCAGCACGGTGTCGCCCACCCGCCCCGGACGACCGAGCCGTGCGGCGATCAGTCCGCCGATGGTGTTCACGCCGAGGTCCGCAAAGCGCTGCCCGAACGCCTGCGCCCATTCGCGAATGCTGAGCCGGCCGCTGAGGAGATACGTGTTCTCGTCGATCCGCCGTACCGGCTCGATGCCGGATTCCCCGCGATCAAACTCTCCGCCGATCAGTTCCTCCACGATGTCCTGGAGCGTGACGACGCCGGTCACGCCGCCGTATTCATCCACGGCGATGGCGACCTCCCGGCCGCTCTCCTGGAAGTCGCGCAGCAGGCTGTCGACCCGCTTGGTCTCCGGTATGAACCACACCGGGCGCACGAGATCCTCGAGTGAGTCATCCGGCCGGAGCAGCACGTCGCGGACGCGCAGCATGCCCACGATGTTGTCCGGCTCGTCCCGATAGGCGGGGACCTGCTTCACGCCCCGCCGGCGAACGAGATCGAGGAAGAACTCCCGCGTCTCGGTGATATCCACGGTCACGAGATCGACCCGGGGTGTGGCGATCTCCCCGACTTTCATCGTGCCGAGCTCGACGACCTCCCGAAGCAGGAGGCTCTCTCCCGCCGTGAGCACCCCTTGCGCCGCCGAATGCTCCAGCAGCTCCTGCAGTTCCTCGTGCCCCACCGGGCCGGCCGGCGGCGTGGCGGGGCTCAGCAGGCGAACCCCCGGCGTCACGAGCACCCGCAGAAGGAGGCTGCGGACCGGACGGATCAGCCGATCAAACGTGTACAGGGGCGCGGCGACCAGCGCGGCCACGAGCGCCGGATACGTGACCGCCACGACCTTCGGCAGAACGCCCCCGAAGAAAATCATCCCCATCAGCGGGCACAGACCGACCAGGGTGCTCTGCCAGCCGGCCAGACGCGTGGATGTGTTGATGACCAGCACGGCCGCGACCGCGAAGTACAGGACGTTTCCCGTCTGCGTTGCCAGCAGGATGCTGACGAGCGTCCCGTCGGGGTCGTCCATCAGCCGCCCCGCGAGACGAAGCAGCGGGTTCGCCGCGGACCGAAAGCTCTTGAGCTGATGTCGCGCCAGGCTGAAGAGTGCCGTCTCCGCACTGCCGAAGAGCGCCACAGCGGCCAGCAGAACGAGCATCGCGAGAATCCGCAGCGCATTGTCCGCGAGAATGTCCATCATCACGGTCGCCGTGCGTTCATTGGAGCGACGGGAACAGCCCCTTGAGCCCGTCGGCCATCAGTTCGACGGCGATGGCCGCCAGGATGAGGCCCATGAGGCGGTTCGCGATGTTGATGCCCGTCGTGCCGAGCAGGCGCGCGATCGGGCCGGCCAGTCGCAGCGCCGTCCAGACGACGAGGGAACATACCAGAATGATGGCGCAGAGCGAGAGGGCATGCGGTCCCATCGCCGGCCGATTCGCGTACACGATTACCGTACTGATCGCGCCGGGGCCGGCCAGCAGGGGAATCGCGATGGGCACCATCGCCACCGCATCCTTCTCCTCCGCCTCGGCGGCTTCCTCCGGGGCCTGGCGCGTCGGGCCGAGCCGGGCCTGCAACATCGAGACGGCCATCAGCAGGAGGATGATTCCCGCCCCCACGCGAAACGAGGGTATGCCGATTCCGAAGGCGTGGAGGGCATACTCGCCGCCGAGCGCCGAGCCGATCAGCACAAGCGCCATCGCGCAGGCGGCGGCGCGCGCGATGCGATTTCTCTGGCGCGTGGTGCGGCCGGCCGTGAGGACGAGAAACACGGGAATGATTCCGATCGGATCGACGATGACCAGCAACGCGACGAGAACCTTTGCGTATTCCTGCCATTGCGCCATGTGTGCCGCCTCCCTGCGTCATTCCCAGCGAATGCCGAGCCGTTCGGCGACACGGTCGAAGTCGTCGAGCGTGAAGTAGTGAATGACGATGCGTCCGGCGCCCTTTTTTCGCGACTCGAGGATTTCGACCTTCGTACCGAGGGCGCGCACGAATTGCTGCTCGAGGTCGCGGACGTGAGGGCGTTTGAGTGTCTCGGCGGGCGTCGTTGCGGGCGCGGAAGGTGGTCCCTCTTTTTTTTCCTTGCGGACGAGCTCCTCGAGCGCGCGGACGGAGAAGAAGTTAGTGGCCGCAAACGTAGCTATTTTCTCGATTTTCTGGCGGTCGGCAATTCCTGCGAGCGCCCTGGCATGGCCCATCGAAAGGCGCCCGTCTCGCACCATGTCCTGCACGCTGGCGGGGAGTTCGAGCAGCCGAAGGTAGTTCGTGACCGTCGTCCTGTCCTCGCCGAGGCGCCCGGCCACCTGTTCGGCGGTAAGCCCGAACTGGTCGCAGTAACGGCGGTAGGCGTGCGCCCGGTCGATGGCGTTGAGATCCTCTCGAAAGATGTTCTCGATGAGGGCGATTTCGAGCATCTGTTCGTCTGTTGCGGGCCTCACGATCGCCTGTAGCTCGGTCAAACCCGCCCGCTGGGCCGCCCGCCAGCGGCGCTCGCCGGCGATGAGCTCGAAGTGACCGCCGATTTGGCGGACTGTGATGGGTTGGACCAATCCGGTCTGCCGAATCGACTCGGCGAGGGCGTCAATACCCGCGTCGGTGATGTCGGAGCGCGGTTGGAAGGGGTTGGGTCGGATAGCATCGCAGCGAATGACACGGAGCATGCCTCGTGCTTGGGGTTCCTGTTCGGGGCTGATTGGCTCGTGTGCGGTCAGTGGGGCCGGCTCAATGGTCCCGTGTATCAGGGCGGCCAAGCCTTTGCCGAGGCGTTTCTGCTCGCGAGGGGGAGACATGGCGGTCCTCCGTGAATAACGGTGTAAAGGCGTCGCACCGGCCGCCGAGCGGCCGGGCATAAGGTCTGCCGGGCATGGTAGCGGGGTCGGGTCGGGTTTACAAGGTGTGTTTCACGTGGAACATGGGCGGACGCGCAACTGATGTGGCCGGACCAGCAGGCCCGGTGTTCCACGTGAAACAAGGCTTCCCGCTGTCGTCCAGGCGACGTGCGGGTTTGCGGCCTTACCCGTTCCTGCGGCATCGCCCAATCATCGCGTCGGGCAATGGCAGAACCGATAGGCAAGCCCCGAACGCCAGCGCCCGCCCAGCGAGGATCCGTATTCGAGCGGGGCATCGAATCTACGCGATTAGTCCGCCATCAACATATATGATAGTATATACTAACTTTACGTGGTTTCTCCGCCCGATTCTTTCCGCTACAATGCCCACGATGCGATTCACGAAAATGCACGGCCTTGGCAACGATTACGTTTACGTCGATTGCTTTCGCGAACGCGTCCGGGATGCGCCGGCCTTGGCCCGCGCGGTGAGCGATCGTCACTACGGCATCGGAAGCGACGGGCTGATCCTGATTTGCCCATCGACCACGGCGGACGTTCGCATGGAGATGTACAACATGGACGGCTCGCGCGGGCAGATGTGCGGCAACGGCATCCGTTGCGTGGCGAAGTACGCCTTCGATCACGGCCTGGCACGGCGCAACCCGATGCGGATCGAGACCGATGCCGGCGTGCTGACGGTGGACCTGATACTGGCAGACGGGCGGGTGAGCGCAGCGCGCGTCAACATGGGGCGGCCGCGCATGGCGCCGGCGGATCTGCCGACAACGCTTCGGCCGGAGGAGATGATCGATTACCCGATGGACGTGCGCGGCCGCAGGCTGGCCATGACGTGCGTGTCGATGGGCAATCCGCACGCGGTGGTCTTCGTGGCGTCGCTGGAGGAGGTGGACCTGGCGAGAGACGGGGCGTTTCTCGAGAACCATGCGATATTCCCGGAGCGATGCAACGTACACTTCGTTCGGGTGAACGCGCGCGACGATGTGACGATGCGGACGTGGGAGCGGGGCAGCGGGGCGACGTTGGCCTGTGGAACGGGAGCGAGTGCGGTATGCGTGGCCGGGGCGCTGACGCGGCGGACCGAGCGGCGGATCACGGCGCACCTGCCGGGGGGGGATCTGGCGCTGGACTGGGATGCGAGGGACGACTGCGTGTATCTGACGGGCCCGGCGGTGGAGGTGTTCAGCGGGGAGTGGCCGGGCGGGCAGTGAGGGCATCGGGGCTGTCGGATGCGGTATCCACGTCGGCGGGGCGGGGCGGGATGATGCGCAGCGGGAGGGAGGCGGCCGACGGGGCGGCGAGGTCGGCGAGGTTGGCCGGGCCGCGTGCCTCGCGGGCGTAAAGGATGTGCAGGGCCGCTACGTCGAAGAATGTGGGGACGGGCGAGAAGTCGTTGACGTAGCCGGCAGGGGGGGGCGGCAGCCCCTGCATGCGGGAGAGAAGGCCGACACGCGCGTGATAGAGGCCCAGGGCGTGGCACATCTCATGGACGGCGACGCGCGGGCAGGGCTGTTCGCCGGGCTCGGGGCGCGCGAGCACGATCGAGTTGCTGCCGTCGAAGTAGCCGGAGGCATCCCACTGGGTGAAGGTGGTGCCGCCGGTTCCGTTCAGGCGGGGGTCCGACGCGGACGCGTAGCGAATCGGGACGATGGCCGCGCGCGGAGCGAGGGGCTGGGCGTCGCCGAAGCGCGCTTCGACCTGGATGGCGTGGTTGACCCAGCCGGGGAGGGTGTCGAGGAACCATCGTACGTACGCCTCGATGTGGCGTGGCGGGCGTTCGTCAAATAGGAACACGACGCGCGTGCCTCGCCGCCATCGTTGTATGCCTGCGGAGAGGTCGAGCGGGCCGGCTGTGTCGGAAAAGGGACCGGTCCGCGCGAGCAGGGCGGCGAGAATCGCGGGATCGAGCGGGCCGGCGACGACATTGAACTCGCTTGTGTGTCCGTCGGCGGTGGTGGCGGCGGCGGTGATCACTTCGCCGGCGGGCACCTCGTCGAGGCGCAGGCGGAACTCGCCGGCCGCGTCCGCGGTGACGGTGCGAAGGAAGCGTGCCGCCTCGCCGACCGGGTCGGCGTAGAGATCGACCGTTGCGTGCGGAGCCGTGCGCACGACGACAAGCTCGCTCGTGATGCGGCGGGGCGTCGGCACCGGGGGATCGATGTGCAGCGGGCCGCGAAAGACGGGGCGCATGCCGTTCGCGTGAAAGAGGCATCGGCGTACGGACAGGCGGCCGCCGTCACCGGCATCGGGCGCACCGGCGCCGCCGTACTCGTTATTCTCGAAGAGGCATTCCGAGATCTCCGCGCTCGCCCGGTCGCGAATCGCCAGCCCGTGCCCGCGGTTTCGGCGCACGCCGCCGCCGTGCATGCGCAGCGCCGACGTGCCGAACAGCACGATGCCGAAATGGCCGCTTCGCTCGACGGTACACTCGTACAGATCGGCGGCGGCTTGGCCCTGCAGCTCGATGCCGCGCCAGCCGTTGCCGGCGATCTCGCAACGGCGGGCGACGAGAGCGGAGTTGTCGACGGCCAGTATTCCGAAGCGTGGACCGTCTGCGATGCGGCATGCCTCCAGTTCGACCGCACTCCGCTGGCCGCAATCAACGCTGGCGAATCCGGCCGAGAGCAGCTCGACGCGGACGGCGCGAACGCGTGCGTCGTTGCCTGCGGTCATGCCCCATTGGCCGCAGTTGCGGATCACGCATCGGTCCAGGGTGGCCGTGGAGCGATCGAGGGCGGCCAGGCCGGCGTGTGCGTTGGATTCGATGACGGCGCCCTGGATCAGCGCGAGACTCGCGTCGCGCAGTTCGATGCCATGCCGCCCGTGGTCGGCGATACGGCCGTCGAGCAACTGAAGCCGTGAGTCCGTTGTGGCGACGATGCCCGCGCCGCCGCCGCCGGTAACGCGGCAGGCTTGCAGTTCGAGGGAGGCGTGATCGGCGAGGAGGATGGTATGCTCGCGGCCGCCTTGCAGGGTGACGTTGGAGAGCCGCAGCGCCCCTCCGCGAACACGGAGCAGGGTGGGCAGAGCGTCCCCGGCGCGGATGACGAGGCCACGGGAGCCGCCTTCCAGGGTGTCGCGGCCCGCGCGGACGCCCTGCGCCGGCGAGTACAGAAGCGGCCGTTCCAGGGTGAGCGTCCGCGATTCGGGATCACGGAGGCCGGGGGCAAGCCGGATGAGATTGTCCCGCGGGTCGCGAGCGGCCCGTTCGAGCGCGTCGCGGAGGGTCAGGCCGGAGGGGTTGCTCGGCGTGTCGGCCAGGCGCTCGACGACGAATTCGGGCCCGACAGGTCCTCCGGGGCGAGACGATGGGCCGCTCGGCGCCTGGCCGGGCGCAAGGGCTGCCCGTCCGAAGAGAAC
This sequence comes from uncultured Planctomycetales bacterium, assembly GCA_964653435.1. GTDB lineage: Bacteria > Planctomycetota > Phycisphaerae > UBA1845 > PWPN01 > CAZMVY01. The sequence continues at coordinate 5,985 of CAZZFA010000021.1, read as the reverse complement.
CGCGCAGACGACGACCGCCGTCCGCGTCGTCACGGCTCGCGTGGAAACGACCATCCGATCCTGAACCCCGAGCAAGACGACCACGCCGGAAAACCCCGACGCGCCGTTCCGCCCCCGGATCGCGCATCGATGGGATGTTCCCCGTTGGGACGTGGCCGACTCTGGTATCGGCGCCGGGGCTCGCCCGCTTGACACAACGGCCGGCGGTCTCCGGGTCGCGGGGAAATCCGCTCATATTCGGACGCTTCACGGTTGGACGGGGGTGTTTGGCGGCGGCCGTGTTCCCGCCGGTCCGGAAACGGTCCCCGGCACGGGGATACGGTGCGTTCGCGGGAACCTGCGGTTGTCGGCCGCGTCTAACCTGCTGAAGCAGGGCCGGCGGACGGTTCCGTCGGCGTTACGAGGAGTCGACCATGTCAGCAAGCCGAATCGTTCGAGGACCAGTCCCTGTGTTGCTGTTTGCGGTTGCATGGGCCGCGCCGGTTCTGGCGGACGGCTTCATCGTCATCGACCGGCCGATATCCGCGCCCGAGCCGGGGCCGAGGCCCATCCCGGCGCGAATCGCGTACTTCCCGCTGGAAGTGAAGAACCACCATGTCACGTGCGACATCCGCGACACCGTCGGCACCACGAAGATCGACCAGGTTTTCCACAACCCGAACAACCAGCAGATGGAGGGCACGTACCTCTTTCCGCTTCCCGAGACGGCGTCCGTGCGGAAGTTCTCGATGTGGATGAACGGCAAGGAGGTCCACGGCGAGTTGCTCGACGCGGACAAGGCCCGCGCGACCTACGAGGACATCGTTCGCAAGATGCGGGATCCCGCGCTGCTCGAATACGTCGGCGGACGCGTCTACCGCGCCCGCGTCTTTCCGATCCCGGCCAACGGGGACGTCCGCATCGCCCTGCAGTACGATGAGACGATCCCCGTCAGCGACGGGCTCGCCACCTATCGCTACCCGCTCAACACGGAGAAGTTCAGCTCGAAGGACATCGAGGACGTCACGATTGTCGTGAATATCACGAGCTCCATCCCGCTCAAGTCGGTCTTCTGCCCCTCTCACAACGCGACCGTGAGCCGGCCGAACGACCGCGAGGCCCGCGTCGGCTTCGAGGCTCATCACGTGAGGCCCGACCAGGACTTCCTCGTCCAGTATCAGATGAGCGACAAGGAGTTCGGGCTCTCGCTCTTGAGCTTCCGCCCCGCCGGCGAGGACGGCTTCTTCATGGCACGGATCGCGCCGCCGATCGAGGTGGAATCCGGAAAGATCGTCCCGAAAGACGTCTGCTTCGTCTTCGACACCTCCGGCAGCATGGCCGGCGAAAAGATCGCCCAGGCCAAACGCGCCATGACGTTCTGCCTGTCCAGCCTCCGGCCCGAAGACCGGTTCAACATCATCTCGTTCGCGACCGAAACGCGCCCGTTCCGCGAGTCGCTCGTCCCGGCCACACAGGAGAACATCGACGCCGCCAAGGCCGAGGTCCAGCGCGTCGAGGCGGCCGGCGGCACCAGCATCAACGAGGCCCTGCTCGCCGCCATCAAGGCCGGCGGGCGTCCCGCCCGCCCTGACAACCGCCCGTACATGATCGTCTTCATCACCGACGGCGAACCCACCGTCGGCGAGCGCGACCCGGCGAGAATCCAGGCGAACGTCAAGAACGCGAACGAGGGCCGCTGCCGGCTCTTCGTCTTCGGCGTCGGCCACGATCTGAACACGAAGCTCCTCGACCGCCTCGCGGAGGAAAACCGCGGCGCCCGCGAGTACATCGACGAGAAAGAGGACATCGAGGTCAAGGTTTCGAGCTTCTTCAAGAAGATCTCCGACCCGGTCCTGAGCGACATCGGGCTTCGCTTCGGCGACGCCGACGCGTTCGACGTGTATCCGAAGCAGATGCCCGATCTGTTTCACGGCGGCGAACTCGTCGTGGTCGGCCGGTACCACAAGCCCGGCCGCTACTACGTCGCGGTCCACGGCACGCGCGCGGGCCAGAGCCTGAGCTGGGCCTTCCAGACGACGTTCGCCGAAGGGCAGACCGACAACGACTTCCTGCCGCGCCTGTGGGCCACGCGAAAGACCGGCTACCTGATGGACGAGATCCGCCTGCACGGCGAGACGAAGGAACTCAAAGACGAGATCGTTCGACTCGCCAAGCGCTACGCGATCATTACGCCGTACACCTCGTACCTGGTCATCGAGGACTCCGCCGGCCTCGCCCGCGCCGGCGCGCCGCCGGCCGAGCCGGCGGCGAGGGTCATGTACGAGTACGCCGCGAACGACAGCGTGACGTTCAACGCGATGAAGACCGCGGGCAACTACGCCCGTGAGTCGCGCGGACAGGTCGCCGTCCGCGGCTCCGAGGAAGCGCTGGCCATGCAGCGCGCCGCCCCGGCGGAGGCCGGGCGATCCTTGATCGGAGGCTTCGGCGGCGGGGTCGCGACAAGCGCCGACGGCACCCCTACCGTCGGACCGTCCGGTCCGCGCGAGAGCGCCATCAAGATCGTCGGCACCAAGACGTTCTACCTCGACAACGGCCGATGGACCGACAGCGACTACAACGGCAAGGCCGAGACGCAGAAGGTCAAGGCCTTCTCGGATGACTACTTCAAGCTGCTGCGAAAAACGCCGGAACTCGCGAAGTACCTCGCCGTCGGGAATCGGATCATCGTCGTGCTGAACAAGGTCGCCTACGAGGTAGTGGAATAAGCTCACCCGGCGCGGCCGGCGGCCCCAACCCGGCCTGGGGGGTGGGGCGTCTCGCCCGCCTCGGAAGCAAAGCCCAGCGCGGGCGTGGCCCGCAGCCCAACATGGCGGCGCCGGGCGCACGTAGCGTGCGCCGCGTCATTCTGAGGCCCCCGTGGGGGCCGAAGAATCCGGCGTCCGATTTACGCAGATCCTTGCACGCGCAAAGCCCCCGCAAAGCTCCGGCCAGATTCTTCGGTCGCTCCGCTCCCTCAGAATGACGTACCGCCCCTGGCCCGGAATTCCGCGCCGGCCGACAAGAATCCGGGCGATAACAGTGTAGCGTGGGTTGTTCCGCCCCGGTACGCCGAAACGGGTTCACCCACCTGTTGACCGGTTGACGAGTTGCTCCAATGCCGGCGCGATTCGCCACGCCGCCTTGAGCGCCGCGTAATCCTCGACCGCGCCCGGCAGCGGCTTCGACGATCGCCTTTCGGCGCGGAGCATGATGTTCTTGCCGGTGTGCTCGGCCGAGACGAATTCGATCACATCACAGCGGTAACCCCTCGTGCGGAGGATCGCCGCCCGGGCCGCGTCGGTGACGAGATCCGCCAGCCGTCCCTTCAGCACGCCGTGCCGCAGGATCGCGCGCATGGCCTCGTTGTGCAGTTGGTCGCGCAGCTCGTGCTGGCAGCACGGCGCGGCAAGGATGGCCCGCGCCTTCCATCGGACGCCGAGCGCGATCGCCTCATCCGTGGCCGTGTCACATGCGTGCAGGCTCAGCACAATGTGCGGCGCGGCCGCGGGCGAGAACTCGCTGATCCGCGAGTGCTCGAAACGCAACTCCGTATACCCCAGGCGGTCCCGCAGCTCGCTGCACTTGCCGATCAGCTCCGCGTTCGCGTCGATGCCGACGGTCCGCACGTCCAGCCCGCGGACCTCGCGCAGGTAGTAATGCGCCGCAAACGTCAGGTACGCCGCCCCGCAGCCGCAGTCGATGATGCGAAGGCCGCCCCGCGGCGCCTCCACATCCGGCAGCGACGCCAGGATGTCGAGAAACTGGTTGATCTGGTGGAACTTGCCCCGTCGGGCGCTGCGGATCTGCCCGGCGCGGGTCTGGATGCCGAGCGCCTGCAACAGCGTGTTCGGCCGATCGGCCGGCAAGAGGTAGCGTTTCGTTCGATCGTGCTCAACCCCGGCGGGCCGCTGCATCACGGACGGACGACCCTCGCTGAGCAGGACCTTGCCCTTCTTCGTGATGCGGATGTGGATGTCGCCCGCGGTGGTCTGCAGATGTGCCCTCTTGAAGGGAAGCGAGAGCAGTTGCACGGCCTCGTTTGTCGTCACATTCTTCGTGACGTGCTTCGTCGCCGTAAAGTAGTTGATCTGCCACGCGTCTTCGGCCCCGGCCGGCTCCGGCCGGAGGCTGATCTTCTCATACGCGGCCCCATCGGGCATCGGGCCGAGTTCCGTGAGGATCAATTGCACGAACGTATCCCGCCGGGCCGGATCGTCGATCGCCTCCCGAAGGCGCTGAATGTGACTCTCGGAGATCATGGCGAAACCCGGCGGATTCTGTACGACGCCCCGCCGCCGGAACAGTATAGCCACCCGTCCGCGCTCAAGTCCCGCGACTCGGCGTTGAAGCCCTGATCATACGCGCCGGCGGACGGCTCCGTCTCGAGGAGCTTCTGCCAGGTCTCGCCCTGATCGGCCGACGCGAGCAGCGCCGCCCGCTCGCCGCCGGCCTTTTGCGACGCCATCGTTCCGACGTAGACCTGTTGGCCGCCGGCGACCGCGAACCACATGAACTGCGACAGGCCCGTCAGGGCCTGCATCCGGCCGCTCTGCCGCTCGACGCGGAGGATCCGCCCGCTCTGGTCGTCGCTGGCCCAGAAGACGTAATCGAGCGTGAAGGCGACGTCCGTGTGGCCCTGGCCGCGTCCCTGCGCGAGGATCGTGAACGTCGCCCCGCGGTCGTCGGAGTATGCCTGGCCGCGGGTCGCGCTGTTGTCGCCGAAGGCGATGTAGAGGCGCTTCGCCTGATCGTCCCATCGGACCGTGTGGATGTGCTGGTTGCTCGCGTCGCGGAAGATCTCGGTCCACGTCGCGCCGCCGTCGGCGCTCTTGTAGAGCGTCGCTGCGTGCTGATCGTCCTTGATGTAGTTGCCGGCGTAGAGGTTCCCCAGCTCATCCTCGTCCATGCGCCAGACGGGGGCATCGAGACACACGGACCACGTCTTCCCGCCGTCGGCGGATCGCCACACGGGCTTGCCGTTTTCGGAGGCGAACACGACGCCGGCGCTCGATACAAAGATCATGCGCGGTCCGGTCGCAAGCGGACTGCCAAGGTCCGTCGGGGACCGGCTCAGATCGCGATCATCGACTCGGACGATTCGACCATCCGCCAGCGCCCAATACACGTCATGGCCGCGTGCGAACGAGGCGGCGAGATACACCGGGAGCGGCTCGATGGCGTATCCCGTGGTGTCCACGGGCCATTCGGCGAAGTCCGGCAGACCGGCGCTGGGAACCGCGCACCCGCCGGGCAACAGCGCGCCCAGCACCGCCAGAGAACTCGCAACGGTGGCACGAAACCCCGTCATCACGGCGGAGTGTGCCGTCGGGCGCCGCGAGCGTCAAGCTATAGGCAGGGTGCGCGCCCGCGCACCGGCAGTCGGGGATGCCATCCATGCCGGGTGCATGGCCGTGTACGCGGCGCAGATCGACCGCATGGACCGCGGTATCGGCAGGATTCTCACGAAGCTGCGGCAACTGGGCATCGAGCATTCACCAGGCCCGGCTCGAGCCCACTGGACGGCAAGCGTGGAAGTGGATCGAGCCGGTGCCTCCACCGGCCGAAGGCGGCAGCCGGCCGGCGGAAGCGATGCTCCGTCGTCAACTTCCAGCCGTGAGCCGAAGGTGGCAGCCAAAGGCAGGCCGGCTGGAAACGGCGTTGTGTGCGCGGCACACATTGCACCATCGCCCCATCTTCCTCCCCCGATTTCCACCGGCTGAAGGCGGCCTTGTGTGCGCGGCATACCGTCGGCTTCGGCGGGCGCGGGTTTGCCACCGCCTTCCGGCCTGGCAGCCCGTTGAAATAGTGTCGGGGCAGTGGCCGAGATCGCGTTTTCGGTTTCGCCAGCGCGCAGCGGGATGGCTCGTCGCGATCGGCAGCGGCGCAGTCGCCGGAATCGCGTTTTCGGTTTCGCCAACGCGGTCGGCGGCAACGGTTCGTGACTCTTTCAACGGACTGTCAGGCTTGCTCACACCTCTGGAAGCCACGGGATGACGGCCGTTGCGA
>CAZZFA010000020.1:0-58594 GCA_964653435.1 uncultured Planctomycetales bacterium | reverse complement strand
TGCGGCACGTGATCGGGCGGGAGACCAGCGAGCAGCTCGACTATGTCCCGGCGAACTGAACCCCTCGCAAGACACCCGAACCCCCCGGCGAAGTCCCGCGGATACGCCGATGTGGTTGGCCGGACGGTTACCGGTTGATCGCCTGAGCCTCTTCACCTCGCGCAACAACGTAAACTACCCCGGCCTGCAAGGCGGGGGTTTACTCACACTACTCCATGGCGATCATGCCACCGAGATCAGATCCAGCAGGTCGCGCCGAATCATCTCCCACTCCTGCGCCAGATCCAACGTGCAGACCCGTACCGCATGCCCCTGAATCCGGTAGCGGAGGTCAAGCCGCTGCGACACGGCGGGATAGAGAAGGATGCCGTCTGCCCGCGCGTCCGCGCCGCCGTGCTGTTCCAGATTCCTGAGGTACGCGCAGATCTGGTAAAGGTGGCCCGAGTGAACGCTCATCTTGCCGAAATGCGTCTGGAGCGTCTCCTTGTAGTACTTCGTGTCGATGACCACGGTTCGATCAGGGGAACGCAGCGAGATATCCGTCCGCATCAGGGGCAGAAAGGACATCGCCTCCTCATCTTCCGAGCTGGCGTCCCACGCGATGTGATCGCTGCTGACGCGGAACGTAGCCTGCTCAAGGCGCAAGAAGTTGAAGACGAAGCTCTCGAACAGGGCCGCCATCTCTTGCTCGTCACGAACAAAGTCGCGGAAGCGATATGCCCCCGTCCGCTCATCCACGAGCAGGTTTCGCTGTACCAACTCGCAGACCTTCATCAAGAAGTCGTAGAATCGGTTGTTGCGATGCAGCTGAAGCCGGCGAAAGGCCAGACGGTTGAGACGGATCTCCTTGACCTCATGAAGCTCTCGTACAAGCCTCAGGGATTCGGCACGAAGACTCGGGTCCAGGGTGCTCACCCGAGACAGGTGGTGGAGCGTAGACCTGAGTATCTGGTTGTGGAGCACGTCGTGGCTCAGCTCGTCAAACCGACAGCACGCGCTCGCCTTCAGGAAAAGGAGACGTTTGAGGGAGGACGTTACATCGATGCGACCACGGAGGCAGGATGTGTCCTCTTCCTTGGTCAGGTAACCTCGGTCGAGTCCGCGCCGCAACAGGTGGCGCGTGCCCGTACAAAGCACGCGTGTAAACAGGTCAGCCAGGTTCGTGCTCTCGATCCCGCTGACATCCACAAGCTGCCCTTCGTCCAAGCACATCCACGCGTACAGGAGCAGGTAGTAGATGTTCCGAATGGGAATCGTTCGTGTCATCATGCGCCTTGCAGCAACTCATCGATGATCGCCTGCGCCTCCCGGGGGTTGTCAAACCAGTATTCGCGGACAATCGGGCCGATCTCCGTGCCGATGATCTGACGATACCAGCGCGAGTCAAGCTCTATGTCTCCGTCCTGGGGGCAGAAGAAGCTGTGACCGATCCGATAACCAGGCCCGAGGTTCGAGCTGTCTTCCTCGATCCTCTTGTTCAAGGCCTCCATCTTTCCGACGATGAGCGAGATGATGCTGTCTGACGCTCCACGCTCCCTCAGATACGCCGCAAACTCAGCGGAACCGAACGCTGGGGCAAGGTCATAAAACACGAAGCGTCGTCTCAGTGCATAATCCACCATCGCCAGAGAACGATCCGCCGTATTCATGGTCCCGATCAAGAAGAGATTCGGCGTCACAAAGAAGGTATCCGACGGTCCGCTGGCGTACGTGAGAGGAACCGCCCACCCGGGCCCTCGCTTGTCGGGCTCGATCAGCATCATCAGCTCACCGAAGATCTTGCTCAGGTTGCCCCGGTTGATCTCATCGATGATGAAAACGTAAGGATGGGCCGAATCGGAAGCCGCCCGCTTGCAGAAGTCGTAGAAGACGCCGTTCTTCAGGCGAAACCCACCCGTCTCACAGGGGCGGTAGCCCTGGATGAAGTCCTCGTACGAATAGGATTGATGGAACTGGACGGTGGCGACGCGATCCGGGGCCTTCGCCCCCATCAGGGCATACGCGAGATGTTTCGCCACGAAGGTCTTGCCGGTCCCGGGAGCACCCTGGAGGATCAGGTTCTTTTTGTACCGGAGCAGTCGCAGCATCTCGTTGAAAGCGCTGCGGCTGATGAAGAGATTGGACAGGGCGTCGTCCACGGTATACTGTGGATCCGAGCTCACTTCCTCGTCAGGGTCGGGCCTGGGTGGTGGCTCGGACCCAGGCTCCGTGTAGTTCTCGACGACCCAGTAGAGTGTGTGGATGTCCGCGTAGTCGCGGGGACTCCAATCGGCCAACGCCGACCGAAGCTGTGCCATCACGTTCATGACGCGCTCAAACTCCGAGAGCGTCAGCCGTTTGCCCCAGCCAAGTTTGTAGGTGCCCAGCCGCTCCAAAAACCGGTCAAAGACGGACGGTTTGATGGCGATGAACTCCTCCGGTCGCCAGACAAACAGGAAGTACGTGGGCAGGATCTTCGTGATATTCGGGGAACAGCCCAACTCGTCGAGCCAGGAGAGGAGCGAACCAAGCGGTTGCCTCCACTCTCCCTTGCCCGCGCCTCGCAGGCACGCGAGCAGCTCCGTCATGAATCGCAGCCATAATCCCGGGGCCGCAAAGAGCTTCTCGTTGATGTACTGCTGGTCCCGCCAACCGAGGAAGTTGGCCAGCTTCATGATGCGCTGCCCAAGCGTCCTTGCCGTGTCATCATCGTCCAGGACCGCTTGTTGCGTTACGTAGGGCTCCAGCAAGCCCTGCGCGATCTTTATCGCCTTCCGTTTGTAGTCGTCTTCTCTCTCCTTGAACTGGATCCCGGAGTTGACGAACGTCAGGAAGTCCGGGAGCATCCTCTTGAAAATCGCGCGTACCCGTTCAACGCGCGCGGGGTCGAGGCGAAACGGATGCGGCTCGGAACCACCTTGAAGATGGGCACGCCAACGACGTTCCAGCTCCGCCGCTGCCTGGTCGGGAATGCGGGTTCCGGAAGGCTGGACCGTCCAATGCATCTCGGCTAGCCCCCCAGTCTGGAGAGTCGCCAGGGGCAAGACAGAATCAGGCGGTACGATGGCGTCGAACTCCACGTCCACTTCGTTGGCCTTGTCTCCCTTGGCGGCTCGCTCTGGATCGCAATGCTCCTCCGCGTCGACGCGGCTGACCGCCTTGCCCGATGCGATGATACCCTTCGGATCGACACCTTCTTTGAGAAGGAAGAGCCGGTCACCTGGCTGAATGCTCTTGTTGTTGCCCGTGCTCCACTGAGTCCGCAAAGCCCCCGTCTTCTTGACCGCCTCGATGTCCGATTCGAGGCTCTTCCACTCCCAGTTGAGCGGATTCCACGTCAGCAACCACGTTGGCATCTGAACGACTCCTCATATAGTGCAGTTGATGACTGCACGCTTCTTCATCCTGGATCTTGATCCACTTCTGCTTCCCCCCGAAGAAACTATGAGAGCCGGGTCTGCCCGGATGGGACGTATTTCGGGATCATAGTCCCATTCAAGGCGGGCTCCTCGCGTGGACGGCCCAAGACCCAAACGAAGGAGACTCGGCAATGAAGATTCTGGCGATTGATCTGGGCAAAAGCAAGAGTGTGGCGTGCAAGTAGACTCTTCCAAGAGTCTAACGTCCCAGCTGGACCGGTTCTTGGGGGCAAGGTCACTCGACAAGCTGCCGCTCAAGGAGCGTCCGACGTGGGTGCCTCGGGTACGGGCCATCTGGCAGGCGGACGACGAGAAGGCGGCCCGGCGGCTGGCGGCGTCGGTCGTTCACGACCTGCGGGAGGCGGGCTACGACCGGGCGGCGGACTGCCTGGAAGACGATCTGGATCGCTGCCTGACGTTCTTCCAGTTCCCGGCGGCGCACCGGATTCACCTGCGGACGACGAATCCGATCGCGTCGGTCTTCTCGCCGGTGCGGCTGCGGACGAACGCGGTGAAGCGTTTCAAGAAGACCCGAAGCGGCGTGTGCCTGATGCACCAGGTGACCGCGCGTTTGAGCAAACGATGGCGGCGGCTGCAGTCGGCCGGCCGGTGTCCGCAGAGAATCTACGATGCCCCGGTCGCTGAGATGAGCGAAATCGCGGAGCCGGTCCAGTTCCCCGCCCTGCTGCAGGGCCTGGCCGCGAGGACCGGGAAGGAACTCCCCGACTACCTGATCCGTCTCTGCATCCGCTTCTGGATGGGCGTCAAGCCGGCGTTGGTGGAAAAGATCAGGACGCGCTACCGACCGATCCGACGTTCAACGTTTGCCCGCGACGCCCGTCGCGCATGGCGCCAGCTCGCCGATGCAGGCAACGACTGATTGGGACAGTATTCGGACAGTCGCCCCGAGATGACGAAAACGCCAAGCCGAAAGCGCTTGGCGTTTCATGCGTTACAATCGTCGATCAAAAAAGAACGGAGAGGGCGGGATTCGAACCCGCGGTACAGACAAGCCGTACACAGCCTTTCCAAGGCTGCCCCTTCAGCCACTCGGGCACCTCTCCATGAGCCGGCATTATACACACGACCGCTGCAAGCCGTCTGCCCCTTGATGCGGACCTCGCCGGTTCGATGCTCATGCTATGCGAGCCGGTACGCGCAGGGCAAGTCCGGGGGGCGACGTAACAGCGGCCGCCGGCGTGGCATGCGAGCCGGTACGCGCAGGGCAAGTCCAGCGATCCTGCTGCGACTGCCTGACCGCCGAGGCAGCCCTATCGGCCTGCGTCCGAAGAGACCCGACAACTCCAGGAGCAACCGCACACCCCCGCCGGACGCGGCGTACATGTGCGTGTTCACCCAGTTGAGACCGTCTCGAGACACCGCTCACCGCTTTAACTACCTGCGGCAAAGGAACCAGTGTGCCATCGACATGCGCTTCGCAAAACGTGCAAAGGATGCCCCGTCGCTTTCTGCGAGAAAGCGCCGCCGGCTTCAGACGACGACCCCGACCGGGATACCCGCCGCGTCAGCATGCCACGTTATGCCGGATGCGTATCGGCACCCTGTACGGCGGCTGCCCGAGCGTCAGGCGGCAGGAATGCCCCCGCGTCGGCGACAGCCCGCCCCGTGCCCATGCCTCCGCGGGCAGCACGATTCGGCAGCGCAACGGCAGGTGGTCCGCACACCCCGTGCCCACGCCTCCGCGGGCAGCACGAGGAATCGGCAATCTGGAACCGGATCGCATCGCCCCGTGCCCTCGCCTCCGCCGGTAGCACGATACGGGCCGCGTATCACAGGCCGGAGGCAGGCAGTGCAACCCCGCCGCTGCGGCCGGTCCGAAACCGGGCCCCACCGAGCCGGAACGAACAGCCACGCCCAAGATACGGTGGAATCGCCACTTGGCGGCCTCCACCGAGCTTCACCCGCCCGGGAAAAACCGAACATCCCCATTTCAGAGCATTGACGCCGTAATCGAAGTCCAATATCCTTCACTCGTCGCTGTTGGCGCGGTCTGCCGCAGGGCCACCGGCGGCTCTTGCGGCCGGCGATATACTACGCCCCCAGGGACGGGGGATGCCAAGTCGATTGCCCGGGCGTGTGCCCCGACGGCGCCGCAGCGCGAAGTCTGGAGAAGCTCAAAGATGAAGTGGCTACGGTTGAAGCGATCGTTGCTCGCTCTGTTGTGTGCCGGTTTCCTCTTTGACGCGGGCTGCCCGGACGAGAAGGCCGTGCAAACGGCTGCGTCAAACGCGGGGCAGTCGTTTGTGAACGAGCTCGTGAAGGGCACGGTCAAGAAGTGGTTCGACTACGCCGTCGGACTCCAGTGACCTGCCCGACAACGCACGTGTAGTTTCCACCGGCCGCTATCCGTTCGGCGGGCGTTGCTGCGCCGGGGGCGGGTGTGCCTGCTTCATCGGCGACATGGAATGAAGCTCCTCAACACCACGTCGCTGCGCACAGAAGCACTGGCTGCCATGTTGAGGGCACCGGCGGAAGGATGGCCGCACCAGTCGCTTGAGGTGCGCGTGCGGTACAGCCGCGGCCGTGACTTCTCCGGCCTGTGCGACTATCGCAACGAACGCGTGTATATCAACCTCGGCCGACACCTGCGGTTTCCGTACGACGTACGGACGCATCTGGCCAGGGCGCACTCCAACGGGCGGCAATGGTGGCGGGAGATTTATCGCCTCCGCGTCGCCGACGCGTACCAGATCGTGCTGTTCGTCTTCCTGCACGAGTTTTATCACTGGCTCGTCCGCCAGGCCCGACGAAACACCCGGCAGAAGGAGGCGATGTGCGACCGCTTCGCCGCCCGCGTGCTCGTAGATCGTTACGGCGCGGCCGTGTTCGATCCATACGATCAGCCCGTCGCCCGGACGGAATGGGACTACCAGGATCTCGAAGGATTCGTCGCCGCCGCCCGCCGCCGCACGGCCTCTGCACGCCCGACGACCAGCGCGGCCCGCCGGCCGACGACTGCGGGAAAGGCCCCCTGAAATCCAGCGCGACGACCGCAGCCCGGGCTCGCTCCGTACGAACCGGCGACGACCGGGATTCGCCGCCGGCAGCGCGGTTGGGTATAGTCTCGAGATATGGCAGAAGGCACGTCGAGCGAAACCTGGACGATCGGGCGTCTGCTCCAGTGGACTACCGGCTGGCTCACGCGGCACGGAGTCGATCAGCCGCGCCTCTCGGCCGAGTTGCTCATCGCTCACGCGTTCGGCTGCCGGAAGATCGACCTGTACACCCGGTTCGACGGTGTGGCCACGCCCGAGCAGCTCGCCGCGATGCGCGAGCTGGTCCGCAAGGCCGCCGAGCACGAACCGATCGCCTACCTGATCGGCCACAAAGAGTTCTTCTCGCTGGCCTTCGAGGTCACGCCGGCCGTGCTGATCCCCAGGCCGGAAACCGAAACCCTCGTCCAGAAAACCATCGATCTGTGCCGGGGCCACCCGGAAGCCCCAGGGCGGATCCTCGATCTTGGCACTGGCAGCGGCTGCATCGCGGTCAGTGTCGCCAAGTATGTTCCAGCGGCGGTTATGACGGCCACCGACATCAGCCCGGAGGCCATAGAGGTGGCCCGACGAAACGCAGAACGCCACGGGGTGGCCGACCGCATCGGGTTCTGGACGGCTGACTGGCTGAATCTACCCCCCGAGGCCCTGCCGCCGGGCGGCTTTGACATCATCGTATCCAACCCGCCGTATATCCCTGAATCCCAGATCGATACCCTGGACCGCAACGTGCGGGAGTACGAGCCGCGGATCGCCCTGACGGCCCCTGGCAGCGACGGGCTTGTCTTCTACCGCCGTCTCGCGAGCGAGTGCGAGGGGAAGCTCCGCCCGGGCGGCTCGGTCCTGGTCGAAATCGGCGACGATCAGCACGAGGCCGTCGTGGGAATCTTCGCCGCGACGGGCCGATTCACCCATGCCGGCACGTACCGGGATCCGAGCGACCCGCACAACCGGGTAGTGCACGTGCGGACGGGGTGATGGACGGGCTTTTTTCTTCTGCCCTCTTGCCTTTCCGGCCGATGGGCGTAATGATAAACATGCACAAATCCACGAAGTCACGGAGGACGTTGCGGTGGACTACTTCCTTATCACGGGAGGCAACCGCCTGCGGGGCGAGATCGAAGTCGGCGGCGCCAAGAACGCAGCGCTGCCCATCCTGGCGGCCAGTATCCTCTGCCAGGACGAGGTCATCCTGCATGATGTGCCCGACCTGGCGGACATCCGGAGCATGTTGGCCCTGCTCGAGAAGCTCGGCGTACAGAGCGAACGGGACGAGGACGGCACGCTCCGCGTCCGGGTCAGGGACGAAACGTGCGTTCACGCGGAATACGAACTCGTCCGGAAGATGCGGGCCAGCGTCTGCGTGATGGGCCCCCTGCTGGCGAAGCGCGGCCGGGCGCAGGTGAGCATGCCCGGCGGCTGCAACATCGGGGATCGTCCGATCAACCTCCACGTGGAGGGCCTTCGCAAGCTCGGGGCGGTGGCCGATCTGATCAACGGCGACGTGCTGCTGCGGGCCAAGCGGCTCATCGGCAGCGAGATCTTCCTCGGCGGGCCGTTCGGGTCGACGGTCACGGGCACCGCGAACGTGATGATGGCCGCATGCCTGGCCAAGGGCAAGACGGTGATCGAGGCGGCGGCCTGCGAACCGGAAATCACCGATCTGGCGAACTTCCTGAACAAGTGCGGCGCCCGGATCACAGGCCAGGGTACGCCGCGTATTGAGATCGACGGCGTGGACCACCTCGGCGGCTGCGAACACCGCATCATCCCCGACCGCATCGAGGCCGGGACGTTCATGGTGGCCGCCGCGATCACCAATGGCGAGCTCGAGCTGAAGAATTGCCGGCTCGATCACCTGGGGGCGGTGGTCGACCGGCTCCGGCACATCGGCGTCACGGTGGAGCGGAACAACGGCGTGGTGGTGGTGGCCTCGGCCCGGCGGATCGAGCCGACGGATGTGACCACACAGCCGTACCCGGGGTTCCCGACCGATCTGCAGGCGCAACTGATGACCCTTCTGTGCCTGGCCGATGGCAACAGCATCATCACGGAGAAGATCTTCCCGGATCGCTTCATGCACGTGGCGGAGCTGAACCGCATGGGCGCGCACCTGCGCAAAGAGGGGCCGACGGTGATCGTCGAGGGCGTGCGGCAACTCGTGGGGGCGCCGGTAATGGCGTCCGACCTGCGGGCGTCGGCCGCTCTGCTGGTGGCCGGGCTGATTGCCAAGGGCCAGACGAAGATGAGCCGCGTCTACCACATTGATCGCGGCTACGAGCGGATCGAGGAGAAGCTCAATGCCGTGGGCGCCGACATCCAGCGCCTCAACGAAGCAAACGAGGACTGAGCGCAGGAGGGCTCTTGGAGCCCGACCGGAACCCACGCCGCGCCGGGCTCCGCGCGGTCGATCCGTGCCATCGGGCTGAGCGCGCCATGGGCGGCCGGTTTCTCTACGGCTCGATGACCTCGTAGTAAAAGTTCCGTCGTTTCGGCTGCCAGCCTGCGTCGCGGATCAGACGGCGGATTTCGGCCTCGGTCAACCGGTAGGTCGTGCCGGCGGCGCTGACGACATTCTCCTCCATCATCACCGAGCCCATGTCGTTCGCTCCGAAGAAGAGGGCAAGCTGGCCGATCTTCGGTCCCTGCGTGACCCAGCTCGCCTGAATGTTCGGAATGTTGTCGAGAAACAGCCGCGCGATCGCCAGCGTCTTCAGGTATTCGTGCGCCCCGGCGAGACACAGGTGCTTTCCGTCCGGCATCGGCGCGGGCTCTGCCGCGGAACCCGGAAGCGGCATCGGCTTCACCCGGCCGAGCGGCGTGTTCTCGGGCTGAAACGTCCAGCAGATAAACGCCGTAAAGCCCCCCGTCTCATCCTGAAGGTCACGAATGCGGCGCAGGTGCTCGATCCGCTCGGGGATCGTCTCGATGTGGCCGAACATCATGGTGATGCTCGTCCGCATGCCGAGCCGGTGCGCCTGCCGCATCACTTCGAGGTATTCGTCGGTCCGCGTCTTGCCGCGGCTGATGCGGTCGCGGACGCGGTCCACGAGAATCTCCGCCCCCCCCCCGGGGATCGAATCAAGCCCCGCCTCCTGAAGCCGCCGCAGCACGTCGCGGATGGGAAGGCCGAAGACCCGGTGAAAGAAGAAGATCTCCGGCGGGCTGAATGCATGCACGTGAATCTGGGGGAACGTCCGTTTGAGGAACCGCATCAGCTCGAGGTACCAGTCGAAGCCGAGGATCTCCGGCGGCACCAGCCCGCCCTGCAGGAGGATCTGCGTTCCGCCGATGTCGAGGAGCTCCTGAATCTTCCGCCCGATCTCGTCGAAGCTCAGCACGTAGCCGTCGGGCAGATCGCGCCGCCCGCGGACGCCCGGCGGGTCCGCCTTGAAGTTGCAGAACGCGCACCGGGCCGTACACCAGTTCGCGTAGTTGATGTTCCGGTCGACGACGTACGTCCGATACGCCTCCGGGTGCAGACGGTTCGCGAACTCGAAGGCGCGTGCGCCGAGGTCATGAATCGAGCACTCGCTGTACAACTCGAGTGCGTCGCGTTCGGTAAGTCGAGATCGCCCTGCGGGTTCCGGGTTCCGGGTTCCGGACGACGGCGCCACGCACGTCTTCCCTTCGCCGCTCCGTCGCTTCGTCGCTTCGTCGCTTTGCCCCCTCACGTCGTCACCCGATCCCCGGCATCCGCCAGAAGCCCCGTCTCCCGCGCCATGGCGATGAACTGCCTCATGCCGCGCAGGGCCTCCGGCGTCAGCACATATCGCATGTGCCGTGTAAGGTACGCCTCGGCCACCTCGACGGGCCAGCCGCGGGCCGGGCCGTGCTCGCGCGCCAGCCGCTGCGCCCCGGCCACACCTCGGTCGCGAGCCGCCGACAGGCTCCTCGCCAGGCCGCTCCGGTCTTCGCCCGACCGGGCCACCCACACCGCGAATACAAAGGGCAGCCCCGTCCATTCCTTCCACGTGGCACCGAGGTCGAGGTCGTGGGCGAAGCCCTGCGGATGGCGGGCGATGACCTTGTCGCCGATGAGCAGCACGGCCTCGCACCCGCCCGGGAGATCCGCCTCCCGGAGCGGCTGCACGCGGATCGGCCGCCCGAACCACCGCGACCAGATCAGCCGCGCCAGCACCACCGAGGTATGCGAGTCGCCGTCCACGTGGAGGCACCGCACATCCCGCGGCGGCACGCGGGAAAACACACGCACCGTCAGGGTCTCGCCGTCGCTTGCGATGCATGCATCCGAGAGGATCTGCCATGCCGGCGCGGCCCGCGCGTAATCGACCACGGGCACCAGGGCGGCATCCGTCTCGCCCGCACGCAGCATGGCGGCGAGCCGCGACGGCACGGCCGGATGCAAACGGATGCCCGGCTCGTCCGCAAGGCCTTCGATCAGGGGCTTTGTGTTCAGGAAGGAGACAACGCCGAGATGAACCCCCTTCGACGCGCCGCTCGAATCCGCCATGCCGTCCTCCCTGACCGGCGGGGCCGCCGCCGATCGCTCGTGGAACACCGCGATTATAGTAATGCTTGTCCGTGGGCCCAACCGCCGCGACGGCCGGGCGGGGCTTTCAGGTTTTCTGAAAGGACGCGGCCACTTGGCGAATCGTCCGCCATCCGCGACAATTGCCGCCGATGAGACACGCAGAGTTCCTCCGTCGAGCGTCGTGCGTATTCTGGAGCGGCCTGTCGCTGGGCCTGGTCCTCGTCGGTTGCGCGCCGCCGCCGAATCGCATCTACATCGAGACGTTCAACGAACCGCTCGCCCCGAAGAAGTACACCACCGACTTCACCGAGGCCTACTTCGGCCGGTCGGCCGACGGCGGACTGGACATCCTTCTGCGATGGAAACAGCCCACGCAGGCCGATCCGACCCAGGAGATGGAGCAGATCATCCACGCCCACGCCTTCTGGGTTCCCGTCTACGGCACCACCCGGGCGGAGGCCTCGATGCTGAACACGACGCTTCGATTCATGATCCTCACGCCGCCGACCGGCGTGGGCTATCAGGGCGCGGGCTTCCTGACCTTCACGATCGACCGCGCCGGCCAGAACCTCGACGGCCGGATCGAGTCGGGCGAACTGGCCCCGAGGCAGGCGGTGGGCGGCGCCCGCAAACCCTTCGGCCCGGCCCGCATTTCCGGCCGCGTCCGCGCCGTCCAGGACCGCCGGCAGCTCCTCCGGCTGCTCCAGGAAGCGGAGCGGAATCTGCGCGACGCACCAACCCCGTAGACTCCATCTTCGGGCGGCGGCAGTCCGCAGAGAAAGACGCTCCGCGCGGCCCGGCATAACACCGCACCGCGCGGAGCAAGCATCATCTGGCCGAAATCAGACACCAACGAGGACCGCGGCCGATCACGGACATGCTGGCGGGCGATTCGGACCGTTGAAACACACCTGCATACGGCTGAAATCGCTCAGGTCCACGTCCGCGTCCCCGTCCAGATCCGCCCCTTCACAACCCGCACTCGCCGCCGGGCGATTCGGGCCGTTGAAACAGGCCTGCAAGACCCCGAAATCCGCCAAGTCCACGTCGCCGTCAGCATCCAGATCTCCCGCGACCTGCCGCCCCACCCCGCTCCCCTCCAGGAACAACTGCATGTCCGTCGCGTCCAGCCACCCGTCCTTGTTCACATCCGCCCCGACCGCCTCGGCCATCCCCATCGCCGCCAGGTCCGCCACGGAAATACGCTCCACAGGTCCGCCCCCCTCTGCCATCAATCCCAGCGAACCCCTCGCCGGACAGGCCTCCTCGGCCTTCAGGAAATTCACAATAATGAACGTCAGATCCTCCACGAAACACGTCCCGTTCCCGCTGATATCCCCGTGCGGACGCAACGTCGAACACGTCGTGTTCCCGCTCGGCTGCCCCGGGCACCCGGCCCCATAGCACCGGTTCCATTCACCGTACAGAACAGCGTAATCCAGAATGTCCACAAACCGATCGTCGTTCAGATTCCCGCCGATCAGCCAGTTGCCCCCCGTCTTCGGGTTCCCCGTGAAATCGGCCACGTACTGACCACCCACCAGCCCGAACGTCTCATCCACCTGACGCAACGTGTGCAGCGGATCCCGCGCCGCAATCCCGCTGTACGCCCCGCACGGGATCTGTACCGTCGCGTCGAGCGCCTTGCCGCCCGTGAACGTCAACACGCGATCCACAACCTCAACGCCTCCGTCCGCCTTGCACAGCTCGAACCGAATGCATCGCTCCAGCGGACCCGCCACCACCGTCGGCGAAAGCTCCACGCTCACACGCATCTCCGTGTAGTCCCTCACCCGGATCGTCTGGGCACACGAACTCGCGTTGCCGGCGGCGTCCGTCGCCGTCCATGTGATCGTCGTCGTGCCCGACGGGTACGGCTCGCTAAGCTGTCTCCCATCACTACGGCTGCCGGCGATCGCGATCGGCCCCGGACAGTTGTCCGTAGCCGTTGCCGTGCCCACGTTCACCATCGCCTCGCAGGTGGCGGGACCGGGCGATACCTCCTGATTCGGTGGACATGTGATCTGCGGCGGCTCCGCATCCTGCACCGTGATCGTCTGGACGCACGAACTCTGGTTGCCGCACTCATCCGTCGCTGTCCACGTGATTGTGGTCGTCCCCACCGGGTACGCCGCATCCAGCGCCTGCCCGTCGCCCCGCACACCCTCGATCACAATGTTCACCGGGGCCGTGCAGTTGTCCGTGGCCGTCGCCCGGCCCGGATTCACCGTCGCGTCACACCGGCCCGCCGCAGCCGGAACGGTCTGGTTCGGCGGGCACGTGATCGCGGGCGCCTCCATGTCGATCGTGATGTCCACCTTGCTCCCGATGGCCGGCACGAGCTGCAGCGGCGTCACCTGACCGCCGCCGCTCGTGGTCAACAGCGTCGCCGGGTCGTGCGCGCGGAAGCCGATGCTCACCGTGCAGCAACCCGTTACGTTCGGCATCGGCATCATGTGCAGAATCGCCATCGTCCCGTCCGCCTGGCTGCCGGGCGTGCCAGGCATGACACTCACTGCGTAGTCGATCTTTCCAGGCTCCGGCTGGTCCTGATACATCTCCATGTCGTAGGGCGGAACCGCCGTCCCACCGGCAAACACCCAGCAGGTCGCGCCGCCGTCGTACTCCAGGAAAAACTGACCCCCGATGATCGGCTCCGTCAGATGCGATACGTTGATCGCAATTTGAATCTCCTCCTGTCCGTTCGAACGAGTCTTGTCGGGAACAAGCTGGAGCGTCGGCACGGAGGGACTCACCGTAACCGTGACTGTGACCGACACGCATCCGGATACGGCGCCCGTGGCCGTATCCTTCGTGCGGACGTAATACGTTGTAGTGACCGACGGACACACGCTCGGCGAGGCCCCGCCCGGCACCGCCGTCCCGCCGCATGCGTCGGTGAACCACTCCACGGTATCCCCGCCCGCGCCAGGCGTCGCAAACAACCGGGTGCACTGACCCACATACAGGCTGGGAAACTCCGCGTGCACATCCGTCGGCTCCGCCGGTGGAGGAGGCGAAACCCCAATGGTGAACGAGAACGTCTCGCCGGCTCGGAGATTGTCACCCGTAATCTCGGTCATATCGACGGCCGGCCAATCCTGGTTCAGGTCCTGGCCCGCGTCCAGCACCCTGCTCGTCGTGATGGGCCTACCGTACGGGTCCTTCAGAACGATCATGCTTTGGTATGTGCCAGGAGGCAAGCTCGTGATCTCGATAAACCCTTCGGCCAGATCGTACGTACCGTTAACACCGTCCCTCAGGATCGCGGCCTTGCGGCTGTCCAGACCCATCCCCCACTGCTGGTTGCCGACCCAGCCCTTGGGTATCGTGGTCTTGTAGCGCCGGCCGGTCCAGTCCAGATAGCCCATACCCATCATGTCCACGTAGAAGATACCAGCGACGGGGAACCCCTGGGATGCCCCAGGACCGGCACCGAGGCCGCCGGCGCCGGCATTATCAGCGACCGTGCCGTTCACGGCCGCGCCCGGCGCCTTGTAGACGGCGGATAAGCTCAGGTTCCCAGGATCCTGGTCCACGGGGGCCCAGACACCGAACGGCTGGGTTACGTCCTTGACGGCCATCGATACAACCGCGCCGGCAAGGCCCTGGTTGTTGCCCGTCACGACGCAGGATACCGTCCATTGCAGCCAGACGCCCGCCGGATAATTCGCGGGGTTGATGGGCGCGCCGATATCGATCAGGTTGCCGTCGCCGTCGAATACAACCGCCCGCGTGTTCCACGTCACGACGCCGTCCGTCTGCTCCGCGACCGGCGTCGCACCCGACAGCGTTACCTGCCCCGACGACTTGCCAGCCTGCGCATAGAGAGCCTGGAACTGCACAAAGTCGCCCATGTCGACATCGCCATCACCGTCCATGTCCGCCCCGGCGCACCCGACCGCGGCCGGCGGACGATTCGGCCCGTTCATACACCCCCGGAACAAACCAAAATCCGCCAGATCCACGCTCCCATCCCCATTCAGATCCCCCGGCAGCGCCAGCCCTCCGGATGTATCCATGAACGGGCTGAGCAGGCCATCTCCGATCCCCACCAGAAAACCCTGCTGCGCGTGACCTGTTGAAACACACACACACGCAACCACGGCCGAAATCCACAGAGCAAGACGCATTACAAAACCTCCTCTGCAATCCGTTCCGCTGCCAAATCGACCCAAACAACCCGCCCACCAAATGCCCCTCACACCGCCCTCCGCGATAACCGTCGCTATCCCCCACGCCCGCGACGCCACGATACGCCCAGAACCGCAAACCGGCGCAAACTCCTCACCCCTGCTCTCGCCCTTGCCGGAGGAATTCGCGGCTCCAACCGGCACAGCCGCACACCGGACAAGGCCACAGAACAACCCATCGCGCGCCGCCCTTCCCTGGGGGCCGATGGCATGACGTCGCTTGCCGCTACGCTCTGCCGACCGCGCGCAGCGATTCCCCGCCGAAATCGGAACGTTCTCTCCCGAGACCCGTCCAATGTGCCTTCGAGTCGGTTATCCATTCCCGACCGTCCGTTCGATGAAAAAAGCAGCATCGATCGCATAAACCAACTCGGAAAAACATATATGCGAACCCCATGATACTGCTATACGGTCAATTGTCAACGGTATTTTCCAAAATATTATCCCTCGTGAGCGCCACACCGTACCACCGATGCCCCATTAACGCGCACACCCGCCAACAACACTTGAACCGAAGGCAGCCTCCCGCACGCGACCCGCTCCAGGGTTCAGGCGTATCGCCGGCGCCCCAAAGCCATAAGCACGACCCCGATCAGCCACAGGGTTCCCGGCTCCGGTACGACGGTCACCGCCGCCTCGCCCAGCGCGCCCGTTACCCGGTAGCCGTCATCATCTGCCACGAACGACTCCCCCGCCGGACGACCGCCGGACGGCAAGATCGACACCAGCGTCTGCGAAGCCGGCGCAATGGCCCTGAACAGAAACGTCGTGAGCAAGGTGCCGGCCGACGTGACGCCCACGGAGTGCCCGAGTGAAGCGGTGGCAACGTACAGCCCGTCGCCGTCCGCCGGAACCGGAGATTCGTTCAGCCCGTACGGATCCGTAATGAAGCCGTATACCCACAGTGGCGGCCGACCGGTGTCGTCGCGCCCCAGCAATGTCAGATGGCTTGGATCCCAGCGAAAAACTGCTTGAATAGACGATAAATACAGCGTCGTCGGCTCGCTCGACACCGCATAGAGTGCAATGTTCACGGAATCGCCGACGGATACGCTTTGCGCCGCAGGCCGCCACTCCAGACTGATGGAAGCGCCCAGGGCAACAACGGGCGCGCAAACATTCCAGCCAACTGCTGCCGCCAGTATCCCCGCGCAGGATGTAAGCACGCTCCTCCGATCTGCCTTCCCGACACCAAAGGTCATCACTTTTCGCACCTCCTGGAGAATGTTGCACCAGACCGACGCCACTCGATGCCATGTGCTGGGAACAGGCGTGTTCCCGAGCGCACTGCCCGGCAGCTACCCCACCCCTCCTCCGCGCAAAACGGGCTCGACATGGCGGCGACAACGGCTGCCTTCCGCGTCGCCTGCACAAAAAAAGAGAGTGCCATACGGCAACTCTCTCGCCTTCAACCACCGCACTTTTTACCGCACCGGCGGACGAGCAATGCACCAAATCCGGTGCTTTTCCGCTATTAAGCCGCATTATAACCACTCTCTGCCCCATGTCAACTATAAAGTCGAAAAATATTTCGATGCGTGGTTGGTCGATGGGGCATGAAGCGCCCATTTCGATAAGTGTCGCAAATACGCCCCCGGCCACGACCAACGCGCAGCGCCCGCTTGCATTCCGGCAACCAGCCTTGCATCATGCCCTGCGTTCCGGCTGTCTCCCCGTCGGCTTGGGGCGTATGTAATGCGGGGCTGCCGGGCTGGTGGAGGTTGCGGTGGCGGACAACTCTCGCTCGGTCGAGGCACCTGCGCTGGCGCGGGAAAACTGGGGATCGAGGCTCGGCGTGATCCTGGCCGTTGCCGGCTCGGCGGTCGGGCTTGGGAACTTCCTGCGGTTTCCGGGACTGGCGGCGATCCACGGGGGCGGGGTCTTCATGATCCCCTATTTCGTGTCGCTGGTCATCGTGGGCATTCCGCTGGGATGGGTCGAGTGGACGACGGGGCGCTACGGCGGCGCCCGCGGGTACAACAGCGCGCCCGGCATCTTCTCCGTACTCTGGCAAAACCGCATCAGCAAGTACTTCGGCGTGCTCGCCCTGATCATTCCGGTGGGGATCTACATGTACTACGTGTACATCGAGGGCTGGTGCCTTGCGTACGCGTGGGACTACGTGTGCGGGCGGATGGCGGCCTGCGGCACGGATGTCGAGGCGTACAAGTCCCGCTTCGGCCAATTCGTCGGGGCCGGGGCCAACGGCTTCGTCCTGCACGGCAGCCTGCAGGAAAGCCTCGTCTTCATGATAATCGTCTTCGTGCTGAACTTCGTGCTGATCTACCGCGGCCTCACGAAAGGGATCGAGACGTTCTGCAAATTCGCAATGCCCCTCCTGCTGCTCATCGGCGTGGTGCTCCTCGTCCGCGTGCTGACGCTCAACACGCCGGACCCGACCCACCCGGAAGCCAACATCAACAACGCGCTGGGCTTCATGTGGAACCCCAGGACGGAGCAGGGCAGCATCTGGCGCCCGTTGGCCAACCCCGAACTCTGGCTGGCCGCCGCGGGGCAGATCTTCTTCACGCTGTCCGTCGGCTTCGGCATCATCATGAATTACGCGAGCTACCTGCGCGAGTCCGACGACGTGGTCCTGTCGGGCCTGACGGCCAGCGCGACGAACGAGTTCTGCGAGGTGTGCCTCGGGGGCCTGATCACGGTGCCCGTGGCGTTCCTCTTCCTGGGCCCGGCGAACCTGAGCAAGGACGTGCTCGATTCGAGCTTCAGCCTCGGGTTCATGGCACTGCCGACGGTCTTCGCCCGCATGCCCGCCGGCCAGGTCTTCGGCGCGCTGTGGTTCTTCATGCTCTTCATCGCCGCCGTGACAAGCTCGGTCAGCATGCTGCAGCCGGCCATCGCGTTCCTCGAGGAAGGCCTCGGCATGGGCCGGAAGATGTCCGTGACGTGCCTCGGCATGGTCACGGCGATCGGCGGGCTGCTCGTCGTGTACTTCTCGAAGGATCTGCTCGCGCTCGATACGATGGACTTCTGGGTCGGCACGGTCTGCATCTTCGTCCTTGCGACGATCGAGATCATCGTCGTCGGGTGGGTCTTCGGCATCCGCCGCGCCCGCGAGGAGAGCCGCCGCGGCGCGGAGCTCAACGTCCCATCCGTCTTCTGGTTCCTCATCAAGTACGTCTCGCCGGTCTACATGCTGGTCATCTTCGGCCTCTGGTGCCGGCGGAACATCCCCCGGAAGATCGAGGCCATCCGACTGATGAGCGACGAGGACCGCGGTACGACGATCCTGATGCTGACGTTCATCGTCGTGCTGCTGATCTTCTTCGTCCTGCTGGTGAACCTGGCCGGCAAGCGATGGCGCGCACAGGGACGGCTCCCGGCACGCGGCGCCGCATCGTTCACCGCGGCATCGGCGGCCCGGCCGATCGAGGAGCACTCATGATGCCCGTACCCGCCCCGGCTCATCCCGGCTTCGACCGTTCGGAGGACACGCCATGACCCCCGCCGGTTGGGCGTTCATGCTGCTCTCGTGCGGCTTCGTGCTGGCGCTGATGCTCTTCTGCTTCTACCGCGTCCTGCGCACCCCGAAGGCCGCCGGCCACATGCACGCCCCGCTCGACATCGACACGCACGACAGGGAAGACGACCAGTAGCGACGGTCTTCCGGGCCCGTGTACGCCCCCGGCCGGGTGCTGCACCTCCGGCGCCACTCCGAGGCTGATGCCTGTCGTTCTTCGGCGACAAGGGCAGCCCGTCGCCGCCTCGTCGCCACACGCGGCACGAGGGCGATCTCCCGCTGCAGCCAACTCCCGCGGAATGCCGACGGCCATTCCGACAGAGGAGTTTTCGCTTTGGGGAGCCGGTAGCGGATGAAACCCCCGCGCCCGGGACGGTGCTACGTATTGAGCCCGCTGAACGAGAACGTGGAAACTCGGAAACGCTGATTAAGCCAGGAAGAGATGAAGTTGTCCGAGACGGCCGTCATCCAGCTTGACGTCAGACCCGCGGCCACCTCGGCACAGCCGGCCGTCTGAAAGAGCACACCGCCGCCGAGCATGATGCTCACCAGGATCCAGCGCGAAACCGATCGTCGCTTCGTCATAGTTCGTTCATCCTCCGTCACGTGGCGGGGCTGTGTCAAGGCAGTGCCGCGCTCGCTCCCCTGCGAGCGCTCAGACCGCCCTCGCGTCCGACAGAACCCGCCGGCCGCGGGGAATGAGAATGCCCGCCGTCACTGCTCGGACGGTTGCGACGCCGGTGCCTCGGTCGCCGGCGCCGGCCGCGTCGTCGGGCCCCCGACCGCCGGACCGCTGAGCGGCTTGCCGGAGGCGCTTGCGCTGTTGGGCAACTCGATCATGCCCGGGGAGAAGCCCTGCGGCTGCGTGATCCGGATCTCATCCGCCAGCAGCACGGAGAGGGGCTGGATCGTCCCGCTCGTGAGCTTGCGCTCCTTTGCGTAAACCGTGACGTACTTCCCGAAGTACTGATCGACATCGATCGACGATCCCGCCGGCAGTTCCACGTAGGCCACCGTCTTATCGTTCGCCGGGTCCACGATGCGGTACCGCTTCGGGTAGGCGGCCGAGCGGGAGTCGAACACTGCGCTGGGGCGAAGCTCCCCCACCGCCTTGACGCGCCCGTCGATCACGGTCTCCGGCGGGGGCTTGATGCTCTGCCGCGCCATCAGCGCCGTCTGATGCTCCTTCTCGGACGAGCTCTGCAGCGTGGCCACCTCCTGGATCACGGTCATCAGCTCGCCCTTCGCCTCCAGTTGCTCGATCCGCCGCTGCGCGTAGAGCTTCGCGACCGGCTCTTCGTCCTGCTGCGCGATGGGCCGAAGCTGGTCGATAAGCGGCTTGAAGTTCTGCTCGACGAGCGGCTTCTGCGACTCCAGCTTGATCGAAGCGTCGATCGCCGTGATCTCCGAGGCGTACTTGCCGAAGGGCGCGCCGGAAGACGGCTGCGTGCTCGGAGCCTTCGCCGCGGCGATGCGCGGGGGCGCTTCGCGCTCCTTCGACCCGGAGGCGCCGGTCTTCGGCGGTTTCGCGGCATCGGCCGCCAGCGTGGCTTTGGCCCCCGGAGAGCCGGCGCCCTTCGAAACAAACTCCGCACTCACCCAAAGCCTCGCCCCTTCCGGGGGAACGATCTTGTAGAACGCGCCATCACTGGTCTCGCCCAGCAGTTTCAGCTCGGTGCCCTTTCGCAACTTCACCTGCTTGGCGTATCGGTGCGAGTCGATATCGCTCCCGGCGCGGACCCAGACATCGTCGCCGTTCACCACGCCGACCCCGTCAGCCGTCTTGTCCACATACTCGCGGTCGATGAGGCTGTAGCAGCCCGGCGGCGGCGCAATCGCCAGCCAGCCGTACTGCTGCGCGTACACCGTCACCTCCGCGCCGCGGTCGAACTTGCCCACCGGGTAGTAATTGGCGTCGGGACCGCTGCGAATCCGCACGTTCGTGCCCGTGATGTGCCCGACGTACGGGAAACCGTCGGCCCCCGCCGGCGCCGCGGCCGGCTGTGTGGATGAGGTGCCCGTCTCTGCCGCAGAACAGAGAGCCACCGTGCCGACGATCGCGAACATAGCGACCGCGGCGTTGACGATCCATCGCGTTCGAACGTTCATGACTCCGTTCCTCTTGTGTGTCAGGGTCGTATTGGGTTGTCAGACTGCCGCGCTTTACCGCAGCCAGTACGTTATCGTCGATGTTCGAGCTTGTCAACGCGAAAATAGCGGATCTGGGTCGAAAAGGCAGGGCCGGGCGGATATACTGAAACCGCCCCGTGAGGACCGCAAATGCCCGACGGCTCCGCCCGCCTTGTCGTGGAAACGATGGATGCCCCGCCCGAGCCGGACGCCGCCATCGGCTCAGTGCTCCGGGCCAATCAACCCGCCATCCTGGATAGCAGCCTGGCACACCCGGCTCATGGCCGATACAGCATCCTGGCGTGCAACCCGGCGGAGACGATCATCTGCCCCAATCCGCCCGGCACAGACCCCTTTGCGATGCTCGATGAGGCCATCGCACGGACACCGCGAATCAGCGGTACGCTGCCGGTTCACAAGGACGTGCCTTTCTGCGGCGGGTGGATCGGCTTCCTGGGGTACGAGGCAGGCCGTTGGCTCGAACGCCTGCCTGCCCGCACCGGACACCACCGCTTCCTGCCGACAGCTTGGTTTGCACTTTATGATACCGCCGCGGTTTATGATCGAATTCGTAAGCAATGGCTCCTGGTCGGCGTGGATTGGCCAAGGGGCTGCCACCTGGGCAGACGCCCTCCTGCGAAAACACGGATGCAGAAACTGCAAGCCACGCTTTGCAACAGCGTTGCGAGAAACGGGCAAGAATACTCACAGACCGCACTCCGCGCGTGGCCGGATTTCTCACGACGGCAATACGAGCACGCCGTCGCCCGGGCCATCGAGTACATTGCCGCCGGCGATATCTTCCAGGTGAATCTTTCTCAGCGGCTGGTGGTGGCAACCGAGCAAGACCCCACCGACCTGTTTCTGCGACTCCGACGGCATAACCCCTCGTTCTTCGGGGCATATCTCCGACCGCCCGGTGCGGCCATCGTGAGCGCATCGCCGGAACTCTTTCTTTCGCTGCGCGGGCGAGACGTGGTGACCCGGCCGATCAAGGGCACCCGCCGTCGTGCCGCCGACCCGGGCGAGGACGCCCGGCTGCGCGATGAGCTCTGGCAAAGCCCCAAAGACCGCGCCGAACTGGCGATGATCATTGATCTGGAGCGGAACGACCTCGGTCGGGTCTGCGAATACGGCTCGATCCGGGTGGTCGAAGCCGCCGCGATGGAGTGCCACCCCACCGTGCATCACCTGGTGGCCACCGTGGCGGGGCGGCTTCGGGAGGGGCTTAATGCGATCGACCTGCTGCGGGCGACGTTCCCGGGCGGGTCGATCACCGGCGCACCGAAGATCCGCGCGATGGAGATCATCGACGAGCTCGAACCCGTGCCGCGCGGCGTCTATTGCGGCTCGATCGGATACGTGGCGCTCGACGGATCGGCGATGTTCAATATCGCGATTCGGACAATCGCGATCGGCGCGGGCGAAGCCGAGGTGTACGCGGGGGGCGGCATCGTAGCCGACTCCACGCCGGGCGGTGAGTATGACGAGACGCTCGCAAAGGCGGCGGCGTTGCTCGATGCGCTCGGGGCGAGACTGGACGATGCGGAAAGAATCGCGCATGCTGCTGCGAATGTACGATGATTTCATTCGAGAGGACACGAGGGTGCGAATCTCTGGTACGGGGCGGCTCGCCGTGACGATTGCCGGCCTTTGTCTCTGGTGCGGGTGCCGGGCGGAACCGACCATGCCGGGTCCGGTGAGCATCGTACCCGGTGATCAGGAAACCGTCTTCGCCTACGACACGAACGGCGACCGACGACCCGACTACTGGGAGTATCGGCGGGCAACCGGACGGGCCTGCGCGATCGCCTATGAGGCGGACAGGAGCGGCCGGCCCGGCGAGCGCATCCAGCTTGATGGCATCGGAGCAGCGGAGGTGCCGCACTTCATCATCGTGCTGGACGGAGTGCCGTTCGAGCTCGTCGACGAGATGTACCGCGAGGGCTACTTTCGCGCCTTTTACCCGCCGTCGCGTGTGATCTGCCCGTTTCCGGGGATGACGGACACGGCCCTGTCGGAGGTGTTTCACAGCGATCGGTGCATCGCGAACCAGGCGCTGTACTTCGACCGGCAGGCGAATCGCCTGAGCGACGGCAACAGCGTGTACCTCCGCGGCGGCAACGCCCCGTGGGCGGCGAAGATGACCTATCGCTGCTCGTTCTGGTGGGACGGACTGAGCTACCTCGACCCGCAACTGGTCTTCGATCACGAGATGAACGGTATCGTGGAGACCTTTCGCCGGGTCAGGTCCGGCGAGGCCGGCGCGTATTCCATCGGCTCCGCGGCGCTGGGCATCCGATACGGCCGGCCGGCGTTTCTGCAGTTCCTTCGGACGATCGACCGGCTCTGCGAGCAGTTCATCCGCGAGCGACACGGCCGGGTGAAGATCACCCTCCTGAGCGATCACGGGCACTGCCTGGTCGAATGCACGCCGATCTCGTTCGACAAGGTCCTCGCGGCCAGCGGGTATCGTCTTGCGAAGTCCCTTCGCCGCCCGGGCGACGTGGTGGCCATACCCTATGGACTGTGCACGTATGCGGAGTTTTTCACCAACGACCCGGCCGGCGTGGCCGCGTGCCTGACCGCGCACGAGGATGTCGAGTTCGCCTGCTACGTCGAGAAGGACGACGTCGTCGTACGCGACCGCGAGGGCGAGGCACGCATCCGCAAGGGCAAGGGCGGATTCACCTACGACGCGCTACGCGGTGATCCGCTCAAGCTGGGCGACACGATTGAACGCCTCCGCCGCGACGGCAAAGTCACGGCCGGGGGCGAGATCGACCCCGATGCCCTCTTTGCTGCGACCCTGGACGCGTACTACCCCGACCCGCTCGAGCGCATCTGGCACGCCTTCCACGGACTGGTGAAGCTTCCGCCGGACGTCATCGTGAACCTCCGGGACGGCTCCTGCTTCGGCTCGCGGTTCTTCTATGCGATGATCGGCCGGATCGGCAGCACCCACGGCTCGCTGGAACGGCGGAACTCGACGACGTTTGCCATGACGATGCTCGGCGAGCTGCCCCCGGCCATGCGCTCGCGGGAGGTGATGCCGGCCGTGGAGCGGCTCCGGAACGGCCGCTGATCCCGGCGTGCTCCGCGCTCGGGCCGCGGCCAGCGGGAAGCCGGATACGACGCTACGGGCCTGCGCTCGAACGCCCCGCCGGCGCGCCGGTCCGAAGGGCCGCGACGCTCTCCGCGAGGGCGATCCACTGCTCCACGCCGAGTTGTTCCGGCCGGCGCGACAGATCGTAGCGGGTGAACGCCTCCGCCAACGGCCCGTCGAGCCTTCTGACGCCAAGCAGATACGCCAGCGCGTGGGCCAGCTTCTTGCGACGGTGAAGGAAGCACGTCCGCACGACACGATTGAAGGCCTGAGGGTCCGCGACGCGTGCCGCCTTCGCCGCATTCCAGTCCACGCGCAACATCGACGAAGCAACCTGCGGCCGCGGCCAGAACACGGACGCCGCCAGATCCGTGATGTGCACGACATCGCAGAATGCCTGGACCGCCACGCTGAGCGGACCGAACGTCTTTCGCCCCGGGGGCGACGTGATCCGCTCGGCCACCTCTTTCTGCACCGTGAAGCACATGCGGCTGAGGCCCAGGCCCGACAGCAGCAGATCGACCATCAACGGGGAGGCGATGTGATACGGCAGATTCGCAACGAGCAGGAGCCGCCCCCTCGGCGTGGAGGGTCCGCCCGGCCGTGGCATCCGGCGGCGAAGGGCATCGACCAGTTCCGTCGAAAGGTGGTTCTTGTCCGCCAGTGCATCGGTCCCCAGCAGCGTGAGGCGCGGCGAGCTGCCGAGCCGCGCGTCCAGCAGTTCGTAGAGCCTGGGGTCCACCTCGACGGCCACCACGTGCGCCGCCTCCTCCAGCAGCATCTCCGTCAGCGAGCCCGTGCCCGCACCCACCTCGAGCACCACGTCTTCCGGGGCGATCTCCGCGGAGGCCACGAGCTTGCGCATAAGGTTGCCGTCGATGAGGAAGTTCTGACCGAGCCGGCGGTTCGGCCGGATTTCCGCTTCCGCGAGCATGGCCTCGATCTGGCGCTTGGTCTGTGGCATACCCGATTCTAGTTCAGCCATCCCAACGTATACGCCGGGATGCGCGAGAGACGCTCCCATGTGAACACGTCGCCCGAGATCATGCGCTGCACGTTCCGCCAGCGCTGATAATCCCGGGGATCGTCCCACCGGACCGCGCGGGCCATGGCGGCCGCGTCCGCGGCAAGCGTCGGATCCATCGCCTCCATCCGTGGGCCCCAGTTCCGCAACATGCCCAGTACACCCCGCGCTTCGAGATACGCGATTGGAATATCGCGGTCCACATGTCCGATCCGCGAGTTCGGATCCGCCGGACATCGGGCGACAAACGCATCCGTCAGTCCGTACTGGTCGATCACGCGGACCCTGGGGCCGGCGCGGTACGGCAGGATTCCCATGGCCTGCCACATGATCGTAATGGGCCCGTGGGCCTCGGCGTACCGCCGCGCGAGGTCGCCGACCTTCACCCAGAGCGGTGTGTACGGGTTCGGGTACTGCGCCGGCGGGCGGAACCGGTTCTCGTTCCATCGCCCGGCATACCACGCGCGCTCGTCCGCGATGCCGCCCGCCGCATCGATCGCCTCCTGGGATGCCACTCGGGGGCTCGCATCCCACAGGCTCGCCAGCCCCGCCGCCGCCAGAACCGCCGCCAGCAGGAGGGGTTTCCAGGCCCCGACGCCCCGGCCCCCGGACGCCCCAGGGACCGCCGGGAAAGGCCCCTCCCGGAACCGTGGACCGATGACCTCCGTGAGACACCAGGCGCCGATCGCCGTCGCCCCGACGAGCAGCGGCAGGAGGAAGCGCCCGCGCATGAAATCGCCGCCCACGCCGATCACATAGACCAGATCGAGCCACAGGCCGATCGTCAGGCACAGCACGGCGACGCCTCCGGGCCTCCGGCACACGACACGCCGCACGGACCACACGGTTCCGCCGAGCAGGGCGCACGTCACAGCGGCCGCATGCAGCGGCTCATGCTGCGCGTAGTCCCATACGTAGCGCCCGCCGCTGGAGGCCGCGACCCGAAGCGGCAACGCCACCTTGGCGTACGCGGTATTCGGCAACGGCGTGCCGTAGTAAACGGCGGCAAAGCCGTACCAGGCGATCAGCGGAAGCCACGCGGCGGCGAATCCGCGGAGGCGGGCACGCCGCCGCACCACCTGCACGCATGTCCATGCCAGAACCGGCCCGCAAATGACCAGGTGATCCGGCCGCGTCAGCAACAGCAGGGAGCACAGCCACGCCGTAAGCCCGGCCGACACGGACGCCGGCGCTGCCCGGGCATCTCGAAGCACGACGGCGAAAAGCAGGAGCACAAGCAGGTTCGTCAGCGAGGTCTCCAGGCCCGACGTCTGAAACTCGACGAAGCTCCGCGAGGCGAGCAACAGCCCGACCGCCGCAATCAGAACGAGCGTCGCCTGGTTGCGCCCGTGAACCAGCCACGCAAGAGCCAGTACGGCGGCAGCCGTCAGCGCAAGTCCCGCGGCCACCGCGAATGCGTATACGTCGAAAACCAGGCCGCCGGTCAGCAGCAGACCGAACCACAAGGGATGCGTGAAGCCCTGGACGCGCTCGCCCACGTTGAACACGGGGCCGTAGCCGGCCAGGCAGTTGGCCACGTGTCGAAACGTGATGAAGGCGTCGTCACAGACCCACGCGCGCCAGAAGACAAAGCCCACCGCCGCCGCCGCCAGCACGGCGATCACGCCGTACGGCCTGCCGAAACGCTCATCCGCCCGTGAACGCACGGCGGGCGCTGCTGCGCGTTCCCCGACCGGGTCGACCGGCGCACTCGGCGAAGACATCGCTGCATCCGTCATGGATGTGAGTATACGGGTGAATGCCCTCGCGTAGAAAGAAGCCGCCCCGCGCGGCGAGGCGGTGCGATCACCACAGGCACAGAGCGTAACCGGGAATGTCTGCCAGACGCTGCCGCGCGAAAATGCCGCCGGAAATCATTCTCCGGATGCGTTGCCACCGCGCGTACGCCGCCGGGTCGTCCCACCGGGCGGAAGCCATCCTCGCGCGGGCCTCGGCCGCCAGCGAAGGGTCGAGCCGCCTGAGACGATCCGCCCAATCGGCGAACTGGTTTACGACTCCCCACGAGGCGACGTATCCCGCGGGGATCTCGCGCTGCATGTGGCCGACTCGCGACGAGGGATCCGCCGGCAGCCGCGCGATGAACGCATCGGTGAGCCCGAAGCGATCGATCACGTGCACACCCGGTCCCGCGTAATACGACGCGAATCCGATGGACCCGAACTCGATCGCGATCGGACCGTACCGGCTCGCGTACCGTGCGGCGCGCTCGCCTTGCCGCACGAGGGTGCGCACCGCCCCGTTCCCCCGGCCGCTCGGCATACGGAAGCGGTCTCGATCCCACGCCTCTGCAAAGCACTTGTACTCATCCGAGATGCCCGACCGCGGATCGACGGGATCGCCCCACGGATCCACATCGCACAGCGAAGAAACCGTCGCGGCGAGCACAACGACCGCGGCAATCGTCCGCGGCGACCTCAGCGAGCCCCCCGCCGCCACAAGCCCGACGAGATACGCGGCGACACCCAAGGCGCCGGCCAGAAGCCCCAACGCCGCCCGGGGCGGCTGCCGCTGACCGATGGCCGCGATCAGGTACAGCCCGACCACCATCACGCCGACCGCGAACACGCGCGAAGCTCGGCCCGACGCCTGTATTTTCCGCAGCCGGACCATGCCCGTGACGACAAGCATCAGCAGCAGCGACGCGATGCCGACGGCGAGGATCGGGCTGTAGAATGCCTGCTCCTGGAGCGTTCGCCAGCCGAACCGCCACGCGGCCGGCAGGCCGGCCCGGCCGAGCGCCTCGACACAAACCACAGCGAGTGCGGCCGCGAGTACCGCCGTGATCCACCGTTCGGAGATCACGCTCAGACGGATACGTCCGAGCAGGCGGCTGCCCAGCGCGACCGACGCAACCAGAATCGAGAGCAGGAAGCGGCCCCGCATGAAATCGCCTCCCACGCTCATCACATAGGCGACGTGCAGCCACAACGCCACCACGAAGCTGGCCCGGACGCCGGCGCCGGCACGCCTCGCCGTCACGTCGCGGATCGACGCAGCGGCCCCGCCGATCAGCACGGCGGCGATGACCAGTGCGTGGCCGGGTTCGTGTGCCGCATAGTCGCGCAGGTAGAGAGCCCCCCTTCCCGCGGCGACGCGCAGAGGCAAGGCGACCTTCGCATAGGCGGTGTTCGGCAAGGGACTGCCGTAGTAGACTGTCGCGAAGCCGTACCACGCCAGCGGCAGCACCACGGCCGGCAGAAGCGCCCGGAGCCCGCCCGCACCACGCAGGCGGACGGCCCGCACGCCCAGACCGAGAAGGATCGGCATGCAGAGCAAGACGTGGTCCGGGCGATTCAGGATGAGCAGGGAGCACAGGAATGCGGCCGTTGCGGTTGCCGGAGTATCGCCCGGATCGATCCGCCGGTACGACCATCCGAACAGCAGCACGACCAGCAGGTTGGTGAGCGAGTTCTCCAGACCGGACGTCTGGTACACGACGAACGTGGGCGAACTGATCAACACCCCCACGACCGCCAGAAGCCGAAGGCTCGGCTGCCTCTCGTGACGGCCGAGCGCGGCCAGCAACAGAACGATGACCGCCGTCGAGACAAGCCCGGCGACGATCGCCACGAGGTAGACGTTTGCGAAGAATCCGCCAACGAGCAGGAGAAGAAACCACAGCGGATGGGAAAAGCCCTGGACCCGCTCTCCCACGTTGAAAACCGGACCGTGTCCCGCAAGGCAGTTTGCCACGCAGCGAAACGTGATGAACGCATCGTCGCAGGCCCACGCGCGCCAGAAGACGCAGCCCACTGCGGCGAGCAGAAGCATCCCCGCGACGACGCCGTAACCCGCATCGGCCGCGGTGAGGCGTCGTGCGTTCCCCGAAACGGCGGTCGCGGCTTCGGTCGATTCGCTTGTCCGCGACAGAGTACCTGACGGCCCCGACAGAGGCACGGCCGCATCCGACATCGCCTGGACCCCGGTGACCCTCGGCAGCCAACCCGGCTGTGGCAGCGCCACGATCTTACCCGCGGCCCGCGGCGTCTCCAGCCCCGTGGCGAGGCTCGGTCGCCGCCGAACCTTGGGGGCGGGCCAGACGCCCGGAGTCTCGAAGGGCCCGAGGATTTCCGGGCATAAGAGCGCAGGAACGACCCGGCCGTCGCGGCGCCGCACGCGGCACGCGAGACTGTCGTACCGAAAACGGCACTACCGGTCGAAGCCGCAACCCGAGCTTACTTCGCCTCCGCCACCGGCAGCGCCACCGGCTTGCCCTGCAGGCCCGCCGTGGCGAGGACGGCGTACACGACGAACCCCACGATGAACGAGTAGACCGCCGTCGGGTGCCAGCCGGGCAGGATCTCGTGGCCCGGGCCTCCCAGCAGCTTGGTGACCAGGTCGTTATTCGAGATCCCGACCAGGAAGCCGATGATCCAGGCCGCGTAGCCGGCGATGCTGATGCCCTCGCGCGGGCCGGCCCACTTTCGCCCGGACAGAAGGTAGTCCGCGACGATGGCGCCACAGATCGGGCCGAATGACGCGCCGATCAGACCGAAGAAGGAAACGACCTGCCCGGCCAGCCCGGTCGCGGCGAGGAGGATACCGATCGTCGCGCCGCCCATCGTCAGGCCGATACGCGGCAGCGAGGGGATCATCGTCGAGAGGCTGTTGCCGATGATGCTCGCACAGAAGCACGCCGGGGCCATGGAGCCCACGGCGAACAGCAGGAGCATGTACCTGGCCATGCCGGGGCTGACCACGCCCAGTGCATCCGCAAAGGCAAACGAGGTGTGCTCGGGCTTGAGTCCGTGCGCCCCGGCAACCGTGAGCGTCGCCAGGCCGCCCGTGAACAGGACCGCGAGGGCAACGCCGAACAATCCGCCGAGACTCACATCCTTCTCATTGCGCGCGGCGGTGCCGAAGTCGACGCCGGCGGCACCGGCCGTCGCGAAGAAACCGACGACGAGCTGGATGAGAAGACCGATCGTGGCAATCGTGCTGACGCTCTCGGCCTTCGGCTGGAACTTGCCGACGCCCGAGGCCCCGCTGGCCGCCGCCACAATGAGCATCACGATCGGCACGATGGGGAAGAACTGCGACATCTTGGCGACGTACTTCACACCCAGCGCGCCGATGAAGGCGAAGACGTAACCCCACGCGATCGCCACGACGACGAAGGCAAGACTGAAGCCCTGGTTGGCCTTGTCAGGGTCGAAGATCGTGCGCGTCCACTCGAGCGGAGCGCTGAACCCACCGAGCACGAGCTTGGCCGAGTAGAACGTCGCGACGCTGTACCAGCCGATCTGCAACAGGCCCATGAAGATGCCGGGGAAGAGCAAGCCGCCCTTCGTGCCGAACGTCGAACTGCCGACGACGTAAAGCGGCAGGCCCGTTCGCATCCCCAGCAGACCGAAGACGTAGTAGAAGAGGAAATGGGCGATCAGGCCGGCCAACACAAGGCCCACCAGGGCCGTTGCCACGCCCCCGGTCTGCAGGGCGGTCGGCAGCTTGTCGTACGCCGCAATCCACAGAAAGATGCCCGCGTAGGACGGGGCGATGTTGGCGTACCACGGCCCGCGATTCGACATCGGATTCGGCCTGGCGGACGCCAGATAACTCGGCAATGCATTGTCGGCCATCGTGATCTCCTTCGATAGGACGGGCGTCTGTCAGAGAATGACGCGATGCGCCGAACGGGACGGCCCGCCCGCGACAGAAAGCGCCCCTGTCCGGTCGGACCGCGCCCCGACCGGCCGGACGCATCGCCTCGATACAGCCGCTATCTTATCGTCCGAAGCGCCGATTGCCAGCGGGGCGCAGACGAGGACGCACCCCGGCCTTGTCGTCCAAAGGGGCGCATAAAAAAGGAGTGCGCACACACCATGTGAGCGCACTCCGCACTTCTTCCGAGACGCAGGGACCAAGCCCGACCGGGGCCGGCCCCGCTTCGATCAGGGTGATCCGGCGGACGGCGCCGGTCGCGTGGAATACTGCTCAGCCGTCCACGCCGTGGCGCCTGTGACACATACCGAGCCGCCCGCCCGTGCGGTGACCCGCAGGGATCCCCGCCCCCCTGATCGACCGATCCGATCGCTTAGCGGCGCTTCTTGACCGGCTTGCCGCCGCCGACGAGGATCGCGTCCTTGCAGGCCTTCGACACGCGGAACCGAACCACGCGCTTGGCCGGGATCTTGATCGCCTCGCCAGTCGCGGGATTCCGCCCCATGCGGGCCTTGCGATTCACCAGCACGAGCTTGCCGAGACCCGGGAGGGTGAACGTGTTCTTGGCCTCTTTGTAGGCCAGATTCGCCAGCTCTTCCAGGTACAGGCGGGATTGTTTCTTGGTGATTCCCGCCTTCTCGGCCAGCGCGGCGGCGATCGCCGACTTCGACATTTTCGCTGATTTTGCCATGAAATCCTCCTTGATAGACAACCAACAAACGGGTCCACGCGGGGAAGCCTAATCGGGCGTTTCAGAAAAGTCAATACTGGATTGCCTTTTTTTTCGCTCGCCCCCTCAAAAAGGCGAAAACGGCGCGGTTTTCGCCTCGTCCGCCGGCGCGGCAAGGGACGGGGCCTCTCCGCCGGGCGGCCGCTTTGCCCCCGAAGCCGGGCCGGCCGCGGACCGCCCCCGCAAGAGCAACGGCCAGAAACGGGGCGATTGCAACCAAGCCCGTGCCGGCAATCCCGCCTGAAAACTCACAGTTCCGGCCAGCGGCCGGCGGAACGCTCCTTCTTCCGCTCTGCCCGACGCCGCTTGGCCCGCAAGCGACGCTCCGCAGAGCCCCGGGTGGGCCGCGTAGGTCTGCGCGGAACACGCGGCCTCAGGGCCTGGGCCATCAGCTCGGCCAGCCGTCTGACGACGGCCCGACGGTTGGCCGACTGGGTGCGAAAACGCTGACAGGCGACCCGAAGCACGCCGTCTGCGTTGATCCGCCCGGCACATTCGGCGGCGATCCGCGCCTTCTGTGCGGCGGAAAGCGAGGCGCTGCCGCGCACGTCAAACCATACCGTGACGCATGTGTTGACCTTGTTGACATTCTGCCCCCCGGGACCGCCGCTGCGAGTGAACGTGAACCGCAACTCGTCCTCGTCGATCGCCACGCCGGGGGCAACAGGTATTCTCATGGAACTACCCCGCCGGTTCAGCCGCACCCACGCATCCGAGCCGCCAGCTTACCCGCAAATACCCCCATCCAGCCAACGCGGGGGCCGGGAGAACCGAAGCTTGCCCAGGCACGGGGGCGCCGCCGGGAGCAGCTCGCTATTCCACGCGTCCTCCCGACGACAACCACTATGAATCCGCGGACAACCCCGGACGGAAAGCTTCGATGCGGTCATTGCGACATGTGGCGCCGGCCGACGGAGGACCTCGCCATGCCGGAGTAGTGCGCCTCGCCGGAAGCGACGATAATCGACAACGCAACGACCGCACGAGGTCGGGCCGTACAACAATCCAGGTTCGGAAAGGATGATCGCGACGATGAAGGATTCCTGGCGTTACGTCGTTCTGTGTTGCACGATGGCGACGGGGGCGGGCGCGGCGATTGCAGCGCCGCCGGCCTCGGCATCCGCCCGGATCGCTCCGGCGTCGGCGGCAAGCCCGGGGCCGCTGCACGCAGCGCTGGTCGCGCCGATTCTTCCGGCCCGGGATGCCCACGAACAGTTACGACGGTTCATCGTCTCGCGCGCTGCGCGGTTCGCGGCACCCGCCACGGCCGAGGAGTGGGCCGCGCAGGCCGACAGGCTTCGCCGGCGAATCCTGGACGAAGTCGTCCTGAAGGGCGTCCCGCGCGAATGGCTCGCCGAAGAGCCGCGAGTGGAAGAGGTCGGCCGGATCGACACCGGCAAGGGCTACGCGATCCGCAAGCTGCGATACGAAGGCTACCCCGGCCTGTGGGTGCCGGCGCTGCTTTACGAGCCGACAACGATGCAGGGCAAAGTACCTGCCGTGCTGAACGCCAACGGCCACGTCGGCGCGCCGGGCAAGGCGATCGAGTACAAGCAGATCCGCTGCATCAATCTGGCCAAACGCGGGATGCTGGCGTTGAATCCGGAATGGATCGGAATGGGCGAGCTCGGCGGCGAGTGCTACGCGCACGGCCGACAGGCGTATCTCGATCTCTGCGGACGCAGCGGCGTGTCCGTGTTCTACCTGACGCTCAAACGCGGGCTCGACGTACTGCTCTCGCAGCCGCACGCGGATCCCGATCGCGTCGCAATGACCGGGCTCTCCGGCGGCGGGTGGCAGACGATTTTCTTCAGCTCGCTGGAGCCGCGGATCAGGCTCGCCGCGCCGAATGCCGGCTACATCACGATCGAACCCAGGGCCACGTACACCGCCGACACGGGCGATGTCGAACAGAACGCCAGCGACCTCGTCTCGATCGCCGACTACTCGCACCTCACCGCCCTGCTGGCACCCCGACCGGGCCTGCTCATCTACAACGCGAAGGACGATTGTTGCTTCCCGGCGCACCGGGCGAAACCCGCCGTGTACGACCCGGTCCTGCCGCTTTACGAAAAACTCGGCGCCGCCGGCGATTTCCAGTTCCATACGAACCACGACCCCGGCACGCACAACTACGAACGCGACAACCGCGAGGCCTTCTACCGGTTCATCGATCAGCGGTTTCTCCCGGCCAACACGCTGGGCGACAGGGATCTCCCCTGCGACGGCGAGGTGAAGAAGCCGGAGGAACTGGCCGTCGGATTGCCCAAGGACAACGCAAACTTCTGCACCCTCGCCGCGGAGCTGGCGCGCGACCTGCCGCGGGCACGTTGCCGGCCGGAAGCCCTCGAGGCCGTGGTCGACTGGCAGCATCAGACACGCCGGCGCCTCTGCGACATCCTGCGATTCAAGCCTGTCCGCGGGACCTGGAGGACGATCCGCCGCGAGAGACACGAGGATCTGATCATCGAACAGCGCATCCTGCCCGCCGGAGACGAGTGGAACCTTCCCGCGGTGGAACTCCGCATGGACGCTGCGGAGCCGGCCGAGAGCGTCATCGTGATTGCCGACGGCGGGCGGGCAGCGGCCCAAGCCGTCGTGCGGGAGCACCTGGGCACGGGGCAGCGCGTCATCGCCCTGGATCTGGGACTGCTCGGCGAGACACTGCCCGGGGGCATGCCCATGTGGCAGGCGGCAGAGATGATCTCGACGGTCGGCGAACGGCCGCTGGGGCTTGCGGCGGCGCAGCTTCTCGCCGCCACGGCGGCCACGAAAGCGGAACATCCCGGTCAGCCCGTGTGCGTCGTCGGCGTCGGCCGTACGGCGGGAGTGATCGCGCTTGCGGCGACGGCGATCGACGAAGGCACGATCGACGAGGTGACCGCCGTCGAGACGATAGCCACGCTCAAGCTGCTGATCCGGGAGAAGCTGGACTACCCGGCGGCTCCGCACCTGTTCTGCTTCGGGCTTCTCGAATACTGCGATGTCCGCGAGTTGGCCACCCTGTGCCTGCCGAGGAAGGTGCGTCTGGTCCGCCCGACCGCGAGCGATGCGGACGTGCGTGCGGTCCTGCAGAGCGTGAACGAAGCGGCCGACGCGCTTGACGCCCCACACGTCGAAGGCCCGGGGGCCGGTCGGTCGCCGGACATCCCGGAGGCGCCGGCTCGCTGACCGCCGGAATGACGGCCAAGCGAGCGGTACTCGTTCGCGAAAGCCAGGGCCGAAAGCACGATCATCGCCAGCAGGACCAGCCGCCGCTGCAGGCGCAGCAACCCGCGGTCATCGGCCGCCGAGGCGGTATCCCTCTGCAGGAACGTCACCGTGCGCATCGCGTCCATCGCCAGCACGCCGAAATACCCCAGCCCCAGCAGCCCCAGCCAGGGGATCCCCGCCAAAAGACCGGCGACCAGGCAGGCTGCCCCCTCGCCCCAGCGAATCAGTGCGGGGCTCAGAGACGATGCCTTCGGGAGCATCAGCCCCAGGAACGACAGCACGAAGAAGGCTCCGCCGAGGGGAAACAGCAGCGCGTCCCACTCGGTCTCCAGGAAGTCGATGTTCCAGACGACGACCGCAAAACCCGCCAGCACGGCCGCGTGCGCCGCCCAGTGCTGGAGCAGGGGCGGCACAAGGCGGCACCCCCGCTGGAACCGGCGAATCGCCGCCCACTCCAGCCCGCTCAGCACCAGAATCAGCACGATCGCGACGAACACGAGCGAATGATGAACCGTCAAGACCGCCGCCTGGTGCTGCCGAATCTCGCCGCATACCAGGATGAGCAACGGCGCCGCCACGGCCCGAAGCAACCGCCCGTATTCGGATCCCCACGCCAGGTTGGGATTTCGCCACGAGAACGGCGCCGTCTCGACGAGATCCTTCGCCGGAATCCGGGTCGGCCAGAACCGCGGGACACGCTGCCGGTAGTGACGGTAGCGATCCCCGAAGAGCGCCTCGAGGCGCCGCTCTTCCCCCAGGATCGCCCGTCGGTACACCCAGAACCACACCGGCAGGTACACGAGGTAGACCAACGGCTGATTGATGACCACGCAGACGGCCAGGTCGATAATGAGATTGGCCAGATAGAACGGGTTGCGGCTCCAGCGGTAAGGCCCCGCGCAGGTCACCTCGGCGTTCTGGTGAAGGCAGCCCTTCGCCCAGAAATGGAGCAGGGCCCCGGGGATAAGCAGTACCCAGCCGAGGATCAACGTAATCGCGGTCGGCCGCCCGACCAGGCAACCGGCCACGATGAGCCCGGTACGAATGGTACCGCGATCCAGTCGCAACCGCCGCCTCATGGCGAACCCTCCGCATCCCGGCCTGCCGCCGGAGGCCGGATCCGGGCGCCTTGCGGAAGCCGCCGTGTCCCAAACTGACCGAAGTACGGCGTTTGGATCAATAGCCTTGCCTTATGACGCGTCGCCCTCGCCTGCGGCGGGCCGGGCCGTCGTGACACGCGTCACGGCCCGATTCGCGATCGCGCCGATCACGAGGACCGCCACGACGGCCGTCACAATGCCGACGATGGTCATCCACGAGCTTCCCAGCTCGCGGAAGTTCAGCGTCTGCACACCGGCGGCAATGAACACGACGGCGGCGGTCCGCGGAGCAAGCCCCAGCAACGAACCAAGCGCGTACGCCAGCGGCGGGACGCGCGTGGACGCGAGGACCAGGTTGGTTATCGCAAAAGGAGAACTCGGCGGCAAGCGCACGAGCGTGACGATCAGGAGCGTCTTCCAGAATCCGCCGCCGAGCAGTGCCTCGTACACGGCCCGCCACTTCGGGTGCTCCTCGATCAGCGACACGACTCGGCCCCCGGAGGCACGCCGCGCGATGAGGTAGCCGATCATCGCCCCGCCCATCACACCGGCGACGGCGGCCGGCGCACCCCTGGCGAAGTGAAACACCCAGCCCCCAACGGCCGACTGCGCGTGCGTGGGCAGGATGGCCAGGCCGGACGTCACGGCGAACACGAGCACGTAAACGGGCAGGCCGATCTCGCTATGCGCGCGCAGCCACGGCGCGAGCCACGCGAGGCAGCCGATCAGCGCGATCTCACCGAGCAACGGCAGACCCGCGGCCAGAACGGCCAGCGGTCCTGCCGGCCCGAGTCGCCGCCAGATCATCCCTGCCTGCACCCCAGGCGCGTGCCGACCCGGCACAGCCCCTGAATCCCCCGCGCCCGCGCCGTCCGCGCAGCCTTTTCCCGGCCCATCGGTCATATCGCACAGCGTAGGTTGTCGCTTGCCCACGGTCAAACCGAACGGAGCCACCAATAGCACGACGTTCGGCTC
The DNA here is from genome assembly GCA_964653435.1 of uncultured Planctomycetales bacterium. Classification (GTDB taxonomy): domain Bacteria; phylum Planctomycetota; class Phycisphaerae; order UBA1845; family PWPN01; genus CAZMVY01. Next base: position 22,053 of record CAZZFA010000020.1, on the reverse strand, counting down.
TCCGCACCCAGGCGTGTCCGACGGCTCCGCGGCTGCTGTCACTGGCACGCCGGCGCACGATTCGGCCCGTTGAAACAACGCGGGAATCGCGCAAAGTCCGCGACGTCCACATCCCCGTCCGAATCCAGATCCGCCACCGCACAGTCTGCGCGGAGAAGCGAACGGTTGGGACCGACAAGACAGTACTGAAACACGGAGAAATCGTTCAGATCGGCATCGCCGTCGAAGTCGAAATCGCCGTGCCTCGCCGGGTCCGGCGACACCCAGACCACGACGTCGTCCAACTGGCCGTACCACTCGCCGTCCGGCGCACCATAGACGAACGTCTGAACGACCCGCAGGCCCACGCCCAGCGTCGTGATGCGCTGCGCCGCGTCGAACGTCACATCCACTCGGCCGGAGACCGGACCGTACTGATTGTCCGCCCAGACCTCGGCCGCGCTGCCGTCATAACGCACCGCATCAAGAAAGAGACGGACCCTGGTGTTGTCGTAGTTCGCACCGTAGTTGAACGTCACCCGTGTGATCAGGCCCGGTGCGGCAACGTAGGCGCGTCCGCGCATCGTGTCGGCGACGTACGTGTGCCCCTGGCGGAGAACCAATCGCGGATGGTCGCCCGCCTCGTCGTTGATATCGGTCGCGTACGTCAGGCCGGGCCGCACGTAGGAAACGGGGGCATCCGTTTCATAATGACCATTCCACGGATCGACGCGAACGGACCGCGGCAGCGAGGCCAGCTCGTACGCGACGGCACCGACGGCCGTACGCCCGGCCGTGTCGTCGAGCAGCTCGAGGCGCGGAGGATTCGAGTCGGACCAATACCTGTCGCTGTGGATCGTGAACCAGAACCAGCGCTCCATGAAGTCCTGATCGCGCATCCAGCCGACGAGCTGTCGCGTCAGGTCGATGTTGTCGTTCATCGTGCCCGCCCGCAGCGCCGCGAACTCAGTGAGCCAGATCTTCTTGCGCAGGACCTCGGGGTATCTCAGAAGATCGGCGTAACAGGCCAGAATCTCGTCGCGGCAGTAGCGCCAATCCTCCGGCGCCCAGGGCGTTCCCTGCACGCCGCGCAGGTCATACGCATGAAAGTTGAAGGCATCCTGCGGCGGATACGACACGCCGTAGCCGGCCTCGCTGTACCCGCGATACGTGGGGTTGTCGTACCACGCCCGGCGGAACTCCTCGTACCAGTCCCTGCCGCGCTGATACACGGATGTGCTGAGGAAGTCCCAGTTCAGGATGCCCGGCCCCATGATCTTCGCGTTCGGATCGCCGAGCCGGATGTTGCGGTGGAACTTGTAATAGATGTCGGCGTAGGACGCGGCGGATTGATTGGCCTGACCTCGATCGTTCGGCTCGTTGCACAGCGCCCACCAGATCGTCCGGCCCGGGCAGGCGGCCGCGGCGGCGGCCGCGTTGGCCCGGATCTGTTCGTCCGTGTAGCTCAACGTCGCCTTCCAGTACATGTACAGCTTGTCGTAGCCCGTGAATACGTCCACGCCGCAGTCCGGGTCGTAGTCATACCACCAACGCATGCCGAGCGCATCGAGGAACTCTCCACCCTGCATGGGCATCACCGGCCCGCCCCACCCGGAGGTCTCCGTGGCCACAACCCCGAAGCGGTCGTCGAACGCGGGGTCCCACGCCGCCGACGCGAGCGCCCACACGAAAGACACCATCGTGAACCCCGTTGCGAAGACGCGCATCCTCATGGCAGCTTTCCCGACCCGCACTCACCATACGACGGAACACCCCACACCAGTATACCGCCCCGCCGATCCGAATACGCCGGAGGCCCTCGAATCCCAGCGATGAGGAATGGCAGTCCGTTGAAGAAGTCGGTTTCCGGTGGCTTCAGGCCGCCGCCGCACGAGGGGCGTCGCTCGACACACTCGCGACCCCTAACACGCCACAACGCGCTGAGACAGTTTGGATTCGCGTCCGAAGCCATCGCAGAACACTCACGCAGCGCGGCAAACCACCCGCCGCCGCATCCGCCCAGCCCTTCGGCGCACCGAATCCCAGCAACACACACAGAATCAGCCCAACGTTGAACGCCGCCACGTGGATCCGGTAACGCTTCGTGATCTCCTCCCGCCCGTACAGGTGCGCCCGGCGCATGCCACCATCATCAAGGACATGCTCGAACGTCCGTTCCACGAACTGGCCGCGCTTGCGGTGAAGCCGCTTCGACCGGTTCCCGCGCCGACGTCGCCGGTTCCGGTACACCGCCGCCTGCTCGGCCCGCCTGAACGCCTCCTCCTCTACGCTCTGCGCCGTCCATCGCCGCTGGCCCCGGTCTGGCTCGCTGATGTACCCTCGCCGTTGCATCGCCTCCAGGTCTACCAGCCTCTGGCCGCTGGGATACCCCTTGTCCGCCACAACCGCTGGCATGTACAGATCGCTCGTGTCCGCGTCGACCGTCGAATCTTCACGAATCTCTTCCAACGAACCGGCGGCCTTCTCCAGCGTTCCATACATCCTCGTCGTGTCGCCGTTGTCCGCCGGATGAATCACCGCCGCGAGGATCGCCCCCGTATCCAGATCCACCGCGTGCTCCGGCTTCCGGGCCGGACGTGTTCGGCCGTCTTTAATCTTCGTGACTCTTGCGTCCGGGCCGTTCGGGCTCTCCCGGTCGTCATTGCGGTACGTCTTGTCCTTGCGCTTCGGGTCCAAACTCGCCAGGTCTTCCGCCGTCGGCGTGTCGATCCCCGAGGCCATCGCCCGTTCCGTCCGGTACTCCCGATACGTCTCGCCTGTGTCCTTCCGAACGATCGACCGCATCGCCGCGTTCGCCTCCATCATCGAGGCGTCGATCCCGATCGTCTTGCCCTTCAGAAGGCCGTGCTCCGCCAGACGCTCGAGAACGCAGTCGAAGACCGCCTGGTGCGTCTCCACGTCGATCTGCTGACGGATCCGCGACAACGATGAATGGTCCGGCGTCCGCCTCCAGCGGAATCCGCAGGACGCTCGCTGTCGAGCTTCTCGAAATACCCGATCATCAGCATGCGGAAGTACACGCCCGGCCGGATCGACGGACGCCCCATCTCCTCCGCGCAGAACCGCTCGCACCGCTCCTCGCAGAACGCGTAAAACCCCGCCTGGTCCAGCAGCTTGTTGAGTTGTTCGTAGAACGGATGCCCCGACGACGACGGCAAATCCTGCGCAGCGATCCGGAGCACCTGCTGCCTCTCCTGCGGTCGCCCCATCGCCATGACCGCATCCTCCGTGACGCGCCGCATCTGCCTCGCGACCGCCCGAGGATACCATGCCTGTCAAGAAGACTCTTTCAACGGACTGTTAAAGAACACAATGCTGTCTCCTTCGTCTCGACTATAGAAGCGAGGGGACTCGCCATCGCTGCTTATGTCAGACGCTCTGCAGAACTCGATGCCGCTCTTCGTCGCGAGAGGAAACGGACACCGAACAGTGTTCCGACGAACCCCAGCGGAATCAGGAAGCAGGGGGCGGTGGTGGCGCTCGACTCGTGAAACGCACGGACCCGCGCGATGTCCTGCGGGAGCGTGGCAATGGCGGCGGGCCCGAACTCCTCCCGCTTGCCGATCGCGACCCAGAACTTACCCGGCTGGCCCGAGGGGACATAACCGACCAGGTAGTATCGCCCCGACTGCGGCAGCGTCACGGTCTTCTTGAAGAGAATCCAGGAATCGGTTCCGCTGAACGGCTCGTGGAAAAACTCGGGATCGGTGATGTCGGTCGTCGGGTAGACCTCGGCTCCATCACCGGCCGGGATGGCGAACGGCAAGGTGGCCGCGGGCAATCCCGGCCCGACGAGCGCAAACGTGGGACGATAGTCCTTCAAGCGATCGATGGCCGGCACCCCCGGATTGAAGTACAGCTCCTGTCCCGCAACCGCGTCGAAAGCGATCCACAGCGGCTGAACCGGCTCTTTCACCTCGTGGTAGACGACCTGCGAAAGGCCGATATCCGAGATGACCAGGGCGCGCTCGGCATCCACGGCGGTGCCGTCGTCGAAGATCGGCAGGTGAGCCGAGGCGACCTGGGCGCCGCCGCACACCGCGAGAATGATCATTGCGTTCAGACAGACCGTTCTGCGTTTCATGGGTCAGGTCTCCTGTGGTTCCATTTTACTGTCAAGCCGGGTTGGCGGCAGCCGGTGAGGCTCTTGAGGAAATCACGAAGCTCTCACCATTGCTCACAACCCATCGATCCAGTCCTGCACATCTTCCTCCGCCCTTGCGCAGGGGCATTGGGACTGATCCGTGATACACATGTCATCATAGGCGAAATTGAATTCGCTGGCGGCTTGCCGAAAGGCAGCCTCCACTTCGGGCGGCATCGCGGCATCGGACGGTTCGGGCACGCGGGTCATGACGTTCACCCCGGCATACTCGCCGATAGGAGTTGAGCCGCAATAGGTGTACATAACCCAATCCGGATCAGGCCGGGACAGGATGTACCAGCGTTCCTGTTGAGGTTGAAGGGGTGGGTTGACGTAGAAGACTTCCAGCAGGCCCGGTTCCTGATCGCTCAGCCTGGGCTCCGCGATCAAGTGGACAACCCCGCTACCCGTACAGCTTCCGTCTTCCGCGGGGGCACAGAAGGACGTGTGGTACCACCATTGTCCCGCATCATAGACCCAGGAACTCGATCTGCACGGAAGAGCATCATAGCCACCCTCCCACTGTGACCCGGGAACACCACAGTTCAGACCCCTTATCTCTCGCCATGTTCCCTCGATCTCGTCAAGGCTCTCAAGAACATGCACTTTGTGAATGTTCTCGCTGGTCACCAGGCATTGGCCATCCGTGCCCTCGGGCAACGCCGGCAGACAACCGTTGTCCGCGAAGCATTGAACCAATTGAGAGTATATCTCGCTCCCTTGTCCTTGAGCGAGCTGACAGGCCAGGTGGCAGGCTTGTTGATCGCTGCGTGTTCCTGCTGAACCGCATCCCGCGTTACATGCGAGTGCCTGACTGCAAGCAGGATCCAACACACACAAGATCATTGGTAACGTGCATGTCGTCAGGCCACACGTGAGCACCTCGACGTCCGAGGTTGCGGCATTGCCGGTGTTGGGCAAGGGGCCGCAGCCTTGAGTCACAACCAGAATAGGGAGAACCAAAGCGGCACGATGTATTCTGTTCACTTCTGCACCATTCACACATCTGTTTAGAATTCGGGCTCAGTAGGAAACAGTGAATACCGATTCGCCATGAGTTCTTCACAGGTGTCGAGGTCTGCGGGAATCGGGATCAGAATGATCGGGTTCAGGCCGGGATCGCGCCGCTGGGCGGGATTGTTGGGCGTGTTCAGGATCCCAAGCGATGCACCGACCACCAGTTGCTCCGAATCGTCGATCACGAAGCCCCGCAAGCTGCCGTCCGAATAAAGCGTCATTTCGTTCTGGAATACCTCTCGGCGCGCGAGGTAGATTTCACCGTCGATCAAGCCGAAGAGCTTGACGAACACCGTAACGCCGGGCTTGCCATCGTGGTCGTCATCGTTGATCAGGGGATCGTTGGGATCCATTGACAACGGCGCATCGGGATCTCCATCGATACCGATGAGGGTCGGCGTAGCGGGTCGGCGCAACTTCCATGCCCCGTTCTCCTGATAGACCTCGACGACGGCTCTTCGGGGCAGAATGGCTTGTGCCGCAGCGTCGGGGAACCTCGTGACAAAAGGCTGATTGGCCTTCTGTTCGGCCCGGCAAAAGCGGTCGTACTCGACAAGCTCGCCGTTCTCGATGACCAGATCCGTGAAGCCATACGAAATCACGAAGGTCGAAAGCGGCCCGTTGGGCGTCTCGCCTTCGTAGGCAACCACATCGTAGTGGGCATAGTGCCCCGCCATGGCCCGCATGGCCTCTTCCTTGCTCGCGGGCACCATCCAATTCGGATCGCTGGTGGGCGTTTCATACAGCGGACTTTCCGGCCAGGGAGGCGGATACGAACATCCAACAAGAAGGAGACAGCCGCTGATCACCGCGGTACGTGTCAACATGGAAGAAAACGACGTCAGCATGCGAAAGCTCCTGTGTCGGTACAATCGAGTCGTGGACGCGGGCGGACCCTGGCTCGTTCGCTTGCCCCCGCCCGTTTACGCGTCGAATACGGAAGAAAGCCGCAGAATCGGAGCGAACAATCGCGTCGTCCCCCTCTTTGGGCCGCCCCTGCTGGGCTACCGATCCTGGTTCGCCATGGCCCCAGATGGACGGCTCTGCGTTTCATGGGTCAGGTCTCCTGTGGCCGCCATTATCGTACCGCCAGGCTGCGTCGGCGGACACCGGTGTCCCGGTGCCGCCGACACAGCCATCGGCATAACTCCCCACGAGTCACCCGCAGTCGCTTCCGGCGACGAGGCCATCAGCCCCGCCGGCCCGAGCGGTCACCTCGGAAGGATGACCGCGTCGATGACGTGGATCACCCCGTTGGCCGCCGGCACGTCGGCCTTAACGACATTAGCGCCGTCCACTTTCACTCCGTCCGACGTGCTGATACGAACGCTCCGCCCTTCGGCCGTCTTGGCCTTGCTCATCTTGACAACATCCGCGGCCATATTCTTGCCTGGGACAACGTGGTACAGAAGGATCTGCTTGAGCCTGGGCACATCCTTGAGCAGGCCCTCGAGCGTACCCGCGGGCAGCTCTGCAAACGCCTCGTCCGTCGGGGCGAAGACGGTGAAGGGACCCTCTCCGCGGAGCGTGTCGGTCAGGCCGGCAGCCTCGATGGCCGTCAGCAGCGTCTTGAACGAGCCGGCCTTACGGGCGACATCGATGACGTCGTCCTTCGGCAGAATCACGGCATCAATGACGTGGATCACGCCGTTGGCTGCGACGATGTCGGTCTTTACGATCGTGGCGTTATCAATCGTGGTGGGGCTGGCCGTCACCAGCGTAACCGACTGACCGAGCACCGTCTTGGCGGAGGTAAGCTTGACCACGTCCGCGGCCATCAGCCTGCCCGGGACCACGTGATACTTCAGGACGGCCCGCAGCTTCGGAAGGTCTTTCAGAAGTCCTTCCACGGTCCCCTTCGGGAGCCTGGCAAATGCCTCGTCCGTGGGGGCGAACACCGTGAACGGCCCTTCGCCGCGCAGGAAGTCGGCCAAACCGGCTGCATCGATGGCTGCCATGAGCGTCTTGAACGAGCCCGCCTTGCCCGCGATGTCGATGACGTCGTCCTTGGGAAGGATGACGGCGTCGAGCACGTGGATGACCCCGTTACTGCATGCGATATCCGCCTTCGACACGGCCGCATTATTCACCTTGACGCCGTCGGACGCGTCAATCGAAACCGACTGTCCCAGCAGCGTCTTGGCCGACGTGAGCTTGACAACATCCTTGGCCATTATGTTGCCGGATACCACATGGTACTTCAGCACCTGTCGCAGCTTCGGAGGGTCCTTAAGAAGCCCTTCCACGGTGCCCTTGGGCAGTTTCGCAAATGCCTCGTCCGTCGGGGCAAATACGGTGAACGGGCCTCTGCCCTTCAACGTGTCCACCAGCCCCGCCGCTTTGAGGGCCGTGGCAAGCGTGTTGAAGGACCCGGCCGAGACCGCGGTATCGACGATGTCCTTCGAACCGGCGCAAGCCGCGGCCTTCGCCTTCGTTGCGCATCCATCGCCGGCCTGCGCGTCGGCAACCCACAGGGCCAAGGAGACAACGGAAACGTACGCCATGAAACTCATACCCTTCATCACTCTCATCGCACGAACTCCTTCCGCTCTTCACGAGCTATTGACCGCAATCCGAACACGCTCGGGCCGTCGGAACTTACCGGCGGCAATTCTTGATCAGTGACATCACCTCCGCCCGGGCTGCGGCGTTTTCCTTGAACGTGCCGCGGACGGCCGAGGTGACCATGGTTCCGTTGGGTTTCTGCACGCCCCGCATCTTCATGCACAGATGCTCGGCCTCGACGACCACAACGACGCCCTTCGGAGCCAGGTGCTCCATCAGCGCGTCGGCGATCTGGCAGGTCATCCGCTCCTGGACCTGCGGCCGGCGAGCGAAGGCGTCCACCGTCCGCGCGAGCTTTGACAAGCCCACGACCTTCCCGTTCGGCAGGTACGCCACATGCGCCTTGCCGTGGAACGGCAGCAGGTGGTGCTCACACAAACTGTGGAAATCGATATCGCGAAGCAGGACGACCTCATCGTACTGCTCGTGGAAGACGCGCTTGAGGTGCACGGCCGGATCCGTGACGACGCCGGAGAACAGCTCGCGATACATCTTCGCGACGCGGCGGGGCGTGTCGGCCAAGCCCTCCCGGTCCGGATCCTCGCCGAGGGCAACGAGAAGGTTCCGGACCGCCATCTCGGCGCGATTCAGGTCGATGAAGGCCCCGGCCCTGGCCCGTTGACCGACCCCTATGTCTTCAGGCTCGAACACCGCGATGTTACTGGCTTCCGCAATCATGTTGGCCTCCAAATTCGTTCAAAACGTTCGAAGCGACTATAGGGCCGCGATGGCACAAGTCAACCCATAAATCGTTCAAAATGTTCAACCCAGGGATTTGTGATTCTAAGTGATTGACTTTCAGCTAGTTGTGTTCCTCTGTCGTGTGGAATATACGTATGGCCGCCACAGGACCCCTTGCAGACCGATGCTCCGGACGTTAGAATCATGCAAATCGTTCATGAGGGTCGTCCATGAGAGATTTGCTCACGCCTAGACAGGTCGCCCGATCCATCGGGGTAAGCGAGGCGTCGCTCAAACGCTGGTGCGACAAAGGGGCCATCCCCTCGATCCGGACCGCCGGCGGGCACCGCCGCCTGCCAATCAGCGGCGTCGTGCAATTCCTCCGACGGACGGGCTACCCGGTTGTCCAGCCCGAGGTGCTCGGACTCCCCTCGACCACCGGCCGAGGCAAGGAGACCATCGAGCGGGCGCGGTTGCAGATGCGGCTCGCGCTCGAGACCGGAGACGAACAGCAGGTCGCGCGACTGGTCTTTGACCTGTACCTCGCCGGACATTCCGCGTGCGACGTCTGCGATCAGGTGATCGCCCCCGCGTTCCACGACATCGGTGCCCGATGGCAGCATGGCGAGATCGAGGTCTACGAGGAACGTCGAGGGTGTGAGGTTTGTATGCGCAGTCTGTATCGACTGCGAAGGGTACTTCCGCCGGTACCGGACTCGGCTCCGCACGCCATCGGGGCCACGATCGAAGGCGACCCGTACACCATCCCCACACTGATGGCGGAGATCGTGCTGCGAGAGGCAGGCTGGCGGGCCGACTCCTACGGAATCGGGCATCCGTTCTCAACGCTCTGCGCGGCGATCCGCGCCGTCCGGCCGCGCCTTTTCTGGCTGAGCGTGTCGACAATTCCCTCGGTGCCGGACTTCCTGGCCGGCTACTCGAAGCTGTACGAAACCGCCGTCGAGTGCGGCGTACCCGTCGTTGTAGGCGGCAGGGCACTGACGGAAGAGATTCGGCGGGCAATCCAATACGCAGCCCACGGCGACACGCTGCGACACCTGATTTCATTCGCGCGGACACTGAATCGGCGCGCCTGATGGAGGTACGATGCAGCGCGGGACAGGAGAGATGGCGTTTTCCACGGTTGGTGAGGCGAGGTCCCCAATGAGTCTACCTGAGACTTCCACGATTGCCGCGCCGTCGCTTGAATCCCACGCGATGCAGTGCATGGAACTGATCGGCGGCAACCGGATCGTCCGCCGGGCCCTGTCCGCTCCCGGGCTGGACGTATGGCTTGAGAGTCGGCCGTTCGAGGGGGATGCAGGCGGTGACGTGCACTACTTCTCGATATGCGGCTCGGGGCGCGTCACCCGCCTAGCGATCGCCGATGTCTCCGGGCACGGCGAGTCGGCCGACCAGACGGCACTCTGGCTTCGCGGACTCATGCGAAAGCACATCAACCTGCTCGATCAAACGGGCTTTGCCCGGGCCATCAACAAGGAGTTTACGGCTGGGGCACACGAATCCACCTTCGCGACGGCGCTGCTCATGACCTATTACGCGCCCACGAATCACCTGATCGTGTGTAATGCCGGCCATCCCCGGCCCCTCTGGTACGACAGCCGCTTCAAGCGATGGAAATGGCTGGATCCAAACGTCCCCGATCCGGGGCCGTCGATTCGCGAGGCGAAGGGCACGTATCGCTTGCGCCCGGTCCGCAACCTGCCTCTTGGCGTCCTCGAGCCGATGGCGTACCAGCAGTTTGCCGTGAAGCTTTCGGAACAGGACCTCGTATTGGTCTATACCGACGGGCTGATCGAGGCAAGGAACCGATCCAACGAATTGCTGGGCGAGGATGGCCTTCGGAGCTTCGTGCAGGAGATCACTCCAGCGGACCCGCAGCGCGTCGGGGCTGAACTGCTTCAGAAGATCAACAGGTGGCGTGACGAGCAACCGGCCGACGATGACCAAACGCTGATTGTCCTTCGTCAGAACGGAAGCGATCCGCCGCGCCCCACACTGAGGACCGCCCTCCGGGTCATGACCAGGCTGATCGGATTGAAAGAGATCTGAAGAGGCTTTCAGCATGGCGAGGACTATCTGAACAATGACCGGTGCAACACGCACGACAGCTCCGGGCAAACCCGTGCTCGTCATGGGGCCACCGGTTACATCGGGAGGCGCCTGGCCCCCGCCTCCCGGAGGCAGGCTATCGGATCCGGTGTCGGGCGCGTGAGCCCGGCAAGCTCAGCGACCGGCCGTGGGCCGAAAGCCCGAATGTCGAGATCATACGCTGTGAGATCGATGATCCCGATGCGCTCCGCGCGGCAATGGAAGGCTGCCGCGCAGCATACTGCCTTGTGCACTCGATGATGGTAGCCGGCGCAGGTTATCGTAAACGGGACCGTGTCCTGGCCCGGGGCTTTGCGAAGGCCGCGGCGGCCGCGTTGGCCCGGATCTGTTCGTCCGTGTAGCTCAACGTCGCCTTCCAGTACATGTACAGCTTGTCGTAGCCCGTGAATACGTCCACGCCGCAGTCCGGGTCGTAGTCATACCACCAACGCATGCCGAGCGCATCGAGGAACTCTCCACCCTGCATGGGCATCACCGGCCCGCCCCACCCGGAGGTCTCCGTGGCCACAACCCCGAAGCGGTCGTCGAACGCGGGGTCCCACGCCGCCGACGCGAGCGCCCACACGAAAGACACCATCGTGAACCCCGTTGCGAAGACGCGCATCCTCATGGCAGCTTTCCCGACCCGCACTCACCATACAACGGAACACCCCACACCAGTATACCGCCCCGCCGATCCGAATACGCCGGAGACCCTCGAATCCGGATACGGCGTGCGCCCTCTCCGAGGCCGCCCTCCACAGTAGCTCACCGGACACGGAGATCAACCGACCACCGCGCCTCGCCGATCCCTGTCACGACGGCTTCCACTTGCCGAAACATCCGGACGACCTCGATGTTCGTCCGGGCATGTTGGCTCAGGGGGAGCGTCCGGAACGAACCGCCGCCTGCCAGAGCCAGCGGAATGAGCAGTTGGTCCGCGAGGTGCTCGCCGACGGGCACGTCCGCGTCGAGATAACGGCGGGCCTCGTCCGCGACACGGCGAGCCACTTCCTCCGCGCGGACGCCCTTCTCGCCGAAGCCGGTGAATACCTCCGTGATGCGCTCGCTCTCGATTTCGATCGTCACGACATTGCCGGGGCCGTATTCGCCGGACAGTTCCTCGATGCAGAGCCATTCGTCGGGCCAGCGAAGGAGCCTGGCGATCGTCCGCACCTCGCGCTCCGCGATGTGCCGCGGCAGACCGGCAACGACCGCCTTCGCCGACCGTCTTCGAACCGGCCCGCGTTCGAGCAGATCCAACCCACGTAACCGCGAAACCGGCTCCACCACGACACGGCACCTCCCCCCGCCGGCCGGATAGAAGCCCGGCCGCTCAAGCGTCGCCGTGACCGTCGGCCCCATGCGGTTCACGATCGGCAGAAACGTCTTCTGCACGAAGTCGAACGGCGGTGCGAAGGGATTGTGTGTGCCGCCCTCCAGCGTGAGCGACGACGACGCGCCCGCCGTCAGCAGCGCGGGCAACACGGTCTGGAGCACCAGCATCGTGCTGCCGGCCGTGCCCACGGAGAAGCGGTATTCGCCTGGCGCGACGTGGCCGGGGACAAACGTGAGTTCAAGCGAGCCGATCTTCGCTCCGGTGACCTCGGCATTCCCGATCCGGGCCGCGGCCGTCACGGCGGTAAGGTGCTGGCGCATCAGCCCGGGGTTCCTTCGCCTCGCGCGGATGTTTTCGATACGAAACGGCGTGCCCGCCACGAGCGAGAGTGCCAGCGAGGTCCGAAGGATCTGTCCGCCGCCTTCGCCCAGCGAACCGTCGATCACGAGCATGATGCCGATTGCCTCCGTACGGCCATGAATACCGGATCGTTTCCGATTCGACAATCGCCCCCCGGGCGGTGCATGCAGGCCCGCCGCCCCGGCCGCCGTTGTTGACGCCGACAACAATCTGCCGTTTCATCTTGGCGGCGCAGACATGTGAAACGGCCCCCTGACCTCCGGAGGATCGCAGGATGAAACGCAGGGAGTTTCTCAAGACAATCGGCCGGGGCGCGGCCGCCGTCGCCGGGCTTTCGCTGATCCGCCCCTGGCGGGCCCATGCCCGCATGGGGCCGAACGAACGGATCCGCCTGGCCATGATCGGCAACGGCGGCATGGGGATGCGGCACATCGAGGCCCTTTCGGTCAACCCGCAGTGCCAGATCGTGGCGGTCTGCGACTGCTTCAAGCCGCGCTACGAGAACGCCATGAATGTCGTCGAGAAGCTCTCCGGCAAGCGGCCCGAGGGCTACCAGGACTTCCGCCGGGTACTGGACCGCAAGGATATCGACGCGATCTTCAACGTCACGCCCGACCACTGGCACCCGCTGATCACGATCCTCGGCTGCCAGGCGGGCAAGGATGTGTACGTGGAGAAGCCGGCCAGCCCTACCGTCGCCGAGGGCCGCGCGATGGTCCAGGCCGCCCGGCGCTACGGGCGGGTCGTCCAGCTCGGCACACAGCAACGCTCGATGGTCATCTTTCAGAAGGCGATCGACCTCGTTCACAGCGGCAAGCTCGGATACATCACGAACGCCACGTGCTGGATCGGCGAGAACGGCTGGTCCGTCGGCGAGACCCGCGGGCCGGTGCCCGAGGGGCTCGACTGGGACATGTGGCTCGGCCCCGCCCCGTGGGAGCCGTACTCGCCGCAGCGACACTACGGCTTCATGGGCTGCCACGACTACGCCCGCGGCGGGCAGCTCACGAACTGGGGCGTGCACCTGATGGATATCGTGCACTGGGGCATCCGCGAGGACCGGCCGCTCAGCGTGCAGGCCCTCGGCGGGAGCTACCTCGGCGGGGCCGGCTCGGACAACTACTCCGTGATCGAAGCGCTCTTCGAGTACAAGGGCTGCACCGTCACCTGGGAGCAACGGCCGAAGAACGAGTATGTCGGCCACGGCTACGGCATCAGGTTCCAGGGGACCGAGGGCCAGCTCCTCGTCGATCGCAACACGTTCGACGTGCTGCCCGAGAAGCTGGGCATCCCGCGATACGTCGGCGAGCCGGAGCGGAGCTGGGCGCACCCGCCGCACCACAACAACTTCTTCGAGTGCGTGCGAAGCCGCAAGCGGCCGGCGGCGGACATCGAGCAGGGCCACCGCTCGACGATCCCGCTCCTGCTGGCGGGCATCGCCCTCAAGACGAAACGCAAGCTGAACTGGGACGCCGAGACCGAAACGTTCATCCGCGACGAGCAGGCGAATCGCTATCTGTCGCGGGCGTATCGGTATCCGTGGCATCTGTGAGTGCGAAGAAGCGACAAAGCCGCGAAACGACGAGGACCGATCATGAATGCACAGCGATCCTGGATTCTTGCGGCCGCGATGATGGCGGCATGGCCTGTCGCCGGGTGGGCATCGACGACCGATGCCCTCATTCAGAAGCTTGGCGGCGAGGAGGAGAAAGCTCGGGCCGAGGCGCGGCACCTGCTGCCGCGACAGGGCGTCGATGCCGTGCCCAAGCTCATTCCGCTCGTCATGCAGGAGAAAGACGCCGTCTGGCGTGCGGCGTTCAATGTGCTTGCCGACTTCGCCGCCGAGGTCTCCGCCCCCGGGCGCGAGGCCGACCGCGCCGCCGTGACCGCGAGCCTGATGACGCTCGTGGCGCCGGAACGGTCCAACGAGATCAAGCTCCGCGGGCTGCGTCTGCTGCCGCTGGTGGTGCCGGCCGGATACGACATCAAACCCATCGTTGCGTTGCTCGACGATCCCGACGTGCGAGAGAGGGCCCGCGAGGCCCTCACCGAGATGGGCACGCCCGAGGCCCGGGCCGCATTGCGTGAGCACCTGAAGACGGCCGACGCCGACTTTCAGTGCGCCCTGCTCAACGCGCTGAGCCAGTTGAAGGACGAAGCCGCCCTGACGGCCATTGTCGAGTTGACCCGCAGCGACAATGCGAAGGTGCGGGCGGCGGCCGCGCGGGCCCTGTCGTGGACGGGCGACCCGTCGTACCTGGAGATCGCCCGGACCGTGGTCGCCGCCGCCGATGATGCAACGAAGTCGGATGCGATGGATGCAATGCTGCGGCTGCTCAACGCCGTAGAGGCCAGGGGCGGCAACTGGCAGATCGCCGTCGAGACGTACCTTGATCTGCTCAAGACCCCCCTGTGTCGAGAATCCCTTCTCGACACAACTGCGAAGGACGCGGCGCTGGCCGGGCTCGGGCGGATGGGCGACGGCACGTGCGTCGCACCGATCCTGGCCGCGATCAAGGATGCGGAGCCCCCGAACCGCACCAACGGGATCGCCGCGTTGCGAGCGATGCAGGGCGTGGACGTGACGCGCGAGATCGTCGCGGCCTATCCGAAGCTCTCGCCGGATATCCAGGCCGCGTTGCTGCCGGTCCTCGGCGACAGAAGGCATCCGCTGGTGATGCCGATCCTCATCGAGGCCGCGCGGTCAAAGGAGCCGACCGTCCGTGTGGCGGCACTCGCGGCGATGGGCGAGGCCGGACAGCCGGAGGGCCTTGAGCCGCTTGCCCTCGCCGCCAGGAGCGGCAGCGGCGAAGAGAAGGCGGCGGCCGGGAAGGCGGTCGTCGTCCTGGCCGAGGCGCTTCGGGCCGACGGGAAGCACAAGAAGGAGGCGGGTCAGGCGTACCTCGTCGGCCTGGGCGCGGCAACCGATGCGAACGCCCGCCGGGCGGCGCTCGAGGGTCTGGCCGCCTGCCCGATCCCGGACGCCTATGACGCCGTGAAAGCCGCGGCGGCCGACCAAGACCTTCGCGAGCCTGCGACCCACGCCCTCGTTGCGATCGGCGGGACACTGGCCGCCGCCGGGCAGAAGGACAAGGCGATCGAGGCCTATGAGACGGCGGCGAAACTGAATCCGCCGAAGGCGATGCGGGAGACGATCCTGCGCAAGATGGCCGCGCTTGGCGCCAGGGTTGACCTGCCGGCAGGGCCGGGCGTCGTGACGAGCTGGTGGGTCGTCGGGCCGTTCGAACTCGGGGAAAACCACTCCGGATGGGACAGGAACTACATCGGTGAACCGAACGTGGATCTCGCCGGCCGGTACATGTCCGGGAAGCGCCGGCTGGACTGGAAACATGTCGTTTCGACCGACCCCGACGGCAGGATCGACCTCCGCGCGACCCTCGCCGACAGCGACCGGTGCATCGGGTATGCGTACACCGAGATCACGGTGAAGAAGGCGACGGACGCCGTGCTGCGGCTGGGCGTCGACGACAGCGAGAAGGTCTACGTGAACGGGAAGAAGGTCTTCGACCAGTTCGTCGCCCGCGGGCTTCAGGTGGACCAGGACAAGGTGCCCGTGCGGCTTGAGGCGGGGACGAACCGCATTCTGCTCAAGATCTGGCAGAACACGCTCGGCTGGGAGTTCTGCATGAGGATTACGAGGCGGGACGGCAAGCCGCTGGAGTTTACGCAGAAGATGGAGTAGTCGTTCGTCGTCAGTTGTCCGTGGCCGATGGCTCGTTTCCATTCCGCGCCGCCCGGGGCCTGCGGAATCCGCGCTGCGGACCATTCGCGGCGGACGGCCTGCGCGGTAGAGCCTGCGGAAGCGTACCGTCAAACAGGAGTCTGCAATGATCGGTCGTTCGGTAATCGCCTGTGTACTGGTGGCCTCCGCGGCCCACGCCGCCGATCTCCTGAAGTTCGAGCGACAGCGGATCGGCGACGCCACGTTCGAGGCCGCGTCCGTCTGCGACGTGAACCGGGACGGCAAGCCCGACATCGTCTCCGGCGAGTACTGGTTTGAGGGCCCCGCCTTCACCCGGGCGCACAAGATCTGTGACATCCCGCGGGTCGAGGATTACTACGACGACTTCTCCGACTTCCCGATGGACGTCAACGGCGACGGCTACCCGGACATCATCACCGGCGGCTGGTGGGGCCAGACGCTCCGGTGGCGCGAGAACCCCCAGGGGCGGGATATCCCATGGAAGACGCACGACATCGACAAGTGCGGCCCCATCGAAACGTCCCGTTTCTGGGACGTGGACGGCGACGGACAGCTCGAAATCGTCCCGAACGCCGGCGGGCGCGTCGCCTGGTACAAGCTCGTCCGCGACGCCGACGGCAAGGGCACCGGCCGCTTCGAGAAGCACGTCGTCAAGCCCGACGGCTGCGGCCACGGTCTGGGGTTCGGCGACGTCAACGGCGACGGTCGCGGCGACTTCATCGTCCCCGACGGCTGGATCGAGGCGCCGGCCGATCGCGTCAACGGACAATGGACGTGGCACCCCGAGTTCAAGCTCGGCAGTGCGTCCGTGCCGATCCTCGTCCACGACGTCAACGGTGACGGTCTGGCCGACCTGATCGTCGGCATGGCGCACGACTACGGTCTGGCGTGGTATGAGCAAGGCAGAGGAACCGATGGCAAACGCACCTGGACGAAACACGACATCGACCCGGACCGTTCGCAGTACCACGACATGATGCTGGTCGATATCGACAACGACGGAAAGCCCGAACTCATCACCGGCAAACGCTACCGCGCCCACCAGGAGCACGACCCCGGCTCGCTCGACCCGATCGGCCTCTACTACTTCAAGATCGACGGCGGCAGGTTTACGCGATATACGATCGACTACGGCCCGGCCTGCCGGACGAGCGGCGCCGGCATCTACCTCTGGGTCGCCGACCTTGACGGCAACGGACGGCCCGACATCGTCGCGCCCGGCAAACAGGGCCTGTACGTCTTCCGAAACCACGGCCCGCTGCACAGCCGGTAGAAAACGGTTCCCCGAGAGCCGGCCGCCGGACATCGTCCGGTCATCCCCCCGACGCGGCTTTTCATTCGGCGTTCAGGTACGCCTTGAGACCCGCCGTACCGCGACCGGCCGCGACGATATCCCGTCGTCCGTCGCCGTTGAGGTCAACGACGCGGACGGCCTCGGCGGCCAGCCCGCCTTCGTCGATCCAGCGGCCCTGCCATCGGGTGAAACGGTCTGCGGCCACCATATACGCCCTCACGCCGCCGCCGCCTCCGCCGCCCGCGCCGCAGGCAATCACAATCTCATCGTCCCCGTCGCCGCTGAGGTCGCCGCAGGCCACGCCATGCACGTCGGAGAGTCTGTCATCGATAATCAATCTGGTCCAAAGCTCGTTTGCGTACGGCGGCTCCATATACACGACCACCCGCCCACCGTGCGGCGGCTCGACGGCGGCCAGAAACCGCTGCCCGCCGCGTAATCGCCCGAAAGCCACGTCACCGGTACCGCGACTCGACGTCCCCTCCTGATCCCCGGCGCCCAACTGCCGGCTCGTCCACGCGCCGGTTGCCGGTTGCCGGCTGAGCACATGAATGCCCTCGGCGCCGGCGGTGAGAAACTGCTCGAACGGCGCCGCCACGAAGCGCAGCGGAACAATCGCAGAGCATGTCCGAGGGCCCTCGCCAGGTACGCCTTCGGCCCACCGATCCGTCTCCGGCGCGCCCGGGACGTGCAGCACGCGGAGCGGCGTGCGGCCTTCGCCGGACGCGCCCGACCCGGCCCGCCGGCCCGACGTGACAGCGAGCAGCTCGCGCCGGCCATCGCCGTCCACATCGGCCCAGCGAATCCGAAGAACATCCGGCCCGGCTCCGACGCGGAAGGCTTTCCAAGGCTCGGTCGCAGCGTTGCGCGCCCACCAGATGCCGCCGTGCGCATCCGCGCCATCGGGGCCTCCCCCGCACGCCCACGCCAGGTCAACGCGCCCGTCGCGATCGATATCCTCCGCCGCCACGGAGACAATGTTGCGAGCCGAAGGCCCCGTGACCACGTGTCGGGGCCAGCCGGGATTGCCGTACCAGGCTACGCTGCCCGACCGTGCGACCACGACGTCCGGCTTGCCGTCGCCGTTCATGTCCGCCACGCCGAGGTCGCGTGCGTCGTCTCCGCCGCTCCGGTCGAGAATCACCGACGTGAATCCGGGCAGCGAGGCCGCCGGCCGCCAGACGCCCGCCGGCCGGAGCCGGTCCGCCGCAAACTGCAGGTGGTACGGCAACGCGTTGATCCAGTACGACCAGTCATGTCCACCGGGGCGCTGGATGAAGTCGTGCGGGACCTGCAGCCGCGTGAGCTTCTCGTGCAGGAGCCGGTGGTCCTCGAAGAACGAATCGCCCCAGCCGCAGTCGATCAGCACGCCTACGCGCCGGCCGGCGAACTGCTCGGCCTGAGTCATGGCGCTGTGTTCCAGCCAGCGATCGCGATGCTTGTCGATCGGGCCGAGTCGCCGCGTGAGGTCCTGCTTGTTTATCACGTGCGTCAGATCCACCACGCCGCTCATGTCTCCGCAGACGCTCAACAGCTCCGGATGCCGCGCGGCCAGGTAGATCGCCCCGTGCCCGCCCATGCTCAGACCCACGACCGCGCGGCCGAGTGCGTCCGCCCAGGTGCGGTACCGCCGGTCGATCTCCGGAACGAGGTACCGGGTGAACATCGTTTCGATCTGCCAATCCGCCGGATCTTCGCTGTCGGGCGGGGCATCGAGATACCAGGAGGCGCGCCGGCCGTCGACGCAGACGATGATCAGCCCATAGCGGTCGGCGTATGCCGAGAGCGGCCGGCCGGCCTCGCGCGATCGAACGTACCAGCTTGTGTGGTCCGCCCCGTAGCCATGCAGCAGATAGACGACCGGATAGCGTTTCGCCGTATCAGGTTGCGCGGCGACCGCATCGCGCGCGTAGTCGCGCGGCAAAACCACGATCGCCCGCCCGACCGCGCCCGACGTCGCCCCCGGCACCGGAAAGGTGACGACCTCGGCTTGCGGATCGCCGGCGGTAATATCGGGCGCGGCCGTCGGCCGCGTCTGGGCTGCAACGCGGATACTGAGGATCGCCGGCAGACTCATCGCCGCGAGCGCGGCAACCGAACGGCGTGAAAAGATCCGGGACATGTCGGTACTCCAACGAACATGACGCGGTTGTTCGATCGGGGCGGCCGTCGTGCCCCCGACCGCCGTCGGCGCATCATAGTGACGCCCGTCGTCTGTGCAATGACGCCCGCACGCGGGCGGCGGTCGGATATGTACTGCACCAATGGGGGGTAGTCCGGGTTCAATCCGGCTTCGCGGCCGCGCGGGCGATCGGCCGGCCTTCCAGGCGGAATGTGCTGACCAGGGCCTGCGCCGCCTGCGCCGCGTCGGCTGAGTCAGAGTCCGGGAACAGGAATACCTTTCCGCTGACCCGATAATCAGGCGAAAAGTACGTGAACACCATGCGCGGCACGCCTTCGACCTTCCAGGTCAGCAGCAGACCACAGAGCGTCTCGCCTCGAACGACCTCCACCCGCTCGGCGGTCAGACAGAGCGCCGGCCGGATCTCCAGTCGTTCCCGGAGCCGTTGCACTTCGGCCCGGCTGAGCCCGAACGACAGATCGGCCCCGCTCGCCGCGCAGACGGCGGCCTGGCGGCTCAGCTCGTCCCGGCCGCCCGTCTCACTCAAACTCCATGAGGCGGTCCCCTCCTCCTCAGTGTTGTATCGCGGCGGCAACACGCGGCACTTCAGGCCGTCGAATGTCAGCAGGAATCCGAACGACTCGTCCGAGGCGGCGCGCTTGATCCCGGCGTGCCTGGGAACCTGAAAGACCAACTCGCCGAGACGGACGGAAACACACTCCTGCGGAAATCGCGCGGGCACGAACTCCGTCAGAGGTATCCGGTGTCCGTCGATCTGGCCCGACGCGATCTGCGCGGCCAGCCGCATGTGCGGGGCCTTCAGGACGAGTACTCCCAGACCCGCCGACAGGACTGCGAAGAACGCTATTGGCCTTGGCATGGTCATCTCCTCGCCGCAGACGGACGGCGAATCGCCGCCGCCCCGGGTGGGATCACGCGGCTCCCACGCCGTTCTCACACGGTTCGCCGGGGCTCACCACGTGGCCGCGCAGCAGACCTTGTGCTTCGGCGGCGCGGCCTCTTTGGATGGCCGTCAGGATGTCCCGGTGCTCCCGGAGCATCATCCGTCCGGCCGTCTCGCACTCCTGCCCCCGGCCGATTGCGAACCACGAACCGGGCGGAATGCACCGATAGAGTCGCGCCAGCCGCGCGTTGGCGGCGAGCGCCACAAGGGCTTCATGGAATCGTCGGTCCGACTCCGCCACCTCGTTGCGGTAACCGTTCCGCAGGAGCCATTCCAGTTCCTCACAAGCCTTCTGCAACGGCTGAAGGTTCCGGGGCTTGTTCAGGCCGAGCCGACAGATCCGCTCAATCGTGCCTGCCTCGAGGAGGAGCCGTACCTCCAATGCATCTTCGAGTTCTTCCGAACTCAACTGGGCCACGAAGTAACCGCGCTTCGGGCCATCCGCGATCAGGCCCTCGGCGCAAAGGCGACCGCACGCCTCTCGCAGGGCCGTACGGTTGACGTTCAGTCGCTCGGCCCACTCGGTCTCGCGCAGGCGTTGACCCGCCGGTATCTGCTGAAGCATCAGCGCCCGGCGAAGCAACTCGTACGCCCGTTCGCGTTGCGCTCTTTCGCCGATGGCCCTGGTTCGCGGCATTGACGTTCCTCGATGCGCGGCTCGCCGGCCTGCCCGGTTAAGAGACGCCGCTCAATCCTGTTTTTGTCTGGCGGAATCAAGTTTCCCGGCGCCGCCGGCCTGTCCACGATCCTTCTTCCGGGTCGCGCGGGCTATTCGGTGCCCCGCGGTGTGCCGCCAGGCCACCCGGACGCCGACGAGCCTCAAGAGCGCCGGCTTCCTCCAAGAGGACAACTGCAACAACCCCGCGAGATCGACACACGAGATAGCAAGGACACGGAAACGGGCGGGAAAACGCGGCAGAAGACACTGAGACGGCGGGCGGCACCGTACTACCGGGAACCATTGTCCGCCGACGACGGCGACGGCGCGGCACCCCCGAGCACCCGCAGGCGGTACGCCGCCCACTTGGCCGTATAGTGGGCGTTGGGCAGGCGTCCCAGGGCCTCGCACGTACGGTAGGCGGCCACGGCATCGGCCGGTCGGCCGTCCAGCTCCATGCGCACGCCAACCCAGAACCACGGCCAGGGATCAAAACGCGAGCCGAACATCTTGACGCCCTGCCATCGGGCGACGTAGCGGTCCTGGCTGACCATGCTGAGGAGGTATCCCATTGTGGACGGTTCCGGGCAGGCACCAACCGCTACCTCGCCCGTCGTAATGTGCAGCACGCCGAGCGCATGGAGGAGTGCAGCCCGCCCCTCATCCGCGCGGCCAAGCCCCTGCAGGGCCCAGCCCAGCGTCTTCCAGGCCGCGATGTCCTCCGGATCCACCTCGACCGCCCTGCGGGCCAGGGCCTCGGCCCGTTTGTAGTCGCCGCCAAGCGCCAGGTGATCCGCGCAAATCGTGAGGACCGGCGCGTTCTTGTCGATCAAGGCGAGATCCACGTCGCGGGCCAGTTCGATGGCCTTCGCGATTTGCTCGGGCGAGCCCTTGGTCAGCAGCATCAGCTCACCGACCGGCCTGCGCCCACGGATGTTATCCAGCTTCGACCGCATCTTCTCGAGCAGGTCGCGGTAACTGGCCTTGTCCGGGAACTCGGCCGCCAGGGGCTCGATCATGTCGATCGCCTTCTGGAAGGCCGCCTCCGCCTCATCCAGCAGCCACAACTCCCT
>CAZZFA010000019.1:0-62647 GCA_964653435.1 uncultured Planctomycetales bacterium | reverse complement strand
CGCCTCGCCCGCCGGCAAGGGCCGCCCGGCGAGCGCCCCGGCGGCCCGCGGCAGGGTCTGGGTGCGGGACGGCGACTTCGTCCGCCCGCTCGCCGTGACTGTCGGCCTCAGCGACGGGACCATGACGGAGGTCAGCGGCGAGAACCTCACGGAAGGCACCGAGGTGATCGTGAGCGAGGCGGTCCAGAGTAACGACGACGACACGACCAACCCGTTCGCGCCGCGACTCTTCGGTACGAAGCGGCAGGGGTAGCATGCGGATCATGGAACTGATCAGGCTCGAAGACATCCACAAGACGTATTACCTCGGCGAGCTGGATGTGCCGGTGCTCAAGGGT
The DNA here is from genome assembly GCA_964653435.1 of uncultured Planctomycetales bacterium. Lineage (GTDB taxonomy): Bacteria > Planctomycetota > Phycisphaerae > UBA1845 > PWPN01 > CAZMVY01. The sequence continues at coordinate 62,309 of CAZZFA010000019.1, read as the reverse complement.
GTCTCCCTGACGATCGAGCGCGGCGAGATGGTCGCCCTGATGGGGGCCTCGGGCTCCGGCAAGACGACGCTCATGAACATCCTCGGCTGCCTGGACCACCCGACCCGCGGACGCTACTGGCTCGACGGGCAGGAGGTCTCCGGCCTTTCCGCCGACGAGCGGGCCTACGTGCGGAACAGCAAGATCGGCTTCGTCTTCCAGAACTTCAATCTGCTGCCGCGCACCAGCGCGCTGGAGAACGTGATCATGCCGCTCTCCTACGCCCCGAGAGGCATCAGCGACCGCGAGGCCCGCGCGCGCGGCGCGGAGCTTCTCAACCTCGTCGGCCTCGGCGACCGGATGGATCACGAACCGTCGCAGCTCTCCGGCGGACAACAGCAGCGCGTGGCCATCGCCCGCGCCCTGGTCAACCACCCGCCCCTGCTCTTCGCCGACGAACCCACCGGCAACCTCGACTCCCGCACGAGCGAGGAGATCCTGCGGATGTTCCAGCAGCTCAACCGCGACGAGGGCCTCACGATCATCCTCGTGACCCACGACGCCGGCGTCGCACAGCATGCGCAACGGACGATCCGCATCCGCGACGGGATGATCGTCGACGGCGAGGCCGGCGCCGCCGCATCGCCGGGTCGCCCCGTCGCTTCGTCACTCCGTCGCTCCGTCGCTCCTTCCGGCGACCCGCTGGAGTCCATGTGATGAGCCTCCTGCGGGATCACTTTCACTCCCGGACGTTCCGCACGGCCCTGCACGCCCTGCGGCGCAATGTGATGCGCTCCGCCCTGACGACGCTCGGCATCGTCATCGGCATCGCCGCCGTCATCGCCATGATGGAGATCGGCACCGGATCCTCCCGGGCCATCCAGAAGTCCATCGCCAGCATGGGGGCGGACAACGTGATCGTCATGCCCGGCGCGGCCGCCAGCGGGGGCGTGACCTTCGGCGGCGGCAGTGCCATGACGCTCACGCCGGACGATGCCGAGGCGATCCTCCGCGACTGCCCCGCCGTCCGCGCCGTCGCCCCGATCGTCCGCGCCCGCACGCAGGTCGTCTACGGCAACCGCAACTGGGTTCCGCTGTTCGTCTTCGGCACGACACCGTCGTTTCTCGACGTGCGCGACTGGCAGAACCTTGCCGAAGGCGAGCCGTTCACGGATCAGGACGTCCGCAGTGCGAACAAGGTCTGCCTGCTCGGCCAGACGCTCGTGCGGGAGCTCTTCCAGGGCGCCTCGCCGGTCGGCCAGGAGGTCCGCGTGAAAAACGTCTCGTTCCGCGTGATCGGCGTCCTGAGCCCCAAGGGCGCCAACATGATGGGCATGGATCAGGACGACGTAATCATCGCCCCGTGGACCACGATCAAGCGGCGCGTAGCCGGCTCGACGCTCCAGAATGTCAACCAGAGCGCCTCGACGAACACGCAGGAGGTGAACACGCTCAGCCAGCTCTACCCGGGCTCCTCGCCGCTCTACCCGGTGCCCTCGGCCATCCAGGCCGCCGACACGCCGCTGCCCGTCCGGTTCGTCAACGTCGATCAGATCCTCGTCGCGGCCCGTACGCCCGCGGAGGTTCCGATCGCCATCCGCCAGGTCACGCAGTTGCTTCACGAGCGACACCGGATCCGCCCCGGCGAACCCGACGACTTCAACATCCGCGACATGACCGAGATGACCCGGGCGATGAGTTCCACCACGAGCCTGATGACGAACCTGCTCCTGTGCGTCGCACTCATCTCGCTCGTCGTCGGCGGCGTCGGAATCATGAACATCATGCTCGTCTCGGTCACGGAGCGGACCCGCGAGATCGGACTGCGGATGGCCGTGGGGGCACGCGGCCGTGATATCCTGCGGCAGTTCCTCGTGGAGGCCGTCGTCCTCTGCCTGCTCGGCGGGGCGATCGGAATCCTGCTCGGCCGCGGCGGCTCGCTGCTTGTCCGCACGGTGATGCGCTGGCCGACCGAGCTTTCCCCCGGCGCCATCGTCGCGTCGGTCGTCGTCTCGGTCAGCGTCGGCGTGATCTTCGGCTACTACCCCGCCTGGAAGGCCTCCCGTCTCGACCCTATCGAGGCGCTGCGCTACGAATAACACCGCCGCCCGCGCGGCCGTTTCAGCCGTCCGCCGCCGGTGCGCAGCGCGCCTGCGGGATCTCTACGGCATCCTGTTGGCTCACAACGGTGTTCACCGCTCACTCCGCAAGGCAGCCCTCCCGACGGACATCGACCTCCGAAAACTCAGCTTCCTCCATGTCGCACGCGCGATTCGCGAAACAATCCCGATGCGGCGGACCGCCGCGACCGCAACGAATGTTCCTGAGGTGGGTTGTGACCCTGAGCGGACTCAGCATTAGAACTAACTCTTTATCAGTAAAGGACTTATCCCATTCCGACGGGGAACTTGCTGGCTATTAACGATACTGCGCATCGCGTCTTCAGAAATGTGCGGACATCTTGACGCGGGCGGCAGGAGCGAGGTATGCTACTGGTGTCGCAATTCATGTCAGGGAGAGAGCGGGAACGGTAGCAGCCCTGCCGGCGGCGAACTGGTGTCGCACCAGATCCGGCGGGAGCGAGGCGGCTCCCGTCAAATCAGGCGGACCCCACTGGCGATGCGCGGCATGGCTCGTTGTCGAACACAGCAGTCCGGCGGCGCGATACCGACATATTCTACGAGGTCGCGATTCGTCGAGGACTCAAAGACCAAGTCGTCAGGAGGTGAAATATGGCTCAGGATTCGAGACGTTGCCGCCAGTTGGCCGCGCTGCTCTGTTGCAGCGCAGGGTTGTTCGCGTCGAGTGCCGGCGCCGACACGTTCACGGTAGGGCCCGGCCTTACCGCTGACTGGTGGGCGGCCGGGACCGGTTCGCCGGATAACACCGGCATTACGATCACCAACGAGTCGCCCGACCCGATGGTGATCACGGTGGAGAAGAAGGAGGAGGAACTGCTCGGCGGAGTGGAACCGGGGTTCGTCCTGCTGGACCTGACCGATTACGGAACGCTGACCGCGCTGCGCATCCGGAAACGACCGATCGATGCCTGCCGGCTCCGTGTCCGCATGGAGTACGATCCGGCCCGGCTCACGAGAAAAGGGTTGCGGGCGCGGGACTTGGTCCTGATGAGGCGGGTGGAGCGGGCCGACAGGCGCAAGCTCTGGCGTCCGATGGCCAGGGTGATGGCGCGGCGAGGGATTGAGGCCCGCCGCCTTCTGGGTCGCCCCGTGTACAGAGCCGGCTACTACGGCGTGTGCATGGACGAAACCTACGTGTGGGGGGTGCTCCGGGAGCCCGGCGACTATGCGATCGGAGTATTGCCGGAGCCCGCGTCTCTGGCATGTATGGCGGCAGGCGGCGGCCTGTTGATGCTGCGACGCCGCCGGCAGCCGAGGTAACCGGCCTGCCGGAGGCAAGGCCAGACAAGCCCCCGCGCGGAGCGCTGGCGGGCCGCGCGGGGGGCGTTGCATGCGATCGCGAAGACTCTTCACCGTCGCGGGCATTGTGCTGCTGGGCCTCGGCGCTGCCCTATACCTGCGATCTCCCCAGAAGGCAGCGACCGGCGGTCCGCAGTTGGTGCCAGATGCGGGCGGGCCCGTCACGCTGGCCGTCTGCAGCGTGAATAGTGCGCGCCGGGCCTTGCTTCATAACGCCCGCCTTGCCGCCAACATTGTCAACGCGCTGCCGGAACGGGCCCGCATCCTCCTGCTGGTCAACGACCGTGACGCCTTTCGCGTCGCCTCCAACCCCTGGCCCCAACGTGTCTCGTTCGTCGAACTGCCGGCGGACACGCCGATCACCATATGGCCTCAGGATCCCTTCCTCGTCCTCCGGGATCGCGAGGGTCGTGGTCGCCTGCTCGTCTCCCGGGAGTTTGACCGCGCCGGCGACCGGGCCATGGCCGCGAGAATCGCCGCGACGCTCGGCTGGAGCTGCGACGACTCCTCGCTCACCTTCGAAGGCGGGAACATCGTGGCAGACTCCGACCACGCCTTTGTCGGCGCCAACACGATCCGATACAACGCGATCAAGTTCGCCCTGTCCGATCCCGAGGTCGTCGAGCGATTCGAGCGAGAGCTCGGCCGGCCTGTTCTGGTGGTAGGCCCGCTTCCGCAACCGATCGCGCATATCGATATGATGCTGACACCTCTGGGCGACAGGAGGCTCGCGCTGGCCGACCCCGCGTGGGGTGCCCGCGTGGCCGAAAAGGAAGTCGCCCAGGCCCCGGATCGGGTCGAGGCGTTCGAGAGGCGGTGCGAGCAGATGTACCTTCCCGGCAAGGCGGCAACCCGTGGGCTTCGAGACGCCGAAGGACACGCCATCCGGCCACCGCGGGTCGTTGGCCGAACGAGGCAGGCAATCGAGCAGAGCCGGGCCATGGCCCCCTCGCTCGATCGCCTCGCCGAAGAACTGGCCGCCTGCGGATACGACGTGGTGCGGATTCCGTACCTGTCTCATCGCGAGCGAAGCCCCGCCACGGCACCGGGCACGCCCGCCACGCACAACGACCGCGGTCGGACGGACACCGCCCCGGCCGACGATCGTGCAGATACCGACGAGGACTTCAAGCCCGAGTATCCGCAGTTGACCTATAACAACGTCCTGCTGGAACTGACCGACAACCGGCGAATCGTCTATCTGCCTCAATACGACTGGCCCGCCCTCGACGACCTCGCCCGCGAGACCTGGGCGAAGCTCGGCTTCGAGGTACGCCCCATCAAAGGATTCGCAACCAGCGCAATGTGCGGGGGATCGTTACGCTGCTGCGTAAAGGTCCTGTCACGCGAGGAAGCCCGCTGAAGCATTCCACGCGGGCGTCAGTTGTCCGGCGGCGGGCCTGGCGATTGCCCTCTCGTTGCGCACCGACTACCCCCGGTGCGACTGGCTTATCGCAAAGCTCCGCACGATGCAATCCGCGAGAGCGTATGGGGCGCCCGACCGGCGCGCCCCGATGCGTTCGGTTGACCGCCGCGGTCAAATCGCGAAGATGGAGCGCACGGCCGGGGTTGATCTCTCCCTGTGAGTTGAATCATGAAGCCGATCCTGCTCGCGTGCTCGCCGTTGCTTTGGGCATCCGTCGCTCTCGCATACGAACCGCCCGTATACCCGCAGACGCCGCCGGTGCTGCTCGCGATCGAGCCGACGGCGCCGGCGACCGCCCGGGCCGGCGCCACCCTCGAACTCGCGTTCACCCTCACGCTGTCGGGCGACCTCGAACGGCCCGCCCCGCTCTTTGCGCACCTTCGACGGGACGGCCGCGTGTATCACGTGGCAACTTTTACCCTTCTCGACACCGGCAAGCCCCGCGACGGCCGCGCCGGCGACCGCTTGGCCGCCGGCACGGCCACGACCGGCGGGCCGCACCCGCGCACGCTTCGCGCCGGCGAGCCGATCCGGCTCGGACCGTTCTCCACGCCGCTCCCGGACGACCTGCCCGCGGGCGAATACGAGATCGTCGCGGGAATGTACGGCCAACCGCGGACGGGCAGGACGACCCTCACGATCGACGCCCCGGCGCCAAGGCATCCGCCGATCATCATCGGCACGGGCACGTTCACGGACAAACACGGCGTGCCGCACCGCTGGCATATCAACGCGGCCCACACGCTCTTCTGGGACGGCGAGCCGTGGTTTCCCGTCGGCGGGATGTTCATCCCCGACAACGACTGGGACACGATCAAGGCGCAGCTCGACCTGCTGCGCCGGTACGGCATACGCGACATTTACTTCAACGTCGGCAACGGCATGATGACCCCGCATACCTGGGAAACCAAGAGCGAGGAGCAACTGCGATACTTCCAGCGGGTCATCGACTACATGGACGAAATCGGCATGCGTTACGGCGTGCAGACCTCCGGCCTGGAGGCCAGGGGCTACGCCTACGACCTGATGAGCGGCCCGGACGCGGAGGTGCTCGTCGTCAACGACGGAAACGTAACGATGGCCGCCAAGGCCGACGACAAGGTGATCGAGGGCGGCGACCTGCTCGTGTATCGGCGCAACGTGCGCGACGCGTTCTACCTCGTCGCCGACACGCAGACCGGCGGCGTGGCCGCCTGGGGCCAGGCGAGCATCGAGCACGACGAGAGGCCCGGCGAACAGGGGCGGCGGCGGCCCGACGACCACAAGGCCGTGCGCGTACCGCTCCGGGGGCTGCCGACCGGCCGGCTCCGCGTGAGCCTGTGCCTGGCCGAACGCCGCGACGGCTGGAACCAGAACATGTACTACTGGGGCGGTCAGTTCGACGCCTACGCCGCGAAGATGCGCGAACTCTACACCAGGGTGCGGATGGGGCCGGGGTTCCGCTTCGCCGTCGATCTGTTCTGGAACGAGAACAATCTCCAGCACGGGTTCGTGCCCTCGGACCCGGACTACCGCGACCAATACGCCCGGCAGTTGCGCGAGAAGTATTCGACGCTCGATGCGCTGCGCAGAGCCTGGGCGCCTGACGATCCGAACGCGATCGAAAGCTTCGAGCAGGCGGCGAGGCTTCTGCCCCTCCGCGCGATCGACGATGCGAAGACGAAAGTGACATGGGCCTGCCTGATCGACCCGCAGAGCAAGAAGCTCGTGCGTTGCCGCTTCGCCGTCAGCCAGTTTCGCTACGACCTGGTGGAGGCGATCGGGCAACAGGTGCGCGACTTCCATAACCGCATCGCGGATGTGTTCAAGGAAATGAACGATGTGCCGGTGATCTTCAAGTGTTTCTCCGGCCTCGACTGGTGGCACATCAACGATGCCTGTGGCGTGCGGCCACTCCAGAGGCCGCCTGCGGTCTCAGAGAGACCGCACTCCAGAGCGTCGAGGGGCGGGGAGACTCCCGGCTTCGACGGGCTCGGCATGGAGTCGTACGGCGTCGGCGAGCCGATGCTCACGTTCATGGGCATCCCCGCCTTCGGCGAGTGCGAGCAGGCAACACGGACGATGTGGCTGGTCGTCACCGAGACCGGCGAGGGCAACCACCAGGACGCCTGCCCCTCACGGAACAAGCTGATGGGGTACACGAGCCGCCTCGGCACAATGTACGCGAACTACACGTCGCTCATCTCCGGCGGGGCGAAGGGCATCTTCCAGTACTACCTCATGCCCGGACGCGGCGAGGATGCCTTCTGGTCCGACGCCGTCAGCCGCGACCCGCGACAGCTCGAATGGCTCGGCACATACGCGAGAATCCTGGCCAACGCCCCGAAACTCGCCGACTACAGCCCGCGCGTATACTACCGCTTCCCCGGCATCTTCAATCCCAACGGCGGACTGACTTTCTCCGACCCGTACCGCGACTACTTCAACACCGACACCCTCTGGTTCGTCGACCCGGCGGGCAAGCTCGCCGACGGCACCTGGGTACTGCCGACATTCTCGCTGCGGCCGACGACGGACATGTATCTCATCAACATCGAGAACACGCCGGCCTCGCTCCGCTATGCGAACGACGTTGAGGCGGTGATCAAGTCCGGGCAGCGAATCACATGGATCGGCTACCGAAAAGACCGCGGCACGATCCCTTCCGTGGATCGCTACTACACAGCGGAGTTCGCGAAGGACGAAGACGGGGTGGAGTTCCAGGTCCTCGCCGCCCCGCCGTCGGCGAAGGTGATCGCCCGCAACAACGCCGGCCAGGTCTGGAACCTCATCGACGGCAAGCTCCAGATCATCAGCAAGAACGTGGACACGGGCGTCGGCTGGCGGCCGGAGCGTGTCGACCTTCCGCCCGGGCGACACGTCTTTGACTACAGGGGCTTCATGCGCCAAGTGCTCGGGGCGGCCATCCTCGACACGGCCGACCCGGCGCTGGAAGCCTTCTCGTACCGCGACGGAGACGAATCCGTCACCGTTGTTTCGCTCGCGCCGGGATACGGCTCGCTCGTGAGGCTCGGCAAGGAGCTGCCGCCGTACACGCTCGACGCCACGGGCAACGTCCTGCCGCCGCCGAAGGAGGGTTTCTCAAGGACGGTGACGCTCGACCGGGCAACGACGTCGGCCGCCTACGCCGACGGCGAAAGGATCGAACCCGCGCCGAACGGCGTGCGAAGCGTCGCGCTGCGCCCGGCGGATCTGACGCTCGTCAAACGCAGCGACAGGCACAGGTGGGCACCCGAAGGCATCCTGTTCGACACGATCCACGCCCATGATACCGTAATCGTGCGAAGCCGCACTCCCGCAACGGCAGGAGGGGTCTTTGAACCCCGTCTTTTCGCACCAGCGGTCGTTGCCCCCGAGTCGTCGAAGTCGGGTTCAGAGACCCCTGCGGTCTCAGCAGGGTCAGGGACCCCTCCCGCCTTTGTGTGGGTCGAGGCCGAATCCGCGATCGAATCGAACTTCAATCTGAACGTCTTCGGCGGGCTGGCGGGCCTGTCGGGCGATGCGATGCTCGGCCTCGGCACCGCCGTGCCCCCGCCGCAACCCGACGGATACTTCGCGAGGCTCGCATTCGAGGCGCCGACGGCCGGTGAGTACCAGCTCTGGATCCGCGAGGGCTACCTGGCGACCGCCTCGCCGTCGCGATGGCGGATCGACGACGGCCCGTGGCACGACGCGCCGAACACGCTTGTCCCGCGCGACATCCGGCTCGTCGCGCAGTACAACGCCATCGACGACGAGCGGATGATCTTCGCATGGTATCACTACGCCGCCGTGAAGCTCACGGCCGGTCGCCACACGCTCCTATACGGCGTCGCGTCGCCGCGGCCGAAAGGTCAACAGGTCGGCCTCGCCGAGGCCCGCCCGTACGCGAAGCTTCTCGACTGCGTCGCGCTGGTGCAGGGCGCATTCGCGCCGAACGGCAAGGAGCGAACCGTCGCAACCGGAGCGGCCGGCGAACCGGTCCTCACCAATCTGCTGGTCAACCCGAGCCTGGAGTATCAGAGCGGCGGGTGGACGGCGGCGCAGCAGGAAGGCGACACGTGGAAGCCCGCGGAGTTGTCCGTCGAGCGCGGCTGGGAGAAGGACTTCTGGTGGACATACCGGGCCGACAACGAGGGCAGGATCAGGCTCGAAGGCCTGATGGACATCGGCGGTCTGCGGGTCCGACAGTCATTTGCGGGCGTGCGGTCGCTGCGAATCCGGGCGGGCGGCGCGGCCCGCCGCATATCGAGCACGCCGGCGAACGTCAGCGCAGCAAGGGCGTACGTCTTCGGCGGCTACCTGCGAACCGACGGACTTGGCCGCGCATCGGCGACGCTCCGACTGCGTTTTCTCGGCGAAAAGGGGGAGACGATCGGCGAGCAGGATTCGCCGGGCGTCACCGGCAGCTCGCACTGGACGTTCGTGGCAGCCGGGCCGGTCCGGCCGCCCCCGGGTGCGAAATCGGCCGCGATCGACTGCGTCGTCACGCCGGACAAGGCGGGCATGGCGTGGTTCGACGACATGTACCTGGCCGCCGAATGAATCGGGGCCCGCGTGCCGCCGCGCGCCGCGCTGCGAGGCCGTCGGTCCGCCTTCGCCAATCGCGCCCGCGCCCCGCTGCACGTCCGCATAACGCCCCGCACCGAAGGCGAGGCTCTCCCGGGCAACGGGGGTCGGCTCTTCATTACTCCTGTGCCGTTTCCTGCTAAAGTCACCAGTCCGCCGGTACGAAGGTCTCATATGGGGTTGCAGACTTCCCGCTGAGGAGCCACGAGATGGCGCAAGCAGGAACCGTTGTCCGGCTGAATCGTGAGAACCTGCCGATCTTCCTGTCGATCTTCGGCGACATGGTGCAGGGCACCGCGACCCCGGAGGCCCGCCGGGTGGCCCGGCGTACCGCCCGCTGCGCCTTCGAGTTCATTCGGACTCACGCGGCGGGCGATGCGGAGATTCTCCCCGCCTGGTGCGTGGACATCAGCGAAGCCGGACTCGGCTTCGTATGCCGCGAACCGCTTCTGGTCGGCGAGATCATCGAGGTCTACCTGCCCGGCGAGTCGCAGGAGTACCTGGCCCGCGTGCGGGTCATTCACGCCCGGCCCTCCAAGGGCCGATACCGCTGCGGCGGCGTATTCGTCTGGGATTGACCCCTGCCACGGCCGCGCCAAAACCGCGAACGCGGAACCGTGCCGCGCGGCAGCAGCCGCCGAGCGGGCGCCTGACGTCTAGAGCGTCTCCACCGTGATCCGATCGTTCGTATAGATGCAGATCTCCGCGGCGATGCGAAGGGCCTTCTCGACCACCTCGCCCGCGCCAAGGTTCGTGTTGGCCAGGAGCGCCTTGGCGGCCGCGGCGGCGAACATGCCGCCCGATCCGATTCCGATCACGCCGTCGCTCGGTTCGATGATGTCGCCGCTGCCCCCGATGATCAGCGACGACTCCGCATCCACCACGGCGAGCAGCGATTCCAGTCGCCGCAGCACGCGATCGGTGCGCCAGTCCTTGGCGAGTTCGATGGCGGCCCGCTTCGTGTTGCTCTTGTACTGATCGAGCTTGGCCTCGAATCGCTCGAGCAGGGCGAAGGCGTCCGCCGCGGCGCCCGCGAACCCGCACAGGACCCTGCCGCCGGCGAGCCGGCGGATCTTCACCGCGTCGTGCTTGAGGGCCGTGTTGCCGATCGTGACCTGGCCATCGCCCCCGATGGCGACCTGCCCGCCCCGCCGGACCGAAAGTATGGTGGTGGAATGAACGTCCGCCCGGTTCATAGGATGCCGTCCTCCCGTCTCAACGCGACCCCCGAAAAGCCCGCCCCGCGATCCGGCCAGGGCCGCTCCCGCACGAACCCCGCCTGCACCGACGCATTGACCGTCGTTGGGAGGGCCAATTATAATGCGCCCGGATCGCGCAGGGCCAAACGGCACATCGCCTTTGGGTTTGTCTTGTGACTGGAGGGCGTGTTATGGGCGGCCCCTCGGCCCAAGAGGAAAACGTACTGAGCTGTCACGAGTGCGGTGCGAGCATCTATAAGGAGCACCTCGACAAGAAGCTCGCGGGCTTTCACTCCGGAAAACTCCTGTGCGTGCACTGCCTCCGGCAGACGAAATCCCCGCCGAGCAAGCCTCCTGAGGAACCCGCTCCGCCGGCCGCCGCCCCGGCGAGCTCGGCAGCCTCCGACGATTTGCCGCCGATCTCGCTCGTCGACGAACTCGAACCGCCCGACGTGCCCGGGCAGAAAACCTCGCACGGCACCGCCGTCGGAACACCCCCGCCGGCCGTGACGGAGGAACCCACCCGGTACACCCGGCCCCTGAACAAGACCGGCACGGGGGCCACGCGCTGCCGCACGTTCCACGCCAAGCTCTCGGACGAGGCCGTCCGGCACATGGACCAGCAGATCAACGAATGGTGCGAGCGGAACCCCGACGTCGAGATCAAGTTCAGCACATCCACGGTCGGCATCTGGACCGGCAAGCACGCCGAGCCGAACCTGATCGTCACCGTGTTCTACTGATCCGCCAGCTTCCGCAGCGCGGTCAGGGCCGCATCCACCAGCTTCTCGCCGGTGCCGCTGCGCACGCGGGAGTTGACGACCTCGTAGCTGCCCTCGGTGAAGGCCTTCTTCGTCGGGATGTAGCCGATGCCGTCGTTCGCCAGCTCGATCACGAACGTGGTCCGGAACGGCGAGGCCGCCTTGATCGCCAGGCCCAGTTCCACGAAGATCTCGCTCGGCAGCGCGACAATCGCCACGTCGCGGCTCAGGCGGACGGCCTGCACTTCGAGCGTCACGGTCGGGCCTTGGCGCGCCTTGAGGTCCATGATCCGACAGGCCTCGGCCTCCTTGAGGAACGGCACCCTGCCCGTGCCGACCTGAGCGATGTTTTTCGCCGCCTCGGCCTCCTGCTCGGGCGTATACGGATGCAATGCGGCCTCCACGGTCGCCCGGGCCGACGCAAGGCTGCCGGCCTGAATCGGCCGCAGCTTCGGGATCATCGCCAGGACCGTCTCGCCCAGCGCAGTGCCGATCTGCTTCGCGGTCAACTGATCCTTGCGGTTGACGTTGATGTGGTTGATGTCCCCGCAGGTGCCGGTGCCGAAAAGGGACAGGACCTCGCCGCCGAGCGACGCACGTAGCGTCTCCTGGAGATAGAAGGGGTAGTCCGCCGAGTACTCCGTGCCCCCGGTGGTGTCGAGATGGAGCGCGAACACCGTGAGGCAGGCGAACGGGCGCTTCCGGGCGGCATCGCGGAAAAGCAGCACGCCCACGTCCGGATCGATCGGCCCGGCCGGCCCGACGATGCCGGGATTCTGCGGCCCGGGGTTGAACCGCACGCTGCCGTCTTTCATGCGGTAGCGCCGATTGAACGAGAGCGGAGGGGACTGCTGTGCCGTGCCGACGTCGATCTCCGCCGGCCGGGCCGCCCCCTGGGCCCGCGCGACAACGTCGGCGATCCTGTCAACGAGCGCGGCGGAATAGTCGATCGGTTCGCGGGGGTCGCGGCCCTCTCTTGCTATGGCCGTCTGATGGAAGTGCTCACGCAGCGGGCCGAAGAAGAGCGGCCCCGTATGCGTATGCGTCGCCAGGATGGCGATGTTCGCCGCCGGGATGCCCGTCTTCTCGCCTGCCAGCCGCCGGGCATCACTGGAAACACGCAGCGGAATGCCGATCAGGTCGCAGAACACCAGCGCCGCCCGGATATCACCCTGCGCGAATACGATCGCCCTGGCCGCAAGCGGATCGTGCGTGCCGGTGTTGATGCGTTCGTTGAAGTACCCGGCCATCCGCCAGCCCTTCGGCGGTGTGATGTCCACGGCCGCCGCGCCGACGGACAGATCCGCGGCCCGGGCAACCGAAACGCCCGACACCGCCGAGACCACCGCCGAGACGATCGCAATCCGCCGTCGCATGATTCACCCTTCGATGTCCACCGCCCGGCCGGTTCGAGCGGACTCGTAGCACGCCGCCAGGATGATCTGGCTGCGCAGGCCCGCCTGGGCGCTATGCGCACAGGAGGTGCCTGCCAGCAGCGCCCGGCTGAAGTCCTCGATCTCCGCGCGGTACGTGTTGACCGGTTCGGGTGCAATCGGAACGCCGCTGCCGGCCGGGCGGCTCTGTTGGGCGTCATAGCCGGCCGCGTCGGCCTCGAGACAGGCCAGCATCTGTCCGGCCTCGCCCTGGCCGATCGTGCCCCAGGCCAGGATGGAGCCCTTCGAGCCGTACAGTTCCAGCGCGTTGCGGCTGCTGTTGTCCGGGATGCAGAAGAACGTATCCACCGTGCCCAGGGCGCCGTTTTCAAAGAAGAGCATCGCCACGGCGCTGTCCTCGGACGCATAGGAGTGGACCGTGTTGTGGATGAAGCAGCTTACGCGCCGCACGGGCCCGAAGAACATTTCGAGCAGGTCGATGCAGTGGCCCCCCATGTCGATGAGCGAGCCCCCGCCGCCGGTGCGCGGATCCTGCCGCCAGGCGCCCTCGATGGGCGGATACCAGCAGGAGAGCTGCGCCCGCGCGTACGTCGGCTGCCCGAGCTTCCCTTCCCGGATAAGCCGAAGCGCCGCCTGATGCTGACTCAGGAAGCGCATCATGAACGCCGTGCCGAGTTGCACGCCCGCCTCCCGGCACGCCGCGATCATCTTCCTCGCCTCGTCCACGGTCATGCCCAGAGGCTTCTCGCACAGTACGTGCTTGCCGGCCGCCGCGCAGCGCAGGACGTTGTCATAATGCACGCCGGCGGGCGTGGCGACATAGACCGCGTCGATCCCGGCATTCAGAAGGTCGTCGATGCTGTCGCAGGGTCTCGTGCCGAACTGACCGGCCACCTCGCGGTTGAGCTTGCGGTCGATGTCGTACACCGCCACAAGATCCGCGTTGTCGGCCGGGATGATGCCCTCGGGAATGGTCCGTCGCCGCGCAATCCCGCCCGAGCCGAGCACGCCCCACCGAATCCTGTCCGCCATGTTCAGTCCTCCGACCGCAGGGCGCGCCATGGCGCGCCACTGACACTCAACCGTCACCTGCCGAACAACTCTCCCAGTTGCCGGACGGCCGACTCGACCAGGGCCTCACCGCAGCCCGGCTGATACATCGTCGCACCCGGCGTGGCCTCGTACCCGCCCTGCGCATATGCCTCGCGCGTCGGGATGTACCCGATCGCGTCGTTTGCCAGCTCGATCACCAGCGTGTGCGCCGCCGGCGACCGCCGCCGGATCTCCATCCCCAGTTCGCAGAAGATCTCGCCCGGCAGGCCGACGATGCCGAGCTCGCCCACGCGGGCGACCATGACCTCCACGGAATCGTCCGTCTCCTGCCGGGCGTACATCCGAAGCCGCGTGCGGGCGTAGTACTCGTCCGGCACGCCGTCCACTTGCCCCGGGGCGCCGCTGCGTTCCGCCTTCGCGATGACCTCCTCGCACCAGCGGCGCTCGTCCTCGCTGATGCGCAAACGCCTGAGCGGCACTCCCTCCCGCCGGACGGCCACGGTATCGCCTTTCAGGCACGCGCCTCCCGCGGCGGCTTCCTCCGCGCCGACAGCCAGCATGTACCCGACCCGCTCGGCCATCTTATATCCGCGGCCCTCAAGCGGGTCGCGGTAGTCGATGTGGTTGACGTTCCCGCACGGCCCGTTGACGAACAGCGTCACAAAGGCCGGGCCGTGCAGCCGGCGCATCGCCTCGGCCAGGTAGCCGGGGTAGTCCGCGGAGTATAGCCAGTTGTCGCCCGCGAGAATGGCCGGGTGCAGCCCGAAGTTGACTACACACGCCGTCGGCCGCCCCTCGCGATCGATCCGAAGCGTCCCGATATGAGGATCGATCGGTCCCAGGGGCTCGACGACAAACGACGGATCGAGGCGTTCCCAGTTCATGTGCGTGGCGCCGTCGCGGCACCGCAGGCGCCGATTGAACGAGAGCCGCTCTTCGCGGCCGTGACCGGCCAGCACGGTTGCCGGGCGCAGGTCTTCCACCGCGGCAACGACCGCCGTCGCGGCCTGCGTGAGGAACTCCCTGACGTCCTCGTCCGGCGCCTTCGGCAGCGAACCGAGCATCATCGGCGCCGGGCCGCTGTGCGTGTGGGTGGCGGCGATGAGGATGCGATCCGGCGCGAGGCCGCATCGCGAAGCGATGGATTCCCGCATCATCGCGACGTTGTGGCGGTCCATCATGCAAACATCGACGGCCAGCATCGCGAATCGCTGCCCCGCCGGCGACTCGAACACAACGGCCTTGGCGTACAGCGGATCGTGCACGCCCCGCGCGCCATAGTCCTCGCGGAAGTTGCCCATCAGCGGCAGCCCCGGCCGGGGCGTATAGTCAACCTGGGCGATTCCGACGAGAAGACCTGACATTCAACACCCAGAGCCCGGATTTCGAAATCCGAATGACGAAGGAATGACGAAGCCCGAATGCCGAACGGGCGTACGCGGGGGCCGCTTCGCCCTTCGGAGTCCGGCGTTCTCTCGTCATTCAAGCTTCGTCATTCGTCATTCACTGCGAGTAGTGCTGAATCACCTTCACGATCGCCGCCGCGATCTGCTTCATGTCCTCCTCGGTGTACGTCGGATACGCGAAGCAGGTGAAGGTGTGTTTCTCATGCCAGCGCGCGTTGGGCACCTCCACCTTGCTCACGTCCACGCTCGCCGGATCGGTGTATTCCTTCGAGGTGAACGGGAAGCCGGAGTTCCCGAACCCGCGCTTCTCCGTGAAGGCCCGCTCCGTATGACACTGCGGCCAGAAGACCTTCCAGCACGGGGCGCCCTCGGCGCCGGCCGCCTTCACGAACTGCATGATGTCGCACTTCATGTTCTCGATGTCGAGCGAGAACGCCATCGTGTACCAGCCGTTGCGCCGCTCGGGGGTGTCGATCGGCATGTACTTGATCTGCGGCAGCTTGTGAAGGGCATCCATCAGGATTTGCGCGTTGCGGCGGCGCGCCGGCATGTTCCAGTCGTCCATCCGCTCCAGCTCCGCCAGGCCGATCGCCGACTGCATCTCGGTCATGCGGTAGTTCCAGCCGACGCGGTTGTGGATGTACGGCAGCTTCTGCTCCAGCGCCAGCAGGTTCAGCCGCTCCTTCACGTCGTAGCCGTGATCGCGGAAGCTGCGAGCCTGCCAGGCCAGCTCCTCGTCGTCCGTCGTGACCATGCCGCCCTCGCCGCCCGTGGTGAACGTCTTGTTCTGGCAGAAGCTGCACCCGGCGATGTGCCCGAGCGTGCCGGTCTTGCGGCCCTTGTACGAGCCGCCGAAGGCCTCCGCGTTGTCCTCGATCACGAAGAGGTTGTGCTTCTTCGCGAACGCGTGGATCTTGTCCATGTCGCACACGTTGCCGTACAGGTGCACGGGCATGATCGCCTTCGTCCGCTTCGTCACGAGCTTCTCCGCCGATTCGACGCTGATGCAGTGGTCCTCCAGGTTCACGTCGGCGAACCGCGGGATCGCCCCCGCCTGCACCACGGCGAAGCTGGTCGCGATGAACGTGTAACTCGGCACGATCACCTCGTCGCCGGGCCCGATCCCCAGCGCCGCAAGGCTCACGTGCAGCGCCGCCGTGCCCGTCGCCACGCTGACCGCGTACTTGCTGCCCTGCCACTGGGCGAACTTCTTCTCGAACTCCATTCCCCGCGGCCCGGTCCAGTAATTCACCTTGCCCGAGCGGAGCACCTCTTCCACGGACCGGATGGCCTTCTCCGAAAACTGCGGCCACCCCACAAGCTTGTTGGTGACGGCCTTCGGGCCGCCGTCGATCGCCAGCTTCGTGCTCATGTTCAGCCTCCTTGTGAAACCTCTGCCCGTCCGCCGGCCGTATGCGCGACCGGTGCGGCCCGACCGGGCCTCGCCCGTTCGCTACAGCACGCGCAGGTGGAACCCCCCGTCCACGTTGAACACCTCCCCGGTGCTGAACGGGAAGTGCCCGGCCGCGATGGCCGCCACGGCCCGCGCCACATCCTCCGGCCTGCCCATCCGCCGGATCGGCGTCAGCCCGTTGGCGAGCATCTTCTCATACTTCGCCCGGACCGGCTTGACCATCTCCGTATCGATGATCCCCGGCCGGATCTCGTACACATGAATGCCGTGCTCCGCCAGCCGCGCGGCAAACAGCGACGTCATCATCGAAAGGCCCGCCTTGCTGATGCAGTACTCGGCGCGGTTGAGGCTGGGTGCGTACGCGCTGATGGACGAAATGTTGATGATCGCCGCCCGCGGGATCTTCTTCTCCGCAAGCTGGTTGATCATGATCTGCGCCGCCTGCTGCGTCAGGAAGAAAGGCCCCTTCAGGTTCGTATCGAGCACCCGGTCGAAGTTCTCCTCCGTCGTCTCGAGGATATCCAGCCGCTTCGGCGGCGCGATGCCGGCATTGTTGACCACCAGATCGATCCGCCCGAACGTTTCCAGGGTGAAGTCCAGCAGCGACTCCCGATGCGCCGCAAAGGCAATGTCCGCGGGGCAGATCTCCGCCGTGCCGCCCGCCTTCTCGATCTCGGCTCGCGTCGCCTCCGCCGCGTCGAGGTTCGTGTTGTAGTTGATGAGCACCGCGTAGCCGGTCTTTGCCAGCTCGATGCAGATGCTCCGGCCGATTCCGCGCGAGCCGCCCGTCACGAGCGCCACAGGGCTTGTCGTCATGGCCCACCTCCTCCGCCCGACATACCGGGCCGCAATCTTGCCGGATGCCCCCCGGACAATCAAGTACGTCCGCCCGGCACCGCCGGAAACCCGTTTCGCAGCGCCTGCGCGGGCGCCGCGCCGTCGCCCGCGGCCTGACATGGGAAGCGGGCGCCTCGCCCGTTTTCGGAATGCTTGCCGACGCCGGGATTTCGCGGGACAGCCGTGCAGGGGCGACCGAATCGTCGCAGCGCTGCGCCCCGTATGCGAGAATGTCGTACCGGAAACGGCGCTATCGAACGATGACCGCGTCGCCCACCTTCGCGCCGAACGTCTGGGCCGCGTGACCGCGGTTGATCGCGATTTCGAGCATCTGGGTGCTGCCGATCAGAGCGACCGGACTGCCGACCTCGACATCCCCGTAGGTCATGCGCACGATCCCGATGGGCCGCTCGCCCAGCAGAACGTTCAGACGGCCGCGCCGCCCGGCGAGGCTGTTCACGTCGGCCACGGAGATGTTCGTAATCAGATTGCCGAAGTGATCGATGTAGAGCACCTCGCCCGTGAGCGAGACGGCGTCGCGCCGCGGGGCGGGCAGCCCGAGCATCTGCAGGTGATCCGTCAGAGGCCCCAGGTCGCTCAGCCGGACGCCCGCCGTGATGTGGCTCGCGACCGGAGCCATCACGTCCCTCCCGTGAAACGTACAACTGAGCGGTCCGCCGAAGTACTTCCGGTTCTCCACGACACGCAGTTCCTGATACTGCCCGTCGCGATGCACGAGAGAAATTACACCGTTGTCCGGCGCCACCACGATCCGGTCGGTGTAGCGCCCGGCCAGGATCCGGCGGCTCGTGCCTACGCCGGGATCCACCACGACCACGTGAACCGTCCCCGGCGGAAACCACGGCCAGATCTGCCGAAGCACGAAGGCCGCCTGCACGATTCCGTGCGGAGCGATATCATGCGTAATGTCGACGATGGTCGCCTTCGGATTGATGGTGAGAATCACGCCCTTCATGCATGCGACGTAGTGATCCTCCGTGCCGAAGTCGCTCATCAGCGTGATGACCGCCATGCCCCACCCGGCCGATTCCGGCATCGCTCCCGTCCGCACCGCGGGCCTCCCCGGCTCGCCGCCCCGGCGCGTCCCAGCTTAGCCGAGCACGAGCTTCGGATGCAATGTCTTTGACCGCGCCCGCGCCAAACAGTAGAGTGCCCGCAACATGGCTGACACGGGCGTGATCTCGGCACGCGGTGCGGCGTCGCGGGTCGCGATAATCCTCCTGGCGGCCCTCGCCGTGCGTGCGTATCTGCTCGGTGTCACCCCGACGATCAGCCGCGACGGCGTGACATTCATCTGGTATGCGCAGCAGCTCGGCACAACCCCGCTCGAAGAGATCCGCCGTCAGAAGCAACACCCGCTCTACCCCGCGCTGATCGCCGCGGTCCATGCCGCCCTCGATCGCGCCGGCGCGGGCGCCGGCGACGACATCCGCTTCTGGCTTATCGCCGGACATGTCGTGGCGCTTACGGCCAGTCTCGCGGTGATCCCGGCCGTCTATCTCCTGACCTGCGTGCTTCTGAACCGGCGGGCAGGCGTCGTGGCGGCGGCGTGTGCGGCGATGCTCCCCGAGTTCTGCCGATACGGCGCGGATGTGCTTTCCGACAGCCTCCATCTGTTTCTCTACCTGTTTGCGTTTGTCGTCGGGCTTACAGGCGTGCGGAGCCGCTCCGCGTGGCGCTTCCTCCTCGCGGGGCTGCTCTCGGGTCTGGCGTATCTGGTCCGCCCGGAGGGAGGCGAGGTGGCACTCGTGCTGCTCGTCGCGGCTCTGCTGGTGCGATCGTGGCGATGGCAGACCAGAGTCGCTCTCGCGGCGGCGTGCGTGGCAGGTCTGTTCCTGGCGGCAGGCCCCTACATGCTCGCCACAGGGCGCATCGTCCAGAAGAAGTCGATCCGCCGGCTGATCGGAATCGAGGCGGCGGCGCCACGGGAATACGCTCCGGCCCGGGCGTCCGCGTGCTCGATCGATCCGGCGGGGATGCTCGCTTCTTCCGCTGTGGACGCCGGGTACGTCGTTCGAGGTGTATGGTCCCTGACATGCGCCGCGGGCAAGACCCTGCTCAACTGGGTACGCTCTCTTCGAGTCGTCTATCTGCTGCCTGCGGTGGCATGGTTTCTGCTGCGGCCCCGCCGCCCGCGTGCCACCGCCGTCTGGTGGATCGCCGCGATGGCGTGGTGTCTGCACGCCGTCGTCTGTGTGTTGCTGATTCACACCTTCGACTATTGGGACCTGTTCAGCCTGCGCCATGTGCTGGTCCTGGCGGCACTGACGCTGCCCTGGACGGCGGCCGGGCTCATCCGGCTGGTAGACCTCGCGGCGGCAAGTGACATCCGATGGCTCAATCGTCGCGTCGCGTGGGCCCTTGCGGCGGTGTTGCTCGTCGGGCCGACCTCGCCGTGGCTGCTCCGTGCGCCGAACCGCGAGTACGTGCATCTGCAGCGGGCGGGCGAATGGATCGCGAGCCACTACCCCCGACCGCAGCGCATCCTGACCGATCAGTGGCACGTGCCTTTCTATGCCCGCGCCGAGTTCTGCGAGCGGCACGAGAACGGCCACACGATCCGCTGGCCGGGTACGGCGGACGCGGCGGCCCTGGTCGAGTGGGTCCGCCGCGAGAGGCCCACGATCGTCGTTCTCGACGAGTCCCGCCTGCTCCGCCGGAACCCGGAGTTTTTCCGGCAGCTTGACGCGCTGATCGCGGCGGACGGCCTGCTCCGACCCGTGCATACGATCCGCGCGGACGACTCCGGGCAGATTCGAACCGCGCGGGTGTACGAAGTGCGCTTCTGAAACGGCGCAGAACCGCATGCCGTCTTGACGACCGCGCCCGCCGCGCGTAGGGTTTACGTTCCACGCGGTCTGTCGGGTGGAATCCGCGACGGACCCCGCACGACGGATGGTTCCCGGGCGGCCCCTGGAACCCGCCGGGGGGCGGGCCTCTCGCCGCCAACGAAGCGGCGGAATGAACCGCCGGCCGCGAAATCGCGTAACGAGTAAACCATGAGCGACAGTTCGCCTGGGTCACCGGAAAAGGAAGCTCGCCCGCCCGGGCGCGCCACCGACGGCATCCGCGAGACGCTCGAATCAATCGTCGTTGCGTTCATCCTCGCCTTTGTGTTCCGCGCGTTCATCGTGGAGGCCTTCGTGATCCCGACGGGATCGATGGCAGCCACGCTGTACGGCGAACATGCGACGCACACCTGCACGGACTGCGGATGGCAGTACTCCTACGGCCGCATCCGGGATGAGCGTGGCCGGCTCTTCCCCGTGCCGCCGCACTCCACCTGCCCCAATTGCGGCTTCTCGGACAAGACGGCCTCGAGCGAATACGACCCGCCCGACGCCGGCGACCGCATTCTCGTGTTGAAGTGGCCCTTCGACATCGGCGGACGGTGGCTCGGGCCGAAACGCTGGGAGGTCACCGTCTTCAAAGACCCGGCCGACGGCAAGACGAACTTCATCAAGCGTCTCATCGGCTGCCCGAACGAGGTGCTCGAACTCATCGACGGCGACGTGTACACGGCGCCGGTCTCCCGACTGCCCAAGGCCCTCCTGGAGAAACTCGATCGCATACGCCACCTCAACTATCAGCGCATGCAGATCCAGAGCCGCGCCGACCAGTTGGAGTATGACGACGCCCAGACCGTCAGGGACCGCACCGAGGTCAACCGGGAGATTGCCGTCCTTCAGCGGGAGGTCGTCCCGGCACTCGATCCGTATCTGCGTATCCAGCGAAAAACACCCGACGTCACCCGGGCGCAGCGGTCTTTGTGGTTTGTCGTTTTCGATCAGGATTATCTGCCGACACGGGAACGGGACATCGGCTGGGCCGCGTATCCGCCGGGAACGCCGACGGCCTGGGATGCCTCCGGCCGTACCGTACGCTTCAAGGGCATCGACCGTCCGTCCGAGGCCATTCGCCTGATCGGAAAGACGGCGTACGACTGCTACGCATACAACTGCGACGGCGACCGGCCACGCAACCGCCCCCCGGACGTGGTCGCGGATCGGCGGCTCCGCTGTCTCTTCACCCCCCTGGCGGGCACCGGACGGTTTCGGCTGCGCCTCACCAAGTACTTCGACGAGTTCGTTGCCGAGCTTGATCCCGCCGCGGGCACGGCGACTCTGACCATGACCTCCCGTCCCGCAACTTCAAAGCCCCGGAGCACCCTGATCGGGTCAAGGCCCGTGTCGCTGCCGTATGGCAAACCGGTCGCGGTGGAACTCATCAATGTCGATTACCGCGTGTCGCTTCGGATCAACGATCAGGAAATCCTGGCGACCAACGACACCGTCTACCATCCCGACGTGACCTGGCTGCGCAACCGCCCCGCATTCTCCTCCGATGAGGACAGCAACGCACCCGTCGCGGAACTGTCGGCCGACCATCTCGAGCTCGAATTGCAGCATCTGGTATTGGAACGGGACGTGTATTACACAAACCCCAGCTTGTGTACGGACACGGGCAGCCGCGATGTCCCCGGCCGACGCAACCCCTTCTGTGGCGACGGCGTTGCACAGGCCCGCGGCGGCGGTCTGGCCAGTCCGGGATGGGGTACGGAAGGAAACCCGATTCTGCTCCGCGACAAGGAGTACTTCATGCTGGGCGATAACAGCCCGCAGAGCAAGGACTCTCGCCTGTGGTGGGAGATCGGGCCTCACCTGCTGTGCCGAGGCGAGGCGTATCAGGTCGGCACCGTGCCGGAAGATCAACTCATCGGCCGGGCGTTTTTCGTATATTGGCCCAGCGGTTTCCGCCCTGCCTGGGCCATGCGAATCGCGCTCGTGCCGAACGTGGGGGAGATGCGCTGGATTCGCTGAGCTGCCCGCGCCGGCTTGCATGTGGGCGGACTTTCGGCGAAGTTATTCACAAACGGGTCCGCCGGGGCACCGCGCCGAACCGGCTTGCGACAGCGACGGGCAACCGTCAGTGGTGCCCAGCCGAGGCGATGACGGAGGACCGCAGATGGCGAAATGCGCCTAAGTCTCTGATCGACAGTAGATTATGTCAATGCAACATGATGGGTGCATACTTCCGGCTCGCGTCCACAAGGCGTTTGCGGATTCGTTGCGGTGCGCGGCCCCCGGGGTCCGCTCCAAAATAAGCCAAGGCGGCTGTTCACAACTTGTCCACGGAGCCATGCGAAGACTGTGAGTGAAGCGACTATCAACAACGGACAGGTCCTGTTGGAAACTCAGGGTCTGGTGAAGCGGTACGGCGGGCGAACCGTCGTCGATCACGTCAGCTTCACGGTTTCCGCAGGCGAAATCGTCGGCCTGCTGGGGCGAAACGGTGCCGGCAAGACCACGAGCTTCCGCATGACCATCGGCATGATCGACCCGAACGATGGGCGCGTCTTCTTCCGGGGCGAAGACATCACGGGCCTGCCGATGTACAAGCGGGCTCAGCGCGGAATGGGCTACCTGTCCCAGGAGCCGAGCGTCTTTCAGCGGCTCACGGTGGAGCAGAATCTCCTGGCGATCCTGGAAACGATCAAGACGTACGGCCGACGCGAACGCAAGCTCCGCGCCGAAAGCCTGATGAAACAGTTCGGAATCTTCCACCTCCGCAACCAGCAGGCGCGCACGCTCTCCGGCGGCGAGCGACGAAAACTCGAGATCGCCCGGGCCATGGTCACCAACCCCCTGCTCATGCTGCTGGACGAGCCTTTCAGCGGCGTGGATCCCATCGCCGTGGAGGAGCTCCAGCGGGAAATCCGCCGCCTGCGGCAGGAGCACGGAATCGCCATCCTCCTTACCGACCACAATGTGCGCGAGACCCTGTCCGTCACGGATCGGAGCTACATCATCTTCGAGGGGCGTGTCCTCAAGCAGGGCGCGCCGCGCGACCTGATCAACGATCCCCAGGTCCGCAAGACCTACCTGGGCAGCACGTTCCGCGGCGACGAGTTCGACCAGTCCTGACTCCGAACGCGAAGCGCAAGCGAGCCCCCTCCCGAACGCGCAGCGCCAGCAAGCGCCATCCCGAACGCGCAGCGCAAGCAAGCGCCCTCCCGAACGCGCAGCGCAAGCAATCGCCCTGCATCCCGGTCCCTTGGCGCTTGCTGGCGCTGCGCGTTCGGTTGACGGTTACGCCAGCAGTTCGTACATGACGAGCAACCCCACGCCCACCGCGTACATGCCGACCACGATCGTCACCCAGAGGATCAGGCTCGCCAGAGGGATTTCCCGCACGCGGGCACACCGGGTCGTCTTGTAGACGATGGCGATCGCCAGACAAAGCGGCAGCAGCAGCAGGGTCCGCAGCGCGCCGGGCAGCGGCGGAGGGTTCAGAAAGATCGTGGCGAGGCCGGCGATCATGTCCCTCCCCCGGACGGCGGTCCCCGCTTGGCCGGCACGGGAACGCCGAGCCTCTCGCTGCGAGAGAGGACGTCGAAAATCGCCAGCACGTTCAGCAACCCTGCGACGCCCGTGTAGACCACGGCCAGATCGTCAGACGGATAGTACGCCGCATACGGCGAGTACTCGTACGCCGGCTTGTCCTCGATCCGCCTGGACCACGCCATAGCGGCCAACGCGTGGGAGCCCGTGCAGATCTGGGCCAGGAACCACGCCTGCCGCTCCTGCGGCTGAATCGTCGTCTTGACGCCGCCGATCGCCACCCCGCCCCAGAACGTCGAGCCGATCACCACCAGAAGAATCAGCCCGCGCGCCCGCTCCCCGATATAGAGGTGCCCCAGCCCCGGCAGGACCCACGCGAGCACGGCGGCGCCCACAGCAACGGCGGGTGATCTTCCTGCAACGGTCTTCCGGGGTGGAGCCAAAACGGAGTCCCTCAAACCGGGCAGGACGGACCTCTGTCGCAACAACCGCGGCATGCGCCGGCGGCGGGAACGGAGCAGGGCTGCACGGCGCCGGACTGGGTGGAGAACACGCTGAGCTTTCGCTGGACATCCTCGCTGCCGCACGACGGGCATCGCGCCTTGTCGTCGTTCGAGCGATGGAGATACTCGAACGCGTGCCTGCACTGACGACAGTCGTACTCATAAACCGGCATAATCGTCAAACTCCTGTGCCGACGGGAGTATAGGCGATCGGGCACGCGGATGCAACGTTGCAAAGCCCCCCGCCGGGGCCTATCATAACGGCATCCGGCTTGCGCCGGGCGGAAGCGGTCGCGCCCGGGTTGAGCCGCAGGCGGTCGGGCCGGCGAGTCAGAACCATGAGCGTTGCAGCCCACGATACGGCGATGTCCAGGGTCGGCGGAGCCGCGCGCGAGCCGGACGCAGCCGCCCGGCCGGAGCCGCCGCGGGAGCTGCCCGCCCTCGCGAAGCGGGTGCTGATCATCGGCCTGGATGGTGCCACGTTCGACGTACTCACGCCGCTCGTCGAGGCCGGGCGGATGCCGCACCTCCGGCACCTGATCGAAACGGGCACGTCGGGCATTCTCGATTCCACCAAACCGCCGATCACGCCCGCCGCGTGGACCACGTTCATGACCGGCAAGGGTCCGGGGCGACACGGCATCGTGGACTTCGAGAAATACGACATCGCCTCGAACCGCCTCACGTTCAACAGCACCTTCGAGATCCGCGAGAAGACCATCTGGGACATCCTCAGCGAGAAGCGCTTCCGCGTCGGGTCGATCAGCCTGCCGATGACGTATCCGCCCAAACGGGTCAACGGGTTTCTCATCTCCGGCTTCGAAACGCCCAGCACGGACGCCGACTTCACTTACCCCCGCGAACTCAAGCACGAGATCCTCCGCCGCTGGCCCGACTACTCCTACCGTTCCGACTGGCAGCGCAGGGCCTTCGGCGGCGACGCCATCTTCGACCGCAACATGCGCTACATCGAGCGCAGCTTCGAGCAGGGCTGCGAGCTGACCGAGTATTGCGGCGAGCGATTCGGCTGGGACGTGATGATGGTCCTCTTCAAGCTCGTCGACAACCTCCAGCACAAGGCGTGGCGGTATCTCGATCCGAAGACCCGCGGCAACCATCCCGCCCGGACCGAGCGATGCATCCGCTGCTTCGAGTCGCTCGACGCCGCCCTCAAGAGGCTCAGCGCGTATGCCGAACGGTACGACGCCACGACGATCATCATGTCCGACCACGGGCACGGCAGCCTCGACGGCAAGGCGCAGCCGAACCTGCTGCTCAGGAACTGGGGCTACCTCACGCTTCGCGATACGCTCACCCGCGCCCGGACGCGCGGGGCCTACCTGCTGCAGCGACTCGCCGGCAAGAAGAACGGGCGCTTCGTGGACAACGGCATCGAACGCGAGCTGGCCGTGGACTGGTCGCGGACGCAGGCCTGCGTCATGCACGCGGGCATCTACGGCTTCCTCTATCTGAACCTCGCCGGCCGCCAGCCGGGCGGCATCGTCCCGCCGGAACGGTACGAGTCCCTGCGCGACGAGATCCGCGAGAAGCTCCTCGCCGCCAGGGTCCGCAACCCCGACGGCGACGAAATCCCCATCTTCCCCGAAGTGCACAAGACCGAGGAGCTTTACAACTGCCGCCGGGACGACCAGCCGTGGCTTCCCGACCTGCTGCTCGTGCCGCAGGCCGGTTTCGCCGTCGTCCGCAAGATCCGCGGCCGGCAACCCGTCCGCTGGTGCTCCGACACCCGCATGGAGGGCACGCACCGCGTCGAAGGCGTGCTCGTCGTCAACGGCCCGCACATTCAGCGCGGCAAGACCATTCGCGCGAACATCGCCGACATCACACCCACCATCCTCGCCGGCATGGGCCTGCGGGTTCCCATCGACATGGAGGGGCGGATCCTCGAAGAGCTCTTCGACACGCCCCCGTCCATCGAGTTCGAGCCGCCGCAGGCCGTCGACCGCAGCCAGCTCGGCAAAGAGGTCTACAGCGAAGAGGACAAGGAAGTTCTCACCCGGCGTCTCAGCGACCTGGGTTACCTCGATTGACCCTTGCTTCCGGCAGGCGCGATACGCCGGGGCGCCCGCTTACCGGCCCTCATCGAGTTGACGCAGGTAACGGAAGTCGAAGATGCCCGTATTGTGCCCGTCGGACCACGTGATCTGAATCGCATAGTTGCCGACCAGCCCGCCATCGACGGCCTTGACCGATTCGACCCCGCGCGGGGACAGGACGGGCAGCGCGGTCTTCTCGCGCTGTTCGCGCTCCGCGCGGCAGGCCGCGCACGGGCAGTTGGCCCGGAGATACGCCAGCGGGTAGACGCTCACCCGACCGTCGGCCCAGGTAATCCGCAACTCCTGCTCCTTGAGCCGGAGCCGGACATCCGCAGGGGTACTGAAATCGGCACTCGACACGCGCCACCCCGCTCCGGACGCACGCCGCTCACTTCGGCTGCGAGGCCGGGACCGCCGGCGCGACAGCCCCCGACACGGGCGAGACGGATCGGCCCTGCTTGAGCATCTCAAGGAATCGCGCGGGTGGCGAACCCGGCGGGGCCTTGGCCGCCGCCTTCGCCAGGTCCTCGAGGCCCGGCAGCACGTAGCCGCTGTAGTACTCGAGGTAACCCAGCAGAAACCGCAGACGGTAATCCTCGTTCTGTTTCAGAATCCGCTCGAGATCCGCGCGGCGGGCCTCCAGGAGCTGCGGATTCGGAATGAAGGAGGTCAGGTCGATGCGGAAGTACGCGATGCCCGGAAACGTGTCGATCGCCCGACTGAGGAGATTGGCCGCGCTGAGGTATTCGCCGGCGGCCACGAGAGCCTGCGACTGCCCGAGCGCGGGCAACGGGCTGTCCGGGTCGATCCGTGCCGCCATGGCATACAGGTCGGCCGCTCGATAGTAGTTGGCGCCCCGCATGTCCGCTTCGGCCCGACGGAGATACTCATTCACCGCCGTCGGCGACGTGCCGGCAAAAGACGTCAGCGGCCTGGTAAGGTACTCGCGCGCCCATGCCGCGGCGACGGCCGGCGCCCGGCCGCCCGCGACCGCCGGTGTCGCCTCCGGCCCGAGGCCGAGAAGCTGCTCGCGCACCGCCTGCGTCACGGCAGCCATATCGCGGAAGCGGTCGCGACCGGCCCACTCCGGGGCCGCGCCGGGCTGCGCCGCCGACGGGGCCGCCGCCATGGGCTGCTGCGCGGCGGAAAGCGAAGTCTCCTGTCCGGCGGGCAGGGGGACCTGCGCTGCGCGCATCCGGGCCTCGACACTGTAATCGGGCGATTCGGCCACCTGCACCGGCCCCCTGCCGAGCACACGGTCCAGCGGAGACTGGATCGCGCCGGGTTGTCCCGCCTCCAGCGGGGGTTGGGCGCCGCGGGCCAAGGCGATGCGCCCCGCTCCGGGCACCGCTGCGACGGAGTCGGACCACTCGCGGAGCTGCGAGACCGGTACATCGTATGTGCGCCCGAACAGCGGACTGGCCAGAAGCCGTTCGTTGAACCGCATCGTCCCGCCGAGGCTCGTTCCCGCGGGAAGCACGCGCTGGATGCCCGGCTCCACCGCCAGGCCCGTGCCGGTGGGCTGCTGTCCCGACATGAGTTCGTAGGTAACCGGGTTGCGGGGAACCGGAGCAAAGAGCCGTTCACGCGGGTATTCGAAGGGGCTGCGGGGAGCGGCCGTGCCCGGCACGTTCAGGCGGCGCTCGAGGCCGCCGGCGTCCGTCACGGTCCTGGACGGATCGAAGTACAGATAAGGCTGATAGTTCGAAACCCCCTGCTGCAAAGCCCCTACGCTCATCGACTGGGCGTTGAAACTCGACAGCCCCGCAGACGGCAGGTTGATGAAGAACTGGCTTGAATCGCGAATCGGCGAGAAGCCCCGGAAGGCCGCCCCCCGGCCGACGTTCCCCGTCATCATGGCGTTCGCGCGATTGATCGGCGGCGGCGGGGCCGCGAAGTTGATGCCTCCGGAGCCGACCATCGGATTGGCATCCAGGGCGTTGCCACCCTGAATCTGACGGGTCTGGCCCCATGCGACGGAAACCGACAGCCAGAGGACCACGACCACGGCCGGACGGCAAAGACCATCACGCGAGCGGATCATACTATCACCCGACTCTTTATCGTCATACCGCCGTACCCGCTGCAACAGCCGCACGTACACCACGATTATATACCCCCGCCGGCACGGCGGACCGTGCAAATCCGGATCTGCAGCGCCGCCGCGTCGGCTGCACGTTCCGGGATCGCCCGGGACCGCCGGCCATGCTGAACGTCAGCCTGATCCCAAACGCATTATGCGCCGAGCCGGTCGGGCGAGGGCACGGTGACGGCCCGATTCCTTGCCGTGATCGGCGCGACGGATTCGGGCTGCCTCCCGGCGAATCGGCATGGCGGCAGCCGCGGAATCGCGGTTCTCAGCCCTGTTCGGCGGCCTCATCGGGAAACTGGATGTCCACCACCTGCAGCTCCACGGCCCGGCGGCCGGCGAATTCATTGATGATCGGCTCGAAGGCCAGACGTGCCCGACGGGCATCCGCGAGCGCCTGGGCCATGTGCCCCTGGCGAAACGCGATGGCGCGGCGGACGCACTGGCCTTCGCGAACCGTGAACTGGAGATGCTCACCGTCGCGTCCCACGGGACGCGGGGAGCCGACCAGATCGACCCAGCCCGTCGCGAATTTCGGCTGGGGGTTGCCCACGCCGAACGGCCCCAGGCTCTGCACCGCCTCGACGACCGGTTCGGTCAGTTCGGCCAGCGACGCCTCGGCATCCAGATGCAGGGCCGGGCGCAGGTCGGCCGCGGTCAACGTCTGATTCGCCCGCCGGATGAACGCCTCGGTAAACGCGGCGACCCGGTCCGCCGCGATCCGCAGGCCCGCCGCCATCGCGTGTCCGCCGAAGCTCGTGAGGTGCTCGCGGCACTCGAACAGCGCCCGGTGCAGATCGAAGTGTCGCACACTCCGCCCGCTGCCCTGGCCCGCGCCGTTCTCCAGCGCGATCATCACAGTGGGTCTGCCGAATCGCTCCACGAGCCGCGAGGCGACGATGCCGATCACGCCCGCGTGCCATTTCTCGCAGGCGAGCACGATGCCACGGCAGCCGTCGCCGTCCATCCCGGCCTCGCCGACCATTTCGCAGGCCCTGTTGAAGATGCTCCGCTCGAGCTGCTGGCGGTTGCGATTCTGCGCGTCGAGGTAAATCGCGATCTCCCGCGCGCGTTCCGGGGTGGCCCGCGTCAGGAGCTCGACGGCCAGGCGCGCATGGCCCATCCGACCGGCGGCGTTCAGGCGAGGCGCCAGCAGGAAGCCGACATGGTAACTGTCCAGACGGGCATCCTTCAGGTTCGCCGAATCGATCAGGGCGACGATCCCCGGGAGCTTCGAGGCCCCCAGCCCCGGCAGGCCGTGCCGCGCGAAGATGCGGTTCTCATCGAGCAGCGGTACCACATCGGCGATCGTGCCGAGCGCAACAAGCCCCGTGGCCTCCACCAGCACCTCGCGCAGCTCGGCACAGACCCGCGTCGTGCCCGAGCAGCACTGCCCGAGCGCCCACGCCAGCTTGAACGCCACGCCCGCCCCGCATGTGTCCCGCGTCGGATTCCCTTCGCCGATCGCCGGATGCACAATCGCATCCGCTTCCGGCAACTCCTCGCCCGGGGCATGGTGATCCGTGATGATCAGCCGCACGTTCCGCCGCCGGGCGAGTTTCGCCTCCTCCACCGACGTGATTCCGCAGTCCACCGTGACGATGACCTGGGCCCCCTCCGCCGCGAGCCTGGCCACGGCGTCCGCGTTCAGGCCGTACCCCTCCTCCAGGCGGTGCGGCACGTAGAAATCCACGTCGGCCCCGAGCGTCCGCAGCGCGTGCCACAGGATGGCGGTCCCCGTGATTCCGTCCACATCGTAGTCGCCGTAGATCACGATGCGCTGTCGGTCGCGCACGGCGTCGCTCAGAATCCGGGCCGCCTGTACGGCGCCGGGCATCTGCTCCGGGGGGTACAGCTCCTGCAGGCGCGGATGCAGAAACCGCCTCGCGGCGGCGGGATCGTCGATCCCGCGATTGTGGAGAAGCTGGGCGAGCAACGACGAAGTGCCGAATCGGGCGGCGGCCTCCTGCCGCCGGGGCCAGGCCGGCGCGATGATCCATTCCTTGCTCATCCCACGCTCCGCGAGTCGTGCCCCGAAAGCAACGCCGCCCCCGCCTCGGCGCGGGCAGGCCCTCGCCGGCGCTTCGGGCTCGTGCGGTTCGGGCGCATCGATGGTGCCCGCCACGTGGGATGGATTATACTGTCGCAGGTAAACGTGAAACAACGCGGACTTCGCGCCCGCGCGCCTCGCATACAGAGAACGAAACATGAAGCCGCCTTCCCGTAAGCCAGGCAAGGCCTTCCGCCGCGCCGCGGCTTCCGGCTGGATCCTCCTGATCGCCGCCCTCATCGGTGTGCGGTTTCTGCACCTGGGCCCCGTGCTCGACGGACCGCACCAGTGGCGCCAGGCCGACACCGCCTTCTGCGCCCTCGCTTTCTACCGGTACGACTTCAACATCCTGCATCCCTCGGTCTGCTGGCGAGGCGATTACCGTCTCTGCGCCCTGGAGTTTCCCATTCATGAGTTTCTCACGGCCGCCCTCTACAGAGTCTTCGGCCCGCAGCTTGTCATCGCCCGGCTGGTCACGCTGGCCTTCTTCGTCGGGTCCGTGTGGTATCTCTACCGCGTGGTCCGGCACATCGCCGGCGACCGCCCGGCGCGGATCGCCGCGGCGCTCTACTGCGCATTCCCGCTCGGGGTCGTCTATTCCCGGGCCGTTCATATCGATTTTTCGGCCGTCTTCTTCGCCCACGCGACCCTCTATTACCTGCTGCGAACGTGTGACAGGCCCGGGCTGCTCGATCCCGCTCTGGCAACCGTCGCCGGCGTCTTCGCCTGGATCGTGAAGGTTCCCTATGTCTTCTACCTGTACCTGCCGCTCGCGTATTACGCGCTGCGTTCGCCTTGGGACGTGCGCAGGCTGCTGCGCCTGGCGGTGCCCACGCTCCTGGCGCTGCTCGCGTTTCTCGCGTGGCGGGACTACTCCTACCGCATCAATGCGGGCGTGCCCGACTGGCCGTACGTGGACCGAATGGTGAACCTCGGCCAATGGTATTTCGGGCCGCTCCGGCAGCGCGTGCGGGGTGCAAACTGGATCCTGATCGGCCGCCGGCTGTACGAGGAGGTGTTCTGCCGCTACGGATTGATCCTTCTGGCGCCGGGGATCGTCGGCGTGGCGCTCGCGCCGCGGCCGCAGCGCTGGTTCTGGTGGTCCTGGGCGGGCGGGCTGGGCCTCTACGTGCTGATCTTCTTCAACCTCAACCGCGTGCACGACTATTACCAGATCCCGTTTCTGGCCCTCTCGGCGGTGTTCCTGGCATCGGGCATCGTGTGGCTGGAAGGCAGACTGCACGAGAGGGTACCGCACCGGAACAGGATCGTCCGGGCGTGTGCGAACACGGCGATCGTGGCGATCGCGGGCGGCCTCGCCTGCTCGAGCGCCAGCGTACCCGGCGCATATCGCGTGGATGAACCGCTCCGGAAGACCGGGGCGATCATCCGGGCGGAAACGCCCGCCAATGCGCTGGTGATCACGTCGGTCCAGGGGCAGACGGCCACGAACATGCCGCTGCTGCTTTATGCCGGCGATCGACTGGGGTGGTCGCTGCCGGCCGAGCGCGTGCTCGAGCCCGGCGTGCTCGATGCCTACCGGCGCGCCGGCGCCACGTACTGGGTCCTGGTCATGGCCCAACCCTTCCCCAGGCCGCTCGTCGCCGAGTTGGGGCTCCCCGAGCCGTACACGGAGCACGTCGGCCACGACTGGTGGGTAAACCTCTTTCGTTTCCGCGACGACGTACCCCGGTCCCCGCTCGACGGTCGGAGCGCCGCGACGACGCGATGAGCGACCGACGCCGGTGCGCGATATCCGCTATCCGAGAATCGCTGTGCCGAGAATCCTTTCTCGGCACGACCGTTGCACGATTCCTATCGTGCGGGGCTTCGCGGGAAAGGCTTCCCGCGGAAGGGCGTGCGAGAAGGGATTCTCGCACGAGCGGTTACGGCTCATCGGCACGCGTTGGGATGCCGTCGCCGGGCCCGCACTGTGTGCCGGCCCGAGGACCGTAGAACGCCGAGCTGCATTCCGGGCAGGTGTTCCTCGTAAGGCCGCGCCATCGATAACCGCACCGCGTACACCGCCCTTCCTCAACCCGCCTCGTCCAAAGGCGTCGCCTGCGCCAGAAGACGAGCCCTGGCGCGCAGGGCAAGCACACCGACAGGGCGTACACTGCAACCGCCATCCACTTGGGCACCGACGGAGCAAAACGGATCAGCAGCCACGTGGGAACGACCGCGATCAGAATCGCATCGACCCGGAATGGCATTCGGGTTCCCAGGATCCGCGAAAGCCGTGCCAGGACTCATACTCCCGCTCTCGCGTTCCAGAAAAGACCCGAGGCGATCGCCGCTCATCCCAGCGCCTTGAGGTTCGCCTCCACGCCCGTAAGCTGCGTCCGCAGGTGGGCCAGCTTGATCCGCTCGCGGTCGACGACTTCCGGCTTGGCGCGGCCGACGAAGCTCTCGTTGGAGAGCTTCTTCTCCGTCGCCGCGATCTGCGCGACAAGCTGTTCGCGCTGCTTCGTGAGGCGCGCCCGCTCCTGCCCCACATCCACCACGCCGCAGACGTACACCTCCGCATCCCGGACGACGGCCGTCGCCGCATCGGCGGGCCGCACGACCTGCGGCGAGACCTCGAGCGAATCAAGCATCGCCATGTGCGCGATCAGCCGGTCCATACGGGCGAGCGACCGGGCCGACGGGCCGGACGCACGGATACGGACCGGCACCCTCCGGCCCGGCGGCACGTTGTACTTGTTGCGGATGTCGCGAATGCCCCGGATCACGTCCCGAAGCAGATCGAACTGCGCTTCGAGCGCGTCGTCCTGCCACGCCGGTTGCGCGATCGGCCAGGGCGCATGAATGACCAGCGCAGGGCTGCGCAGGGGCTTCTCGATCCCGCGCACCGGCACCTGGGCGTTCAGCCGTTCCCAGATCGCCTCGGTGATGAACGGCACGAACGGATGGAGCAGACGCAACACCTGGTCGATCGCGAAAGCGAGGACCTGCCGCGCCACCGCGCCCTGCGTCGCCTCGTCGCTGCCCCGCGCCGTCGCTTCTGCCCGCATCCGCGGCTTGATCAGTTCCAGATACCAGTCGCACAGCTCGGACCAGAAGAAGTCCCTCGCCGCACCGATCGCCGCCGACGGGTTGTACTCCTCCAGCGCCCGCTGCACGGCCGCAACGGCCTTGGATAACCGCGAGAGAATCCACCGATCCTCGTCCGCCAGTTCTCCGATCTCGCGCGGCTCGAAGGTGACGTCCTGGAGATTCATCAGCGCAAACCGCGCCGCGTTCCAGAGTTTGTTGCAGAAGTGCTGCCCGACCTCGAACCGTTCGCTGACAAGCTTCGCCGCGGGCACGTCGGGCATCGTCCCGAGCACGTCGAACTCCTTGCCCGTCTTCGGGCAGAGGTACGTGAACTTCCCGCGCCCGTGTCGGGCCGTCGCCAGGTCGATCAACTCGCCGGTGTACGGCGAGACCGCCTGCACCGGAAGCCGGATGTCCTGCGTGCCCGTCTGCATCTCACACAGCACGTACCGCATCGCATCCGCGCCGTACCGCTCGATGATGTCCACGGGGTCGATGCCGTTGCCCTTCGACTTGCTCATCCGCTCGCCCTTGCCATCCTGGATGTTCGCGTGGATGAACACATCGGTAAACGGCACGTCGCCGAGGTTGTACAGCCCCGTCAACACCATTCGCGCGACCCACAGCGTGATGATGTCGCGCCCCGTCACCAGGCACGAGCCGGGATAGTAGTAGCTGAGGCAGTCGGGCCGGCCCTCCGCGCCCCCGAGCGGCGCCTGGCCGGGCTCGATCTCGGCCGTCACCGGGTCCGGCCAGCCGAGCGTGCTGTGCGGCCAGATCGCGCTGCTGAACCACGTATCGAGCACGTCGGGGTCCTGCACGAAGCCGGATTGCTCCAGTCGCCGCGCGACGGCCTCTTCGGCCCGCGAATCGAGCAGGCAGACGAGCACCTCCACGCTCTGCGAACCGCCCCCGCGCAGGAAGAAGACGGACGCCTCGTCAAGCTCCGTCTGCGTGCCGTCCGGCAGGAGAACGCGAATCGCCACGTCGGAACGATCGGACACCTGCCGCAGAAGCGGGCCGACGGCGGCAAGGGCCTCACGGTCGAACGTCCCCGCCCAGATCGGGATCCGATGCCCCCACCACAACTGCCGGCTGATACACCAGTCGCGCTTCTCCGCCAGCCAGTTCAGATACGTGCTGGCGTACCGAGCGCCGTCGGGATGGAACCTCGTCTTGCGGCCGCTGGGGGAGCGCCACTCGCCCTGAACGGCGTCGATCGCCGCCTGGGCCAGCCCGGGGGCGACGAACTGCTTCGGCGTACCCCGTCCGCAGACGATGCCGCCGTCGATGTCGCCCATCCTCACGAACCACTGCTTGGAGAGGTAAGGCTCGATCGGCGTCTTCGAGCGGTCGGAGTGGCCGATCTCCGTCGGCCGGTCCTCGATCGCCTCGAGCAACCCGCGGGCCTGCAGGTCCGCCACGACCTTCTCCCGCGCCGCAAACCGGTCCATGCCCTTGTACGCCCCGGCGTTCTCGTTGAGCGTGCCGTCGGGGTTGAGGATGTTGATAATGTCGATCTCGTTCTCGTGACGCCGCCACACGTCGTAGTCGTTCGGGTCGTGGGCCGGCGTGATCTTCACGCACCCGCTGCCCAGCTCGGGCCTGGCCCACACATCGCAGATCAGCGGGATCGGCCGGTCCTGCAGCGGCAGGAGCACCTTGCGACCCGCGCGGGCCATCTCCGCCAGCCTGATCAGCGTCGGCAGGTGCGTCTCGCGCCGCCTCTCCAGCGATTCCAGCTCCGCCTCGATCGCCGCCCGCTCCTTCTGTGGAGCCGCCGCCAGCTTCGCTCGCGTCGCCTCGATCGCCTCCTGCAGCGCGGCCGCCGGGTCCGGATGGCACGCCACCGCCGTGTCGCCCAGCATCGTCTCCGGCCGCGTCGTCGCCACCGTCACGTGGTCGGGCTCGCCGGGCTGCGGGTCGATGACCGGATACCGCAGGTGCCAGAAGTGCCCCTGCACGGTCTCATGCACGATCTCGTCGTCGGAGACGGCCGTCTGCAGGAGACAATCCCAGTTCACGAGGCGGTTGCCGCGGTAGATCAGCCCGTCGCGGAACATCCGGAAGAAGGTATGCCGCACCGCCCGCGCGCAGACGGCGTCCATCGTGAACCGCTGCCGGTCCCAGTCGCAGGAGCAGCCCATGGTCTGCTGCTGCCTGACGATCCGCTGCTGGTACTGGTCCTTCCACTCCCAGATCCGCCGGACGAGGGCCTCTCGCCCGATGTCGTGCCGCGTCTTGCCCTCGAGCTCGAAGAGCCGCTTCTCGACGACCGCCTGCGTGGCGATGCCGGCGTGATCCGTCCCCGGCATCCAGAGCGTGTTGTCGCCCATCATGCGGTGCCACCGCGTCAGCAGGTCCTGCATGACGTTGTCCATCGCGTGGCCCATGTGCAGCGCGCCGGTGACGTTCGGCAGCGGCATCATGATGACGTACCGCCGCTCGCGCTCGTCGGGGACGGCGGCAAAGGCCTTGGCCGTCAGCCAACGCTGGTAGATGATCGGTTCGATGGACGCCGGGGCATATTGCTTGGGCAGTTCGTTTTCCATGTCGAGATTGCGCACCTCTGCAGGCAACATCGAATACCGGGTTGCCGGCCCAACGGCCGGCAGACGCCAGGGTCACAATGTCGTTTCGCCGCCCCGCCAAGTCAAGCGGATTCATCCGACCCGCGCGGATCGCGCGTCCGCCGCGGCGTCGCCTCTGCGCGGGAACTGGAAAGGTGTCAGGAACCCTTCGCCGTCGAAAGTGACCTCCCCCAGGGAAAGCAGGTTCATCTTGCAAGGCGTCCCCCCTTGCGAAAGGTTCCTGACACTTTTCGCGTACCGGGCCTCCCCCCGGAGAAACGGGCACACCCTCGTTGGATCGCACCGCGGCCCGCACTATAGTAGTACGATGCTTTATCAGCCGGAATTGCCGCCGAAGTACACGCAGATGAGCGACGAGGATCTCGCCGCGGCCATCGCCGACCGCAAACGGCAACTCGGCCGGCGGGTTATCATCCTCGGCCACCACTACCAGCAGGACGACGTGATCCGCTTCGCCGACTTCACCGGCGACAGCCTCAAGCTCTCGCAAATCGCCGCGAAGCAGAAGGACGCCGAGTTCGTCGTGTTCTGCGGCGTGCACTTCATGGCGGAGTCGGCGGACATCCTTACGGGCGGCCGCGTGGCCGTCATTCTGCCGGACCTGACGGCCGGATGCAGCATGGCCGACATGGCCGAGATCGGACAGGTCGAGGAGTCGTGGCGCCGCCTCGCGTCCGCAACGGATGAGAAGATCACCCCCATCACGTACGTGAACTCCGCCGCCAGCATCAAGGCCTTCTGCGGCGCGCACGACGGCGCGTGCTGCACGAGTTCCAACGCATCGAAGGTCCTGCAGTGGGCCCTGGCGCAGGGCGAGAAGGTGATGTTCCTGCCGGACCAGCACCTCGGGCGCAACGCGGCCTACGGCCTCGGCTGGCCGCTTGACTCGATGGTCGTTTATGACCCGCAGGCGGACGACGGCGGTCTGACGGACGAGCAGGTCCGCAAGGCGAAGTTCATCCTGTGGAAGGGCCACTGCAGCGTGCACCAGCTTTTCACCCCGGAGCAGTGCGACGAGTACCGCGCGCTGAGCAACCGAACGCGAAGCGCAAGCGAGCGCCAAGACAGAACGCAAAGCGCAAGCGAGCGCCAAGCCAGAACGCGAAGCGCAAGCGAGCGCCAAGACAGAACGCGAAGCGCAAGCGAGCGCCAAGCCGGAACGCAGAGCGCAAGCGAGCGCCAAGACAGAACGCGAAGCGCAAGCGAGCGCCCCACCCCCTCTCCCTCCAAAGCAGAGGGACGGGGTGAGGGTGACCGACCTGATCCGCCCGGCGGACTCGCCATCGCCTCGTCGCCTGAACCGTGGAAGATCATCGTCCACCCCGAGTGCCCGTGGGAGGTGGTTCAGAAGGCCGACCTCGCCGGCAGCACCGAGTTCATCATCAAGACGATCGACGAGGCCCCGCCCGGCTCGAAATGGGCCGTCGGCACCGAGATCAATCTCGTTACCCGTCTCGCGAACCGTCACGCGGGCGTCAAGGAGGTCCGCTCGCTGGCCGGCATTCAATGCCTGTGCAGCACGATGTACCGCATCGACATGCCGCACCTGCTGCACGTCCTGGATAACCTCGCCGACGGCCGCGTGATCAACCGGATCAGCGTCGATCCGGAGACGAGGCGCCTGGCCCTGCTCGCCCTCGACCGCATGCTTGCGAACGTCCCCGCCCAACCCGTGGCCATCAAGTAGATGCCGGCCGCGCCGCGACACAGGGAAACCGAGTGCCGGGGAACGCCGTCCCCGCCGTCACCCGCACCGGGATGCTCCAACCCCGGCATCCGCAACACGGCGATTGACAGCCGGGCCGGTTTCCCGTATAGTCAGATTGTAATAATTCCCAATTGCATCACGGCAAGGCGGGCCTGAGGTCCCCGGTCTCTCTGATGGCGTCGGCGCTGCACGGCGGTTCGCAGGAAGAATCGCCTGAACATATCGGGAGGCGGCCATGAGAACGAACCACTCACTCGCGCGGATGTCGGCGTGCACCATCGTGTGCGTATGCGCGGCAGCTTTCTCACCTGCAGCGTCATTTGCCGGCATGGTCATTCACGTTAACGGCGCAACCGGCGACAACGCCAACGACGGCGCCGACTGGGCCACGGCCAAACAGACAGTCGCCGCCGGCCTGGCCGCCGCGACATCCGGCGACGAGGTCTGGGTCGCCGCCGGCACATACGCGGAACGGATCACACTCAAGGACGGCGTAGCCCTCTACGGCGGATTCGCCGGAAACGAAACCGAGTTGTCCCAGCGCAACTGGGCCGTCAACCAGACGATCCTGGACGGCCGGCAGGGCGGCACCGTCGTCACCGCCCCGCAAACCGCCACGGCAACGACCCGGATCGACGGGTTCACCATCCGCAACGGCAAGGCGGCGAACGGCGGCGGGATTTACTGTTACAACTCCTCCTTGACGATTGCGAACAACACAATTACCGGAAACACCGCGGACGGAGGGGACGCAACAAACGACGGAGGAGGCGCGATCTATTGCGAGTGGTCGTCGGCGACGATCACGGGAAACACGATTACGGAAAACAACGCGGTTTCGGCGGGCGGCGGGATCCGCTGCCACTACTCGGACGCGATCATCACGGGCAACACGCTTCGCGCAAACCGCGCTGCTCGCGGCGGCGGAATCGGCTGTTTCGCCTGCTCGCCGACCGTCGCGAACAACGCAGTCACAGGAAACACCGCGAGTCGGGGCGGGGGGATGTACTTTGAGTCTTCCTCGGGAATGATCGCCGACAACACCCTTACGGCAAACACCGCATCAAGCGGATCGGGCGGGGGCCTCTGCTGCGTTTCCTCCAACCCCATAATCGCAAACAACACGCTCACGGGGAACTTCGCCGTGGACGCCGGCGGGATCTACTGCCAGTTCGGCGCTCCGACGATCACGAACACGATCGTGGCGTTCAACTCGTCGGGCATCAGCGTCGAGAGCAGCAGGCCGCCGCTGAGATTCAACTGCGTGTACGGGAACGCGTCGTACAACTACCTGGGGGTGACGGATCCCACGGGAAAGAACGGAAACATCTCCGCCGACCCCGCATTCGCCGGCTGGGAGGACGGCAACTGTCATATCCAGCCGGACTCGCCGTGTGTCGATGCCGGAGATGACGGCGTCGTGCAGGCGGACTGGCTCGACCTCGACGGCCAGGCGCGCATCCAGGGTATGCATGTGGATATCGGGGCGGACGAATCCGACGGCACGCAATGGCCGGTGCGCCCTGCCCTGATTCTGCACGTGCATCCGGCCGGCAACGACGCAAACGACGGTCTCACCTGGCCGGCGGCCAAGCGAACGATCCAGGCCGCTCTGGACGCCGCCCGCGGGGGAGATCAGATCTGGGTGGCGGCCGGCACGTACGTCGAGTGCCTCACAATGAGAAACGGAGTCGCCCTCTACGGGGGCTTTGCCGGCAACGAGGGCGAACTGACGCAGCGGGACTGGCTCGCCAACAAGACGATCGTGGATGCCGACGGACGCGGAAGCGGTGTGGTGCTCCGCTTGTGTCTTGCAGCGACAACGCGGATCGACGGATTCACGATCCGCAACGGCACAGGTACTCTCGTGGAATCATCGGCGTACGGCGGCGGGATATACTGCGCCGCCTCCGCCGCGACGATCACAAACAACACGGTCACGGCGAACACGGCGGACGCCGGCAGCGGTATCTACTGTGTCCAGTGCTCTGTGACCATCGCGAACAATACCGTATCCCACAACACCGGCGCGGGGATCAATTGCACCGATTCCCCGCTGACGAAAGTCCTGAACAACACCGTCACGCGCAACGGCACCACGGGAATATACTGTTCCGGCGGTTCCCCGATGCTCGCCAACAACGTAATCGCCCAGAACGACGGCAACGGCGTCTACTGCCGCTACTGCTCCCCGACAATCACGAACAACACGATTGTGGGACACGCGTTGGGAAGCAACAGCGGAATCTACTGCGAACACTCATCCCCGACGGTCACCAACACGATCATCGCGTTCAACGCCGTCGGAATGACCGTCGTCAGCGGCAGCCCGACGCTGAGGTTCAACTGCACGTACGGCAACGTAACGCAGAACTACTCCGGCACGGCGGACCCGACGGGTACGTCCGGAAACATCTCCGCCGACCCGAGATTCGGGGATTGGCTGCACGGCAACTGTCACATCCAGCCGGACTCGCCCTGCGTCGACGCCGGCGAGGACGATGCGGTCCTGCCGGATTGGCTCGATATCGACGGTCAGCCGCGAATCCAGGGCCCGCGTGTGGACATCGGCGCCGATGAATCGGACGGAACAACCTGGCCCGAGCCGTTCGCCAGGACCATACACGTCAGGCCGGACGGCGACGATGCAAACGACGGCTCGAGCTGGGCGGCGGCCAAACGGACGATTCGCGCCGGCCTGTCCGACGCCGCGGAAACCGATCAGGTCTGGGTCGCCGCCGGAACCTACGTCGAACGGATCACGCTCAGGCACGGGGTCGCCCTCTACGGAGGCTTCGCCGGCAACGAAACCGACCGGGCACAGCGAAACTGGGCAGCCAACCGGACAATCCTGGACGGCAACCGGGGCGGGCCGGTCGTCATCTCGCCGGCCGGCGCCACAACAACCACCCGGATCGACGGATTCACGATCCGCAACGGCAATGCAACCAGCGGCGGGGGGATCTATTGCTCCGCGTCCTCGCCCACGAT
This sequence comes from uncultured Planctomycetales bacterium, assembly GCA_964653435.1. Taxonomy (GTDB): domain Bacteria; phylum Planctomycetota; class Phycisphaerae; order UBA1845; family PWPN01; genus CAZMVY01. The sequence continues at coordinate 21,465 of CAZZFA010000019.1, read as the reverse complement.
CGCGAACAACGTGATTACGGCCAACAGCGCGGCCTCCGGCGGCGGTATCTACTGCTCCTCCTCGTCCTCGCCCGCGATCGTGAACAACGTGATTACGGCCAACAGCGCTGCCTCCGGCAGCGGCATCTACTCCAACGCCTCCTCGCCGTCGATCGTGAACAACACGATCCTGGGCAACACCGCTTCCGATTCCGGCGGCGCGATCCACTGCTACGCCTCGTCTCCTTCCATCGTGAACACGATCGTCGCGTTCAACTCCTCCGGGATCCGCTGCGACGATGCCACCGGACATCCCATGCTGAGGAACTCCTGCGTCTATGGAAACCCGGCGTACGACTTCTTCGGCCTGCCCAACCCCACGGGCTCCGGCGGCAATATCTCCGCGGACCCCGGGTTCGCCGATCCGCGCTATGGCGACTGGCACATTCAGCCCGGCTCGCCGTGCGTGAACGCCGGCGACGACACCGCGGTGCAGCCCGACTGGCTCGACCTCGACGGTCAGGCACGTATTCAGGGCATTCACGTAGACATGGGCGCCGACGAATCGGACGGCGCCGTGCGACCGGAAACGACCCCGAACGTCATCGTGCGGGTAAGCCCGGACGGCGACGATGCGAACGACGGCTCAAGCTGGGCGGCAACCAAGCAAACCATCCAGGCCGCGCTCGACGCCGCCTCCGCCGCCGGGGGCGAAGTATGGGTGAAGGCGGCAACCTATCCCGGAAGGATCACGATCCGTCCCTTTGCGCATCTGTACGGCGGATTCAACGGGACGGAGTCGGCGAAAGAGGAGCGGAACTTCCGAACCAACGTGACCACGCTGGACGGGCAACTGGCCGGCAGGACGGTGACCGTTCTGACGGCCGGCCGCGCGCTCGGCACGATCGACGGATTCACCATCACGAATGGCACGAACAGCGGAATCTACTGCATCTCCTCCTGCCCCACGATCGCCCACAATACGATCTCGCTCAATCCCGGCGCAGGAATCTATTGCTCCTCCAGCGCGCCGATGATCCGGAACAACATGATTACGGCCAACGCGGACGGCGGCGTGGTGTGCGATGCCTCGTCCCCGACGATCGCCAACAATACGATCGCGGCAAATGCCGCCGCCGACGGCGCCGGAATCCGTTGCCTCGCCTCGTCCTCCCCCACCATCGTGAACACGATCGTCGCATTCAATTCGTCCGGGATATACAGAACGGGCGGCGGCAATCCGACCCTGCGATCCAACTGCGTCTACGGCAACACCGCGTACAACTACGCGGGCATGCTGGATCACGCAGGCACAAACGGCAACATCTCCTCGGACCCGCGGTTCGCGGAGGGGCAGTATGGCGACTGGCACATCCAGCCGGACTCGCCCTGCGTGGACGTCGGCGACGACGGCGCTGTGCCGGGCGGCTCGCTCGATCTCGACGCGCAGCCGCGCATCCAGGGGCCCCACGTGGATATCGGGGCCGACGAATCCGACGGCACGGTTCGGCCCGCCGTACCCCGCGGGATCGTCCGGGTCCGCCCCGAAGGCGACGATGCGAACGACGGCTCGAGCTGGGCGGCGGCCAAGCGAACCGTCCAGGCCGGCATCGACGCGGCTTCGCTTGCCGGCGGCGAAGTCTGGGTGAGCGCTGGAACGTATCCCGAACGGATCACGCTGCCCCCCTTCGTACATGTCTTCGGTGGCTTCGCCGGGACGGAGACAATGCGAAACCAGCGGGATTTCCGCGCCAACCGCACGGTCCTCGACGGACAGCAAGCCGGTCCGGTGGTGACGGCGAACACGACGGGCTATTGCATCAGCACGATCGACGGCTTCACGATCACCAACGGCGCGGGAGCAGTCACGACGTCAGGAGTGTCCGGCGGCGGGGTGTACTGCTCCCTTTCCTCCCCGCTGATCGCGAACAACACGATCGTCGGAAACACCACATCCGGCGGCGAGCCGCGCCGCCCCAGCCCCGTTCCAGCCGGCGGTATCGGCTGCTGGTATTCCTCCCCGATGATCGTGAACAACACGATTTCGGAAAACACCGCGCCGGACGGAGGCGGAGTCTACTGCTTCCGTTCCTCTCCGCAGATCGCGAACAGCGTGATTGCCGCGAACAACGCAGCGACCGCTCAGGGCGGCGGCATCCTCTGTGAAAGTTGCTCCGCCCCGAGGATCACAAACTGCACCATCGCGGCAAACACGGCCCCTGCGGGCGGCGGAGGCATCAGTTGCGATTCGTCGTCCTCCCCTGTGATCGTAAACACGATCGTCGCGTTCAACTCTTCCGGGATCTATGCGCCAAGGGGGAGCAGCCCGGTGCTGAGATTCAACTGCGTATATGGCAACACGGCCTACAACTATTCTCCCCCGCCCGGCCCGCCCGGCAAAGCGTACGGCAACATCTCCGCCGACCCACGATTCGCCGCCGATCCGACAACGGGAAACGTCCACCTGACCGGCGCCTCGCCGTGTATCAACGCCGGCGACCCCGCAGGCAACTATACCGGGCAGACCGACATCGACGGCGAGCCCCGCGTCTGCTATGGACGTGTGGACATCGGCGCGGATGAGTTCCTCTACCACGGGCCGGTGGACTTCGACCGCGATAATGATGTGGACCTTACGGACTTCGGCTTCTTCCGGGCATGCTTCGCGGGGCCCAATCAGCCCATCCCGAACGTAGCCCTGTGCGCGGGGGCCGACCTCGACGGCGACGCCAGCGTGGATCTTGCCGACTTCCTGAAGTTCCAGGATTGTTTCAACGGGCCGAACCGCCCGCCGGGGTGCTGAGTACGCCGCCCCGTTGAACAGTGCGGAAATCCCGTGTGGTGCCCCGGCGGTCTGTCGGCCAGTGCACGGGCAGCAAGCTGTCGGCAGGCAAATCCCGGACTCGACTTCCCGGGCGCGGTGCGGAGTGACGGGCACGAGTTGTACGGACGCAACCGCGACGGCGCCGGAATGCGCAGGGCCACTCCTTCAGAAACCTCAACGACCCCGCACCTCACCCCACGAACCACAATCCCCAGAGCGGGGTCTTGGCGAACCCGCTTCCATCCGGTATCATTCAGGGCTCGGATATGGGTGGACTGACGAGGACGCAAAGCTAGCGAGCAGGAATAGCCATGCATTACCCGCGCAAGCTCAGCAAGATCAAAAGGATACGCAAACAAGGGTTCCGCGCCCGCATGAGCACCCCCGGCGGGCGCAAGGTGCTCAGCCGCCGTCGTCGTCGCGGCAATCATCGGCTGACGCCGAAGTACTGATCGATCGGCGGGCGCGAGTTGCCCTCGAGGACGGGCGATCGTTCGTTCCGTGCGGGACTCGGGCAGCTCATTTCGAGCGACGGAGCGGGCGTTTGACGGTCGGCTGAGCCAAATCGGCACGCAATGACATACCCTACACTGTTATCGCTTGGATTCTTGTCGGCCGGCGCCGCATTCCGGGCCAGGGGCGGTACGTCATTCTGAGGGAGCGGAGCGACCGAAGAATCTGGCCTGAGCTTTGCGGGGGCTTTGCGGGGGGCTTTGCGCGTGCAAGGATCTGCGCAAATCGGACGCCGGATTCTTCGGCCCCCAAGGGGGCCTCAGAATGACGCGACGCACGCTACGTGCGTCCGGCGCCGCCATGTCGGGCTGCGGGCCACGCCCGCGCTAGGTGGCGGAGTCTGTCGGTGCGGCTGGGGAAGATTCGGCCGGCGGGGAATCCTCGGCGGGGACGCGGATCCGATACTCCTCGTTGAACCACTTCCCCAGGTCGATCAGCCGACATCGCTCGCTGCAGAAGGGCCGGTCGGGGACCTCGGCGCGGTCCTTGTACTTCACCCTCCGGCCACAGGTGGGACATTTCAGCGTATGCACGACTTCATCCGCGCGTCACGATACCGCATTCCCGCGCGACACGAGGTCGCGTTGTCGGTTCCCGGGACGCGTCACGATTTCGTCTTCTTGCCGGTCTTGTCGCTTCCGCCGCCGGCGCCGGCCGCACCGCCCCCTTTCGTCTTCGCGGCACCGTCACCGTTCGACTTCGACGTGCCGTTGGCCCCCTCCTCCGCCTTGGCCTTCGACTTATAGCCGTCGCTGCGGTAGTCCGTGCAGTAAAAACCCGATCCACGGAAGATCACGCCCGCGCCGCAACCGATCAAGCGGCTGGCCGTCGAACGCCCGCACGCGGGGCATCGCTTCACAGGGCTGGCGGTAATGGACTGGAACAGCTCATACTTGTGCCCGCAGGCACCGCATTCGTAATCATACGTTGGCACGACACTTCACTCCGTATTACCCGCTTTCATTCCGCGCGACCGCCCCGGCCGTAAGCCTGTCGCGTTGCCCGGCCGGCCGGAACGGCCCCTGCGCTCTGCGCTGCCGGCACGTCGATGCCACACGCCATTCACGACGTGCCCGGAAGCCGCGACACGAGACGCTACCCGTCGGCGCCGGCGGCACCCTCCTCGCCGGGCCTGGCCGCCGGCGAACCCGCCTCCTCGGAGGCGGACTCTTCGGCCGGCTTCGAGACCACCACCTGCGCCGGGCGCAGCACGCGATCGTGCAGCCGGTATCCCTTCTGGAGGACCTCCAGCACCGTCGGTTCGCGGTGTTCCCGGCTCGACCGTTGCATCAGGGCGTGGTGACACGCCGGATCGAACGGCTGCCCGGCCGCCTCGATCGGCTCGACGTGGTGCTCCTTCAGCACCTTGACGAGGTTGTCGTAGATCAGCCGGAGGGCCTGGACCACGGCGTCGCCGTCGGCCGATACGCCGCCGACGTGGGCGAGCGCCCGCTCAAGATCGTCGACGACGGTGAGCAGCCCCTTGGCGAACTCGGCGTTGGCGAACTTGATCGCCTCGGCGCGTTCCTGGCTGCTGCGTCGCTGGAAGTTGGCCAGCTCGGCCTTCGCCCGGAGGAACTTGTCCTTCCACTGCTCGATCTCGGCCCGCAGGGTCTCCACCTCGGACGTCGGCGTCGCGGCCGCGTCCTGTCCGGCGGGGCCCGGCGCGGGCGATTCGCCGGCCGGCGGCGAGCCGCTCGACGGCTCGGCGGAATCCCTTTGCTGCGGATTCTGCGCGTACTTCGCCACATCCTCCGGTGTGGCGATCTCGATCTTGCGGTGTTTATGACTCATGATTCTGCACGATCGACGCCGGGCTGTTCGGTTCCCGGCTTACCTATGGCCCACCCGGCCGGCGGACGCCATGCCCGCCGCCGCGAGGGCGGCGCCGGAGAGCCGTTGCTTATGTCCGTTTTTCCTTCGTCGCCTCCCCGGCGAAGAAATCCGCCAGTTTCTCAAAAAAGCCCTTCGATTCCGGCAGTACCGTCTTGTCCTCGGTCGCGGCGAACTCGCGAAGCAGCTCCTCCTGGCGCCGGTTGAGCTTGCGCGGGATCTCGACGACGATCTGTACGATCAGGTCGCCCCGCCGACGGCCCCGCAGACTCGGCAGCCCCTTGCCGGGCAGGCGGATCATTTCGCCGAACTGCGTCCCGCGCTCCAGGGTGATCTCCTCCTTGCCGTCGAGCGTGGGCACCTCCAGCTTCGTCCCGAGCGCCGCCTGCGTGAAGCTCACCGGGACGCGGCAGACCAGATCGGCGCCGTGCCGCTCGAAGAACGGATGCGGCTTGATCCGGACGATGCAATGAAAATCGCCGCGACGGCTGCCGTCCTCCCCGGGCTCCCCCTCGCCGGGGATGCGCACCGCCTGCCCGTCCTCGATGCCGGCCGGGATCTTGATATTGAGCACCCGGCGTTTCGGCGCCCGTCCGCGACCGCGGCACGTCTTGCACGGGGTGCTGACGATCGTCCCGCGACCGCGGCAGGCCGGGCACGTCGTAATCATCCGCCCGAACAGGACGCTGAAGCCCGTCTGCTGCTCCACCTGCCCGTAGCCGCCGCATTGCGAACACGTCCGCCGCTGGGAACCCGGCTCGGCGCCGCTGCCCGAGCAGCGCTCGCAGTAGTCGCTCCGCTCGAACTCGACGGTCCGCTCGGTCCCCCGGGCCACCTCGGCGAGGGTCAGCTCGACCTCGGTCTGCAGATCCACGCCGCCCCGGCGGCCGCCGAACACCCCGCCGCCGAAGATATCCTCGAACATCGAGAAGATGTCCGCGGCGCCCATGTGCGAGAAGTCGTGCATGGCCGCGCCGGACAACCCCTCGTGTCCGTACCGATCATAGCGCTGGCGCTTCTCCGGGTCGCTGAGGACCTCGTACGCCTGCGCCGCTTCCTTGAACTTCGCCTCCGCCGCCTTCGGGTCGTCCGGATTCCGATCCGGGTGATACTTCAGGGCGGCTTGCCGGTAGGCCTTCTTGATCTCCTCGGCGGACGCATCGCGCGAGACGCCGAGCACCTCATAGTAATCGCGTTTCTGTGCGGCCATCACCATAGCAAGCCGTGCCGCCGTCGGGCTCGCGAAGCCCGCAACGACGACCCGCCCCACGCTCCATCACCGCCGGCCCGTTGCCGCCGCCGGCTCGCCCCGCGGCGCGTCACGCGGCTGTGCACGCGCCGCCCCGGATCCGTTGCACCGCGCCGGTACACGCAAAGGGACGGACCGCGCGGCCCGTCCCTGGCGACCGTCACGATACCGACTCTAGCGGACGGCGCCGGCGACCTCCTCCTTGTCTTCCTTGAGTTCGGTCACCAGCACCTGCATGGTCAGCAGCAGGCCGGCCACGCTCGCGGCGTTCTGCAGGGCCGTGCGCGCGACCTTCGCCGGATCGATAATACCGGCCTTGACCATGTCCACGAACTGGTCGTTTCGCGCGTCATAACCCCACTTGCCGCCCTTCTCGCGGATCTGCTCGACGATCACGGCGCCGTCCTTTCCCGCATTCTCGGCGATCTGCCGGGCGGGAGCCTCCAGCGCACGGATCACGATGTCAAACCCGATCCGCTCTTCGCCCTTGGCCTTCTGCCTGGCCTTCTCGACGGCCTCGATCGCCCGGAGAAAGACCACGCCGCCGCCGGGGACGATGCCTTCCTGAATGGCCGCCCGGGTCGCGTGGAACGCATCCTCGACGAGGTCCTTGCGTTCCTTGACCTCGGTCTCCGTGGCCGCGCCGACGCGGATGACGGCGACGCCGCCCGTCAGCTTCGCCAGGCGTTCCTGGAGTTTCTCACGGTCGTAGTCGCTCGTGGTCTTCTCGATCTGCGAACGGATCTGATCGCAGCGGGCCTTGATGTCGGCCTTCTTGCCGGCGCCCTCGATGATCGTCGTGCTGTCCTTGTCCACGACGATCTTCTTCGCGCGCCCGAGGTCCTTGAGCTCGAGCGTTTCGAGCTTGACGCCGAGGTCCTCGCTGATGAACTGCCCGCCCGTGACGCAGGCGATGTCGCCCATCAGCGCCTTGCGCCGGTCGCCGAAGCCGGGCGCCTTGACCGCGCAGACCTGCATGATCCCGCGCAGGCGGTTGACCACCAGCGCCGCCAGGGCCTCCGCCTCGACGTCCTCGGCGATCACGAGCAGCGGCTTGCCGACGCTGACGATCTTCTCGAGCAGCGGCACGAAGTCGCGGAGATTCGAGATCTTCTTCTCGTGAATCAGGATGTAGGCATCCTCGAGCACGCACTCCTGCGTGTTCGGATTCGTCATGAAGTAGGGCGAGATGAAGCCCTTGTCGAACTGCATCCCCTCGACGACTTCCTTTTCCGTCTCGAGGCTCTTGCCCTCTTCGATCTCGATGACGCCCTCGTTGCCGACCTGCTCGATCGCCTCGGCGAGGAGCTTGCCGATCTCCTCGTCGCCGTTCGCGCTGATCGTGGCGACCTTGGCGATGTCGTCCTTGCCCTTGATCTTCTGCGACTGCTCCTCGATGCTCTTGACGGCCGCCTCGACCGCCGCGTCGATCCCGCGCTTGATCGCCATCGGATTCGCGCCCGCCGTGACGTTCTTGAGACCCTCGCGGTAGATCGCCTCGGCCAGCACCGTCGCCGTCGTGGTCCCGTCGCCGGCAACGTCGCTTGTCTTGCTGGCGACCTCGTTGACCATCTTGGCGCCCATGTTCTGGAACGGCTCCGGCAGCTCGATCTCCTTGCTGACCGTTACGCCGTCCTTGGTCACCCGCGGCGACCCGAACGACTTCTGCAGAAGGACGTTGCGCCCGGTCGGCCCCAGGGTCACCTTGACGGTCGCCGCCAGTTTGCTGATCCCCTGGAGAACCTCCTGCCGTGCCTTCTGATCGAACATCAATTGCTTGACAGCCATTGCTTGCTCCTGCCTTCGCTATTCGACGATCCCGAGGACGTCGCTCTCCTTGAGGATCACGTACTTCTCGCCGTCCAACTCCACTTCCGTCCCGCTGTACTTGCCGTAGTACACCTCGTCGCCCACTTTCACGCTCATCGAGCCGCGCTCGCCCGAATCCAGCAACCGGCCCGGCCCGACGGCCTTCACGGTCCCGCGCTGCGGTTTCTCCTTCGCCGTATCGGGCAGAACGATCCCGCCCGGCGTCGTTTCCTCGGCCTTGCCCTGCTGCACCAGAATCCGATCGTCCAACGGTTTGATCTTGTACTTGGCCATCGTCGTATCTCCTCGTCTCGCTGTGCCGCGTTCCGGCAGAGGGGTCTGCCGACCCCGATCCGTGTGCCCGGGCCCCGTGAGCCGCGGACACGCCGCGTTCCTCGTCTACATCATGTCTTCCATGTCACCCATGTCGTCCGCCCCGGGGTGGCCGTGCCCGCCCTTCTCGTCTTTCTTCTTGGGCTTCTCCGTGATCACGCACCCCGTGCTCAGCAGCAGGCGAGCCACGCTGCTGCCGTTCTCCAGTGCCGTCCGCACGACCTTCGTCGGGTCGATGACCCCGTCGGCGACCAGATCGCCGTACTCGCCGGTCTCCGCGTTGTAGCCGAACGAGCCGCTCTTGGCGGCCACCTTGTGGTACACCAGGCCGCCCTCGAGCCCCGCGTTCTCGGCAATCTGCTTGAGCGGAGCCGCCAGCGCCTCGCGCACGATCTTCGCGCCGGTGGCCTCATCGCCCTCCAGCGTGATCTTCTCCAGTGCCTTCATCGCGCGGACCAGCGCCACGCCGCCGCCCGGCACGATGCCCTCCTCCAGGGCGGCGCGGGTCGCGTGCAGCGCGTCCTCGATGCGGGCCTTCTTCTCCTTCAGCGCGCTTTCCGTCGGCGCCCCCACGTTGATCTGCGCCACGCCGCCGCCCAGCTTCGCGAGCCGCTCCTGGAGCTTCTCGCGATCGTAGTCGCTGGTGGTCTCCTCGATCTCGCGCTTGATCTGCTCGATCCGCCCCTGGATGTCCTTCGTCGAGCCGGCCCCTTCGATGATCGTCGTGTTGTCGTTGTCGACGCGGACCTTCTTCGCCTGGCCCAGATCCGCCATGCTCACCTTGTCCAGCTCGATGCCAAGGTCCTTCATGATGCACTTGCCGCCGGTCAGGATGGCGATGTCCTGCAGCATCGCCTTGCGCCGGTCACCGTAGCCGGGCGCCTTGACCGCGCAGACCTGCAGGATGCCGCGAAGCTTGTTCACCACGAGCGTGGCCAGCGCCTCCCCTTCCACATCCTCGGCGATGATGAGCAGCGGCCGTTTCGACTTCGCCACCTTCTCCAGCAGCGGAACGAGCTTCTGCACGTTGCTGATCTTCTCCTCGTGGATGAGGATGAACGGCTTCTCCAGCACGCACTCCATCTCCTCCTGGTCGGTCACGAAATGCGGGCTGAGGTAACCGCGATCGAACTGCATGCCCTCGACGAGGTCGTAGTTCGTCTCCGCGCTCTTGCCCTCCTCCACGGTGATCACGCCGTCCTTGCCCACCTTCTCGAAGCATTCCGCCAGCAGGCTGCCGATCTCGCGGTCATTGTTCGCCGAGATGGCCGCCACATTGATGATCTCTTCCTTCTTGTTCACACTCACCGGCCGCGAAAGCTTCTTGAGTTCCGCCACGACCGCCTCGACGGCCTTCTGGATCCCGCGGCAGACGGCGTTGGCGTCTGCCCCGGCGACCACATTCTTCAGGCCCTCCCGGAAGATCGCCTCGGCCAGTACCGTAGCCGTCGTCGTCCCGTCCCCCGCGGTGTCGCTTGTCTTGCTGGCCGCCTCCTTCACGAGCTGGGCGCCCATGTTCTCGTACTTGTCGCTGAGCTCCACCTCCTCCGCAACCGTCACGCCGTCCTTCGTCACGGTCGGCGAGCCCCAGCCCTTATCCAAAACCGCCACACGCCCCCGGGGCCCCAATGTGCTTTTCACCGCCGCCGCCAGCTTCTCCACGCCTCTCAGCAAGGCTTTACGGGCATCCTCCTCGAAACAAAGTTGCTTTACAGCCATCTTCGTATTCTCCTTTCAAGCCACCGGCCAGCCGGGGCGTGCGCCCCGATGGCGTACTGTCTCCCGTACGTCGAGCCATCCCGCATGCAATCGCAGTGCCAGAATCCTGCCGCTCGGACTAGCAACTTAAAGTCATATATTGCAACATTTTACGAACGACGATAAGGGCGGAGTCCGATCCTGCCGCGCTGCCAGCCTGACAGGCTGCGCCGGGGGGTCCCCGCTCGCCGTGCCAAAGTGACAGCCGCACCGGCAGCCTGCGGGCGGTAGTCTGGCGCGCCGGTCCGACGGCGGAACCGGCGGAGTTCCTCGACACTCACCACCGACCTGTCGAAGGTCTATACTCGCACGCTCGGCGTAGCGCCGGAAACTGGAGAATACGGATGAAAGCTGTCTGGGTTACGGATCGCGGCGGACCGGATGTCCTGAATGTGCGAGAGGTGCCGAAGCCCGCGCCCGGCGGCGGGGAGGTTCTCGTGGCGGTGCGGGCGTGCGCCCTGAACCACCTCGATATCTGGGTGCGGATGGGGACGCGGCCGAGCTTTCCGCGGCCGATCATCCCCGGCAGCGATATCGCCGGGACGGTCGACTCGCTCGGCCCCGGCGTCGAAGGCGTGAAAATCGGCGAGGAAGTCGTGGTGTTTCCCGGGTTCACGCAGCGATTCTCCGCAGATCGCCTTACGGGTTACGACGTGCTCTGCGAAGACTTCGGGATCATCGGGGCGCACCGTCACGGCGGCTGTGCCGAGTACGTGGCGGTTCCGGCGGCCAACCTCATCCCGAAACCGCCCCCGCTGAAATGGGAGGTCGCAGCGAGCGTGCCCGTCACCTATGTAACGGCGTGGCACATGCTCGTGGCTCGGGCGCGACTCCAGCCGGGCGAAACGGTGCTCATCCAGTCCGCCGGCAGCGGCGTGAGCGCTGCCGCGATCGAAATCGCGAGGCTCATCGGGGCGCGCGTCATCGCCACGACGGGCAGCGAAGCCAAGATGGACCGCGCCCGCGCGCTCGGCGCGGAGCATGTGCTGAACTACAAGACCGACGATATTCCCCCTCGCGTGCGGGAGCTGACCGGGGGGCGCGGAGCAGCCGTGGTGCTCGACCACATGGGCGCCGCGACGTTCGCCGCGAACATGGCCTCGCTGGCGCGGGGCGGACGGCTCGTCTTCTGCGGCACGACCGGCGGAGCCGAGGCGACCGTCAACCTTGCGGCGGTGTACTACCAGGCGCAATCCATCCTCGGCTCCACGCTCGGCACGCGGGCGGAGCTGGCTACCATCCTGGATCTGGTCGCGCAGGGCAGACTCTCGCCGGTGATCGACAGGACGTTCCCGCTTGAGGAGATCCGCGCCGCTCACGAGTACATGGAAAGCCCGAATCGCTTCGGCAAGGTGGTGATGGCAATCCGTTGACACGGGTCGGCGTGCGACGGCATGCCGCACCTCACGCTCGTGCCCATCGGGCGCGCCGGCGTGGCACGAGGCTATCGCGCCGGCAACGGGCACGAACCGCCGTGACGGGCGTGGTAGTCCTGGTGGTATGCCTCGGCCTCGTGGAAGGGCGGGGCGGGTTCGACGGTCGTAACGATCCGACGGCCACGGAAGCGCTCCGACCGGGCGAGTTCGTCGATGTAGGCCCTGGCCTCACGGAGCTGCTCGTCGTTGGCGGCGAAGATGGCGGAGCGGTATTGAGTGCCCACGTCGGGGCCCTGACGATTGAGCTGCGTGGGGTCGTGGAACCGGAAGAACCACTCGAGGAGTTGACGGTAGGTGACGCGTGCCGGGTCGAACGTAACGCGGACGGTCTCGGCGTGGCCGGTGGTCCCGGAGCAGACCTGCTTGTACGTGGGCTGCGTGGTCGTGCCGCCCTGGTAGCCGGAGACGGCGTCGATGACGCCGGGAACCTGCTGGAAGCGGTCTTCGATGCCCCAGAAGCAACCGCCGGCGAAGTAGGCCGTCTGTGCGGCGACGGGGCGTGATTCGGGCGGCAACTCGGTACCCTTGGCATAGAACCGCAACGCCCCCGAGTTCATGCAGTAGCGCAGACCGGTGGGCGGCGGGCCGTCGTCGAAAACGTGGCCGAGGTGCGCACCGCAGCGGGCGCAAAGGGTCTCAGTCCGAATCATGCCGTGGCTTGTGTCGCGCTGCTGCCGGATATGGGCGGGGTCGATCGGCTGAAAGAAGCTCGGCCAGCCGGTGCCCGACTTGAACTTGGCCTGCGAGGTAAACAGGGGCAGGCCGCAGAGGCGGCAGACGTAGATGCCCTCCTCCTTGTTGTCGAGCAGCACGCCGCAGAACGGTCGCTCGGTGCCCTTGGCGAGCAGGATGTTGCGTTCCTCCGGCGTGAGGCTCGCGGCAAGCTCCCGGACCCGCTGAGGGGACAACGGCGTGATGTCGTAACCACTCTTGGAGTAGACCGGACGGGCGCGGGCCGCCCGCTCCGGCGGCGAATCCTGGGCAGGCGAGGAAGAGGCCCGTTGGCCGGCGCGACCGGCCGCCCGGACCGTGAGAACCGCAAGAAAGGCCGCCGCGACGGCGGCACATGCGACCGGACCGAAAACCCTCATCCGAATACCTCCGAAACGCCGATCGCTGCCCGTCGGCAACGAGTCCTCGCAGGCCCTTCCGGGGCACACGCCCGATGCGTGCCCGGCAGAGTCCGGGCTTCGACCCCGGCAGCATATCTTGCCGGGGTGCGGCGCCTGTCCGCCGCGTCGAATGCTTACTATAATAAGCGCGGAATCGTCCGCCGTCCGCCGCGATAGAGAGCGACGGGGCGTCGGAGAACAGGCCGCAAACGCTCGGGGGCGAATTGGGTTCGACCGGGCAAGTTGAGGCCGGACGCTGCGTGCCCAGGTTGTCAGGAGGCCTGGCTAAACACCTGGCAAAAACCTTACGTGCCAATGGTAACTCATTGCGCATGGCCGCCTAAATGACGGCCCGTCCCGCCGGCGACGCCTGCTGGTCGGCGGGGCGAAGACAGCAGGCTGGCCCGAGCCGGGTTGGCGCCGTGACGGCCGGGCGAGACTTTCTCGACGCTGGAGCGAACGAAGCCTGCCGCTGGGCGTCGTCCGCTCGAGATCAATCCAGCAGGCTACGCACGTAGAAGCCCCGGCTGAAGTGCCACGGGACGCGGGTTCGATTCCCGCCGCCTCCATTCGATTCGCGGGCAGGCCCCGGCCGGGGCTTGCCCGCCTGCTTATGGCAGGCCCGCGCGGCGTCACGCCTCCTCGACGACCTTCATCCGCAGCGCTTCGGCGAGGGCATGGACCGGCTCCCTGAGGTCGCCGTAGACCGTCACGCGGTGCCAGCTCCACTGATCCCACTCGGTCAGGAGCTTGTCGATGTCGCCCTTGACCTCGACGGCGAGCTTGCTGCGGCAGGCCTTGTCCTCGTCGATGTTGGCCACCGCCTTGCCCTGATGGAAGAGGACCTGCTTCTTGAGCGGGTCGAACTCGACCGTCGTGGTCATGTAGCCCAGCGGCATCAGCGATTGCACGACCGCGCCCTTTCGGTCCTCCGAGTGGCTGCGGATGTGGTACGGATTCGCCTTGCCTTTCGGGCCGAAGACCTTCGTCGAGGCTACGCAGTGCGCGTAGATGATCTGGTTCTTCGAGGTGTCGATCACCGGGTCGGAGATATAGCCCGGCCGGCCCGACAGGTACGTCATCGCAAGCATGGAGATCGTGGAGCGCTGATCGGCCTCGCAGGCGCCGACCAGACCGTCATTGTTGAGCTGCGCGAAGCCGAGGCACGGGTACGCCTTGATGTGCCCGCCGTAGAAGCCGCCGAGGCAGTTGATCGTGATGGCCTGGGCGTTGTGCTTCTTCATCAGCGCCAGCTCGGCCAGATACATCGCGCCGGAGCGGACGATCTCGTCGCGCTTCGGCTCGACGACCTTCTCGGCGGCCTTCATCCAGCGGTCGGCCCACGCGGCGGCCTCGTCCGGGTCGGCCTTCTCGTACGCCTCGTGCAGCTCCTTGAAGTCGATCGGAATCACCTTCGCGCCGAAGACCTCCTCGATGCCTTTCGAGAAGGCCGGGTTCGACGCCCCGACCACCAGGATCGTCGATTCCTTGAGCCGCCGGAGGACCTCACCCGGCTCGGCCGTCTTTACGCTGTCGTCGGCGCATTTCATGTCACCGGGCTTGCCGAAGGCCTTGCGGCGAGCAGCCTCGGCGGCGGCTATGAAGTCGTCCACGCCTGCCCCCGGCCTCTTGAGGACCTCGAAGCAGCGGGCGACGGCCGCTACGTCCTCGAACCGCGACGACGACACGCCCACGACCTTCTGGCCCGCGCGCCGGGCCGCGGCGTTCGCGATGAGGAACTCGCCGGAGCCGCCGTACAGGTCGTCGGCAAACACGATCGGTCTGCCGGCGGCGCCGATGATCTGCGGAGCGCCCGTCCACAGACCCACCATGTACACGAGATAGCCGTCGATCCCCTTGTCCTCTTCGAGGAGTTTCCTGGCCTCGGCAGCATTCTGGATGGTAACCGGCATGAACTCGACACCCGGGCATGCGGCCACGAGCTTCTCGGTCAGCTCCTTCTTGCGTTTGTCGAAGTCGTAGCCGATGTTCGGCCAGATCGGTCCGGTCGAGGGGATGTGTGTGAAGACGAGCCGGACCTTCGGCCTGCCCGCAGCGTCGGCCGCTTTTGCCCGCTTTGAGGTCAGCAGGGCAAGCCCGCCCGTCCCGGCGAGGCAGCCCGCACAGCCCGCCAGGAATTGACGCCGATTCATCGCACAACCCGGACACGAACTCGCCGACCCGCGTATCTGCCTGCTCACGACCGGCTCCTTTCACGAATTGCCGTTCCACTCTCCGACGGGGCTCGTACGTTCACGCACGATCCCCGTCCGAACGGGTTTCCCGATGATACCGGAATCCATCCTCGACCTCCAGCGGCCGGCCGGGCCGGTGCGTCGGCATCGGATCGGCCGGAGGGAGAGTCTCGATTGTCGGCCCGTGTGGGTTCCGGGGCGGTCCGGACTACAATGCCCGTGTGAGCCCCGAACATATGCGAGGCCGTTTCCGAAGCCGCGGGTCAGGGCAAACGCGAGGTATCTGAAGCATGATCCGGCAATCGACTCTTATCGCCGTTCTCTTGGGCGTCGGGTTTTCGGGCGCGGGCGTCGAGGCACAGCAGACCCGCCCGACACAGGTTCTGAAGGCGGGCTTTGCCGAGCGTGATATCACGCCGGCGATCGGCATGGAGCAGCCGGGCGGCTACGGCAAGGTCTTTCATCAGAAGTTGCACGACCCATGCAAAGTGCGCGCGGCGGTACTCGACGACGGCGCGATGCGGGTAGCGCTCGTCGGCGTCGATGCCCTCATGGTGCCGCGATCGCTCGTGACAGCGGCCCGAGCGGAGATCCGCGATCGATGCGGCATCGCGCCCGAGGCGGTGCTGATCGGCGCATCACACTCGCATTCATCCGGTCCCACGGGCATGGTGCAGCCGGGCGAGTTCGACCATGCCTCATCGCTCGTACGATCGCTTGCGTACGAGAAGTCGTCGTGCGCCGATGCGGCGTACCTCGCGCGCGTCCGGAAGGAGATCGTCGCGGCGGTCGAAGAGGCGAACGCCCGCCGTACCGAGGCCCGCTGCGGCGTGGGCACCGGGATCGAAGACCAGGTGGCCTTCAACCGCCGCTTCCGCATGAGGAACGGTCTGACCTTCACCCACCCGGGCAAGGGCAACCCCGACATCGTCGGCGTGGCCGGCCCGACGGACCCACAGGTCGGCGTGATCGGCGTCTGGGATATGAAGGGCGATTTCCTCGGCTGCCTCGTCAACTTCGCGTGTCACGCCACGACAAACCCGGGCGGGATCTCCGCGAACTGGATTCACTATCTGGAGACGACGATCCGCGGAGCGATGGGCGCCCGCGCGGTCGTCGTCTTTCTCCAAGGCTTCTGCGGCGATGTCACGCAGGTGGACAACCTCAGCCGGTATGACGAGCGGCCCGGGGAAGACGGCGCCCGTTTCGTCGGCGCCCGCGTCGGCGCGGAGGCCGTCAAGGTGCTCGCAAGCGTGCAGAAAGGCACGTTACGGCCGTTGAGCGCCCGCTCGCAGGTACTGCGCCTGCCGCGACGCGTGCCCGCTCCGCAGCGCGTGGCGCAGTGCCTGGAGTTGGTTCAGAAGGACCCTGCGGCGGTCGGCCTCACGGAGTGGACGTTCGCCAAGGAGATTGTGCTGCTCGATGCGATCCTGGCGAGGGAACCGTTCGTGGAGGCGGAGATCCAGGCTATCCAGGTGGGGCCGGCGGTCTTTCTCGCGGCCCCGGGGGAGATGTTCTGCCAACTCGGGCTCGACTTGAAGGCTGCCAGCGGGTTCCCGTTCACGTTCCCGGTCGAACTGGCCAACGGGTGCGTCGGCTACGTGCCGACTGAGGAGGCCCTCGGCGAGCACGGCGGCGGGTACGAGACGCGCCTCACGAGCTACAGCAACCTGCCGCCCGACGCCGGCCGCAGGATGGTCGAGGCCGCTCTGGAACTGGCCCGCGGGATGAAGCCCGGCGAGGTCCCTGTGCGTCCGCCCGCGCCGCCGTTTCGCGCGCCGTGGTCATACGGCGACGTGGGGCCCGAGTTGAAGTGATCGCAACGGAGCGCGGGCTTCGCCCGCCGCCCGCCCGCCGCCCAGCGGAGGGGCGGGCGTCTCGCCCTCGGCGGCCGGCGCGGACCTCCGGGCGGGGCTGGGTACGTCATTCTGAGGAGCGAAGCGACGAAGAATCTGGCCGGTTGGCGCCAGGAAACCAGATGCTTCGCTCCGCTCAGCATAACGGCGGCCGGCGTCGCCGCGTCGGGTTGCGGGCGAAGTTTGCGCGACGGCGCGTAACCGGGTATCGGCTACCTGACGTTTGCCCACCTGTACCACCCGTACTGGGTATGATTGCCCAATTGTCGGCCTGGGGGGCCTGCCGCGTGCTCAAAACGCGGTTTCGCCCGGCTGGCATGCGTCATGCCAAGCGGAAAGATACTGGCGAGGTCCGCTGCGAACCGCGTTCGCGGGGATGGGGCGGACATCGGCGCTCACATAGGGACGCGCGTCATGACTCACACACTGCGATCAGCGACGGGTATTGCCGGCGGGCTGTTGGGCTTCATCGGGGCGGGGATCGCGTCGGCGGCCGCCACGGGGGCGACCCGGCCGGCGGGCTTGCGGGTACCGATGGAGAAGTACGCCTCGAAAGAGGCCGTCTTCGTGCTCTACAAACCAAAGGGGTGGGCTGTGGCGGAGGGAGGGCGGCCGGACTTCCGAACAATCTCGGTGGCGGACCCCGACGGCGCCTGCGAGGCGGCGATGTTCTACGGCGTGAGCCCGACGGGCAACAACGTGCTGGCGCTGGCCAAGCGGTTCGTCGGCGGGATCGGCCGGCAGTTTCCGGATCTGAGCATCCGTGATGTGGCAACCTCTCGCGACGGGAAGCGGATCGCGTTCAGCGCCGCGTTCACCGCTCCGCAGAAGGGGAAACGGGAGTTCCGGTGCTGGATCTCGGTGGCCCGTGGTGAATTCGTCTACTCCAGCGTCGAGGCCGCGGAAGGGGACCTGGCGGAACGCATGCCGTTGCTGCTGAGCATCCTCGCGAACATTCGCGTGTTCAAGGGCGCGGTCGCGGGTGCGGCCGCTGCGCCGATCCAGGTGGAGCTGGCGACGTACCGTCTCCGCGACGGGTCCGCGAGCTTCGCGATGCCGCGGGACTGGGAGTGCCGGGAACTCGGAAAGGGATGCTTCGTGGCGGGCGATCCGAGCGGGGGTTACGCGTTCACGGTGGCGAACGTGGAGGTGATCACCCCGGAACTGGGCGTCACCGTCCCGGGCGTGCCTGTTTACCGCTATCTCCGCCCGAGCCGCGCGATGAAGACGCTGGCCGGCGCGAGCGGACTCGCCACGAACATGGAGTTCGAAAGCGTCTTTGACCGGGACGACGTTGCCCGGGCGATGGCTGCCGTGTACACCATCGGCACCGTCACCGCGGAGGAGTTCGTCTACACATGCGACACGAGGGCGGGCCGATGCAAAGGCTACACGTTCGGCTTCTCGTTCGGCACTCGGCTCGGGACGAACTGGTCCTTCAGGCACCTGACGGTCCTCGCCCCGGCGGACAAGTTCAACGCCTACGTCGGGAACTTCATCTCCATGCTGCAGTCGTACCAGATCGATGATCGATGGGCGCGGAATTACGTCGAACAGGGGATGGCCCGCCTCCGCCGGATGCAGCAGGAGACGGCGGCGATGGTCGCCCGCAATGCCCGCGACATCCGCGAGATGATGCAGGCCGCCTACGACGAGCGGCAGCGGAGCATGGACTACATCGATTACCAGCGGACGGCGTACATCCGCGGGGAGCAGGATTGGATCTCTTCGACGGAGGGCGGGACGGTGTATCACACCGATTCGTGGGGCACGAAGAACACCGTCACGGGCGACTACTGGAATGGCAAGCCCTACGACTATGTGAACTTCGACGGGCGCAACCCGCGGCACAACGAGGACATGACGCCGATCAACAGCCGTGAGCTGTGGGAGCGGCATGTCCGGTGATGCGGGATTTGAGATCTGAGATTCGAGATCAGAGCGCCCGAGCGAGGATCTCGTACAACTCCGCATCCGTCAGCGCGATCGGGTTGCCCTTCATGCTGCTGGCGGCGCGGCCCTTCTCGACGAGCCCCGATAGGTCCGCGGTCGTCACCCCGTACGCCCCCAGCGGCGGGATCGCCAACTCCTCGCAGAGCTGCCGAACGAAGTCGATGCCCCGCTCGGCCGTCGCGCCTGTATCGCCGGTAAGCATTGCGGCGATCTCGGCGTAGCGCATCAGTGCCGGGCTCGTCGGCGCCCGTTCGCGCAGGGCCCGCACGTTGACCGACATGACATGCGGCAGCAGCGTCGCACAGACGGCTCCGTGCGGCGCATCGAACGCGCCACCGATCGGGCCGGCGAAGCCGTGTGCGGCGCCGAGCCCGGCATTGGCCAGGGCGAGCCCGCCGAAGAGACTTGCGATCGACATGTCCTCGCGCGCGGCGGCGTCCCGGCCGTCGCGATACGCTCGCGGCAGCGACCGCGCCGCCCGCCGGATGCCTTCGCGGCAGACGGCGTCGGTCATGGGGTTCGCGCGGATCGAGACATACGGCTCGATAAGCTGCGTGAGCGCATCCATGCCCGTGCTCGCGGTGATGGCCGGCGGCAGGTCGTGTGTCAGCTCCGGATCGACGAGGGCCAGCCGCGGCAGCATGAGCGGGCTGCGCATGCTGACCTTCACCTTGTGCGCGGGCGAGGCGAGGACGGCGTTTCGCGTGGCCTCGCTCCCCGTACCGGCCGTAGTGGGAACGGCAATGCACGGGACGGGCACGTGGGCCAACGGTCGCCCGCGGCCGATCACCTCCAGGTAATCGAGTACCTCGCCGGGGTTGGTCAGCATCGCCGCGATCGCCTTTGCGGTGTCGATCGCGCTGCCGCCGCCGAAGCCGATCACGAGCGAACAGCCCTGCTCGCGGGCCTGTTGCGTGCCTCTCTGGACGAGATCGACCGTCGGCTCGCCCGCCGCGCTCAGCGTGGGGCAGGAAAAATCCTGCGCCCTCAGAAGATCCAGCACCGGTTGCGCTCGCCTGGCCGTCCGCCCCGTGACCACCAGGGCCCGGCGCGACCCGGCCTCGCCGATCAGGTCCGCCGCCGCCGGACCGAGTTCGCGCAGGACGCCCTTTCCGAACACGATCCGCGTGGCCGTGGCGAACTCAAATCGCATGAAACCCGCACTCCATCGTATGGTCGTGTGACGCCGGCATACGGCCGGCTCCGCATTCTCCTGATCGCGCACCGCGCGGGAAGCGGCGGACCCACGCCGGCCACGATTTCAGGCGAGCGGATCGATCAGTTTGTACGTGTCCGCCTCGAAGTACGCCGTCACCGGCGCCCCGCGGCCGGCGGCCAGATACGCATGATTCGCCGCCGCCGTGCGGGCCGCCGCCTCGAGAATGGCCACGCAGCTCAAGGCGGATTCCGCATCCGGATAGGTGCCGGCCAGCGAAGCGGCATCGGCCAGCCCCAGCGCCACGCGCGCCGCCGCGTCCAGCCCCGCCACCAGTGAGTCCTTGCAGTAGCCGATGCAGGCGCGTTCGCCCGCCCGCCCCGCCCGCGGAACCTCCGCCTGAAAGTGCGGATTGTGCGTCCGCGTGCCTCGGCCCGTAATCGTCGATCGCATGCCGCGGTCCTGCTGGTCGACGAACACGCGGCCGTTCGTGCCGACGATCTCGACTTCCTGATTCACCGCGCCTTCAAAGTCCGCCGGATTGATCCACGCGTTGACGTACTGGACGTTCATCCCGTTGTCATACTGCACGCTGACCTGCATGGCATCGAACGTGTCGATGCCGTGCGGATGCGCCGCGTCGCGCCGGCCGGCCAGCAGCTTCTTCTGCCCGACGGCGTGCAGGGAAACCGGCCGTACCCGCAGGTAATGCCCGAACAGGTCGGTCCAGTGAACGCCCACATAGCTGAACGGGTTGCTGTCGGCCGCCCACTTGAAGACCTCGGTTGAGACGGCCAGCGGCTCCTCGAGGACGGCTCGCGCGTACAGGAGATCGCCGAGCTGCGGGACCACGTCAACGAACATGCTCCGCAGGAAGGAGTCGTAGCGCTTGTGCATGTCTACCGCGACGACGACGCCGAGCGCCCGGCTCCGCTCGACGATCACCCGGGCCTCGTCCAGCCGGAGCGTCAGCGGCTTCTCGGCGACGACGTGAACGCGGCGTTCCACGGCCGCGAGGATCGGCGCGGCATGCAGATGATCCGGCGTGGCAACGAACAGAACGTCCGGCCTCTGCTCGTCCAGCATCGGCAGCCAGGGCGCCTCGCCGTGATAGGCCGCCGGCGGGCCGCCGGGCACCTGCCGCGCGCAGGCCCTCGCCAACGACTCGGCACTGTCGCGCGTACGAGTTCCGACGGCCACGACCTGGAACTCGACAGCGGCCAGTTCGCGCGCGTGGCGGTCCAGCCCGGCCGTGCCCAGATACGGCGTTATGCCGCACTGCTGAATGTCCATCAGGCAACGCAGGACAACGTCCCTTCCGAACATGCCCCCGCCAACCAGTGCAAGCCGCAACATGCGTTTCATGCCCCTGACATTATCCGAGCGCGATCGGTTCGGGCAATCACCGCCGATTGTGCCGCGTCGTGCCCGGATTCGATCAGGACAAAGCGTCCGCGGA
>CAZZFA010000018.1:0-64567 GCA_964653435.1 uncultured Planctomycetales bacterium | reverse complement strand
CCGCAACCGAACACGGCCGCGCCAGCGGCCGTCATGCTGAGCGAAGCGAAGCATCTGGCTTGCCTGCGCCAATCAGCCGGATTCTTCGTCGCTGCGCTCCTCAGAATGACGGGTGGCGCTACCGCCGCACCGCGATCCATGCGCGCAAGGCGCGCAGAAGCGGCGACGGAAGACTCCATCCCTCTGGTTTACCGACATCTCGGGAGGCCATCGCATCATTGCTGTTGCGATTCGGACCGACGCAAAACCCCGTCCCGTAGGGACATTCGACAATAGCCCAGCGATTCATCGCTGGGTCCCGGAGGGACGATTGAGATTGATGCGCCCGACTCAGCCGTCCCTCCCGGACGGGCCCGCCGTCGCCGCGCTTTCTCAGGTCTTCACGCTGTCGAGCAGGAGCACGCACACCGGGGAGAACACGATCACGGGGAACCAGGCCGGCAACGCGGGAGGAATCTGCACGGAGCCGATCAGCGGCAGGGGCAACGTCATATCGATCGCGCCGATGAGGTGGACGCCGATGAACCCGATCACGAAGCAGCTCGCGCACACCGCGAGCGCCTTGCCGCCCTGAACGATCACGCTGCCCGGCTCCCGCCGCAGGAAGAACACGATTCCCAGCAGCAGCAGCAGCACGTTGTTGATGGGCTGCGTGAACCGCGTATGGCGGATCTGAGCGACCTGCCCTGCGGAGACGACGTGGCGGCGCTGCAGTTCGCCGAGCTCACGGAGACTGAGGAAGCTCATCCACTGGGCGGATTGCCGCAGAACGATCTCCTCCGGGTTCAGCTCGCTCCGGTAGAAGGCCAGCGGCTCGCGGCGGACGCCTTCGTCCGGGCTGGCCAGGTCCATCGTCTCGGCAACGCGCTGGATTCGCATCCCCCGGGAGAGGACCCACCCGCCCCGGCCGGCGTCCCACTCCGCAAGGTCGGCCGTGATGACGCCCTCGAGCATCCCGCGCTGATCGCGTTCGATGACCATCATGCGGCCGAGGCGGCGGTTGGCCGGGTAGAACCGCACCGCCGAAAGAAGCCGACTGGGACCGTCCTTCAGACACCACACCCCGTAAACGCGACGGCCCTCAACGTCGTCGCGCGGCCGGGCAAGCTTGTATGCCACGCGGGGCAGGACCACCTCCTGATCCGCGATCCACAGGACGTTCATGAAAAGCCCGGCGACGATCACCGGCGCGGCGATCCGGTACATGCTGCACCCGCTGGACAACAGCGCGGTCATCTCGTTGGAGCGCTGCATCCGGGCGAGCGTGAGGGCGGCGGCAAACAACGTAATCACGCCGGAAAGCTGCGAGAAGTACAGGAAGAGGTTGTACCCGTAGAAGCTGGCGATGTGCCCGAGCACGACCGGCAGCGTGGACGATTCCTCCGTGAACTCGTCCAGGTTGACGAACAGGTCCAGCGAGACGTACAGGCTGATCATCACGAACAGCGACAGCAGGTAGTTCGCCACGAACGAGCGGAGGAGATATCGATCGACGGTCTTGAACACGCGCCGCGCGCTCCTATCGCCGCAAGAACCGGGTCAGTACGATCCCATCGACCAGCGCCACAATCGCGATCCCCGCCCACATCACGGCCAGCCCCGCCAGGGCGGTATTGTCCCGCTCGGAAAGCTGGCGGCCCATGATGTTCATCACCGTCGTGAAAAGGCCGGGCAGAAAGCTGATGACGAACGCCGTGAGCATCTGCCCGCCCCGGAAGATGATCCCCAG
The DNA here is from genome assembly GCA_964653435.1 of uncultured Planctomycetales bacterium. GTDB lineage: Bacteria > Planctomycetota > Phycisphaerae > UBA1845 > PWPN01 > CAZMVY01. Next base: position 62,838 of record CAZZFA010000018.1, on the reverse strand, counting down.
CGCCGCCCCCAGGACCACCAGCACGAGCACGCCCGCGCTGAACGCGCCGCGGGAGTGGATCTCGCAGGTAAGCCGGCGGACCAGCGCCTGCTCCCCTTCGAAAATGCTCCGACGGGCGTTGTCGATACGCGGCGAAAGCCCGAGCGGCTTGCGGTAGTCGAGGAGATCGGCCTCGGAAATCGCCGCCGCACGGTTCACCACCTCCGCCGGCATGGGAACCGCCTCCAGCTCCACGCGGATCCGCCGGATCACCTTGCCCGGATCCACGTCATCCGTACAGGACACGTCGTTGCCCAGTTTGATGTAGACGAAGGGCACATCCTCACCGAACGTCCGTTCGATCACGACATCGCCGCTGCCGGCCTTGAACGTGCGCCGGATGCCGTCCCACCACTGCCGGACGACGGGCTTGTCGAGACGCGGATGGCCCGAGTCGGGATCGACCGGGACCGCCGCCGCGGTGATTTCGTACCCGCGCTGCGGCGTGCCGAAGCGGTATTTCCGCTCCGGGCCGGTGAGGGCGGCCGTAAGCGTCTGGTAAAAGAGGAACTCGTGGATCAGGCCGCGGAGCTTCGGAAGGTTGTCCTGCACCTCCGGCAGCTCCCAGGCATGCTGCCGGTAATACAGCAGCTCGGGCAGGTTCATGTACTTGTTCTTGCGCGGAAACTTCCACGGAATCGGCACCGGCCCCAGCCGTTGTTCCCCGAGCGCGTAAAACTGCCGGCGCTGTTGATCGAACAGCCGCACGTCCCGCATCTTCGCGACCACGGTAGGGTCGTGCTGCGGCGTCGCCGCCGTGAACTGGATCGTCACCTCGGGGGTCGTGCCGTACCGGATGAGCTCGCCCCGGTCCAGCTCGATGAACGTAGCCCCCAGCAACTGCACGAAGCGGTCGCGTTCCGACTCCGGCCGGCCGGCCGCCTCCGGCGTCTCGTACTCACGGAACGAATCGGCGTGAATGATGTACTTCTTCTGCACCTCGAGGTACCCGCGGGTAGCCAGCATCTGGGCGACAACCTTCTGCGGATCGCTCCGCACGAGCTGCTCGAGGCCCTCGACGAAACGCGGGATCACGTAGTTGCTGAAGTAGAACGTAAACGCCGCGACGAACAGCCCCAGGGCAATCGCCGGCGCCTGGAGCCGGTGAATGTTGATACCGCTCGCGCGACACGCGTTGAACTCGTTGTCGTAGCTGAGCCGGCCGTACACCATGGCCGTGCTGAAAAGCGCCGCGACGGGCAGCGTGAGCGTCGTCGCGACGGGCACGACGCGCAGGAGGATGCTCCCGAGCTGCACGGCGGTGAGCACCTCCACGCGGATCATGTTGAGCACGCCGCCGCCCAGGCTGAACACCAGCGTAAGCCCGAGCGCCGTGAGCAGGAACGTCTTGATCAGCTCGCGCGCGATGTACCGTTGAAGCAGAAGCATCAGACCGCCTTCGCCGAGTGTACCGCCCCGATGCCGCGGGCCGACGTCACCTGCCGCCGCACGCAGCGGGCCAGCCGACGCACGCCCTCCTCGATCTGATCGGGGCGGGCCACGCCGAAACTCAGCCGCAGGTGATTCCGCGGAACCGCCTCGCCCGGCTGCCGCACGAAACAGTACTCCCCCGGCACGTACAGCACGCCGGCCTCCAGGCACCGCCGGAACAGTTCGCCCCCGCGGCCCGTGTCCACATCCTCCGGCAGCGTAAGCCAGATGTACAATCCGCCCCGCGGCCGCGTCCAGCGCACCCCCGCCGTCCCGCCCAGCTCGCGATCCAGCGCTGCCAGCGCCGCGTCGCGCTTGGCCCGATAGGTGCGGCGAAGCTCGCGGACGTGGGCGTCGTACTCGCCCCGTCTCAGCAGGTCGCACAACAGATGTTGAATCAGGTTGGCCGAGCCGAAGTCGTGATTGCCCTTCTGGTCCAGCACGGGGCCGACCAGCTCGGCGGGCAGGAAGGAGTAACCCGTCTTCAGACCGGCGGCCAGAGGCTTGCTGAACGTCATCGTCAGGGCCACGAACTCGTTTCGCGTATCGAACGCCTTGATGCACGGCTCGTCGTCGCCCTCGTACCGCAGTTCGCGGTACGCCGCGTCCTCGATCACGAGAATCCGATGATCCGTGCTGTAGGTTCGCGCGAGTTGCACGAACTCGGGCCTCCGCGAGGCCGCAACGCTCACCCCCGTGGGGTTGTCGAAATACGACACGACGTAAATCAGCTTCACGCGGCCCAGCTCGCCGTTCGCCCGACACCGTTCGAGCAGCGCAGCGAGCGCGTCGGTTCGCATCCCGCCGTCGTCGGCCGGAACCGTGAGCACGCGCGCACCGGCCGCTTCCAGCACCCCCGCGTACACAAAGTACGACGGCGCCGCCGTGATCACGATATCGCCGGGGTCCACGAGCAGTTCCGTAAGCAGGTACAGCATCTGTTGCGAGCCCGTGGTCACCACCACATGGTCCGCCGTAAGGTTCATCGCCGCCCGCGATCGCGATTCGAGCCGCTCCAGGTGCGCCAGGACGGCCTCGCGAAGCTCGGCAAGCCCCGACGTCGTGCCGTACTGGAGGGCCGTGCGCCCGGCCGTCTCGTCCCCGAGCAGACGGGTCATCGCCTCCCGCACGCAACGCACCGGCAGGGAGTCGTAGTCCACAAGTCCCGCCGCGAGGCTGATCAGGTTCGGGTTCGTAACCCCCTCGGCCATGAGGTAGCTGATCGGCGGCGCAAGCGTGCGCCGGGACTTCTGGCTGAATGCGAATCGCGTACCGTCCATCCGGATCATCCGAAAACACAATAAGTTATCCGAACGGATGCGGGCGTCAACCTCACGGAGAATCCCTCGCCGCGAGTCCCGATTGAAACGCCGCCGACCGCACGGTAGGTTGGCCACTGCGCCCCGAGGCCCGGCGAAACAAACCATGCCGATTCCGACGATCACGCCTCCGATGCCAGGGGATGGTCAGCCGATCCCGGCCGCGCTCAATCTCCGCTGCGTACAGTGCGGGTATCTGCTCACGGGCCTGGTCAATCGCGTCTGCCCGGAGTGCGGAACGCCCTTCGACCCGCTTGAGACCTTTCACGCGAACATCAAGAGCACGTGGGAGTTTCACTTCGCGTACCGGCGACCCCTGTGGCAGTACGTCGTGCTGTCGGTGGCGGGCCTGATCGCGATGGTCGGGTTCGCGTTCGTCGGCGTGCTGTATGACTTTCGCGTCTATGTCTCGCCGCGATGGTATGGCTCGGCAACGGTCACGGCGGGGCTGCTGCTCCTCCAGTTCTACCTCCGCGACCGGGGCGGGCCGTTCGTCTGGCTGCTCGTGGTGTACGTATTCCTTGTCTGGGCGATCCTTGTGGGCGCCGCGGGCTGAACGACGCACCGGCGGCGCAACTCCGCGATGCGCCCGGCCCGGAAACCGCCTATCGCGTGCGAGCGACCGGCCCCGCATCGAGCCCGCCGGCCCGCCCGAACGCGACGGCCGGAGTGGCCCGCGACGGAGCGCCTTCCACGATGTGCTTCGAGAGGACCATGCGGACGAACGGCTCGCTTGTGCAGTCCGTATGCGAGCCGGTCCAGCCATACCGTTCATACTTCGACGACCAGGGTATGTTGACGACCCGATCCCGCAGGTCGGGCGAAACGCGCAGGCCCACCAGACCCGCCGAATCGTCGAATGTCCCGTCGATCGTGCCCAGCGTTCGCACCGGACCGTCGAGGATCGGATCGCTGCGGGAGTAATAGACGTACACCTTTCCGTCGATGTTCTTCATCGCCTTGTGCATGTCGTACCGGGACGAAAGGCTTGAGCCGAGCAGGATAACGTTGTGGACCGTCGCAGGGGGCTTGACGTTCTCGCACGCCCACACCGCCACGCCGGTCCCGGCCGACAGCGCGATGATATTGACCTGCGCCTGGGGATAGTCCTTGCGGTACGCCGTGATCTCCTCGCCGAGACGCGCGCCGCTGGCGCGCGCCACGGGGCGGCCGACCGTCTGATCCAGCGCCGGATTGAGCGTCGGCGACCACCGCCAGTTCACGATGTTGCCCGGATATCCGGCCGCCCGGAGACCTTCCTGCATCTCCGCCACACCGAAACCCCAGTTGCCCGCACCATCGATGTAGTAGGTCCGGCCGAACCGATCCCGGGGATCCGGTCCGCAGCCGACCAGTGCGCCGGCCATAACCCACGCGAGGCACACACCCACCGCCCGTCCGCGCTGCTTTGCGCTGCTCATGATCTCGATCCTGATCGCAATGTGCCGCCGGCGTTCGCGCCAAGGATTCCCGTGTGGCTAGTGTAGGACATCGGCTCGCCCGGTCAAGCACATGATCGTTTGTGTCCGGCGCGCGGCCGACGCCGATAACCGCACGGCCTGACGAACGCAGACGCCCGGCCGAGGCTCGCCGGCGCGTCCGCGCGTGCGCGGTTTTCGCGGACCTTCCCCCAAACGTCGCATAACGCGGAACGACCCGGATCGCGTCCCGGCGAAGCGCGTCGGTATGTCGTACGCCGGTGAGCGATCGTCTCGCCCCCACGCGCACGGCTCCGACAGATGCCCGCCCGCACCGGGCGCTGCGACGATCCCCTTGCCGGACATCGAAGCCGCCGCTATCGTCCCCGTCCATGCGCTGTGCGTACCGTCTGCTGGCCGTCGATGTTGACGGCACATTGTTGAACTCGGCGAACTCTCTTCCCCCGGCCAATCGCGAGGCGCTGCACCGGGCGCACGAGGCGGGCCTGACCGTCTGCCTGTGCACGGGGCGGTGCTACACGGAGACCCGGCCCGTCATCGAGGCGATCGGCCTTGATCTCGACGCGGCGGTCTGCGTATTCGGGGCGCTGCTCTGCGACGCGCAGAGCGGGCGCACGATTCACCGCTGGCCCATTCCGCGGCATACCGCCCGGCGTCTGCTGGAGTTCTTCGCAGCGCAGGATGAGCCGGCCCTGGTGCTGCACGACCGGACGGAGACCGGCGTGGATTACTACCTCGTCCGCGGCCGGCGCCATGCGCAAGAGTATGAGCGATGGCTGGACCTCGCGCCGACGAAGGTCACCCGCGTGGATCGCTGGCCCGACGACGCGCCCGAACCGCTTCGCATCGGGGTGATCGTCGACCCCGCCGACGCCGCTGTCGCACGGGAGCGTCTGACGGCGGCGTTTCCCCCCACGGAGTTGAAGTGCAACGCCATCTTCGCACCGAACTACCGGCTGCACGTCCTGGAGTGCTTCGCCCCGCAGGTGAACAAGTGGTTTGCCCTCCGTCAGCTCGCCCACGACCGCGGCATCCGCCCGTCGGAGGTCGTGGCGATCGGCGACGATGTCAACGACGTGGAGATGATCCGATCCGCGGGGCTTGGAGTGGCCATGGGCAACGCCATCCCCGCGGTAAAGAGCGCGGCGAAGTGTTACACGGGAACCAACGACGAGGCGGGCGTCGCCGCCTTCATCGACCGGATGCTGGCCGGAGAGTACGCGCCGCAATGAGGCCCGCGCAAAGGCAGGGCGCCACGGATGGCGCGGGAAGGTACGCATGATGCACCTGTCGCATGGCCGCGTGTCGAATGAGCCTGCTCCCCGTCGCGCCGGCCGGGGTGCCGAAGGCAGACTGCTGATCCTGGCGATCACGCTCGCCGGCGGCTGCGCCCGTCCGGAAGCGAGGATTCCGCCGCCGGCGGATGCGCCGTCTGCGCGTTGGCAGGCAGGATGCACGTTGGCCCTGCAACGCGACGATTCCGATTCAGCAGATTCCCGAGTCGTCGAGTCGCCGCGCGGCCCTTCGCCGCTTGTCGAAGAAACGCTGCTGCTGGCCCGGTCGGTCGAAGGGCGGCCGATCCTGCTGCACGTCCTGGGCACCGGCACGGAGCATGTCCTGATCTTCGCGGGCTTCCACGGAAATGAGCCCACCGGCTGCGAACTCGCCGAGGCGCTGCTCGCCTGCCTTCGCGACGAGCCGGCCCTCTGCGCCGGGCGGCAGGTCGCCATCGCCCCCGTGATCAACCCGGACGGACTGTCCCGCCGGAGGCGGACCAACGCCAACCAGGTGGACATCAATCGCAACTTCGCTGCGTCGAACTGGTCCCCGTCACGCGCACGGCCGGCCAGCCGGGGCCGATCCCCCGGCAGCGAACCCGAAACGCAGGCCGTCATGGTAGCCGTGCACCTGATCGAACCCGCACGGATCCTGTCGATCCACAGCATCGAGCGCGGCCGGGAATGCAACAACTACGACGGCCCCGCCGCGGCACTTGCGCAGGCCATGTCCGCGCGGAACGGCTACCCCGCACGCCCGACGATCGGTTACGAGACGCCCGGAAGCTTCGGGACATGGGCGGGCGTCGACCGGCAGATCCCGACCATCACGCTGGAACTTCCCCGCGACGCAAGCCCTGCAGAATGCTGGAAGGCGAACCGGCAGGCGCTGCTGACGTTCATCGCCGGCGGCTGACCAGCGGAAACCCCGCACGAGACCTCCGGGCCGCCGAGAATGCCGCCCCCGACGTTCCGCCGCAGGCTCCTTCGGCCCCTGTCGCGCTTGCCGCGAGGGCACGCAGGATCGACCGGGCTCACGGAGCACACGCCGCCGATTGCCGCGCGAAGGCGACGACCTCTTCGTAGAGGGCGTCGAGCATCTCGGCCTCGGTGACGGTGCGTTTCTGCTCGCCCCGGACGTAGATCACGCCGCGGCCCCGGCCGGCAAAGACGGCCACGTCGGCACCTTCCGCCTCGCCGGGACCGTTCACCACACAGCCCATGACGGCCACCTTTACCGGCGCCCGAACCGAGGCAAGGCGCTCGCGAACCTGCTGCACAAGCCGGATGAGGTCGATCTCGATGCGGCCGCAGGTCGGGCAGGCGATCAGTTCCGGCTCGACCCGCGGACGCAAACCCAGGCTGCAGAGCAGTTCCTTGCCGTCCTCCACCTCATGGATCGGATCGGCGGCATAGGAAATACGAATCGTGTCGCCGATGCCCTCGGCCAGTAGCGCCGCGAGCGCCGCGACGGAACGGATGCGGCCGGTCTCGGGCGGGCCGGCGTGCGTGACGCCCAGATGCAACGGGTAGTCGAACCGCCGACTGATCGCGCGGCAGGCGTCGACGACGACGGCGGCATCGTGGCTCTTGGCCGCGAGCACGACATCGTGAAAGCCGTTCTCGTCGAAGATGCGGATGTACTCCTCGAGCCTGCGGAGCATCAGATCGACGAGATGCCCCCGATAGTCGGCGGCCAGGGAGTCCTTCTCCGCCGCGCGCAGGGCCTTGTCCTGACGCTCGACGACGCTGCCTTCGTTGACGCCAACGCGGATCGGGATGCCGCGATCGCGGCAGGCGGCGATGACGCGGTCCACCTGGTGGCGGTCCTTGATGTTGCCCGGGTTCAGGCGGATCTTGTGTACGCCGGCGGCGACGGCCTCCAGCGCCCGTTCGTAGTGAAAATGCACGTCGGCGACGATGGGCACGGTCACCTGCCGGAGGATATCGCGCAATGCCGCCGTGTCCGCCTTGTCGGGCACGGCCACGCGGACGATGTCGCAGCCGGCCGCCGCGAGGCGATTGATCTGGGCCACCGTGGCGTCCACGTCGCGCGTGCGCGTATTGGTCATCGATTGGAGCGAAACCGGCGCACCGCCGCCGACGAGGACGTTCCCGACGCGGACCTGACGGGTCTGTTTGCGAGGCAGCATTCGTTCGCTCAACTCGGACAACCGGATTCTAAGGGGCCCGACCGGCGGGGTCAAAATGATGCGACGGCGGCTTGACCGAGGCAGCCATTCAAGGAATCGGCACGCAATGGCCTGGCCTGCCGGGGCAAGACTGATCGCCGCCGTGGTGGATTGACCGATGCGGCGGCTTCGTCGTAGCATCACGCCGGCGCCGGAGTGATGCCTTGACGGTCCTTTACGCAGCCACGCTGTTCCTCGGCTCGACGCTGCTCTTTTTGGTCCAACCGATGGTCGGCAAGATGCTGTTGCCGACGCTGGGCGGAACGCCCGCCGTGTGGAACACGTGCATGATGTTCTTTCAGGCAGCACTGCTGGCCGGCTACGCCTACGCACACGCCGCGACGACGTGGCTCGGCGTTCGCCGCCAGGCGGCCGTGCACGCGATCGTCCTGCTCGTGCCGCTGGCGGTGCTGCCGATCGCCGCCGCGGGCGATGCCGGACCGGCGACGCTGAATCGCCCCAACTTCTGGCTCCTGCAACGGCTGCTGATCTCGGTCGGGCTGCCGTTCTTCGTTGTCGCGACGGGCGCGCCGCTGCTCCAGCGATGGTTCGCCGCCACGGGCCACCCGGCCGCGGGCGATCCATACTTCCTCTACACGGCCAGCAACATCGGCAGCATGGTCGCGTTGCTGAGCTACCCGGTGTTGATCGAGCCGTACCTGCCGCTGGCGGAGCAGTCGCGCTACTGGACGGCGGCGTACGGCGCGCTCGTGGTCATGGTCTGGGCGTGCGCGATCGCGTTGTGGCGATCGGGCGGACGGGCGAGGCCGCCCAGGCCCGCCGGACGCGCTGAGGATGGCGGAAGGCAGCCGCTGACAGCGAGTCGGCGAGGGCTATGGCTGCTCCTGGCGTTCGCGCCGTCGAGCCTGATGCTGGGGGTGACGACGCATATCAGTACGAACCTGGCGGCGGTGCCGCTGCTCTGGGTAGTACCGCTGGCGATCTACCTGCTGACGTTCGCGATGGTCTTCGCCCGCAAGCCGCTGTTATCGACGCGGCAGACGTCGCGGCTGCTGCCATTCGTGGCGATCCTGTCCGCACCGTTGGTCTTCGCAACGGTGCCGGGGCTGGAATGGCAGGCCGTCGTCGCGCACCTGGTGATGCTCTTCGTCGCGGCAATGGTGTGCCACGGCCGCCTGGCCGACAGCCGCCCCGGCCCGGGACACCTCACGGAGTACTACCTCTGGATCTCCGTCGGCGGCGTGCTGGGCGGGGTGTTCAACGCGATCGTCGCCCCGTCGATCTTCACGACGGTCGCCGAGTATCCGCTGGCACTGGTTTTGGCCTGTCTTCTTCGGCCCCCGGCCGTGGAGATGCCGAACACGCGGACACGCGGCCTCGATTTCCTCACGCCGGCCGTGCTGTGCGCAGGCACCGTCGCGCTTGTCTTTGTGCTGAACCGCACCGCGTGGGCGGGGACATGGGCGGCGCTGGCGGCTGTGTTCGTGATCGGGGCGGGAGTCAGCCTCGCCGTCCGTCGGCGGCCGCTGCGGTTTGGACTGTGCTATGGGGCGACGCTGCTGTCGCTGGCGGTGTTCACGCGGCTGGGCGAAGGAAGGTTGCTGCACATCGAGCGGGACTTCTTCGGCGTCAAGCGGATCGTGGCGAGCGCGGACGGCGGCGTGCGAACGTTCTACCACGGCACCACGGTGCACGGCATCCAGCAGACCAATCCGGCGTACGCAGAAGAACCGCTTGCTTATTACCACCGTAGCGGGCCGATCGGCGATATCTTCCGCGCTGCGCAGGCCAAGGGACAGGCGCAACGGGTCGCGGTCGTCGGACTGGGCGTGGGGGCGACGGCCTGCTACGCCGAGCCGGGGCAGGACTTCACCTTCTACGAGATCGACCCGGCGGTGGCGCGAATTGCGGCCGACCCGGCGTACTTCACGTACCTCGCGAAGTGCCGCGGCCGCTACGAAGTCGTGCTCGGAGACGGGCGCCTCACGCTCGCGGGCGCGCCCGACGGGGCGTTCGGGCTGATACTGCTCGACGCGTACAACTCGGATGCGATCCCGACGCACCTGCTCTCCCGCGAGGCCGTGCGGCTGTACCGATCGAAGCTGGCGGCAGGCGGGCTCCTGGCGTTCCACATGACCAACCGCTATCTGAACCTGGAGCCGCTGCTGGCGCGGCTGGCCGCGGATGCGGGATGGGCCTGCCGCGCGAGAAGCGAGGGCGAAAGCGAGATCGACGAGGCCGCGCAGGCCATGGGAGCGACCCCGGCGGAGGCGGTCGTCATGGCCCGCACGGATGCGGATCTCGGCATACTGGGCGGCATGAGCCGATGGCGAAGGCCGCGGGTGCGCGCGGACGTCCGCGTGTGGACGGACCAGTACTCGAGCATCCTCAGCGTGTTGCGCAGGGGGTCGTGAAGGGCACCACCGCTACCGTCGCGGCCGGGTCCAGTCGTAGCGAGTCAAGCCGGGAACCCGGTCAAAGTGAGCGTCCTCCGAAAGGACCGCCAATTCGTGCTCAAGACAGATCGCGGCAATCCAGAGATCGGCCTCCGGGATCGGGGTCCCCTTCTTCGCGAGAGCCTGTCGAACCTCGGCATAGCGATCGCCAACATCGCGCGTCACGTCAAGGAGGGCACACAGGTCCGCGAACGCGCCCAACTTAGCCATGTTCTCGGCGGCCTTGCTGCTGTGGAGTGCACCTTAGCGGAGTTCGCCATAGCAAACGACCGGAAGGAACAGCGCGTCAGCGGTCTCAACCCACGACACGGCCCCCGGATGGCCCTGGAGGTACGCAATCGCGCCGTTCGTGTCCAATGCCAGATCACCAATCGCCTTCGACACGGCGGCCCTCCCGGATGACCCGCATCATCTCCTCGGCATCCTCGGCCGACAACGACCCCACGGCCTTTCTTAAGGCGTCTTTGTCCACGGGTTTGCGCACGGTCAGCAGCACGCGCGAGCCGTCGGGAACCTCGGGAACGCCTGTCAGCGGGCGGAACACGCCGCCCTCGTAGATGGCCTCTACCGTTCGACTCACGATCCACCTCGCTTTCCGGCTGTCCGATTATACCGCGCCGTCCTGCGAACCCGGAGGCGCCTGGAAGGCGGGTGGCACGTTCGGCCGAGGCGCGGGTGTAAGCACGTGTCCGCGCCACCCCAACTCCACGACGCGCGACGGACGCGGGCGGATCGCTTGCCGCCGGTCCGCGTTGGGTGTTATGGTGATTCCGACGTGAGGATATGCACAGCCATACTGATCGGGACGGCCGTGGCCGTCGCCGGACCTTTCCGTGCCGGCGCGGAGGCGCCGAGTTCGCAGCCCGCGGACCTCTGCACGCGGCCGGCGGCGGCAGCGGCATTTGCGGAACTGATGAGCCGGCTGCTCCGATTGCCGATGACCGGCGGGGCCACCGTGGGCCAATGGATCGGCAGCCGCGCGGACGTCGATCTGGCACTGAGGCGGGCGGCGTATGAGCTGCGGCAGACGCACGTCGTTTCGCCGCCCGGCGCGAATGTCTGCCGTGTCGAGATCTCCGTGGGCGTCGCCGAAATGGCCCGCGTCTGGGCCCGGCAGATCCGGCAGGCGTCGCTGGCATCGGCCGAGGAGCTCGAGCAGATCCGCCAGTGGAGCCTCCAGGCCGGCGCACGCCGGCTGACGGCGAGCGGCACGGCCGAGTGCACCCGGCCCCCCGCTACAAAGGTGGACGCGCCGGCCGGCTGGGAGCACCTGCCGCCCGAGGCGATGGATCTGGCCCACCGCGCCGCGAGAGCGGATGCGGCCGAGCGCATGCGGGCGCGGTGCCGGGAACTGCAACTGCGATCGGGGGAATCGCTCGGCGAGGTGTTCGACCTGTATGGAGGCCTCGAGGACACCTTCCTCGAGCAGATGAAGCGGCGGCTGGACGGCAAGCCGATCTATGAACCGTTCGGGGTGTGCCGCGTCCCGGCGCGGCTGTCCATCAAGGAAATCACCGAGGTGCTGTCGCTGGCCGTCGCCGCGACGCCGGAGTCCGCAAGACCGGCAAAGGCGGAGTTCGCTCCGCTGACGGACCCGGCGGGCCGCGGCTTCATCGCGGTGGAAGGGGTCGGCATCCCCCCACCGCCGAGGCTGGCGTGGCCCGGGAGATCGCCGGCCAACGAGGCCCCCACCTGGGCGACGGAGGCGCTCACGGCCGTCGGCCAGAGTCCGCCCGGCGCGGAAGTCGCGCCCGGGCTTGATCCGCTCCAGGCACGCGAGGCGGTCATTCGGCAGGCCCGCGTGGACGCCGTTCGCAACATGTGGATGCAGATCGACGAACTCCTCCTCCCCGACCACCGGCGGGTGCGAGACGTAATCCTGGCTCACCCGGAGATCGGTGCGGACCTGGCCGAGCTGGAGGGACGGATGCGGGACGCCGGCGAGCCGGAGGTAAACGCGGAGGGCCGGGCGTCCGTGAAGATCACGATGCCGCTCGCGCCGCTGTGGGATGTGCTGTCACGCGTGGCAACGGGCGGCAAGCCCGCCGGCAGGCCCGCCCGCCGCGCCGACACGCAGCCGATCCGTGGCGAATGACCCCTTGAACCCCCGACTGCGCGCCACCTGCATCAGGCCTCGCACGCAGACAACAGGCCCGGATCAGGTCCCACTGAGCCACTTGATGAGTTCGCGGCCCCAGGACTGGTGCATCAGGTAGCTGTCGTACAACTCGGTCTCATTTGCCTCAGGGCGGAAGAGGACCTCCATCTCGCGCTGCACCGCCCGATCGCAGCCGGTCGGCTCGGCCGCGAGGAGGCTCCCTCCCGCCAGGGCCGCCGCCAGAGCGCTTCGCATCACGCGATTGCCGATCCGTTTCGCCGTCATCGTCGCGCCTCCACCCGCTGAGCCTGCCACGGGGCCGTTGCCCCCCGCCCCCCGTCACGGCTTCTCATCGCACGAGCAGACCAGCTTGCCGCAACCGGGACAGCCCGTGCCATACTTTGCCTGAACCGCCTCGGTGAGGTCAACCCCCTCGACGTTCGCGAGCGTCGCGAGCCAGGCGAGCACGTCCGCAAACTCGCCCTTCTTGTCCTCCAGCGTGCCCTCGCCGATCGCGGCGGCCAGCTCGCCGACCTCCTCCATGAACCAGATGAAGGTGCCGGCGGAACCGCGCCGACGGTCTTTGTGCGAGTACATCTTCTCGATGAGTTGCTGGAAATCGCGAAGGTCCATGCCCGGGCGTTGTGGGGATCCCGTACTCATTGCGAATGTTACGATAGCGTGCGAAACGGACGGTGTCGAGGCGCGCCCTCGCTTACACCTGCGGCTCGGTGCATCCGGGCAAGCGTGACATTCGGATCATCACGACCTGTCGTTGAGTGCAAAGCCCGAGCGAGCCACCCGAGACAGGATGCACCGTCCCGGTTCGATCGGGACGCCCGCTCGTGCTTCGCATTCGGCTCGGCCTGCGTTCGCGTCCGGGGACCCGGCGGGTTGTATGCGGGCGCCGCATGCCCTCTTACGGCCGTTTCGCCGCGAGAAACTCCTTATCCCACCCCTCCACGTAGAGCCGATCGCCCTTCTTCAGGCTGCTGATCTGCACGCAGGGCGCGGAGGAGTGAACAAAGTGGCTCGGCGAGATCATCAGGCCGGTGTGGTGGACCTTCCCGACGGCGTCGATGAAGTAGACCCGGTCGCCCGCGCGCAGGTCGTCGCGATACCAGCTTGTCGCGACGAGGCGGCCGCCGGCGAACTGCTGGGCGGCGTCGCGGGCGAGCTTCACGTCCGCCTGCTCGCTGAGGCTGCCGACGAACCCGCTGCAATCCAGGCCGATCGGCGAACGGCCGCCGAAGACGTACGGAACGTAGAGCATCGTTAACGCCGTCCGGAGCCGTTGGCCCACGGTCGCCGAATCGTCGATGACGCGAACCGCCGACGCGGCCACACGGACCTCGCGCCCGTCCGGCCGCATCAGCGTCACCATGCCCCCGTCGCGGGACACGAACGGCAGCCGCGCGGCGCGATACACGCGCACGCCATCGAGGTCCACATCCTGCACGAAGACCGCCTGATCCGGCGCGGTGTACCGCCGGAATTGCTCCCGGGTCATGGGGCGCACCGAATCCTCGCGGGCCCAGCCCCAGTACCCGTCGCCGGCCTGGACGAGGTAGTACCCCGCCTCGCGATCCAGCAGGAACAGCGGCTCGCCATAGAGAAGCTGCGTCTGTACAGGCGCGACGGGCAACGGCCTGGCATACGTGAGCGCCATTGGCGCCACGCACACGCCGAACAGGTTCTCGCCAAGCTGTTGGCGGTCCGGCAGCACGCGCATCTCGTTTCGAATGCGCGCGACGCCGACGAGGCGCAGGGCCTGCTCCATGCTCGCGCAGAGTCCGGCAACGTTCGACGTGCCGCGCAATACGACCGTATCGCCCTCGACCACGGCCTGCGGCTCGAAGTGCACGATTGTACGGTCGCTCAGGGCGGTCGCGCGGTATGTGGCACAGAACCAGGGGGCCTTCTCGATCGGCAGGCTGTCCGTCGGCCAGACCGCGTGCGCAGCCTTGTCCAGCTTGGCCTGGGGCGAGGGGTCGATCTGCGGAAGAGCGGGCCTCGTCGTGCCGGCGTCGGGCCACCGCCTCAGCCGAGCCGCCTCAAGATCCGGATACGCCGCACGGACGAAGGCGAGGATGCCCCTGTAGAGCCTCTCCGCCATCGCCCGATGTCCGGGCACGTCGTTGTTTCCCGCATGGGCGTCGGGGCAAACCGTAACGCGGACGTCGGCCGAGGGCACGGCTTCCACGAATGTCCCGGGCGTCGACGCGTCCGGCGAACCCACCGCCCGGCCAAGCGAGTCAGCCAACGCACGCGACAGCGCAACGACCTCGCCGCCGGCAGCCTCGCCGTCGCGGCCCGAGGCGTGCCGATCGGCAGACTCGAAGCCGATGCGGACCAGCATGTGACATCTGACCGCGCCGCAAAGCATTGCCAGCCCCGCGTCGGGGGACCCCCCTGCCGCGCTTACCAGCGCGGGCGTCGCCTCAGCCACGACCGCCTCGCCGCCCGCAGCCTTGATAAGGTGATAGAGGTATGCCGCCGTCATGCGGCTCTCCTCATCGTTGCGCCAACGGTCGGGTTCGCCGCCCGCCGCGGGGATGGGGGCGAGAACGACAACAACGCGCGGCAACTCGCCCTTCGCCGGCAGCCAGGGAGGTCGAAACGCGGTGATCGCGCCGGAGACGTCAACAGCCGGCTCGGCGGCGACGCCCTGTATCGCCGGCACGATCGTCAGCATCAGAGTGAAGACGGCACGAGAAGCTCGACACATAGGCCGCATACCTTACCGTCGTCGAAGCGGCCCTGCCACCGGCCGTCCGCACGGGCGGCGAGCTGCGTCGCAGCCGGATCATCGTCTGGTGGTGCCTGCCGCCGACCAGGGTCACCGGCGGATGTGTTTTTTCAGACACCACGATCTTCGGGCATAGTTCGCGGACAATGCGCCGTCCCGACGGGCGACTCGATCGCCGCAAGCCGTGTCTCTGTAGCGGGTTACAAAACGGATACGTCATAACGCCATCGCGTGACTTCGCGATGGTCGTTCGTGCCGATCCGTGAATTCGTTCACGAGAACCGCTGGACATTGCGGCGAGAAACGGCTATTGTGAAAGTGATCACAGCGCGGTGTCGATCTCCGTGAAAGGAATCACGCGGGTGCCGCGCGTCGAAGAAGGGTAATCGTATGAACACCGTTACGTCCGGCGAATGCAGCTACCAGCCCGGGCAGATGGCGTGCTTCAACAGCACCTGCCCGCGCGTGTGCGTGAGGAACTTCCGCGATCAGAGCACCGGCGACGTGCCTCTCGCCACGTTCAACGGCAAGAGCCTGCGCGGCCGACAACCGCGTCGGCACCGCGACCCCATCCTGCGCCGCTGGCTTGCTGCGCTGAAGTCATAGCGTTTCCGCAAGTGCACACCGAGCGGCCCCGACCCGCCGCTCGCAACGACGAGTGCCATGTTTCCCCCGACAATCGCTGCATCGCTCGACCGGAGCGCGGCAGCGTTTTTTGTAGCCGGCCCGCGGGCAAGCCGCCGCGTGGTGTGCGCGTCGGAGGCTTCGATCCGCACGGTGATTCCCGTCGGTGGCCGGCGGCATACGCGGGAACCCTCGCCGCGTCTGCGAATTGCCCGCATGCGCGCGATCCTTACACTGGTGAACTTTCCCGGGGCTGCCGGTGACGTTTTGAGAGATGGCTGTATCCGCCCCGGGCGGCGGGGCGATATGGCCGATGGCAACTGCGAATCCGACGGGGGAGGACATGACGATGCTGACCCTTGCTGCCATTGCGCTGACGGCCGGGCTCTTCGCCGAGCCGGCGGAAGCACGCGAAAAGTACTTCCGCATCACCGTCGTGGACGAGCAGACGGGGCGGGGCGTGCCGCTCGTCGAACTCGAGACCACGAACAACATCAGGCACTATACCGACAGCAACGGGATCGTCGCCTTTTATGAACCCGGGCTGATGGGCCAGTCCGTGTTCTTCTTCGTCCGCAGCCACGGGTACGAGTTTCCGAAGGACGGGTTCGGCATGCAGGGCCGTGCGCTGGATGTGAAGGAAGGCGGCAGCGCGACGCTGAAGATCAAGCGGATCAACATCGCGGAGCGCTTGTACCGCATCACCGGCGGCGGCATCTACCGCGACACCGTCCTGCTGGGCGAGCGGGCGCCGATCGAGCAGCCCGTGCTCAACGCCAAGGTGCTCGGCCAGGACAGCGTGCAGAACGCCGTCTACAAAGGCCGGCTCTACTGGTTCTGGGGCGATACGAACAAACCGTCGTACCCGCTGGGCAACTTTCAGATGACGGGGGCCGTGTCGCTCCTGCCGGGGCGCGGCGGCCTCGACCCGAATATCGGCGTGAACCTCGCGTACTTCACGGACAAGGACGGTTTCACGAAGCAGATGGCGCCTGTGCCGGGCGAAGGTCCCTGCTGGGCGGACGCGTTCGTAACCTTCAAGGACAAGGCCGGCAGGGAGCGCATGGTCGCCGGCTATGCGAAGGTGTACCCGAACATGGAGGCCCACGAGCGCGGGCTGCTCGAGTGGAACGACGCGAAGGAAGTCTTCGAGAAGGTGGCGCAATTCGAGCTGAACTCGCCCATGGTGCCGCGCGGACACCCCTTCCGGCACACCGAGGCGGGCACGGAATACGTCTACTTCCCCGCGCCGTTTCCGACGCTTCGCGTGCCGCCCGACCCGGACCGCATGCGCGACCTGGCGAACTACGAGGCGTACACATGCCTGAAAGAAGGCAGCCGGCTGGATTCCGTGCAGCTTGATCGCGATGCCGACGGGCGGCTGCGGTACGCCTGGAGAAAGAACGCCCCGCCGATGGATCCCAAGGTCCAGGAGGCGCTCCTCAAGGGCGGCCATGTGAAGCCGGGCGAACTGCTCTTTCATCTCCGCGATGCCGAGCAGGGCAAGGCGATCCGGCCGCACGGCGGCTCGATCTACTGGAACGAATACCGCCGCCGCTGGATCACGATCATGCTCGAAGTCATGGGCACGAGCATGCTCGGCGAGATCTGGTTCGCGGAGGCCGACACGCCGCTGGGGCCGTGGGTCTACGCCCGGAAGATCGTGACACACGACCGGTACGACTTCTACAACCCCAAACAGCACCCGGAGTTCGACCAGGACGGCGGGCGCATCATCTTCTTCGAGGGAACCTACACGAACACGTTTTCCGGCAACCCGTGCCAGACGCCGCGATACAACTACAACCAGATCATGTACAAACTGGACCTCGCGGACCCGCGGCTCGCACTGCCGGTGCCCGTCTACAACGTCGCGTCCGGCAAGCTGCCGAATCGTTTTGCCACCGGGCGAACGGCGCACCCGGACCCGACCCACTGGCGAATCGCGTTCTTCGCGCCGGACCGCGCGGCACCGGGAACGATCCCCGTGTACGCCGTACCGCTTGCCGCGGGAGGGATGCGCCTCTCGGTCGGATCGCCGACCGCCCGGCCGGAGGAGGGCGGCGAGCCGCCGTTGTGCTATGCCCTGCCGGCCGACATGAAGAACCCACCGGCCGCAACCACTCCGCTGTACGAGTTCGTCGGCGAGGACGGCTCGGCCCGCGTCTACAGCACGGATGCGTCGGCGTCCTTCGAGGGATATCGGCGGAGCGAACAGGCCCTCTGCCGCGTCTGGCAATCGCCATTCGCCGCGCGATAACAGTGCAGGGAGCGGGTGCGTCGTGGTCGGGGCGGGTGGGTAAGCCCGGGGGCGTCACACCGGCGGCCAGTCGCGCGGGCCCACGCTGACGAAGTAGCCGTTGTCCGTTATGGGGAACCGCTTCAGACACGCGGCGATCGACTCGGCCGTGACGCGGTTCACCCGCTCGAGGCGTTCCTCGATCGTCCGCGGATGGCCGCGGTAATCCACATCGTCCACGATCTGCAGGAGGCGGTAATACGGGGCCTCGGCCTCGGCGGCCAGTTGGGTCCGCCGTTTGTTGCGGACGCGCTGCACCTCCTGCTCCGTGACACCCTTCGTGGTGATCTCGATCGCCTCGCGCTGCATGGCCTCGGCGAGCTTCTCGGCGTTCTCCGGATCGCCGATCCCGTAGAGGATCATCAGGCCGCAATCCTCGTAGTCCTCATGCCAGACGCTCGCGCGGGGCGCGATGCCGGTCTGCACGATGTTCCAGTAGAAGCGCGAGTTCTCGCCCCCCAGAATCGCCGCCAGCGCCGCCGACTCCTCCTGTTGCTCGTCGCGCGCGGAGGCCGCCGGAAAGGCCAGCAGAATGGCCTGCTGATTGAAACGCTCGACCTGCCGGACGGCCGTGCCGCGGTGAAACGCCGGCGGCGTGCGAACGCCGTTCCGCGAGACACCGCCGGGCGCCCAGTCGCCGCACAGCCGCTTCACGGCCGCAACGGTCTGCGAGGCATCGAGGTTTCCCGCGGCGATGAAGATCATATTGTCCGGGACGTAGCGGCGGAGAAAGTACTCGTGCATCTGCTCGCGGGTGAGCTTGCCGACGGTCTCCTCGTAACCGAGCACGGGCCAGGCCATCGGCCCCCCGGCGAAGACCTTCTCGTGAAGAAGGTGATACGCGAGCTGTTCGAGCTGATCGTTCGACATGGCGATCTCCTCGAGGATCACGTTCTTCTCCATGTCGAACTCGTCCGGCGGAAGGGCGGACCGCATCAGGTCGGCGAGCAGGCCTGCCTGCCGTTCGATGTCGCCGGCGCGCACCCAGCCGTGATAAAAGGTACGGCTCTTGCTCGTGAAGGCGTTGTAGTACGAGCCCATCTCGTCGAACTCGACGCTGATGTCGCGCCACGTGCGACGCGGCGTTCCCTTGAAACACATGTGCTCGAGAAAGTGGGAGACGCCGGCCAGCGCGGGCGTCTCATCCCGGGCGCCGGTACGGACGAGGAATCCGCACGCCGCGGACTTCACGTGCGGCATGATCTCGATGACGATCTTCAGGCCGTTGGACAGTTGTTCTTCGACGAAAGGGGATGGCATGGGCGTTCGTTATTCCGTTGATCCGTCAGTCCGTTGTTCCGTTGATCCGCTGTTTCCCTGGTCCGTTATGCCGTGGGCCCGGGGGGGCGCTTGACCTCCAGAGTACCCGGCGTGCCCGGGTTGTCCCGACAACCCGCCGCCGAAGTCGAATCTGCCCGGTTTGAGATCTGCAATGCCGAACCCACACGCGGAAACCCACAATCCGAAACCCGCAACCCCCAATCAGTCGGCCGCCAGCTCGCGCGGACCCAGTGTTACGACGCTGAGGCTGTCTCTCGGATGCGCGGCGAGATACCGTTTGACCGCGTCCACGGTGACGGCCTCCACCCTGGCGATCTTCTCCTCCATGGGAACGGGGTACCCGTAGTGGAACAGATCCCCCACCAGCTCGGAGCAGTGCGCGCGGGTGATGTCGCCGCGGGTCTCCGTGCGGGCGGCAATGCCCACGATGGCGCGATCCACCTCGGATTCCAGAAGGTCGTCCGACAGCCGGTCCACCTCGCGCAGGAGCGTCCGGTAGGTCTTGTCGGCGTTGGCCGGCGTGGAGCTGGCGCCGAGATGAATCATTCCGGCGTTCCGCGGATGCTCATGCCACGCCCCTACCCAGTACACGAGCCCCTGTTTCTCGCGGACCTCCGTGAAGAGCCGCCCGCTCATTCCGCCCGCAAGAACGCCGATCAGCACACGCTCGACCGGGTAGTCCGCGTGCGTGACGGGCACACCCGGATAGCAGATCCCGATGTGCTCCTGCGCCAGCTCCTTGGGGTGATGCGTCCGCACCGCGGAGAACACCAGGGGCGGGGCCTCGCGGCCGTTCGGGCTCGGGGGGCCGAAGCCGGCGAAACACTCCTCCAGGCAATCGGCGATCCGCTCCGGATCGACCGGGCCGGCGACACCGACCAGCAGGCGGCCGGCGGAAAACGTCGCCTGCCAGTGCTCGGCGATATCCGCTCGGCCAATCCGCTGCAACGTCTCCTTCTCGCCGAGCGGATGGCGTCCCAGGAACGGGCCGTACGCCTGACGGTCCATCAGCTTGTCCGTGAGGGCCTGCGGATCATCCTCGATCGCCGAAAGTTCCTGAACCGCCAGCTCGATGGCGACGCGGCAGGCCTCCTCGGGAAAAGTCGGGGTACGGAGCATCTCCGCGTGCAGCTCGATCGCCTGCGGCAGATACTCCGGCAGGCACACGCAGCCGAAGGCCGTCGTGTCGCGCCCGGTGGCGGAGGACCGCTGCGCCCCGATCGCGTCGAACGCATCGAGCAACTCGCGGCCGCTGCGACGGGCCGTGCCCTTGTCGAGCGTCTCCTCCACCAGGCGGGCCAGACCGAGCCGGTCGGCCGGATCGTGTGCGGCCCCGGCCAGGACCCGGATCTCCAGGGCGGCCGTCGGGCGGCCGGGCAGAACCTCGGCGGCAAACTCGATGCCGCAGGACAGATGACGATGAATCAGTTGTGACATCCGACGATTCCGTTGCTCCCGAAAACAACCCCGCCCCGGCGAGTTCCCTCAACGCATCGCCGCCGCGCCGCGTGGAGTGCGGCCTCTGGCGAAACCGCCGCGCACTCAGTGAGCCACGGGCTTGCCCAGGTGCTTCGCGACTTCCGCGAGCTTCTCCTCCATCCGTTCGCGCGTGTCGGCCTCCAGATTGAGACGCAGCAGCGGCTCGGTGTTCGAGGGACGCACATTGAACCACCAGTCATCGTACTGGACGGTGATGCCGTCGAGGAAATCCACCCGGCCATCGGAGTAAATGCGCGCCAGCTCCCTGATGACGGCGTCCTTGTTCTCGTTCTCGAAGTTGCGCTCCCCGGAGGTCGCGTAGCGAAGCAGCGGGGCGACCAGTTCGCCCAGCGGCCGGCCGCTGGTCGAGAGCAGGTTCACCACGTGGACGAAGGCCAGCATCCCGCTGTCGCAGTACCAGTTGTCCTTGAAGTAGAAGTGCCCGGAAAGCTCGCCGCCAAAAACGCCCTGCGAGTCGGCGAGGGCCTTCTTCATGAACGCGTGCCCGACCCGCTCGCGACGCGGAACGCCGCCGGCCTTGCGGATGACCTCGGGCACGATCCGGCTCGAGCGAAGATCGTACACGATCGTCGAACCCGGCCGCTGCTTCAGGAAGCTCTCCGCCAGCAGGGCCGTGAGGATGTCGCACCGGACGATCTGGGCGCGCTCGTCCACGAGCATGAGGCGGTCGGCGTCGCCGTCAAAGCACACGCCGAAGTCCGCACCGGTCCGCCGCACCTTGTCTCGAAGCTGGGCGAGGTTGGCCTCGATCAGCGGGTTCGGGTCATGCACGAACTCGCCGTTGTGCTCGAAGTTGAGCGAATGGATCTCGATCTCCTCCACGTCGCCGAAGAGGATCGGGAACCATCGCCCCGCCATACCGTTCGAGGCGTCCACCACGACCTTCATCTTCCGCGGCGAACGGAGATACTGCCGAACGAACTGCTTGTACGGCACGGCAAGGTCCTGTTGCTCGAACGGGCCCTGGCCGGTGCCCGGCCCGGGGGAAAGCCCCTTGGCGATCTTGCAGATCTCCCCGAGCCCGGTATCGGCACCCACCGGCTTGCCGCGCTTGCCGCAGATCTTGAACCCGTTGTAGTTCGCCGGGTTGTGGCTGGCCGTGGTCTGTACGCCGCCGATCGTTCGCAGGTAGTTTACCGCAAAGTAGATCTGCGACGTGTCGATCATGCCGATGTCCACGATCTTCATCCCCGTGGAACGGGCACCGTCCATGAATGCCGTCTGCAGTTCAGGGCTGCTCTTGCGCATGTCGCGGCCGACTGCGATGGCGGACGTGGCGCCCGCCGCGTGTTCGGTCGGCCGAAGCTGGCTGCGAAGAAACTGGGCGGTCGCCGCACCAATCCGCCATGCAACCTCCGCATTGAGCGGGTCGGGGAACGTGGCCCGTACGTCGTACGCCTTGAACACCTTCTCAAGCATGTCTGTTTTGTCCCTGTTTCGCTGTGCCGACCGGCCGGAGGACGACCCGCCGGCGGCCTTCTCGTCGTCGTTGAACTGGCATCCCTTGCACTTGGGGAAGTTCGCGCGGCGCCGGCCCCGGCAGACGGCGTCCGAGAGCTTCGCCTGCTCCTCACCCGGACAGTATCGATAATAGGCCGACAGCGCCTGCACCGATCCGCCTTACCCGCCCCTCTGAAACGGGCGGGCGGACTATGTTAGCCGAATGAGACACGGCGGCCAACACCAGCGCACAGCGCGAAGCGGGCCACGCGGCGAGAAACCGGGCGACGACGTGATTGACAGCCCGGCGCCCGGTCATACAATCTCCGGTTTACCGCGGTCCCAGGCGAGGACGGCTGTCGAAGAGCGGTCATGACGGCTGCGGAGCGCCTACCGAGGAGTCCTGATGCGCCGATTCCATGTCTCGCTAGCGGTCAAACGTACGAGTCTCGCGATCTGTCTGCTCGTCGCGGCCGGCTGCCAGGCGCCGGCGCGGCAGGCGGACAACGTCGCCGCGGGCCCGTCGCAGGCCCCGCGGGTCTACGGCCCCCGACTGGTCCAGGATCCGCAGGACATGCCCAGGATCGACGGCCCGGAACCTACGGAGCCCGTCGGCCCCGCCGTTGCGGCCCCGCCGGACCTGAAGGCAAGCCGCCAGGCGATCACCGACCAGATCCCCGACCCGGAAGAGGAGCTGGAGCGGCTGCCCCGGATCATCGCCACGACGCAGCCCCAGTGGAAAGCCCTTTACGAGAACCGGGCGCGGCGCATTGAGAGCAACCGACTCCCGCGGCAGGTGCGGCTCTCGCTGAAGGACTGCATCCATGCCACGCTGCGAAACAGCTATGCCGTGCGCGCGAGCGGATACAACCCGGCCATCGAGACCACACGCGTCGTGGAGGCGGAGGCCCAGTTCGACGCCGTATACTTCCTCAACTGGAACTACAACAACCAGGACCGGCCCAGCAGCTCGCAACTGCAGGGCACCTTCAGCGACACGCGCGTCTTCAATACGGGGGTCCGCAAGCTCCTCTCCACGGGCACGCAGGTTCAGGCCAGCTACGCCGCCACGCGCACGTACACGGACCTCGTGTTTCAGACGTTGAACCCGGCGTACTTCAACCAGCTCATCTTCGAGATGCGGCAGCCGTTCCTGCGGGGCTTCGGGCTGGACTACAACCGCTCCCAGATCGAACTCAGCAAACTCGACCGGCGGATCAGCCTCCAGGAATTCAGCCGCAATCTGCAGGAGACGCTGCTCAACGTCGAACGCGCGTACTGGCAGCTCAAACAGGCCCGCGCCGCCGTGGTCATCTCGGCGAGGCTCCTGGCCGCGTTCGATACCATCTACAACATCGTGGAAAACCGCAAGGGCTTCGACACGTACCTGATCCAGCTCGGGCAGATCCGCAGCCGCCTGGAGCTGCGCGAGGCCGAATTCGTCTCGCGCAAGGCGAATGTCCGCAACGCGGAGGACACGCTCAAGGCGCTGATGAACGATCCGGACCTGAACATGGCCGTGGACGTGGAAATCGTCCCCACCGATGATTTCACGCTCGAGCCCGTCCTGCTGGACCGCCTGGGCGAGGTGCAGGCGGCCCTCGACTTCCGGCCGGAGCTCAAACAGGCCGCGCTGCAGATCGAGAAGGCACGCGTCGCCATCGGCGCCGCCAAGAACCAGGCCCTGCCGCGGTTCGACGTGTTGTTCCGCTTCTTCGTCGACGGGCTCGGCAGCAATCTGAACAACGCCTTCCGGCAGCTCGCCCGAAACGACTACAACGAGTACTACGTCGGGATCGAGTTCGAGTGGCCGATCGGCAACCGGGGCCCGGAAGCGGCCGTCCGACGGGCGCGGCTGCAGCAGGCCCAGGCGATCGCCCAGCAGCGGGCGCAGATCGAACAGATCATCAACGAGGTCCACCGGGCCATCCGCGACGTCCGCGTGGCCTACGAACAGATCCCCTCCACGCTGCGTTCCGCGCAGGCCAGCGAGGACCAGCTCCGCGCCACGATCGCCCGGCAGCTTGCCAAGGATCCGGCGAACCTCGAAGTCGAGCTCAACGCCACGGAATCCCTCGCGTCGGCCCGCGACAGTCTGGCCAACACGCTGGCCAATTACAACGTGTCCATCGCCACCCTCGAGCAGAAGAAAGGCACGCTGCTGAAGTACAACAACATCGAGCTGCGCGACGTGGACGAAAGCCGGCCCGTGGCGGCGGACTGGGTGCCCGCGCCCACGAGCCGGCCCTGAGCAACGTACCGCCTGCCGCCTCCAGACGAGTCGAAGCCGTCCGTCAGTCCTTTGCCTCGAGCCGGTCCAACTGCAGCCGCACGACGCAGGCGGAGTAGCCCTCGACCTCATTCTTCGGAGACTTGCGGGCGCGGACCACGGCCGTAAGAAGCGGCTCGCCGCTGCGGGCCCAGAGATCCCGATCGATGCTCAGCTCGGAGAACATCGGCAACCGCAGCTCGTCGGCAACCGTGATGCTCGAGGAACTCACGTCCGAGATGTTGAGCCGCAAAGACACCTGCGCGATCGGCTTCGCGCCGGGCGAGGCCTCCCAGCGGCCTTTCAGGTCCACGATGCAGCCGACCTTCTCGTAGGACACCGACGGCGAGGTCTTGCCGCCCGACCCGACGCTGACGCTTTGCGTAATCGGAACCCGCTCGCCCGTCGTCAGGCGGGTCTGTTGCGTGAGGTCGATTCGCTCATCGAACCGGTATGACAGGGCCGCCTTGCCCTGCTTGCCAAGTTCGAACAGCAGCTCCTTCGTGCTCGATGCGCCCGGCCTGACGGCGTCCAACGAGAAGTCCACGCCCTGCTCGGGGGAAAGTTGTACGGTGAAGATGTCCAGACGGACTCGCGTCGATTGCGACGCGTCTGCGGGCTTCGGCTCGCCTCGAATACCGGCCGGCCGGGGAACAGGCGGTGGCGGCGGGGGCGGGCTGGGCGGCTCGGCCCAAACGGCCGAGCAAAGGATCAGCAATGCCGGCGCGCAAACACAACCTGCAATGATCGGTCTCCTCATGGCGTGTCTCCTGCAACGGCGGGGAACGGCGGCAACGGTTCTCCGGCGTGTTATACGCGAGATCGGATACGTCGGTTGCATTGACCCGGGGGGGATTCAGCGGCAGCCGACGCCCGCCCCACCGAGCCCGCCCGCGGGCTACAGTTCGCCCGGGGCCAGCCCGATATCCAGGATGCTGCACGCCACGATTGGATTGAGGCCGAGGGATCGGGCACGTGCGAGCAGCTCCTCGCTCTCGGCGCCCGGATTCACGAAGAACTCATCCACGCCCTTGCCGGCGATGTCCTCCAGGACCGCCATGCCCGCAGAGGGCGGCAGGTAAAGCGTCGCGCGATGCACGTGCTCACGAATCTCCGCGATCGACCGAACCGCCGGCAGTCCCTCGATCTCCCGGGCCGTGGGATGCACGGGGTACACCTTCCAGCCTTGACGCTTGTACGCGCGCACGGCCTTGTTGCCGTACTTTCTGCGATCCGATGAAGCACCGATTACCGCCACCACTCCGCCCGACATGCTCCGCCTCCCCATCTCCCCGCCGCGCACGGACGGCGTATCACCACCAGAAGAGGACATCGCCGTCCGCCCGCCCCGCGGCGCGGCGAAGCTCGCTGATCGACTCCTCCGCCGGCGCCGCCATCCCGTCCGACGCCCCGTCGGCGTGCAACCCGAGCAGCGCCCGGACGTGCGTGACCGAACCGGCGCCCAGAACGTCGAGGTTGTAGCCGCCTTCGAGGATGGTGACGAGGCGGCCGCCGCAAAGCTCGTCTGCCAGGGCCAGCGTACGGCGGATGAGCCATTCGAAGCCGGCGTCGGTCAGGTCCAGGGTGGCAAGGGGATCGTCCACGTGGGCGTCGAAGCCCACCGAGGCAAGAATGAACTCCGGTGCAAACGCGCGGGCCGCAGGAACGAAGGACTCCTCGTAAGCCGACCGAACGTCGCTGTCCGTCGCGTGCGGCAGCATCGGCAGGTTGAGCGTCGTGCCGAGGCCGGGACCCGAGCCGGTTTCATACGCCCAGCCCGTGCCGGGGAAACGATAGCGCGGGTCCTCGTGAATACTGCAGAAGAACACCCCGGGATCGGCCTCGAACGTGTGCTGGGTGCCGTTTCCGTGATGAACGTCCCAATCGAGGATCAGAATCCGCTGCAGACCGTGCCGTTTCCGAAGGTAGCAGGCGGCGATAGCGGCATTGTTGAACAGGCAGAAGCCCATCGCCCGGTTGCGCTCGGCGTGATGACCCGGGGGGCGCACGGGACAGTACGCGTTGTCGAGCCGGCCCGCCATCACCGCATCGACGGCCGAGAGGCACCCCCCTGCCGCCAGGCAGGCGATCTCGTAGCTCTCGCGGCAAATGGTGGTTTCCCGGACATCGATCCATCCCTCGCCCCGCTCACAGGCCTCGCGGACGCGATCGATGTACTCCACGTCGTGGACTTCCGCGATCCATTCCGTATCCACCGGCTCGCCCGGGATGCGAGTTATGTGATCGTTTACGTCAGACCTGGACAGGCCGTCGAGGATCGCGCGAAGGCGGGCGGCTCTCTCGGGATGACCCGGACCGGTATCGTGCAGGAGAAATCGCTCGTCCCATACTACTCCGGTCCGCCGCATAAGACACTCGCCGGGATCTGCCGACCCCGCTTATTCTACCCGGGCGGCCTGCCGGACACAACGCAGAATCGGACCCCGTCTCACCCGCCGGATTGTCGTTCGCGCGACTCCGCGCGCAATCCCATTCGAAGCGGAGGCGGAAATCATGGAGCGAGAACCTCCGGCCACACAGGCTCCGCCGTGCGGATGGAACACACACACAACACGAAGGGCTTCCGCATCCGGTTCAACGCAGCCGCGTACGGACACCGGACGGGCAACAACACCACCGGGCCCTACTTTCCGCCCAAGGCTTTCTTGATCGCCTTGGCGGCCTTCCGTGCATCTTCTTCGCTGTCGAAAGCGAAATACACGACGCATTGTCGCCCCAGTGCCGCAGCCGAAAGCCCGCGCATGCTCACGCCGGCCTCCGCCACGGCCCGCGTAATCCGAGCACCCAGCCCCGGTCTATCGGGAGCTTCGAGGCGCAGCGAGTGCATGCTGGATGCCTTG
This sequence comes from uncultured Planctomycetales bacterium, assembly GCA_964653435.1. Taxonomy (GTDB): domain Bacteria; phylum Planctomycetota; class Phycisphaerae; order UBA1845; family PWPN01; genus CAZMVY01. Next base: position 35,603 of record CAZZFA010000018.1, on the reverse strand, counting down.
CTCAGCCCGGCCGCCACCGCCGCCTTCGTCTGCCGGGCGCCCTTGACCGGCGCCAGAAAGACGACACCCGTGCCCGGCCTGTCCGGGGCCCGACGGGCGACCACGAACTCCAGGCTCGCCCCGGCCGTCGCGAGGGCCTCGAGCTTCTCCGCGAGGCCGCCGGCCCGATCCGCGATCTCCCCTGCCCAGACGTCCACCTTGCTGATTCGTGCTGGCATGACATGTCTCCTTCGCAGGTTCTGCAGACGCGAAACACCCTCATCCACCTTTAGCCCAAGTCCGCGATGCGGGCAAGCCCTTCCCCGAACTGCCCCCCATGCGTCCCGAACCGGTCGTGCAGCGGCGGATCCGTCCCTGCCATGACCCGGCCCCGGGAAAACTGCAAAACCCCTGTATTCACCTGGGGGCCCCGCCGCCCGTTCCGGACGATACTGCATGCAGAGCCGCCGGGAGGCGGTCCGGTCGGGCGAAGCGGCGCAGGAGGTGCTGCGATGGAAACGGTCTTACGGACAAGACGACCGAAATGGCTTCAGAGGCTCGAGGCACACCACCCGACGGATCCGGCGGAACCGTACCCCGGGCCCGGCGAGCCGAAGACCGCCGCGATCCGCAGGATGATCGCCGACAACACGTACGAGACCCCTGACAGAATCGCTCTCACGATCGAACGGCTGCTGGACGACCTTCGCAAGGCGCCCTGAATCGGATCGGCCCCCGTGCCACACGCGATGACCGACACCCGTGCCGTGATCGACGGGACCCGCAAGAACTCCCGAACCGCCGGCCCGCCGTCTCCTCGCGAACACGGTTGTTGACGCCGCGCGGCGGCGGATACAATGCCGCCGTGCAACAGACCGAACACAAGGAGTCGTCAGATCGCCGTGTGCCGATGTACGCCCGCGTCGTGGTCGCCGCCCTGCTGCTGATCGGAGGCGCGACCGTCGCAACACAGGCCCCCACTTGGCTCCGCGTATACAACCTCAAGAGTCCCAACCCCCAGGTCCGCCGTGCCGCCCTTCGTGAGCTTGGCGGCCGCGAGGGCTACGCCGCCATCCCGGCGATCCGCAACCTGATTACCGCCGACCCCGACCCGGATGTCCGCCAGGCCGCCGCCTACGCCGCCATGAAGCTCGGCGATCAGCAGGCCGCCGAATCCATCCGACGCGCCGTCGTGGAACAACCCGACGGCGAGTCGACCGCTATGATGCTCGCCAGTCTTGCACGCCTCTGCGGTCCCACGCCCTGGGCCGTAGCCTTCGTCGACGAATGCAGCCGCTCGGGCAGGCCGTATCGCGTCGCCGGCGCCGCGATGGCGCGGACGGAGTGGTTTCGGCCGGCCGGCGTCAGCGAACTGCTGGCCCTCGGCCAGGCCGGCACGGACGAGTTCCGCGCGTTTGTGAGGGAGCGGCTCCGCCAGTATCTCATCCCGACCGCGCAGATGGTCGGCGTCGTCTTCGACGGCACCGATCCCTGGCCGCCGGAACGCTTCGCGGCCATGGAATCGTGGTGGAGCACGCAGGGAACCGAGCGTCTGCTGCGGGATGGGTTGTGGCCGAAACGCGGCCGCGACGCCGATATCCGCGAGGTCGAGCGGCTGCTTCATGACCGCGAGCGCATCGGCCATCTGCTGGGCCTGCTCTGAGGCCGCCGTGCCGGGCTGCGAAGTTGACGCACGCGGACGAATCGCCGACACTGCCGAGCCGAATGGCGCCAACGCGCCGGGCGAATAGGAACGAATCCGTACCACGAAAGGACTTCCCGGATGGCGAACTTCCTGGTTACCGGTGGGGCGGGGTTCATCGGGTCACACCTGGTTGCCGCGCTGCTCGAGCGCGGAGACCGCGTCCGTGTGCTCGACAACTTCAGCACGGGCCGGCGAGAGAACCTGACGCCCTTCCTGGGCAGGATCGATCTGATGGAAGGGGATCTTCGCAGCCTCGACGACTGCCGGCGGGCCTGTCGGGACATCGAGTTCATCCTTCACGAAGGCGCCGTGCCGTCCGTGCCGCGGTCGGTCGAAGAGCCCGTGATGACCCATCAGTCGAACGTCGACGGCACGTTCAACATCCTGGAAGCGGCCCGGCTGGCGAAGTGCCGGCGCGTGATCTACGCCGCCAGCAGCAGTGCGTACGGCGACACACCCACGCTGCCCAAGCATGAAGAGATCCTCCCGCAACCGCTCAGCCCGTACGGCGTGCACAAACTGGCGGGCGAGTTCTACTGCCGCGCATACTATGAGTGCTTCGGCCTGGAAACGCTCTCGCTGCGATACTTCAACGTGTTCGGCCCGCGGCAGGATCCGAAGAGCCAGTACGCCGCCGCGATCCCGGCGTTTGTGACGGCCATTCTGGCGGGCAAGCCCCCCACGATCTACGGCGACGGCGAACAGACGCGCGACTTCACGCACGTGGCCAATGTCGTCCATGCGAATCTCCTGGCCGCCCAGGCGAAGAAGACCTCCGGAGAGGTCGTCAACATCGCCTGCGGGGAACGGGTGAGCATCAATCGGATCGTCGCCCGCATCAACGAATACCTCGGCACGAGCATCAAGCCCCTGTACGCCCCCGCCCGGCCGGGCGACGTTCGCGATTCGCTGGCGGACATCCGTCTCGCCCGGCAACTCATCGGTTTCGAGCCGCCGGTTCTGTTCGACGAGGGCCTGGCGCGGACGATCGACTGGTATCGCGAGAACTGGAAGGCCTGATTATGCGGGTGGTAGTCACCGGAGCGGCGGGGTTCATCGGCTTTCACCTCTGCGCGCGGCTGCTGCGCGACGGCCACGACGTCGTCGGCGTGGACAACTTCATCAGCGGGCAGACAACGAACGCCCGCGACCTGCAACGACACGAGCGCTTCCGCTTCATCCGGCATGACATCATCGAGCCGATCCCGGTCGATGGCCCTGTCGACCGGATCTTCAACCTCGCCTGCCCGGCCTCGCCGGTGGACTTCGTTCCTCACGCGATCGAGATCCTGCGGACGTGCAGCGAGGGCGTGCGGCAGGTGCTCGAGCTGGCCCGACGCACCGGCGCCAGGCTGATGCACGCCTCGACGAGCGAGTGTTACGGCGATCCCCTCGAACACCCCCAGCGGGAAACATACTGCGGCAACGTGAACCCCATCGGCCCGCGGTCGCCCTACGACGAGGGCAAGCGCTTCGCCGAGGCACTGGTGATGGCCTACCACCGCACCCACGGTATCGCCACGGGAATCGCCCGCATCTTCAACACGTACGGGCCGCGCATGCGGGACAACGACGGACGCGTCCTGCCGAACTTCATCCGCCAGGCCCTCGCCCACGAACCGCTCACGGTCTACGGCGACGGCACCCAGACAAGAAGCTTCTGTTACGTGGACGACCTCGTCGAGGGCCTCCTCCGCCGGGCCGAAAACGACTTCCCCGAACCGATCAACCTGGGCAACCCCGTCGAAGCCACAATGCTCCAGGTCGCGCAGGAAATCATCGAGCTCACCGGCAGCAGGAGCCGCATCGAGTTTCGTCCGCTACCCGCCGACGACCCCAGAAAACGCCGACCGGACATCACCCGGGCAAGGCAGATGCTCGGCTGGGAGCCGACTACCCCCCGGCGGGAGGGGTTTGCCAGAACGATCGAGTACTTCCGATCGACCGGCGCGTGATCCGCGCCCGCCGGCCCCGGATGCCCGACCCGAAACCGATTTGACCGGCGGGCCGGGGCGCCGCTACAGTGCGAGGCGACGCCGACGGACCGAGGGCACTGCCGTTAGTGCCGCTTTCGGTTCGAAAGCTTCGTTCGTTTCCAGCCCCGATGGGGGCGACCGAGAGTAGCCCAGGGCGTAAGCCCCGGGTTCCCGGCGTCAACAAGCGCAAAGCCCGGTAGGGGCGACTGAACCTTCGCGGCGCTGCTCGCCGCATGCGAAACTGTCTTACCGAAAACGGCATCAGCATGTGCGGCCAGCTATGGAACATCTGAGCCTATCCGTCTTCTTCCCCTGCTATAACGAGGAGGCGAACGTCGAGCGGACCACGTTGGCCGCTCTTGACGCCTGCCGGAAGATCACGGACGACTTCGAAGTCATCATCGTCGACGACGGCAGCCGCGACCGCACCGGCGAAATCGCCGACCGCCTCGCCACGGAGCACCCGGAGGTCCGCGTCGTTCACAACCGGCCCAACCAGGGCTACGGCGGCGCGTTGCAGGCCGGCTTTCGCGCCGCGCGCAAGGAATGGGTTTTCTACACCGACGGAGACGGCCAGTTCGACTTCAACGAGATCCCCCGGCTCCTGCCCCTGCTGAAACGCTACGACATCGTCTCGGCCTACCGGATCGACCGCCGCGACCCCCCCCTGCGCAAACTCAACGCCTGGTGCTGGACGATGCTCGTCAACCTCGTCTTCGGCCTGAACCTCCGCGACATTGACTGCGCGTTCAAAATCTACCCGCGGAGACTCTTCGACGAGATCGAGATGAGGTCGAAAGGCGCCCTGATCGACACCGAAATCCTCGCGAAGGCCAAGTACCGCGGCTACCGGATCGGCCAGATCGGCGTGCATCACTACGAGCGAATCGCCGGTACCCAGACCGGCGCGAACCCGAGGGTCATCGCCCGGGCGTTCTACGAGCTTTTCAAGCTGTACGGCCACATCCGGCTGGGCGCGCGCTGACCTGCGCGAAGCACGCACCGGGCTGCGTCGAACGAATCCGCCGGGAGGCCGGCAGCACGGAATCCCGAATCGGCTCGCGACGCGGCGCCTTGCTTCGGGCGGACGCGGCAGGGCCGTCCCGCGCATCCGTCCGCCGGCCCCCGCACGCGTGAAACCGCCCTTGGCGGAGCGGTCCCGATAGGGCATACTGGCGTATGAGGAGCGACCGGGCGTTACCCGCTCGTCCGGTTCGCGGTACGCTTCATGACCGCGGGTGTGTGGAGCACTGCGCATGAAACCCATGAAGACACGGGTCGTCGCATGGTTCGTCGCATCCGGCGCGATCGCGGCCGCGCCGCTGGCAAGCGCCGCCACAGCGGAAACCTCGTCCCGGCAGCTTCGCCGCACCCCCGTCGTCGAAGTCTTTGAGAAGACCAGGGACGCCGTCGTCAACATCGCCTGCTCGCAATACATCTCGGCCCCCGCGATGCCGGGCGACCTCTTCGAACACTTCTTCGACTTCCGCTCGCCCCTTACCGAACGCCCGCGGAAAATCACCTCCGTCGGCAGCGGATTCGTCCTCCACCCGGACGGCTATGTCGTCACGAATGCGCACGTCGTCCTGAAGACCAAGGATCAGACCGTCATCTTCCCCGACAAGAAGGAGTTCGAGGCTACCCCCGTCGCCATCGACGCCAGGAACGACCTGGCCGTGCTCAAGATCGACGCCGGCCATCCCCTCCCGGCCCTCACGCTCGGCCGCAGCGACGACCTGATGATCGGCGAAACGGTCATCGCGATCGGAAACCCCCTGGGCTACGAGCACTCCCTCACGACGGGCGTCATCAGCGCCGTGAACCGCCGCCTGCGCTTCAGTGAGGACGTCGAGTACACCGGCCTGATCCAGACCGACGCCAGTATCAATCCCGGAAACAGCGGCGGCCCGTTGCTGAACATCCTCGGCGAGTTGATCGGCATCAACACGGCCATCCGCGGCGACGCTCAGAACATCGGCTTCGCCATCCCGGTGGACGCACTCCGCCGGGCGCTGCCGAACATGCTCTCCCTGGAACGTCTCAAACGCGTGGAAGTCGGCATGCGCGTCGCCGGCAGCGGTGTGGTGCGAGTCACGGAGGTGAAGGACAACGGCCCGGCCCACGACGCCGGAATCGAAGCGGGCGATCGGCTGCTCGGCATGAACGGCCAGCCGATCCGTCAGGACATCGACTTCTACATCGGCCTCCTCTCGAAGGGCGCGAACGATCGCGTCACGCTGCAGCTCGAACGCAAAGACAGGGCCGTTACGGCGACGCTGACGCTCCGCGCCATCCCGATCCCCGACGGCGCGAAACTCGCCCAGAAGCTCTTCGGGATGAAGATCGCCCCGCTGCCCGCCGAGGTTGCGGCCGCGCTGGATCTCGAACGGGGCGGGCTTGTCATCATCGACGTGGAGAAAGGCAGCCCCGCCGCACGAGCCGGCCTGACACGCGGAATGATCATCGTTACCCTGGCGGGCGACTTCCCGCGGGACCTCGATCACGTCGGGCTCCTGCTCGAAAACGTCAAGCGCGGCGATCAGGTCGCCTTCCGGATCTGGCAGGTGGACGGGCGGTCGCTCCTGATGTATCCCCCGGTCTCCCTGCGCGCCCGGTAAAACGCGCCGCCCCCGCGCACCGGGTCACGAACAACGGGCCTCCGATGAAGATCGTCATCGCCCCCGACAGTTTCAAGGAGTCGCTTACGGCCGCCGAGGTCTGCGAGGCAATCGCCCGCGGCCTGCGGGCGGTCCTTCCCGACGCCGTCCTCGACAAATGCCCGATGGCCGACGGCGGAGAAGGCACCGTTGACGCCCTCGTCGCCGCCACGAATGGCACGTACGAGCACACGACCGTCGCGGGCCCGCTCGGCGAGCCTGTAACGGCCGTATGGGGCCTCCTGGGTACGATGCGCGCAAGCGCACCACAGGCTGACGTGCGCGCCGGCGCACCACCGGGCAAGACCGCCCCCATTCCGCCCACCGGACCAACGGGCGAGCCAGGCCAATCTCCCACCGCCGTCCTCGAGATGGCCGCCGCCTCCGGCCTGCCACTCGTACCCGTCGAGAAGCGTAACCCGCTCAAGACGACGACCCTGGGGACCGGCCAACTCATCCGCGCCGCCCTGGATCGTGGTGTGACGCGGATCATCCTCGGCATCGGAGGCAGCGCAACCACCGACGGCGGCGCGGGCTGCGTCCAGGCCCTCGGAGCAAGGTTTCTCGACGCACGCGGCCGCGCCCTGCCCGACGGCGCCTGCGGCGAGACCCTGGCGCAGATCGCAAGGATCGACCTGGCCCGGTTCGACCCGCGGGTCGCCTCGACCGAAATCGTCGTGGCCTGCGATGTGGACAACCCGCTCTGTGGCCCACGCGGCGCCGCGGTCGTGTACGGCCCCCAGAAGGGCGCCACCCCGGAAATCGTTCGGCAGCTTGACGAGGGCCTGGCACACTTCGCCGACGTGATTGCCCGCGACCTGGGCAAGGATGTTCGCAACATTCCGGGCGCCGGCGCCGCCGGAGGGCTCGGTGCCGGTCTGCTCGCCTTCTGCGGGGCCGCAATACGCCCCGGGGTGGAAATCGTGATCGACGCGGTCCGTCTCCGCGAGCGCCTCGTCGGCGCCGATCTGCTCATCACCGGCGAAGGCCGCCTCGACCGGCAATCCATGATGGGCAAGCTCATTGCCGGCGTCGGCCGCGCCGCCCGGGATGCGGGCGTTCCCGCCGTCGCCCTCGTCGGCTCCGTCGGAGAGGGCGCAGACGCCGCCCTCGCGGTCCTGCAAAGCTACCACTGCATCACGCCGCCGGGAACGCCCCTGCCCGAAGCCCTCTCCCGCGCCGCGGAACATCTTGAGGCGTCCGCCCGACGGTTCATCCGCCATTGGATTGCGCGTTGAGCTTCCGCAGGAGCATCTCGTAGAACTGCCGCGCCACGGCCTGTTCCGCCTTGACCACCTCGTCGGCGCCCAGCCGCGACGCCTCCATCCCCGCGGAGGAGTGAGTCGTCCGAGCCACAATGTAGATGCCCGGGTTCAGCTTCCTTGCAAGCTCGGTCGCCTTGAGCACCGCCTGCTCGTTCGGAACGGTCAGCGCGAGAATCGACGCCTGCGCAACGCCCGCGCGGACGAGCGTCTCTTCTTCCGAAATGTCGCCCTGAATCACCGTCCGACCGAGCGACTGCTGGACTCGCACGGTCTCCGGATTGCTGTCCACCACGCGGTACTCGATCCCGTGACGATCGAAGATGTCCGCGACCCAACGTCCCGGCAGACCGAAACCCGCAATGATCACCGGGCCGAACGGCTCCACGTTCGCCGACGTCGCCGGCGGCGCCACCCTCACCAGCACCCGCGTCCCGCCCGGCCAGTTTACCGGCGCATCCAGATAGACACAGCCGTCCCGAAACGTCCCCTGGTACTCCTCCAGGGATGGAAGCACCGTTTGCCCTTCCGACATGCGTACCCCTCACTCACCGGACCTGTGTCCCAGCGCCCTGATTAGACCATCCTTCCTGCGCCCGTGCAAACCCCGCGCGAAAAATAAGCCCCGGACACGATCCTGAGCCGTGTTCGGGGCAACCTCTCCGAAAGAAACATGGCACGGTCGTTTCGGAGAGACTCTCGAATCACCCGCCGCCCGCCTCCCTGCCGTCCCCTCGCATCCCACGGCAGGAAAGCCGCCGCACCTCGCTCTCGAACGTCGCCATTGCCGGCCGGATATCCGGGCCAGACGTCTTCTGCACCGGCCGGATCGCCTGGCGCGTCCGCCTCGTCATGACCCCCCGCGGGAACCGGGGTCCTCCTCGATCATCTTCCGGAGATACGCGTTCTCCCGTCGCGTCGCCTCCAGATCGAACAACAGATACTTGATCGACAACCGCAGGAAATCCAGGCTCTCCTGCAGGCTCGTAACTGTCTCCTTCAGTTCCTTGTGCCGCTGCCGGGTCTGCTCGGCAAGCAACTGGAGCTTCTGCCGCTCGGCCGGCGGTAGCGTGCTGATTTCCGCAACAAGCTCGGCCAACTTCCGCTGAAAGGTGCTCTCGTCCATCGCCATGCTCTTTCCCCCCCTGCGGGAGTCTCACTCAGGATCCCGACCGCTCAGCCGGCCGGTTTGCCTCGGGATCGACCTCCTGTGGCCGCCCAGCACGAGGCACAACTGCCATGAGCAACCCCGGTGCCATTGTCGGTGGACGTGCCGTCGCACGCGCGCGTTACGCTAATCTCATATCCCAAAGTTGGTTACGAATGCGGAAGGGCTTTATCGACACGCGCATCCCGGCTTAGGGCTTTACCGCGGTGTTGCCTTGGCGAAACGTCTGCACCTGGGGCGCATCCGCATCAAAGCCACAACTCTATCCACCACAAGGCTTTGCAACGTTTGTTGCGGAGTATCAACATGCACGATGCGCTACCAGACGACCTCGCGCGCGTCAAAGACGGGGCCATCCGAACAGCACAAGCGATATCGCCATCCCTCCCGGCTGGCAGCGTCTCGGATACGGATCACGCAGGACTGACATGTGCCCATGCCGCAGGCCATCATCCTTTCCGTGCACACCTGGCAGGCGATCCCCTCCGATATCGCCAGATCCGCCACCGCCCGCAGCATCTTTTCCGGGCCGCACGCGTAGATCGCGACATCCGCAGCCCTGACGCCGGCATGCGGCAAAGCCGCCTTAAGCCCGTCAACCACGCTGCCCCTGAGGCCGCACGAACCGTCGTCTGTCGTCACGATTACCGGCAACGTTCCGAACTCCGCCGCCCGGTACGTCGCAACAGCCGAGAACCCGTCGACTTCGCCCCCGCCGACCTCAAGCGTTAGAGGAAGCAGAGAGCCGCTCCGGGCGCCGCACACCGCGATGGCCTTCAGCCCGTCGCCGCCCATGAGTTGACCAAGCCACATTGTCGGCGGTAACCCCACTCCTCCGCCCACAAGTATGTGGAGCCGCGCGCCCCGCACGACGCAGAAGGGCCGGCCGAGTGGCCCGATGACGCTGACGTACTGCCCCGGGCGAAGACCGGCCATCCACACTGTCGCCGTGCCGATCACGCGATAGATAAGGTCGATCCGACATTCGCCGCCGTCTCGACGGAGACCGGCGATGCTGAATGGCCGGCGCACGAACGGTCTGCCCCGGCTGACGGCGGCGAGCCGCTCCCCTGCCGCGGCCGAGCCGTCTGACATACCCGCCGGCGGGGGTGTATCGGGCACTCCGCATTGAACCTGTACGAACTGCCCCGGCAGCGCATCCGGGAACCCAGTCGCTCGCAACGTCAGCCGGAAGTGCTCCTGGCAAACGGCCCGGTTCTCAACGACCTCGGTGGTGAACAGCCCCGGTCGGGCAGCTGTCCGCAACGTATCTGTCAGGGACATGGGCGACGCCGTGAAACGACCCGATCTACCCAAAAAAACTTCCGGGGTAGTGCGCCTGAAGCCCTAACCCGGAAGTGCGCCACGGCTAAGAAAACAGCCGTACCCATCGGCTGATAGCCTGCTATTTTGGGGTCGCCTCACTGAGGACGACGAACCGGACTATAGCAGAATCGGCCAGGTGTGTCAACGAATAGAAACGCCAAAAAACTATTTTGTTTTATTGTTGCAAATGCCTACAAATAATGACGTTACAATCGAGGCAATTACGAGCCTAGCAACTCGCTGCCGAGCACGCACAGCGGTCACATAAAGCGCCGCTGTACACGGCCTCCCCCTCTGCCTCCCAGTCTCTGCCATGCGGCCTTGGAGCAGCTTGGCGCTGTAAGGTTGGAGTCTCGTTCCCGGCGGGCGGAGGTATTGGTGCGCGAGGAGCGGACATGCGATCCCGACCTTGCTCGGTACCGCGGTAACCACCAAGTCGGGCGACGCGAGTTTCGTCGCCTCTGCGGCAGTCGCCGGAGCATGTCCCGTGATATGGCTCGCCGCTGGCCCTTTCGCCGGCGCCGGCGTGCGGATTGCGTGGACCGGGCGCGAGTCCTACGATCGTCTCGACGGAGAACTGCATGGATCGCGCCCGCGTAGTGATTCAACCGGCCGCCCGATACGACCCGGACGTCATCGCTCGCGCGATCGGCACCGCCGTCGAATCGCTCGGGGGATGGACGCGGTGGGTGAGGTCCGGTGACCGCGTCCTCGTGAAACCGAACTGCATCAGCGCGACGCCGGCGGAGCAGCAGGCGCAGACGCATCCGCTGTTCGTCGCCGAGATCTGCCGACAACTCATCGACTGCGGCGCCAAACCCTTCGTGGGCGACTCGCCCGCGTGGGGCTCGCTCCGCGCAGCGGCGGTGAAATCGGGGCTCGCGGCGGAGCTCGAGCGGCTCGGCGTGCCGCTCGTCGAGTTCGTGCATCCCGAGAAGGTGGAAAACGCCGGCGGCCGCGTATACCGGCACTTTGTCCTGGACCGCTGCGTGCGGGAGACCGACGCCGTGATCAACGTGCCGAAGCTCAAGGCCCACCGGCAGCTCCACGTAACGCTGGCGATCAAGAACATGTTCGGCTGCGTCCCGGGCAAGCGCAAGGCGTGGTGGCATTTCAAGGCGGGCAGTTACGAGAACTACTTCGCGCGGATGCTGTGCGAGGTCCACGCGCTGATCCGCCCCGCGCTGACCGTCATGGACGCCATCGTCGGGCAGGAAGGCAACGGGCCGATCCGCGGCGACCCGCGCCCGATCGGGCTCGTCCTGGCCTCGACGGACGCGGCCGCCCTGGAACGGATTGCGTGCGAGATCATCGGTGCCGAGCCGCACCGCGTGCGCACGCTTGTGGCCGCCGCGGAACTCGGTGTGGGCGTGCCTCAACGCGGCCGCATTGACGTGGTCGGCGCGCCGATCGAGGCCGTGCGGGTACGCGACTTCCGGTTTCCCCAGCCCCTTCCCATCGGGTTTTCGCTGCCGCGCGTGGTCAGGAGCACGCTCAAGAACGCCTGGATCACCCGCCGGCAGTCGAGCGGCGCCGGCAAGCCCGCCACCTGAGGACGGCCGCCGGCCCTTCAGTCAGGCGGCCCGGTCCGCCGATGTACCATCGTGGGACACACCGATTCAGCGCCGGGCGGTTCGGACACGGTCCGGAACGCCTCAACCGGAGCGAGACGATGAACCGAGCGGAGGAGCCCGCCGGTCCGCCGGTCAGGCGGCGGGTCGTCTGCGCGAGCCTGCTGCTCGCGGCTGCGACCCTGTTCCCGTCCGGTTGCGTCGCGCCACGGACCTCCGGGCCTCGCGGCGTGGCCGCCCCTGCCTCCGAGCAGATCTCGAAAGAGGATCTTCGCAGCGCGCTGGAGGAGTACGACGACTTCTTCGAATCGACCATCAAGCAGGCGACGACCGAGATCGATGCCCGTATGCCCGGCCCCGCCACCAGGCGGATCACCCTGACATGGAAGGTGCGGATGATCGCCGCCAACAACGCCGCGCTCAAGAACGCGGACCCGCTCAAAGCCTTCGTCGAATGCTGGACGCTCGCGGTGCGCATGACGCAATTCCTCGAAACGGGCGACGGACGGAACTTCTTCGCCGAGAACCAGACGATCGCAGTCGAGGCGGCCAGAAGAATCGAGTCCGACATCGAGCGCGTGGGGCGATCATTTCTTCCGGCCGACGTGTTCGCGAAGGCGAACGAACAGGTAGACACCTTCGCGCGCGAACACCCGATGCATGACATGTTCTCCGACGCGGTCGTCCGCTCGCCCGCCACGCGCGAGGGCATCGCCGGCCCCCTGACGTCGATCCTGAACATCCCTCTGGCGCCGTTTCGCGTCGCCGAGGGAATCGACCAGGGCGCCAGTGCGATCCGCAGCCTGGGAGATGTGGGCGATCGCTTCACCGATGTCGTGGAGGACCTGCCCGAATCCGTCCGCTGGCAGTTGCAGCTTCTCCTGCTGGACCTGGAGCAGAACGACCTCCTGCTGTCGTTCCTGGCAAGTTTCGCTCAGTTCTCCGGGAGCGCGGCCCAATTGGCCGAAACCGCGCAGAAACTACCCGGGGAACTGCGTGGGCAGGCCTCGGCGCTGCTCACCGAAATCGACACGCGGCAGGCGGGCATACAAGCCACCCTCGAACGGGCGGAAAAGACCGCCACGGCCGTCGAGCGCACGCTGCAGCAGGTCAACGCCGCCTCCGCCTCGGTTGAGCGGACCGGGCAGAGCGTGGCCCAGGCCGGGCGCGCCTGGGAGGGCACCGCGCGGCAGATCGAACAGACGATTCAGAACATCCGCCACGACAAGTATCCCCTGGACGGCCAACCGCCGGCGACGGCAACATCCACGGCGTCGCCATTGCCGCCGCCGGCGCCGGTGCTGTCGGCGTCGCCTTCGGCGTCTGCGGCCGCTGCGACAACTACGGCGCCCGCGGACCGGCCGTTCGAAATCCTGGACTACCGCGACACGGCCGACGCCCTGACCGCTGCCGCGCGCGAACTGCGGGCGCTCACGGCGGAGGTCCGCGCGACGGTCGAGTCCCAGGGACTCACCGACCGCCTGCAGGATGTCAACGGGCGCGTGCTCGGCGTCGTGGATCACACCTCGTTGCATGCGCGAAGCCTGACCGACCACATCGCGTGGCGGGCCGCGCAACTGATCCTGCTGGTCTTCGTGCTGGCAATCGGGTATCGGATCGCCTCGCGCAGGCGGCCTCCGAAGGGACAGTAGCCGTGTCCGGCCGGCGTCGCTGCGGCCCGGAGACCGCTGCCTCCACGACCATGCATACGCAGAGGGCGCTCGTCAGAGGCGTTTGCTCATGAGCCGGACCTCGCGCCCGAGAAAGATCTCCGGCTCATACGGCTCATGTCCAACGACCGACATGCCCATCGCCTTGTAGAAGGCGACGGCGCCGTCGACGAGCGCGCCGAGCTTCACCTCGGTGAAGCCCGCCTCGCGAATCCGGTTCACGGCCGCCTCAAACAAGGCCCGCCCGACGCCCCGCCGGTGATGTTTCGGATGCACGTACAGACGCGAAATCTCATTGCCATTCACGACGACCATGCCGAGAATCGCCCCGTTCTCGCAAGCGACCAGATGCGGACGAGTCCTGGCCTCCTCGCGAACCGTCTGCTCCGACGATCGCTGATTCAGCAGGAAATCCCGCTGCGTCGCGTTGAATCCCTCGCGGTCGGCAAGCCACTCGAAGCAGGCGCGCAAAAGGCGGCTCACCTCGCCGCACTCGTCGTCTTTCATCATCCGGATATCGAGCATCGCCGCCTCCGGCCGCCGCGTACACGCCGGTACGCCGAACCGCGAAACCACCCTTCTGAAAACGCGCAGGCGCGAGTGGTTGCGCCCCGGCCTACAGGGGATCCGCCCTCGTCCGCCCGCACGGGCCGGCCGCGAGACGGTTCTCCCGCAGCGGCCCGCGGGCCGCCACCTGCGCCGGACTATCGGCGCCGGGCCATGTCGCAGAGGATCTCGCAGCCGCGTTCCAGCGCGCTCTGCTTCGCCGCGTAGCTCAGGCGGAAGTGGGTGTCCCGCTCGGAGAAGACGTTGCCCGGGATGATCAGCAGGTTCCGCGCGATGGCCTGCTCGACGAACGCCGCACCGTTCGGGTAACCGGCAGGGACCTTCGGGAAGAAGTAGAATCCGCCGCCCGGCCGCGTCACCTCGTAGCAGTCCTTGAGCGCGTTGTACACGAAGTCACGCCGGCGCCGGAACTCGTTGACGTGTTCCGTAATCGGCGTATCCATCGCGACGACGCCGGCGTACTGCACAACGCTCGGGGCGCAGACGAAGGTGTACTGCTGGAGCTTCGTCATCGCGTCGATGAGCGGCTTCGGTCCGGCCGCGTAACCGAGACGCCAGCCGGTCATGCCGCTCGACTTGCCGAACCCGCGAAGCAGGATCGTGCGGTGCGGCGCGTATCGCCAGCCGCTCGGACACGGGCCGTCGTAGCAGAGCTTCTCGTAGATCTCGTCGCAGAGCACGATCAGGTTGTGCCGCTCGGCCAGCTCGGCCGCCTGCCTCAGTTCCTCGTCGGAAAGCACGATGCCCGTCGGATTCGAGGGCGAAGCCAGCACCAGTACCTTCGACCGCGGCGTGATGGCGGCCTCGACCCGGTCCATCCGCAGGCGGAAATCGGGATAGGTATCCACAAAGACCGGCGTACCGCCGAGAAGGCGCACGGCGTGCTTGTAGATCACGAAGTACGGGTCCGGGATGATGACCTCGTCGCCGGGGTCGAGCAGCACCATCAACGCGAGCTGGATGCCGCCGCTGACGCCGGACGTGACCAGCACGCCCGTCCCGTCCAGCGAGCCGTACTGCGCCTTGAGGCCGGCCTCGATGCGCTCCCGGAGCGCCGGGATCCCCTGTGTAACCGTATAGCCGTTACGGCCGGCCCGGATCGCCTCGATCGCCGCCGCCTTGATCGGCTCCGGCACGTCAAAGTCCGGCTGGCCGATCGAGAGGTTGATCGGATCAGAGAGCTTCGCGCCGAGGTCGAAGACCTTGCGGATGCCCGAGGCATCGACCGCGTTGCACCGCTGCGAGATGAACCGCTCGATAGACATCGCGCCAAGCCTTCCAACTGCCGATCCGCTGCGCCCGGCCGACCACTTCGCCGCGGCAACCCCCCGGCACCACGCTGCCGACCCGATCGTGGCCGAATCACCGCGGACGGGCTCAAAGCGGAGAACGCGCCACGGCCGCCCGCGCGAAGCGCGACATTACTTCTTGTCCTTGGCCGGGGCCTTGGTCTCTTTCGCCGCAGGCTTGGCCTCCTTGGCCGGCTCGGCGCCCGCCGCCGGCGCACCGGCCGCCTCGGCCGCCACAGCGCCCTCCGCGCCTTCCGCCGCCGCCGCCTTCTTCGGCTTCGCAACGGCAGCCTTGCGGTGGGCGACCTTCGGCAGACCGAAGACGCTGCGGCTGTCGTCCCACTTCTCCTGGTCCTTGAGATACTTGATCCGCTCGGCCCGCGACAACACGTTGCGATGCCGTTCCAGCGCGTTACGAGCCTTCAATGATCGATGTATCGACATTACTCACGACTCCTGCCACGGCCGTCAGCCGAGCCCTGGTACTTCCGAATCTCGCACCCGAACAGATAGTGACCATCCTTCGCGTACAGCTTGCCGTAACTGCGGATCCTGTCCGCGAGTTCCTCGCATTGCGCCGTCTGCTCGGGGTACTTGAAGCCCTGCACCGTCCAGAGCTCGTACCCCTTGCCGTTGCTCATCGGGTAGATCGCTGTCTGCAACCCGCGCTCCGCGAGCCAACTTTGAGCCTGTTCCGCGTGCCGCCGGGCATCCTGCATGACCTTTACCTGCGGCAGGCCGGTGTGGAACCGCTCCACGATGATATAGTTCAGGCCCGCCACACGAGCGGCCGCTACCGCCGGCGGAGCCGCAGGTAGCGACACCTCCGCCTTGTTCTCCGCGCCGGAGGCGGCGGGCTGCTCGGCCGGCGGCACCGACCGCACAGGCACCGGAGGCGGTGCCGATTCCATCTCGGCCACGTTGCCTGTCCCCCGCGCCGCCGCCTCGCTCTGCCCGGCCACGGGAACGTCGAACCCCGCCTCGAGGCCGGGCTTCACCTGCCCGGCAACGCCGCGAACGGGGGAACCTGCCCGCTTACCGAGCTGATAACTGGCAACCAGCGCCAGGACGAGGCCCCCTGCCACGACCACCGCGCCGACCAGACTGAGCGATAACTCGAATCGCCGGCCGTCGTACCGCAGCACCTTCTCCAGACGCCGCAAAATGCCCGTCAAGCCTCGCGTTTCGTCCGCTGACGGCGCCGGCGAAGGCATCGCGGTTCGCTCCGCCGCCGCGGTCGGCACGACCGGCTCCTCGGCAACCGCGTGTGATTCAACCACCTTTGCCGCAGCAGGCGCAGCGGGCAATGACCCCACAGGCGTCGGTGTCGGCGAGGTGGGCAACTGCCTCGGCAGGGTCATCTCGACCGCCGACGGCTCGGAATGGCGCGCGCCCACCGCGTTTCTCCACCATTTCGGCAAGGAAATGGCTTTCCGGCGGCGCTGCTCCGTTTGCTGCTGAAGTTTTTCAAACAGCGCAGGAGCGTATTTGGATTTCGCCACGGCAAACTACCTCAGTTCCCAGCGGGCCGCAGGATGTCCTGTTCGCCCAAGAATAGCGATTTCCCCGCCGGAATCAAGGCGGCCGATCCGCGGAGGCGGTCAGCCGGCCACGACCTCGTGGCCGCGCAGACGATACGAAATGATGCCCATCAGGATCATACCGCTGAGGCTGAACGGGAGCATGAAGTAGAACCAGGCATTCCACCCCAGACTTGTCTGCCGCACGGTGTAGTCGATCAGGCTGCCCAGACCGAACCCGGCCAGGCCGGCGCCGATGTATTGAAACGAGTCGATGACGCCCGAAGCGAATCCGGCCATCTTCCGCCCGCCGAGGTCCATCGCCGCCGCCGTGCCAAGGATCGAGTGGGTTGAGTTGCAGGTGAGCGAGATCAGCACCATGAACATGGCTGCGAGTCCCGGCCCGGCGGTCCTCGACCAGCCGAGCATCAGTGCCCCGGTGAGAATGACCGCGCTCTCCACGGCGTACAATCCCATCGCGACGGGGGCCCGCTTGCCGCGAAACAGGATGTCCGAGATGAACCCCGATGCGATGGACCCGAGGAAGGCCATGATCGGCAGCAGCGCGCCGGTGATCTTCACCAGCGGCGCGGCGTCGATCGGCAGCCCCCACGCCTCCTTGAAGTACACCACCCACCAATCGAATTGCGCCGTCCGCACCACACCCGTGCAGAAGTACGCGGCCGCCGTGATCCAGACCATCTTTTTGCCGACGATCGTTCGGAAGACGTCGCGCAGCAGGACCCGCTCGCCGACCGCCTCATCCGCCTCGACCTCGGCGGGATCATGCGCGACGTGGTAGCCGGCCTCCTCCGGGTTGTTCCGGACGAAGGCGTACATCAGGATCAGCACGACGCCCACGATGCACGGCGGAAACCAGAACAGCCAGCGCCAGTTGCCGCCGATGTGCAGCGTTGTGAAGATCAGCGGCACCGAGAAGCCCGCGAGCAGCAACGGACCGATGTTGTTGATCGTGATCTGCCCGAACTGAATCATCAGCCCGAATACGCCGGCAAACCGCCCGCGCTCGCGCCGCGGGAACCAGGCGGTGTTCACCTTGATCATGCCCGGCGCGCCGAACGCCTGCGCGTAGCCGTCGAGGCACCGGATCAGAATGAACAACGCCAGGGCCGTGCCCGCTCCCGTGTACGAACCGAGCCCGAAGAGCAGGCTCAGAACCATCGTCAGGATCGCCCCGATCGCCATCGACTGTTTCCCGCCCAGCCGGTCGGTGAACAGCCCGTTGCAGACCTGCCCGATGGCGTAGGACCAATGGCGCCCCGTGTTGATCAGCCCGAACCGCATCCGGCTGAAGCCGAACTCGTCGAGGATGCCCGGGGCGGCAATGGAGATGTTGTAGCGGCAGGTGTAGTACGCGGCATACATCAGCCCGAGCAGGAACCAGTTGATCCCGCGCCGGGCGCGGAAGCCCGGCTGGTGCTCGAAGATCGCCGTATCCGAACGGACCGGCGGCGACACGGCACCGGCGGGCGCCTGCCCGCCTTCCCCCGCGTGCGATGGCCGGTGCCTGTCGTTCATCCCAGCATCCTTCGATAGCTCGCCGCACCCAACGCCAGCAGGACCGCCTGCCAGAGGATCGGACCCCAGCTCAATGGCGCACCAAACACGAGGATGCCGGCAGCTTCCGCCAGGATGACCGCGGCCAGCGCCCGGACGCCCCACCGACGCATGTTCCAGAACCCCAGCAGACAGACGGCCATCGCCGCCAGCGGGATACCCCACGCATAGACGTCGCGAAGCGGGTCATACCCCGGGCGCGGCCGGTAGCCCCCCTGGCCCCACAGCGCCGCCAGGATCGTCAGCAGCGAGGGGAGCATGACCGCGGCCATGAACATGAGCAGGTAGCTCAGACCGGTCGCGACGGCCAGATACGGCGGAGGGTTGACGACGCGCGGAGGCCGCCGACCTGAGACTTCGCGCAGCACCTGCCCACCGCAGGACAACTGCGGGGTCCACCCGATGCTCTCGTCGCGCACCAGGCGAAGATCCAGCCGGACGCCCGGATCGCCCGGGTGTTCGAAACTGTGATCGATCCCGCTGAAGAAGCCGCGTCGGTATACCGGCCGATCATCCACGCGAAGTACCTTCGGGCCGAACCAGCCGTCACGAGCGCGAACCTCGAGGACCACCTCGTGCGGCGTCGTCGGGGAAGGCAAGACCCAGCGGAATTCAAACATCTCGACCGCTCACCCGATGCTTCGGATGCGAAACACGAAACGGCGGGATTGTACCGACGACGCCGCGCTCGCAAAAGCCGGCCGATCGCGACCCCGGACGCGCTGCCCGCCGGCCCGCGCGACCGGCGGGGTTTCGCCAACCGGCCTCGACAGCGGCGCGTTGCCGCGCCCGGATCGCAGCGCCCCTGCCGCCGGGTGCATGGCCGTGGTTGCAGACGCTGGGCGGTGGGCATTCACAGGCTCCGCGGAAGCCGGCTGGGCGGCAAGCGTGGAAGGGGATGGAGCCCGTGCCTCCACCGGCCGAAGGCGGCGGCCAAAGGCAGGCCGGCCGGCGGCGGCCTTGTGTGCGCGGCATACGTTGTACCATCGCCCCTTCTTCCTCCTCCGATTTCCACCAGCCGAAGGCGGCCTTGTGTGCACGGCACACCGTCGGCTCTACCGGGCGCGGGTTTGCCACCGCCTTCCGGCCTGGCAGCCCGTTGAAACAGTCACGAACTCTTGCCGCCGACCACGCACGGGTACACTCCCCTGGATCATCCGAACCTGGCGAAAGCCCGTTGAAAAAGTCACGAACCCTTGCCGCCGACCGCACTGGCAAAACCGAGAACGCGATTTCGGCGAGCGCCCCCCAATGTTTCAACGAACTGTCGGGCTTGCTCACACCTCTGGAAGCCACCGGATGACGGCCGTTGCGATTCGGATCGACGCCAACGCCTTGTGTAAGCGTCCAGTGAACCCCTTCTTCGCCAGCTCGGATTTGCGAAGATGCGGGCGCCTTGTCGCCAACGTCTTGTCCCGGAGGGACATTTGACAATAGCCCAGCGATTTATCGCTGGGTCGCGGGGGCCGCCACATCGCAGAGTCCTGTAGGGACGACTGAGATTCGTGCGCGCCGCTCAGCCGTCCCTACGGGACGGGCCCGCGGTCGGTGCCGCCGCCCCAGCGATAAATCGCTGGGCTATTCTCACAGGCCCCTCCGGGGCGTCGGCCCGGGTGGACGCCCCTCCGAGGCGTTGCCTTCGACGCCCAGGTGGACGCCCCTCCGAGGCGTCGGCTTCGACGCCCGGCGGACGCCCCTCCGGGGCGTTGCCTTCGACGCCCAGGTGGACGCCCCTCCGAGGCGTTCGCTTTGACGCCCGGCGGACGCCCCTCCGAGGCGTTGCCTTCGACGCCCGGCGGATGCCCTTGCGGGGCGTTGGCCTGGGTGCCCGGCGGGTGCCCCTCTGAAGCGTTGGCTTGGGTGCCCGGCGGACCACGCAAAGATGCGGGGAAACCCAAGGCGGCCTTCGGCCGCAACCGGACACGGCGCGCCGGATCCCGTCATGCTGAGCGAAGCGAAGCATCCAGCTTCTCTGCGCCACTCAGCCAGATTCTTCGTCGCTGCGCTCCTCAGAATGACGGGTGGCGCTACCGCCGCAGCGCGATCCATGCGCGCAAGGCGCGCCGCGCGCTAGTGCCGTTTTCCGTAGGACAGTTTCGCATGCGGCGAGCAGCGCCGCGAAGGTTCAGTCGCCCCTACCGGGCTTTGCGCTTGTTGACGCCGGGAACCCGGGGCTTACGCCCTGGGCTACTCTCGGTCGCCCCCAACGGGGCTGGAAACGAACGAAACTCTCGAACCGAAAGCGGCACTAGACCCGCTGCGCGCCAGGCACGCCACTCGCTCGGCCCGCCATGCGCAAGGCGCGCAAAAGCCGCGACGCAAGACTCTACGCCTTCAAGCGATCGGACCGGACGCTCATCCCGCTCTTGCCTTGGCGATCTGACGGGCCGGCTTCCACCAGGCTTGCCACGCCTTCGCCATACACGCACCGCAAGTACGGTCATGCACCCCCTGCCGCCCGCCTGATTGCGTTTCCGCTGTGGCTGAGTGATACTGCCTTCGCTCGGTCCTGTTCCAGGCGAAAGGAAGCATAGGCGTCGTGAATTCGCACATCGGCGAGCGTGAGAAACGCTGGGCCGCCCTGAGCTCGGTCCTCGCCGCGGTCGCCCTGACGACCCTGAAGATCATCGTCGGGCTGATGACGAACAGCCTCGGCATCCTGTCGGAAGCCGCGCATTCCGGGCTGGATCTGGCGGCGGCGGTCGTCACCTTCTTCGCCGTTCGCGTATCCGACCGCCCGGCGGACCCGGAACACACCTACGGGCACGGCAAGGTCGAAAACCTGTCCGCGCTCTTCGAGACGCTGCTCCTGCTGGCCACATGCGCCTGGATCGTGTACGAGGGCATCGAGCGGATGATCCGCAAGCACGCGGCCGTGGACGCCTCGTTCTGGGCGTTCGCGGTAATCGGGCTCTCCATCGTGGTCGACTTCTCGCGATCGCGCGTCCTCTTCCGCGTGGCGCGCAAGTACAACAGCCAGGCCCTCGAAGCGGATGCCCTGCATTTCAGCACCGACATCTGGAGTTCGGCGGTGGTCCTGCTCGGTCTGATCGGCGTCAGACTGGCGGCCGTCCTTCCGGCTTACCGGAGCCTGCTGGAAAAGGCCGACTCCGTCGCCGCACTGGCCGTGGCGGCAATCGTGGTGTTTGTGTCGCTGCGTCTGGGTGGCCGGACGATCCGCGGACTGATCGATACGGCGCCGACGGGACTGCGCGAGAGAATCAAGGAGAGCGTCGAGCGGCTGCCGGGCGTGTCGGACTGCCATAACGTCCGCGTGCGGACGTCCGGGCCGTATCTCTTTGTGGATGTCCACGTCCTGCTCGACGGCGCCCAGACGCTTCACGCCGCCCACGCCCTGACGGAGGTCATCGAGGAAACCATCCAGCAACTCGCGCCGAACGCCGACGTGACCGTGCATCCGGAGCCCGGCCCGCCGGCCGCGTAAACGCCGCGCCGGCCTCGCGGAGAACCGGCGGCGCCTTACAGCCGGCCGTTGAACCGCTGCACGGTCTCGACCATTGCCAGGTAATTGTCAACGGGCACGTAGTTCGCAACGGAGTTGCCGGAGCCGCAGGCGTACGCCCCCCGCGGAGCGCAGGCCTCCAGAATCTGCCGTGTCCGCTGCGTCACCTGCTCCTCAGTGCCGCGGGCAAGCACGTCCACGTCGACGCCGCCGATCGCGGCAACCCGGTTCCCCCAGCGCCGATGAAACTCCTCGACGGGCTCGATCACATCCTCGAAGCTGTGCCTGGCATCGATGCCGACCGTATCGGCAAGATCCGGCATGACCTGTCTGAGATTGCCGCAGGAGTGCAGGATGAAGGGTCGGCCGTGTGCATGAGCCAGCTCGACGAACCGGCGATGCCACGGCAGGATGTACTCGCGGAGATGCTCCGTGCCGATCATCGTGCCGGTCTTGAAGCCGAGGTCGTCGCCGACCCACAGCGCGATCACGTGGTCCAGACCGCAGAAGGCGTGGAGCACCTCGTAGACAATCCGCCCGACACGATCGGTCACCTCGCGGACGAGCGCCGGATCGTCGTACAGGGCAAGCGAGAAGGCCTCCAGGCCCATCAGCCAACTGCTCCACTCGAAGACGCCGCTGACATAGCCGATGCACCCCATGCCGTCCGGCAACGCGCGGGCGATCTCCTCGGCCGGGCCGAAGTCGACGGCGGCCAGCGTGGGCCACGCGTAATCGTCCACGTCATCCAGCGTGCGGATCGGGCCGGTGTGCTCATCCTGCCATTCCCGGCGGCCGCGGCTCAGTTCGGCGGTGTCGTCCGCCTCCCTCCGCACCCGCGCAAAGGGCATGCCGGCGCGGAGGCGAAAGGCATCGTACCCGAGCCGGTGCATGAGCCCCACGCTCTGCCGCACGGCCCGGAGCCGCTGATCGGGCGGGGCGTCCTTACGCCACGCAACGACCGGCTCGCCGAGCAGGGCGCGGACCACTTCGTCATCGAGCTTCAGTTCGAGCATCGGGACGCGAGCAGGCCGCTCCCGCCGAAGGACGGCCAGGAGGTTGCCCGCGTCCGGTTCGGGGCGCGGCAGTCGTTCGACACGGTCGATCATTCATGCACCTTTGGCCGTCGCGCAGCCATGCGGGAGACGGAAGCCAGACGGGAACAAACGACGCGACCCGCCATGCCCGCGCAATGCTCAGCCCAATCCGCACGTATCGCGGAGGGCCCGGATCGTGCGTGCAAAGACGGCATCCGCATCGCCGTCGGCCGAGACCTCCAGCAGCATGTTCCGGGCCCGGTAGAACTCGGTAAGCGGCCGGGTCGCCGCCTCGTACGCCGCCATGCGTACCCGGATCGTCTCGGGTTTGTCGTCGTCGCGGAGGAACAGCTCGCCGCCGCACTTGTCACAGACGCCCTCCCGTTTCGGCGGCATGGCGACCACGTGATACACCGCCTTGCAGCTCCGGCACGTACGGCGGCCGGAAATCCGCTCGATCACCTTTTCGATCGGAAGGACATATGAGAGCACGGCGTCCAGTCTGACGTTCACCTCGCGCAGAATCCCGTCGAGCGCCTCGGCCTGCGGCACGGTGCGCGGAAAGCCGTCGAGGAGAAACCCATACGGGCACGCCAGAGACGCCTTGCGCTCGCGCACGAGGTCCACGACGGTCTCGTCGGGCACCAGCTCGCCGCGGACCATGTAGCCGGTGGCCGCCTCCAGCGCGGGGGTGAGCTTCCCCTTGAAGGCCTTGGCGGCGCGGAAGATGTCGCCCGTCGAAAGCTGGCAGGCACCGAGGGCCTCGCCCAGACGCTCGGCCTGTGTGCCCTTTCCAATGCCGGGCGCGCCGAGCAAGATGAGCCGGGCAGGACGGGACGGCGGCGGAACCTTCGCGGGCGTCTGAACGTCCTCGCCCAGTCCGATCCATGCACAACGATACTTCTGCGCTGACATTCCGATTACTCCTCTTCGGTTACGTCGCTCGCTTCCCGTCACATCGCCGGCGGTCCTGTCGGACGAACGCGGGCCGCGCACCTCGTGAAACGCCCGGCGACAGCTCGTTCGTTTCGGCCCCTCGTCGCGCCGCGCGTCCCGTCATGGTGCGGACAGTAACGTATCCGCATCAGCCGTCAAGGCGACGACCCTCTGCCGTCACGGCGGGCGGAAACCGCTGGAGCAGGCCTGTGCGGAGAAGGGAATCGATCCGGATGCGCTTCTCCGCGAACTGCACACCGCTCCGCCGGAACCCGCGGGCGGGCAACCCGACTGGACCCCGGCCGCGTGGGCCGAACGGGTCGACCATATTGTGGCGACGCATCATGCGTATCTGCGCCGGGAACTGCCGCGGGTATCCGGGCTGGCCAACAAGGTGCCGCTGGACGGCGTGACAACAGCATCGTTGAAGGGTACAGTCCCGCTCGGATCGTTCGGATCGCCTACTCCCGGTCCCCGCGGCTCGCGGCTGCGCCTCTCTGCCGCCCGCGCCCGCTCAGCATCGGGAACACCCGTCGTTCGGGTGGCGCCAGGGCGCCTCCCGTAAAGAAAGGGCAGGCAGGGAAATCATGTTCAAGTCGATACGCCGATGCGTGTTACTCCTGACCGCAGCGGCGGGCGGCTGGTCCGCCGGTTGTGGAAAACCGCAAACCGCAGCGGTCCCGACAGCGCCGCCCACGGTGAGCGTCAGTCAGCCGATCCGTCGCGATGTCGTGGAAAGCATCGAGTACACCGGGCATACGGAAACGCTCGCGACGGTGGACATCCGCGCGCAGGTTACGGGCTACCTTCAGAGCATTCACTTCCAGCCACGCCAGCATGTTCGAAGAGGAGATCTCCTGTTCCAGATCGATCCCCGCCCGTATCAGGCCCAGGTGGCCATCGCAAAGGCCGACCTTCAGGTCGCCGAGGCGCAACTGGATCTCGTGGAGGCGAAACTCGCCCGCATGGAGCAGGCGCTGAAGTCCAACGCCATCAGCGAAGTGGAGGTCCTCGAACAACGGGCCGCCCGGGAGAAAGTCAAGGCGGACATCGAAGGGGTCAGGGCCTCGCTGGAGAAGGCGCAGTTGAACCTCGGCTATACGAAGGTCCTCGCGCCCTTCGACGGACAGATCAGCCGTAACCTTGTGGATGTCGGCGCGCTGATCCAGCCGGGTTCGACGCTAATGGCCACCATCGTCGATGACACCACGATCTACGCATACTTCAACGTGAGCGAGGCGGATCTGCTCCGATTCCGCAGAATGTATCCGCAATCGTTGCGCGGGACGACCGCGCAATCCGCCGAGCCCATGCGCGTCGAACTCGGGCTCATGGACGAGACCGGCTATCCGCACGTGGGCTACGCGGATTATGCCGCGCCGGAAGTGGACCGCTCGACGGGCACCATCGAGGTGCGGGCGAAGTTCGCGAACGCCGACGGCGCTCTTCTGGGCGGGCTGTTCGCGCGGATCCGGGTGCCTCTCGGTGCGCCGCAGCCGGCGCTCATGGTTACGGAACGGGCGATCGGACTGGATCAGGGACAACGGTATGTCCTGGTCGTCAACGACCGCAACCTCGTGGAGTATCGTCCCGTTCGGGCCGGATCTCTGGAACGGGGGCTGCGGGTGATCCGCAGCGGGCTGACGCCGGACGACTGGGTCATCGTCAACGGCCTGCAGCGCGTACGGCCGGGAGTTCCGGTCGCCGCCCAGCGCGTGGCGATGGATTCCTTCGACCGCGTCCCGTCGGCAACCGCTCCGGCCGGCGCAACGGCCCCGACAGCACCCCGCAATTGACGAAGAACCCGCCGTGATTTCCCGATTCTTCATTGATCGCCCCGTTTTTGCGGCTGTGCTCTCCATTGTCATCGTCATCGCGGGCGGGGTGTCGCTGCTGATCCTGCCCGTGGCGCAATACCCGGAGATCACCCCGCCGACGATCCAGGTGTACTGTATGTACCCGGGAGCCAACGCCACCGTCGTCGCGGAGACTGTGGCGGCTCCAATCGAGCAGCAGGTCAACGGCGTCGAGAACATGCTCTACATGTCCTCGACCTGCACAAACGACGGGGCCTACAACCTGACCGTTACGTTCAAGCTCGGTACCAACCTCGACATGGCCCAGGTGCTGGTGCAGAACCGCGTCTCCATCGCGATGCCGACGTTGCCGGACGTCGTGAAGCAGACGGGCGTGATCACGAAGAAGAAGTCGCCCAACATCATGCTCGTGGTGAACCTGGTCTCGCCGGACGGCCGGTATGATCAGCTTTACCTCAGCAACTACGCGACGATTCAGATCAGGGATGAGCTGGCCCGGATCGACGGCGTGGGGGATGTGGCCTTCCTGGGTCAGCAGGACTACAGCATGCGCATCTGGCTCGACCCGGAGAAGCTCGCTGCACGGAGTCTGACGACAACGGATGTGATCAGCGCGGTGAAGGAGCAGAACGTCCAGGTGGCCGCCGGCCAGATCGGGCAGCCGCCCGTGCCGGCCGGACAGGACTTCCAGTATACGGTGAGCACCCTCGGCCGCCTGAGCGATCCGGAGCAGTTCGCGGACATCATCGTCAAGACCGGCGCCGACGGCGCGCTCACGCGACTCCGGGACGTCGCCTCCGTCGAGCTGGGCGCCAAGAGCCGGGACCAGAGCTGCACGCTCGACGGCAAGCCCTCGGTCGGCCTGGCCGTCTTTCAGCTTCCCGGCTCGAATGCCCTGGCGGCGGCCGATCGGATCCGGGCCAGGATGGAGGAGCTTCGACAACGTTTCCCCGACGGTCTCGACTATCGCATCGTCTACGATACCACGCCGTTCATCCGCGAGTCCGTCCACGAAGTCGTCAAAACGCTGCGCGACGCCTTCATCCTGGTGGCGATCGTCGTGCTCGTGTTTCTTCAGAACTGGCGCTCCACGCTGATCCCGCTCGTCGCCGTGCCCGTTTCGCTGATCGGCACGTTTGCCGTCATGGCGCTGCTCGGCTTCAGCCTGAACAACCTTTCGCTCTTCGGCCTGGTGCTGGCGATCGGCATTGTAGTGGATGATGCGATCGTCGTGGTCGAGAACGTCGAGCGGTGGATTGAACGCGGCCTTTCGCCGCGGCAGGCCGCGTACAAATCGATGGAGGAGGTGACCGTCGCGGTCATCGCGATCGCATTCGGCCTCAGCGCGGTCTTCATCCCGGTGGCGTTCATCTCGGGCATTACCGGCCAGTTCTACCGGCAGTTTGCCCTGACCATCGCGACCGCCACGCTGATCTCCGCGTTCAACTCGCTGACGCTCAGTCCGGCCCTGGCGGCGTTGCTGCTGAAACCCCGCGAGCCGCAGCGGGATTTCCTGACTCGCGCCATGAACCTGCTCTTCGGCTGGTTCTTCCGGGCGTTCAACGCGGCGTTCGGTTGGGTCACGAACGGGTACCGACACACCGTGCGCTTCGTCATCCGCGGCACGGTGGTGGCCCTCGCGGTCTTCGGCGGCTTGCTCTACGCCACCTGCCACGGCCTGATGACCGTGCCGACGGGGTTCATCCCGTCGCAGGACAAGGGCTACCTGCTCGTCAACGTCCAGTTGCCCGACTCCGCGTCCCTCGAAAGGACGCAGGCGGTCGTCGCGAAGATGGACGAGATGGCCCTCGCCACGAAAGGAGTCAGGCACACGGTGAGCGTCGCCGGCCAGTCGTTCCTCCTGAACGTGAACGGGTCCAACTTCGCATCGATGTTCGTGATCCTCGACGGCTTCGAGCACCGCCGCTCTCCGGAGCTCTACGGCGACCGCATCGCGGCGAAGCTGCGACGCGAGTTCTACCGGCAGATCCAGGAGGCCCAGGTCGCCGTGTTCGGCGCGCCCCCGGTAGACGGCCTCGGAAGCGCCGGCGGATTCAAGCTCATGGTCGAGGATCGCGGCAACAACGGCCTGGCGGCGCTCCAGGGCCAGACGGAAACCCTCACCGAAAAGGCCAACCGGCAGCCCGGTCTCGCCGGCGTCTTCTCCATGTTCCGCGCGAACACACCGCAACTGTACGTGGACATCGATCGAACAAAGTGCAAGACGCTGGGTCTGCCCCTCGGCGACGTCTTCAACACGCTGCAGGCCAGCCTGGGCGGCTATTACGTCAACGATTTCAACGAGTTCGGCCGGAGCTGGCAGGTGAACGCGCAGGCGGACTCCCGATTCCGCTATCGCGCCGCCGACATCGAGAAGCTGAAGGTCCGCAACCCCAAGGGCGACATGGTTCCCCTGGGCGCCCTGGCGGACGTGACGGAAGTGAGCGGACCGCTCCTGTATACGCGGTACAACATGTACCCGGCCGCGCCCGTGAACGGCAACACCGCGCCGGGCGTGAGCTCCGGTCAGGCGATCTCGATCATGCAGGATGTGGCGGACCAGGTGCTCCCGAAGTCGATGAAGATCGAGTGGACGGAACTGACGTACATGCAGATCCTGGCGGGCAATACGGCGATCTTCATCTTCCCGCTGTGCGTGCTGTTCGTCTTCCTCACGCACTCGGCCGAGTACGAGAGCTGGCTGCTCCCGCTGTCGATCATCCTGATCGCACCGCTGAGCATCTCGTTTGCACTGCTCGGCGTCTCGCTCTACGGGATCGACAACAACATCTTCGTCCAGATCGGCTTCGTGGTGCTCATCGGCCTGGCGTGCAAGAACGCCGTGCTCATCGTCGAGTTCGCCAAGCAGCAGCATGAACACGGCCTGTCGGTCAGGGACTCCGCCGTGGAGGCCTCGCATTTGCGGCTGCGACCGATCCTGATGACCTCGTTCGCGTTCATCCTCGGCGTGGTCCCGCTGGCCACGGCGACGGGCGCCGGGGCGGAGATGCGACGGACGCTCGGTATCGCGGTCCTGGCCGGCATGCTCGGCGTGACGCTGTGCGGGCTTTTCCTGACGCCGGTATTCTACTACTGCCTCCAGGGTCTCTCGGCGTGGCGAGAGTCGAAGAAGGGCAAGGCGGCAGCCGCGGCCGGGCAGCACCCGGCCGGCCACGATTCCGGCGGCCACACGATGCCGCCGGCGGAATAAGACGAACGGACACCGGCGGGCGACGCCCGTGCAGTTCGCGGGTCTGGCCCGCACAGACGCGGCGCTCCCGGCGCGGAGAAACGGACGCCTCTCGCGGTTCGAGTCGGCCGGAGCGCTTGGCGACCGGCCGATTTCCGGCTATCCTACCGTTGAGGTAAGGCTGCGAAGCGCATTGCGTTCGTCGCCGTCTGCCCGCAGCGGCCGGCTGTCCGGTCGCATCGATCCACCCGGCAGCGTGCGGGGCATTCACGGCGGACGGACCCGGACGGATGGGCGCTTCGCAGGTCCATGGCCAACAGAGACCCGGGCGCGTAGCTCAGTCGGTAGAGCAACGGCCTTTTAAGCCGTGGGTCCCAGGTTCGAGTCCTGGCGCGCTCAGTCGTTCACGAAGTGACAGCGGTTCACTACTCTCGCCAGCAACGCCACTTCCGGCGATTCCGCTCGATTGCCCGACTTCAGTGATTGTGTCAGCGTTGCCCGGCGATATGCTCGATTTGCCGTCCGTACAACAAACCGCACAACAAACCGCAACGGCCTCATCGAAGCCCTCACGCGCCTCCGGAATCCGCCCGGGCCTGCGTATCGCCGCAGCCGCCCCGCAACGCGCGCCAGCGGATGCGAAGAACGTCGAGGAACATCCGCAGCGAGTCCCGGACGAGGTGGACCTTCGTGTGGGAGACGTGGTTCCAGCGTACGGGGACCTCGCGGATTCGCAGGCCACGGCGCTGCGCGAGGTACAGGACCTCCACGTCGAAGGCGAAGCCGCCGATTCGCTGCGCCTGAAAAACGGGCAGGGCCGGCTGCCGGCGAAAGACCTTGAACCCGCACTGCGTATCGCGGATTGGCAGGCGCGTCAGGACGCGAACCAGGACATTGAAGATCCTCCCGGCGCTTTCGCGGAAGAAACCCTGGCGGACGCCGATGAGGCGACGATCCAGGGCACGGGAGCCGATGGCGATGTCGCATTCGCCTCGCCTGACGGGATCGAGCAATCGCGGCGCTTCCGTGATCGGGGCGGAGAGGTCGGCGTCGGTGAACAGAACGAGATCGCCGGTAGCCGCGAGGATGCCATTGCGAACGGCAACGCCCTTGCCGAGATTACGCGGGTGGCGGACCAGCCGCAGCGCCACGGGTGAATCCATCAGCCGCTGCCGGGTGGCCTCGACAATCGCCGCCGTGTCGTCCGTCGAGCCGTCATCCACGACGATGATCTCGCCAATCCCCGGCGAGGCGGCGGCGAACTCCAGGATCCTCTCCAGAGCGTCGGCGATATCGCCCTGTTCGTTGTACGCCGGGATCACGATGGATACGGAGGTCGCGCCGCTGCTCATCGAATGCTCGAACCCTGCCGAAACACGCACCGAGACAAAAGGAGAACGCGGGAAAAGCAGGAGGCCCTGCGCCGCGGCCCATTACACTCGCTCACCCATCCGCCGCTGCAACCTCCCGCCCCCGCCGCAGCCGCGGCAATATCACCAGCGCAAGCATGATACCCAGGCCGGCCCCCAGGAGCATCATCCCGCGGCGAAGGGGCTCGGGCTCGAACCGGAAGCTCACGCGATGCTCGCCGGCGGGAACCTTCACGCCGCGGAAAATGCCGTCGGCTTTCAGGATCGCCGCCGGTTGGCCGTCCACGTAGGCCCGCCACCCCGGATACATGACGTCACACAGCACGACGATGCCCGGTCGGTCGGCGGTGACGGCGAGGTCCACCGTGTTGAAGCGGTAGCGCGCGATGTTGACCGAGGTCGCGGCGCCCGGCACGGCGGAGAGCGACTCGATCACCCCGTCGGGCGGATTCTCGAGCACGGCCGTCGTGGCGGCGTTTACGGCGCCGCTCTTGATTCGCTGCAGGGCGTCTTCCAGCGACGCGGCACGCTGGGCACTGTGCACCATGAAGGCCCGGGGCCATTCGCGCCGATTGCGGTAGATCCGCATGCCCTCGTCGAAAACAAGCTCCCAGTCCGGATGATCGATCCGCCCGGCGGTCAGCATGTAGCGGATGTTCAGCAGCGGCAGCAGCGGCGAATCGAGCGAGGCGGGCCGGTCGAAACCCAGGACGATGTTGTAGATGAGGAGGTACTGCGGCTCGATCGCCTCCAGGTAGCGGACGTAGTCGGTGAGGATGATCGAGTCGTAGCCGCCGACGTCCTGGAGACCGTAGATCGCCGGAAGGTTCGGATACAGCACCTTTGTCGGGCCGAAGCGGCAGATGCGGAAGCGGTCCCTGTCCGCCTGAAGGTATCGCACGGACGGCGGGACGCGATCGAGCCACGCCGGGTCGGACTGCGTGTTGAAATCGGAATCGGACAAGCCCACATCGACCGCGAGCACGCCGAGGCACACGAGCGAGAGGAGGGCCGCCCCGGCACGTCCCCATGCCCGCACGTAGGCCAGCGCGATCACCGCCGCCGCCGCGAGGAGAAAGACCGCGAAGCGAAACGCGTTTTCCCACAGAAAGCCGGCCAGCGCCCACTCATCCGTGAAGGCGGAACGCAACCGGGGCACAGCACTCATCGCCCGCTCGGCGAGCAACCGGCCGGCATCCGGAACGAAAAGGACCGCCAAGACCGCCCCCAGCAGGACGAGCGGCACGAGGATCAGGCCGGCTGCGATCACGCGACCGCCGGCGCCGGCCGCCTCGCGCAGCCTGTTCCACCAATGCTCGGCGCCGATCGCCGCCAGCGAGGCGACGGCGAAGGTCGAGACGAAGAGCCAGCGGAACGGCGTGCGGACCTGCTTGATGCCGGGAACGGTGTGGTAGAGAAGCGCATAGAGCGGGGTCACGAAGGCAAAAGCCAGCGAGAGAGCCAGCAGGAACCAGAAGAAGACGCGATGCCGTCCCCGGATGCGCAAGCTCAGCGGCGCCAGAAGCAGGGGCAGCAACCCCATGTAACACCCGTTCTCGACGTAGTTCTTCGTGCCGAAATAGTAACTGTCTGCGCCGTTGCGCGAACGGATGGGCACGCTCTCCTTTCCGCGCAAGTCCCACGCGGTATGTCGCGCCGGGTTTCCGAAGATGTCGGGGGCGAGGGCCACGAGCAGGTTCTCCGCGTCGAGCCCCTGGGCTACCGTGCGTTTGTAGTCCGCCTGGCCGGCGCGGATATTGAGATCCTTCACCTGCAGGAACGGCAGAATCTGCGGCGCGGTCAGCATCGCCGCCAGGACAGCGACGAAGAAGGCCTGACCGAGAAATGCGGCGCATCGCCGCGAGGGACCGATGCCGGGTGTGCGATGCCCGACGCACGCCGCTGAATCCGTCGGCCCCGTGACCGGCGCCGATACGGCGGCAGCCGTCGTACGCCACAGATGCACGCAGCGCGCCAGCGCGAAGAGCGCGGCCGTAATGTACGCGTAGAAGGCGATCTCGAAGAAGCCCGCCAGCAGCGGCATCGCGAAGATGATCGCGCCGACGGCGATTCGGACGCCGGTCGTCCGCCAGGTACGAGAGGACGGGCCGCATTTCGCCGGCTCGTCGCCATCCTTCGAGCCCGGCGACAAACGACGAGGCGCCCCGGTCGGGGCGGAATCGCGACAGTCTCCCGAGAGCTTTACGATCCACAGCAGCATCAGCGGCAGCCAGATGCCCGAGCCCAGCAGCATCGGGAAGACCATTTTCGTCGCGAAGAAGCCGCACATGGCAAAGAGGAGCCCGCCGGCCGCCGCCCCGAAGCCGCCGACGCCGATCCCGCGCAGAAACGCGTACTGAAAGAGGCCGGCCAGCCAGAGATGCAGGATTGCGAAGACGACATACGCGTAGGGCAGCGGCATCAGCAGGAAGACCACATCGAGCGGATAGAAGACGGCGGCCTGCCCCGTCGTGAACAACGGGTGACCACAGAAGGCGTTGGGATTCCACAGAGGCGCCTCGCCGGCAGCCAGGGCGCGATTCCGCCACAGCTTCCACGTGTAGTTCTCGTACAGCATGTCGCCGATGAGGTAGTTGTGGACGCCCTGGACGCCGGGCGGCGGCGTGTTCGGCGGGTGTTGCCAGAGCAGGTCGAGCGGCAGAAAAACCTTCCCGCCAAAGACCGAAGGGCCGAACCAGATCAGGAGCACAATCGCCAACAGGATGGCGAACCGCGGGAAGGTCCACTTCATACGCACACTACCCGGTACAGGGAACGCCGGACTGCTGCCCGCGGGCATTATCGCGAAAGTCCGGAGACCGACAAGGCGGGAACCTTTGCGCGATCAGTAGTCCGCCGTGTGCGGTGGTGCGCCGGGCGACCTTGCGAGGAACGTCAACGCCATCTTCCCGACGATCCGCCGCTCGATCCGCTCCCAGTTGAACACTGGCGGCAATGGCTCGGCACGATAGTCCTGCCGTACGACAAGCCAGGCATCCGGGGCGACGGCCGGGTGACCGCCCAGCTCGACAAGTCGCTGCACGACCGGGTCGCCCGGCGAAAGGCCCTGCGTCATGCGGTACGGCGGATCGAAGAAGATCAGCGAATACCGTCCCTCGGGCGGGGCCGGCAGCTCGACGGAGAGAGCATCGCGGCGCAGGACGGTGCATTCGCCCCGGGCATCGAGCGCGGTGAGATTCTCCTGCAACGCATGGACGGCCGCCGCCCCCTTCTCGATGAAGCAGGCGTACGCCGCCCCGCGCGAAAGACACTCGATCCCCAGGGTGCCGGCCCCCGCGAACAGGTCCAGCACGGCGATCGGCGGCAGATGCCCAGGCTGGGCCAGCCGGGACCCCAGCCAATCGAAGAGCACGACCTTGGCCCGATCGAGCATCGGCCGCGTACTGTCCCCCGGCGGCGCCACCAGATGCCGCCCGCGCCATCGTCCGGCAATGACTCGCATCAGGACATTATACCCCGCCGACGACCGCTACTCAGATGGTCCCTTGACACGCGCATCCGTTGATCCGTCGGTCCGTCCGACGCTCGCGCTGCGACGTACCCGTTCCGCGGCGGATGCGATACAATCGGGTCGGTGGAGTGGGCCGGGCGATCGCTCGCCGGGGCGACCCGGCGGGAGGAAAGTCCGAACTGGACAGGGCACGGTGGTCGCTAACGGCGACCCGGAGCGATCCGAGGGAAAGTGCCACAGAGAACAGACCGCCTACGGGCCCGGCCTTCGTGGTCGGGCCCCGGCAAGGGTGAAACGGTGCGGTAAGAGCGCACCGCGTCGTTGGCGACAACGACGGCACGGTAAACCCCACCGCCAGCAAGCCCACGTAGGCAGCCATCGGTCCGCCCTCGGGCGGACCGGCGACGCGGCCCGTGTCGTGCGGCGCTTGCCGCCGCGAGAGCTGCGGGTAGGGCGCTTGAGCCGACCGGCAACGGCCGGCCCAGATGAATGATCGCCGCAACGGCTAAGACGGCGCCGCCGGCAACGGCGGTGCGCTGTGGCACCGTTGGACAGAATTCGGCTTACAGGCCCGCTCCACCACTTTTCATTGGGATTGCGGATCTTGAGAGGCGGATCGACCCGTTCGCGGCCGGTATCGCATCGGGGCGCCGGTTCACGTTTCGCCTTCTCGCGCTTCAGCCGATCTGTCGCTGCATCACCGCAAAGCGGCGCCACTCTCTGAAGCCGAAGCGGGCGTAGAGCCGGGCGGTTTCGTCGCTGGTCCAGAGGAGGTACGCGCGTTTGTCGCCCTGGTTGCGCATGGCGGTGAGCGTTTTGGCCAGCAGAACCGTGCCGATGCCTTTGCCCTGGGCGGCCTCCGCCACACCGAACGGACCGAACCGGCCGGCCTCGTGGCGGCAGTAGCCGAGGACTCGCGACGCGTCGTGGGCGATAAAGACACGCTGCGGCGCGACCTTGCCCTGACCGATCTCCGTCAGGTCTCGCCACGCGATCCGCTGCCAGTCCGACGGCATCGCCTCACGCATGAAGCGGACATAGCGGACCGTCCACATCGGATCGAACGGCGTAACGACGATGCCCTCCGCGCTCAGCCGTGATTCCGTCTCGCGGGCCTTGTCGCTTATCGTGAGCCGCGTCAGGTCGTTCTCCATCGCCAGCGGCCGGATGCGTTCCGCGAACGCCATTGCCTTGAAGAACGCCAAGGCGTCGGCGTAGGCGGCGACGTCCACGCCGGGGATCACGTAGCCCAGCGGATAGGTGGCCACGGTGAGCGTCTTGCGCCCGTCCGCGACGAGACGGCGAATGTGATATTCCAGCATGGCCCGGGCGACGCCCCGCCGACGGGCGGACGGCTTCACCCCGATCGCCACGATCCAGGACCGATCGCCGGCGGGATCGATGTCGGGCGGGCACGGCCGCTGATACGCCGCCGCGACACAGAAGCCGACCGGCTCGCGCCCGTCGATGGCGATCACGATGCCGTCCGGGCCGACGTTGGCGTCGAACACGAAGCGCCGCTCGAGCTCGCCGCGCGTCATCGGGTCGGCCGTCATCGTCTCGTTCCACAACGCGGCCAGCGCGTCGAGCCGGCCGTCCGCCAATGGCGCAATCTCCAACATGACGGGCATCCTAACGCAACCTTCGGCCGCAACCAAACACGGGGACGCCGGACGGAGGTGAAAGCTGTCAGGAACCTTTCGCAAGGGGGGACGTCCTGCAAAAGACACGCTTTCCCTGGAGGAGGTCACTTTCGACGGCGAAGAGTTCCTGACCCCTTTGACAGGCCTGCGGTACACCTCGCCCCCAAGCATGTCGGCGGCTCACCAGGGATTCTCTGTACGCCGCAAGCACCAGCGACCGCAGGGTGCATGGCCGTACTTGCGGTGCGTGTATGGCGAAGGCGTCGGATGCCTGGCTCAAGCCGGCCCGGCAGATCGCAAAGGCAAGAGCGGGATGAGCGCCCGGTCCCAGCGATTGAATGCGTAGAGTCTCGCGTCGCGCCGTTTGTGCGCCTTGCGAGCGGCGCGCCTTGTGCGCGGTGCATCTT
>CAZZFA010000017.1:0-65584 GCA_964653435.1 uncultured Planctomycetales bacterium | reverse complement strand
CTCGGTCGCCCCTACGGGGCTGGAAACGAACGAAACTCTCGAACCGAAAGTGGCAGTAGAGTCTTGCGTCGGAGTTTTTGCGCGCCTTGCGCGCGGCGCGACTTGCGCGCCTGTGTCGCGCTGCGGCGGTGGCGCGACCCGTCATTCTCCGGGGCTGGAAACGAACGAAACTCTCGAACCGAAAGCGGCAGTAGAGTCTTGCGTCGGAGTTTTTGCGCGCCTTGCGCACGGCGCGACTTGCGCGCCTGGATCGCGCTGCGGCGGTGGCGCCACCCGTCATTCTGAGGAGCGCAGCGACGAAGAATCCGGCTGATTGGCGCAGACAAGCCAGATGCTTCGCTTCGCCCAGCATGACGGCCGCCGGCGCGGCCGTGTTCGGTTGCGGGCGAAGGCCGCTTTGGGAAACGGCCGGCCGGCACCACGCACCACAACATCCGCTCCAGGGCGGGGGAGGAGCGAGTCAGGAATCGCTCGACATGCCGGTACCCGTTGACCAACGGATCGCCTGCCCGCGAGGCGTCCCCGATGATACACACGCATTGCATCCTGCGGGCATACCGCCTGGCCCATTCGGTTGCGTCCATCGGAATCAGGTGGTCGTCCTGGACGTGCCGTGCCTGCCCGGCCAGGACCGCGGCCGCCCACTGGCGATCGCCCGGGTGTTCGCTGAGCCGTCTGACGGCGTGGTCCAACTCGCCGGGCGTCCGGGCAACCAGGCGGGCCGCATTGGTCAACTGGACCGAGCCCGTCCAGAGGATCCCCGCGGTCAATTTCGCCATCGCCCGCAACGGTCCGGCCGGGACCGTCCTGCCAAGAGAGCGCAGGTATTCGTCCAACAACGTCGATACGTGCCGATAGACCCCCGCGGCGTTCATGGTGGGCCTCCCTCGAAGTGCTTGCCAATCACTTCACGGGAGACCCTCTGCGCTCATCTCGAATGGGCAGAGACTCCGGCCACAACTCGATGAAGGACATCACCTCTTTTCCTCTGCGCTCATTTCGAATGGGGGGAGACTCCAGCCGTCATTTCCGCTTGATGATCGCGCGCCATCCGGTCAAGGGCACGGCCGTCCGGTAATCGCGAAAAGTCGTCGACCGGGCGTCCTCCACGGTAACAAACACATCGGGATCGATCTGCTCGGCGACCTTTATCACCACCGGAACCTCTCTCCGCGGCACCACGACAAACGAAATGCAGACGTCCCCGTCCCGCCCGTATCCGCGAACGACCGTCACGCCGAACCCGGCAAACCGAAGCGCCTCGGCGACGGCCGCCGCGTGCGTATGAGAGATGATCCGAACCGTCTGCATCCCCAGGGCCACTTTCTGCTCCAGCCACATTCCCACGGCGTTGCCTGTCGCAAACCCCAGCCCATACGCCACGATATTCTGCCAGCGATGCAGGTTGCCGATCACGCTCGACACTGCCAGGAGCCAGATCGTGACCTCGAAGAACCCGAGCACGGCGGCGATCAGCCGGTAGCCCCGCACGACGAAGATCGTTCGCATCGTGCCGATGGAGACATCCGTAATCCGCGCACAGAAGATGAACAGAGGCCAGAAGTACGGATGCGCCCCCAGCCAGCTCAACACCTCGGCCATTTCCGGCTCCTCCGGCGGACGACTCGCGCCGCGCGCATCCGGCCTCCCGGATCCGCATCATGGTACTCGGTGCGGCCGCGGAAGTCATCGCAGACAGCTCACCGGACCTGCCCCGCGTGCGCGACCCGGGAAGTGGCAGCCGGGGCGCTGCGTGATTACAATTCCGCCCATGAACAGCGACCCACCCCGCCTCATCGTCCGCGGCCGACGCGTGCCTGTCGCGGTCGCTATACTGCTGACGATCGCAGTCCCCGGCCTCCGGGCGCCGGCCCAGTCCACCCGATCCGCCCCGGCGCACCCCAACGCCCCCGGACCGGGAGGGCTGGAGGTCTCGCGCCTGAGCCGCATCGACGATCTGATGGCCGAGGCAATCCGGGACGGACAGTGCCCGGGGGGCGTCGTGCTGGTGGGGCTCGGCGACAGGATCCTCTGGCGAAAGGCTTACGGCAACCGCCAGGTCGAGCCGGACCGCCAGGAGATGACCGTTCAGACGGTCTTCGACATGGCTTCCTGCACGAAGATCATCGCAACGGCCACAAGCGTGGCCATCCTGATCGACCGGGGTCGGGTCGCCCTGTCCGACCCGGTTGCGAAGTACATCCCGGAGTTTGCGGCAAACGGCAAAGGCGAAATCACCGTCGAGCAGTTGCTCACGCACACAAGCGGCCTGATCCCCGACAACTCGCTGAAGGACTATGCCGACGGTCCCGAAGCGGCGATGAAGAAGATCTACGGGCTCGGTCTGCACGTGCCGACCGGCACATTCGCGTACAGCGACCTGAACTACATCGTGCTCGGCGGGCTCGTCAGACGC
Organism: uncultured Planctomycetales bacterium; assembly: GCA_964653435.1. Classification (GTDB taxonomy): domain Bacteria; phylum Planctomycetota; class Phycisphaerae; order UBA1845; family PWPN01; genus CAZMVY01. The sequence continues at coordinate 63,168 of CAZZFA010000017.1, read as the reverse complement.
GTCGCCGGCATGCCCCTCGATGAGTTTGCCCACAGGGAAATCTTCGTTCCCGCCGGCATGAAGATGACGACCTTCAGGCCTCCGCAGTCCTGGCGAGCCTGGTGCGCCCCCACGGAGAAGCGCAACGGCGCGTGGATCGTCGGCGAGGTGCACGACCCGCGGGCATACGCCCTCGGCGGCGTCGCCGGCCACGCCGGGCTCTTCAGCACGGCCGACGATGTGGCCCGCTGGTGCCGTATGATCCTCAACGGCGGCGAGATCGACGGCACCCGGATCCTCTCCGCGAAGATGGTCGCCGAGATGACCCGCCCGCGAGCGGTCGGCCCGGAGAATCGCCTCCGCGGACTCGGTTTCGACATTCTTACGGGCTACAGTTCGCCGCGCGGCGAGCTGTTCCCGGCCGGCCGATCGTTCGGACACACCGGCTTCACCGGCACGAGCCTGTGGATCGACCCGACATCGAAGATGTATGTGATCATCCTGACGAACTCCGTCCACCCGAACGGCAAAGGCAATGTGATCGCCCTCCGGCGCAAGATCGGCACCGTCGCCGCGTCGGCGGTCTACCCGGCCGAAGCGGACCGACTGGCCGCCGTGGTGGGTTCCGCCCTGCCGCAGGCCGGACAGGGGCAAACGACCGTCCGGAAGGGAGACCCCATGCAATCTCACAGCACCGCCGTGAAGAACGCGCAGGTCCTGACAGGACTCGACGTCCTCGTCCGGGACGGATTCCGGCAACTGGCCGGTCGGAATGTCGGCGTGATCACGAACCATACGGCCAGGAGCCGCGACGGGCAGTTCATCGTGGACCTGCTCGCCAGGGCGCCGAACGTGAAGCTTGTCGCGCTCTTCGCGCCGGAGCACGGCTTCCGCGGCCTCCTCGACGAGAAAGTCCAGGACGAGAAGGACCCGGCCACGGGCCTGACGATCTACAGCCTCTACGGCAAGACGAATACCCCCACCGAGGAGATGCTCCGGGGCGTCGATACGCTGGTCTTCGACATTCAGGACGTCGGCGCCCGCTTCTACACGTACGAGACGACGATGGGAAACTGCATGAAGGCCGCGGCCCGGCACGGAATCCGCTACGTCGTGCTCGACCGGCCGAATCCGATCCGCGGGCTGTATGTCGGCGGTCCGATCGCCGACGCCGACCGGCTCGGGTTCACCGCCTTCACGCGGATGCCCGTCGCCCACGGAATGACGATGGGCGAACTCGCCACGATGTGGAACGCGGAGCTCAAGATCGGCGCGGACCTCACCGTGATCCGCATGGAGAACTGGACCCGCGACATGTGGTACGACCAGACCGGCCTGCTCTGGATCAACCCGTCGCCGAACATGCGGAACCTCAACCAGGCCCTGCTGTATCCCGGCGTTTGCCTGATCGAGGCGACGAACATGTCGGTCGGCCGTGGCACGGACCAGCCGTTCGAGATGTTCGGCGCCCCGTGGGTGGACGGCCGTCGGCTGGCCGCCGCCTTGAACGAGGCGAACCTGCCGGGTGTGCGGTTCATCCCGATCGAGTTCACGCCGGCGCGGGGCAGCAAGCTCGGCGAGCAGAAGTGCGGCGGCGTCTACGTGCTGGTGGCCGACCGCGATGCGGTGGACCCGGTGCTCACGGGCATCACGATCGTGTGGCATCTGCGCACGCTCTTCGGGGAGAAGTTCGACTTCCCGAAGGTGAACAATCTGCTCGCGAACGCCGCGGCGATGAGGGCCATTCAGGAGGCGAAAGACCCCGCGACGGTTCCCCGCGTCTGGCAGGCCGATCTGGACGCGTTCCGAAAGACGCGAGCGGCATATCTTCTCTATCCGTAACGGCCCTTGCAGTCGGACGGCGACCGGGGTAGACTGCCGGCGATGTCCTTTGGTGCAGGGTCTGCTGCGGCGAAGGCGTCTCGCGCGTCAACGAGGACGGCGTAGTCTCCCTTGGGTACGCAAGGACGAGTATCCCGCCGCGAAACGAAGCTCCCCCGCATCAAACGGTGCACGGACAGACAGGAGGTTATCACATGCACCTGCCAAGGATCACGAAGTGGTTGTCCGTCGGCCTGGCCGCCGCGCTGGGGCTCTCGACGGGACTCGTCAGCGCCACCCCGGCCGTCGCCGCCCAGACCCATGCGGCGAAAACGCACGGGAAGGCGCACAAGCACGCAAAGCGCTCCCACAAGCATGCCGCCAAGGCACACAAACACGCCAAGGCGAAAAAGCACGCCCGGGCGCACGCGAGCGCCGACGGCAAGAAGTCGGCGTCGCACACGCGCGGCATGAAAGCGCACAAGCCCGCCCGGCATGCCTGAGCGGCGAGCCGTAACGACCGGGCGGCCGCGCAAGCCCCGCACCGTTTCCCGAAAGCAAAGCAACCGACGAACCCGACGGCCCTGTCGGACCGTTCGGGAACATCGGTTGCGCCGTTTTCGGACGTCGATGCCGGCCGCCCGCGGTTCTCCGACAGTCCCGCGGGCGCGGAAACCGGGCGAGGCTCGCGGCCGCGAACCGGTCGCCGCAATGACGCGGCCCGCATCGCAGATCGTGCGTGCGATGCCCGTTACGTCCCTTCACCCGATGACGCCAGGTACTGCTTCTGCTCCGCCGTGAGTCTGTCGATCCGGATGCCCATGCTCTGAAGCTTCAGCCGCGCGACCCACGCGTCGATCTCCTGCGGCACATTGTGCACCGCCACGGCCAGGCGCCCCTTGTTCTTCACCGCAAACTCGGTGCTCAGGGCCTGCGTCGCAAAGCTCATGTCCATCACGCTGGCCGGGTGTCCCTCCGCCGCGCTGAGATTCACCAGTCGGCCCTCCGCCAGGAGGTAGATCCGCCGCCCGTCCTTCATCACATACTCGTCCACGCAGTGGCGCACGTCCTTGTTGATCTTCTTCGCCATCTTCGCCAGCGCCGGAATGTCGATTTCGACGTCGAAGTGCCCGCTGTTGCAGACCATCGCGCCGTCCTTCATCCGGGCGAAGTGCTCCTTGCGAATGACGTGCTTGTCGCCCGTGACGGTGATAAACAGGTCGCCGAACGCGGCCGCCTCGGCCATCGGCCGCACATCGAACCCGTCCATGACCGCCTCGAGCGCCTTGAGCGGGTCCACCTCCGTAACCGTCACGAGCGCGCCCATCCCGCGGGCCCGCGTCGAAACGCCCCGCCCGCACCAGCCGTACCCGGCCACAACGACCTTCCGACCCGCCATCAGCACGTCCGTCGCGCGAATCACGCCGTCGAGCGTGCTCTGGCCGGTGCCGTAGCGGTTGTCGAACAGGTGCTTCGTATTCGCATCGTTCACGGCGATCACGGGGAACATCAATGTTCCCTGCGCCTGCATGGCCCGCAGCCGGATGACCCCCGTCGTCGTCTCCTCCATTGACGCGACGATGTTGCCCGCCTCCTTCTTCCTCGCCGTATGGAGCAGGTGCACCAGATCGGCCCCGTCATCCATCGTGATGTTCGGCCGGTGGTCGACCGCCGCGTTCAGATGCCTGTAGAACGTCGCGACATTCTCCCCACGGCGTGCGAAGACGGGAATGCCGAAATCCTTCGTCAGGCTGGCGGCTACGTCATCCTGCGTGCTCAGCGGATTCGACGCGCACAGCACCAGACTCGCCCCGCCGGCCTGCAACGTCCGCGCCAGATTCGCGGTTTCCGCCGTGATATGCAGGCACGCACTCATCCGCACGCCCCGCAACGGCTTCTCCTTCGCGAATCGCTCGCGGACGAGCCGCAGCACGGGCATGTCCCCGTCCGCCCACAGGATCCGCTTCTTTCCCCCGGCCGCCAGCTTTATGTCGGTCACGTCGTATCTCATTGATTACTCCGAGGTCCGTTACTCCGTTGGTCCGTTATTCCGTCTCGGCGGCACACCATCGCACATGTTCGTCCGCCTGCTCTATCAGGCTCTTGGGGCGCTTTCGGCTCGAAAGTCCCGTACCTTTCCAGCCCTGCAAGGGCGACCGAGAGTAGCCAAGGGCCCAGCCCCCGGGCGCCGAGACACGCCAGACCCCGCAGGCACGACTGCGGCCTGGCAGCGCTGCCCGCCGCATGCGAAACCGTCTTGCCGAAAGCGGCGCGGGTCGCCATTCCGCGGGCCGCCGTCTGCCGCCGGCGACACGGGCCGGGCCACGCTCGGCCCGAAAGCCCTTCGCCGCTACGTCGCTACGTCGCTACGTACCTTTCTCGCCTCTTCGACGAACCGCCGTACCTTCTCGGGATCCTTGCGTCCGGGGGCCGACTCCACTCCGCTGGAGACATCCACCCCGTAGGGCGCCGCCTCGCGAATCGCCTGCGCCACGTTGTCGGGCGTCAGCCCCCCCGCCAGGATGATCGGCGGCCAACCCTGCAGTTGCCCCAGCGCACGGGCCTGCGCCACCCACGACCAGACGAACGTGCGCCCCGTGCCGCCTAGTTTGTCCGCCTCATGGGTATCGAGCAGTACGGCCGCCGCTCCTCTCTCCCCCGGCGGCCCGACGCCCACCGGCCGTGCCGCGGCGAAACACACATCCCGCACCGGAACCGGCACGATCGGCCGGTATCCCTCCCACACAAGCCGCGCGATGGCCTTGCCCGTCACCTCGCCGTACACCTGCACGTACGAGATCCAGCGGGTCGCCAGCAGTTCCGCCACCTGCTCGTTGATCTCGCCGACGGCCGGTCCGCTCAACGTCACCAGAGCGACCGGCACGACAAACGGCGGCAACACGTTCAGGATGGCCTCGGCCTGTCCCAGGTCGATCCGGCGCGGCCCGCCGACGAAGTTCAGGCCGATCGCGTCCGCGCCGGCCTCGGCGACCATGATCGCGTCCTCGCGGTTCGTTATGCCGCAGATCTTGATCCTCATCGCTGTCGTCGCAACCGGATACGCGCCGAGCCATGCATGCTAGGGCCGCCAGGCCGGGGCGTCAACCCGGCGCTTGACACGCCCGGGAGCCCTGCTATACTGCCCCTGTTGACATTCTGATACGCGAGGCTGAGTGTCAGATCGCACTCGGGGCCGTAGCTCAATTGGTTAGAGTACCGGACTGTCGATCCGGTGGTTGCGGGTTCGACTCCCGTCGGCCTCGCGTTTTGAAAACCCCACCCCTGCAAGCTGTACACAAGGTTTGCAGGGGTTTTCTACGCGCCGGCCGCGTTGCGCGAAAGGGACGCGCCGTGTGCCATTCGCGTCGGCCCGGCGCCGTCTGGGGCCCCTTTCGATTCGAGAGTCTCGTTCGTTTCCCGCCCAGTAGCGCGGCCCTCGGCCGTGCCCGAACATGGGGGGCGGGCATCCCGGCCGCTTCGGCAATGTTCGCGGGGCGCGGCGGGTTCGGTGGATAACGCTGCACGGGCGACCGAGGGCAGCCCGCGGCGCCAGCCTTGGCGGGAGGCCCGTTTGCCTACGTCTGCGAACCCGAAGCCGGTACGGCAGCGGTTTCCGCCTTGCGGTGCCAGAGCCGTTTCTGGGCCGCCACAAGGACGGACCCCGCCAGCGCAATCGCCGCCGCCTCCAGCCAGGCGGCCGCGCCGACCGGCGCGCTGTGAAACAGCCGGTTCATCGCCGGCAGATATGTGAACGCCAGTTGGAGAAGCAACATCGCCACCACGCCGACGGGGATCCAGCGGTTGGAGAAAAGACCGATTTCGAAGACCGAGCGGGCAAGCGACCGGCAGTTGAACAGGTAAAACAGCTCGACCAGCACAAAGACGTTCACCGCGACCGTCCGGGCGGTCGCCTCATCAGCCCCGCGAGAGAGTTCCCACTTGAACACGCCGAAACCCCCGGCCAGCATCACGCCGGCGATCAGGAACATGCGGACGGCCACATCCCAGGTGATGATCGGCTGGTCCGGATCACGCGGCGGGCGAGCCATGATGCCGGGCTCCTTGGGCTCGAACGCCAGCATCAACCCCAGGAGTACCGCGGTCGTCATATTGATCCAGAGAATCTGAACGGGCAGGATGGGCAGCGCCGTACCGGCAAACACCGCGGCGAGGATGATCAAACCCTCGCCCATGTTCGTGGGCAGCGACCAGGCGATGAACTTCGTGAGGTTATCGAATACGCCGCGGCCCTCCTCGACGGCGGCTTCGATCGAGGCGAAGTTGTCGTCGGTAAGCACCATGTCGGCCGCCTCCTTGGCGACATCGGTTCCGCTGATGCCCATGGCGACGCCGATGTTGGCCTGTTTCAGGGCCGGTGCGTCGTTCACGCCGTCGCCGGTCATCGCGACGACCTGGCCGCGCGCCTGAAGCGCCTCGACGAGTCGCAGCTTCTGCTCGGGGCTGACCCGTGCAAACACGCTCGTCCGGTCCGCCACATCGATCAGATCCTCGTCGGAGCAGGCGGCGAGCTCCGGGCCGGTAATCGCCTGCGGCAGGCCCTCGCCGGCCTCCGGCCCGCCCCCGATCCCGATCTGTTGCGCAATTGCCGCCGCCGTCAAGGCATGGTCGCCGGTGATCATCTTCACCCGTATGCCCGCCGTCTGACACTTGGCCACCGCCGCTATTGCTTCCGCCCTCGGCGGGTCGATCATGCCCTGCAGGCCCAGAAACGTCATGCCCTCGCGCAGGTCGCGGTGCGTGATATGGCTGGTTTCGGGCGGCCGCTCCGCCCGGGCAAACGCAAGAACCCGAAGCCCCCGGCCCGCCAGTTGCGCGGCCGTCGCCATCGCGGCCTCACGATCCAGCGGAATCCGCTCGCCGGCGGCGTTCAGCGCGTCGCCGCAACGATGCAGTACCGCCTCCACCGCACCCTTCAGATACACGATTCGCCGCTGCGTCGGGCCTCCGTCGTGAAGGGTGGCCATATACTGGTGTTCCGACTCGAACGGCACGACGTCGAGGCGGGGATACTGTCGGTTCATCGCCTCGCGAGACAGTCCCCCTTTCTGCGCCGCTACAAGGAGAGCCGCCTCCGTGGGGTCGCCCTGCACGCTCCAGCGCCCCTCCTTTTCCACAAGGACCGCGTCGTTACACAAGAGGCCCGCCGTCAGACATTCACGAAGGGCCGCGTTCGTTGAAAGCTCCGCGGGGGCGTCCCCGGAACCGATCTGCCCGTCCGGCGCGTACCCGGCGCCGGTTACCGGCACGGTGACGCCGCCCGCCGCAATCTCCCGCACGGTCATCTGGTTTTCGGTAAGCGTGCCCGTCTTGTCGGAGCAGATGACGGTCGTGCTTCCCAGGGTCTCGACGGCGGGAAGCTTGCGAATCACGGCGCGTCGCCTGGCCATGCGGGAGACGCCGATGGCCAACGTGATCGTCACCACCGCGGGCAACCCCTCGGGAATCGCGCCGACGGCCAGTGCGACGGCGGCCTTGAACATCCACAACGGTTTCTCGCCGCGGAGGATGCCGACGGCGAATGTCAGCACGGCCAATGCCAGAATGGCGTACATCAGCACATGGCTGAAACGGGCAATCTTCTGCGTGAGAGGTGTGGCGAGGCTGGGAGCGGCGTGAATCAGCTCGGAAATCCGCCCGACTTCCGTCGCATCGCCGATCGCGACGACGGTACCCAGGCCCTGCCCGTAGGTCACGAGGCAGGATGAATAGGCCATATTGAGGCGATCGACGAGAGGGGCATCACGCTCGATCTCTTCGGCGGTCTTGTGCACAGGTACGGATTCGCCCGTCAGGATCGATTCATCGATCTGAAGATCACGGCACTGAAGGAGACGAATGTCGGCCGGCACCTTGTCGCCGGACTGTAACAGGACGATGTCGCCGGGCACGAGCTCCGTGGAAGGGACGCGAAGCCGGTGGCCGGCGCGGATCACCGTCGCCTCGGTTATCATCGACCGGGCAAGGGCCTCGATGGCCTTGGCGGCTTTCGACTCCTGAATGAAGCCCACAATCGCGTTGACCAGCACCACGCCCGCGATTACGCCCGCATCGACGAATTCCCGCAGCGCGGCCGTGATGACGGCGGCCGCCAGAAGGATATGCACGAGCGGCTGATGAAACTGCAGAAGGAAGCGCAACAGGGGGCCGGTCCCTTTGCGGGCCGTAACCGCGTTGGGGCCGAAGTGTTCCCGGCGATGCTTGACCGTGAACAGATCGAGGCCCCTGTCGGGGTTCGTCTCGAGAAGATCGACGACCTCGTTCGCGGGCAGATGGTGCCAATGTCTGCCGATCAGCGACTCCATAGCGCGGACGCCTCCGTGGCGTATTCTAGCCGCCTGGCGGTGGGCGGCCAGTCGCGGTACACCCATCGGGCAAGCGGTCTGCGGCGTCACGAAGACTCAAGCGGCGGTCCCGACTTCGCGGACAGGACCCTGCCGCGCGGTCAAAACGCCGTCCTGAACGACCCGATAACGCACCCCGACACACGCCTTTCCGACGAGCCCGATGCGTCTCTTGTTGACACACATCGACGCGACGCAAATACTGTGGTTGTCGCTGATCCCGCAGAAGCGATGCGACCGTGGCCGGAGCGACGAGGCGTTTGCCATGAAGAATCTGCACAGACTCGGCGTGTACCTGAACGACGAACCGGGCGACAAGGAAGCATTGGCGTTCGCCGGTCTGCTCGCGAGGCTGGCAAGGCCCGGGTCGATCGATTGCATACACGTACGCGGCCTCGAGGATCCGGTCGAAACCGAGGCGCCGGAGCCGGAGACCGTGCGCCGGATGATTCTGGACGTACTTCCGGCCGACCTGGCCAGGGACATCGAAGTCCACGTTTCAGAGGCGACCGGTCTGCCCGAGATGCTCCGTACCGCCCGGGACCGCGATCTGGACATGATCGTGGTCGGACGTCGCCTGCCGCACGATCAGTTGGCGCTGGGGTCGGCATTCTATCGGCTGGCCCGCAAGACCCCTTGCGACGTTCTCGTGGTTCCCGCGGGGGCGCGCACCCAACTGCGGCGTCTGCTGGTTCTGATCGACGGATCCGAGCACTCGCGGATGGCGCTGGAAACGGCACTCTATCTCGCGCGGCTGAGCGGAGACGAGGCACAGGTGCTGGTCCAGTCGGTGTACGGAATCCCGTACGGACATCGATATACGGGAATGAGCGTGGAAGAGGCCGTCCGTCACCGGGAAGCGCTGCAGCGGAGAAGGATCGACGAGTTCCTCGCCGGCGTGGACACCGGCGGCGTGAATCTCGATGTCGTCATTACCTGTTCCCTGAACACGGCCGCGGCGGCGCACGATCTGGCATCCGCAAAGGGCATGGACGCCATCGTGATCGGAAGCCGCGGGGCAACGCTGCCGGCCATCGCCCTGCTCGGGGCGACGGCGGAACGTGTGCTGCTGGAGTCTCCCGTGCCGGTACTCGTAGTCAAGCGCAAGGGCGAGACCTTCCGGTTCCTGGACGCCGTCCTGGAGACCTTCCGGGCCCCGGGGTAAGGGCAGCCAACCCCCTCCTCGCCGCAGTGGCGTCGGCAAACGCCTCGCCGCAATCGCGTCGCCGCGCCGGCCGTTACTCTGGTGCTCTGCCGCGTCCTGCGCGGACGTTTGGCGACGTGGCGATATCGCCGCCCGTTATTCTGAGCAACGCAGCGATGCAGAATCCGGCTGATTGACGCCGGTATGCCGGATCCCTCGCGCTGTTTACCCTTGCATCCGGCCCGCCCGGGTGAAGGGCTCCGGATGACGGGGCGGGCGTCATACGGCGCTGGCGATCGACTCGATGCGATACTCGCGGTCCGTGCCGTCAAGATTCAGCTCGACCGTCTCGCCGACCTGCAGGCCCATCATCCGCCGGCTCATCGGGGCGTTGTAGTTGTAGATGTGCCGGTCGATGTCCGCGTCCCACGGCCCGAGGAAGATCATTTCCCGCACCACCTGGCCGTCAAGGCTTCGCACCGTCACCTTGCTCCCTACGCCGACGCGGTCGCGCGGCACGATGTAGGGTTCGATCAGTCGCGCCCGGGCGAGGTCGTTCTGAATGTTGGCCACCCGCGCCCGCAGGAGGTCGCGCTCCTCCAGAGCGAACTTGTACTCCGAGTTCTCGCTGAGGTCGCCGTGCGCCGCCGCCGCGCCGATCGCGCGGGCGTTCTCGGGCATCTTCACATTGACGATGTGGTTGAGCTCCTCCTCGGCCTTCGCCCGGCCCTTCTCGGTGGTGTAGATCACGTTGGGGTCTTCCCAGGGCTCGAGGCGGGGCTTCTCAAAAAGCGTCGGGTACATCTCGTGGATGATCTTGCGGAGATCGTGCACCAGCGCGCTGCTGAGTCCCGGCGTCCGCGTCACCTGGCGATGGATCGCCTGCACCATCTCGGGCTCAAGACCCTCAAGCAACTCGCGGAACACGCCGAGCTTCTTCGCCGTCAGCGCCGAGCGCACGACCGCCCGCACCCGCTTGAGCGTCTCCGGCGGCGTGTCCTCGCGCCGCGCCAGATCGGCCAGCAATGTGAGCATCCGGCCGAGCAGTTCGACCCGGGGCGGCAACGGCAGCGATTCGGCCTGTTTCGGCCCGCGCCACAACCACGCCATTGCCTCCAGGTTCTCAAGCGGCTGCGACGGGATCTGCCGGACGACCTCCTGCAACCGGTCGGCGAAGCCCCCCGCCAGCAAATGCTCCGTGAACAGGTCGCACACGTCCGGCGAACAGGATGGCAGCAGCCGCAGAAACACATCCGCCCAGCGATCCGGCAAGGCGGTTTTCGCGGCGTCCACCAGAAGCGTCATCAGGTCCGATGAGGCGAATTCCGCCAGAAGCCTCTCCGGCTCCTTCGATCCGGCGAGGAGTTCCTCAAGCGGCGACCGCTCCGCCGCCGGCACCAGCCCGGTCTGCCGCAAACGTTCCAGGACGACGGCGGCGCGAATCGCCTCGACAGGATGACCACGATGAGCGTCGATCTTCTTCGCAAAGGCCTGCGCCCACGCGGAAAGCATCCCGGCGTCCGGCGCGGTCTTACGCGACTTCGTCTCACGAAGGTACGAGTCGATCACGGCGATACGCTCCTCCGCCGTGCGCGCGGTCGACCATCGCTGTTTCACTTCGTCTTCCAGGCTGCAACCGGCCTCGTCATAGACGAGCACCACGGGCGTGCGTCCTTCGAGCCGGACGTTCGGGTGCCGCTTCAACGCGGTCCGCGCCTTCGACCACCACTTGCTCCACTCCTCCGCAGGCAGGAACTTCGGCGTGAGGCTGTATTTCAGCTCGTCGGCATCCATCCGCCCGCCGTGGGCCCGAAGCAGGCCCAGGATCAATCCGGCAGGATCGTCCGCCAGCAGCGACGCGAACCGCTCGGGGTGAAGCTCGCTGAGGACGCGGAAGTCGTTCGCGTCAACCGGGTTGTAACCGGCGGCGAGCTGATCGGCGTCCAGCTCCACGCGGCCGCGGGCCGTGCGAAGTACGAATCGCCCGCCGGCGAGGTCCGCCTCGACGACCTCGGCGGGCCGGTCGTCCGTCCGCGAGATCAGACAGGAGCCCGGCGTACACTGCAAGGCGATCTCCAGCGTCCGAAGCGCCCGCCGCGGTGACTTCCCGCCCCGCAGGCCCGATGCCTCGATCAGCGACTCGATGCCCGGACGATCGGCGTAAACGCTCCTGTAGAGTTCGGCCACTTGTTCGCGGAGCGGCTCGCTCCCGGGCGTGTGCACGATAATCTCGCGCGCCAGGTCCATTACCTCGCGCGGACTCGAACGTTCGCGGAATGTGTTGAGCCACATCCAGGCGAGCGTGCCGGCCCGCTCGCCCTCCCCGGCCTTGGCAAGGGCCTCCAGCACGGCCAAGAGCGACGGGCGATCGGCCGGCGACTCTTCGATCGCCGCCAGCCAGCGGTCCTCCAGCGCGGCCCACTCTCCCTGCCGCACAAGGTTCAACCAGTCTGCGGTGTTCATCCGGTCCTCGCGGCTCGAAAAGAGACGTCACCCCGGGCATCGCCGCCCGGCGCGCATCCGAGCCCTGTATGATCGGGGGGTTCCGGCGACTTGTCCAGCCGTCTTCACGAGGAATGCCGACGTGCCGACGTCAAGGGTCGCTTTCGTGTGTCGCCGACGGCCAATCTCGTACGCCACGCTACTGCGCGACAATTCGTATGATCGGCGCCGGCAAGCCGGATTCTTCGCGCAGTCCCCCCTTGCGCCCGGCCCAGCCGGATCAAAGGCCCAGGATGAAGGACGCCGGCGCCCGTGTCTGGCCTGGTTGCACCCGAAGGCTGCATCAGGATCGCCCGGGCGCTTACCCGGTTCGATCAGCCGACAGGCCCTGAGGTTTGCCGGAGCCGTTGCCTCGGCAGGATCAGTTCCGCTATCGCAATGCCCTGCTCTCCGGCCACGGAGTAGAGCAGATAGACCGAGCCGCCCTCGCGGTAGATGGCCGGATCCCTGAGCTGACGAACCGGTTGGGGGGCCGGACCACTCCTCGATGTCTCGAGAGGCAGATCGGCTCCTTCATATTGCGTCTGCGGCCGGAGGACCTCAACGCCGGGCGAGGCCCTCCACTCGGCCCAGTCCGGCGTAAGCGCAATCTCCGACATGAGGATACGTTCCGGGCAATCCCCGATGCAGGAGTAGAACACCCGCAAGGTGTTCGCTTCCAGCAGGACGGCGGCGTGCCGCATCATTCGGGGCGACCGGATGATCCCGGCAAACGGAGTGGGGCCTTTCTTAAACCCCGTCAGCCCGTCGCGAGAACGATAGAAGACCCCCGGCATGGCCATCGCGTACCACCAGCCGTCCCAGCGAAAGGCCCGGAAGTAGGAGTCACCCAGGATCTCGGGACGAATGGCGAAGTGGAGGCCGTCGTTCGAGATTGCGACCCGGGTCTTCTGCCCCTCGGGCGTCGGGCCGTGACAGTACATGCGGATCTGTCTCCGCTCGGGATCAATGTGCACATCCGGCGAGGCGATGTGATGCTGGAACAGGGAGTCCTCGAGGCGCAGGACGCCGGGCGCGTACACCTTCCAGGGGCCCTCCAGGTGATCGGCATAGGCGAGGCGAATGTGCGTTCCCTTGTGGTGAGCGAAATACAGGTAGTACCGGCCCAGCGGCTTCTCGACCCAATCGGGTACGCGAATAAGCGAGGGACCGTTGATGTTCCCGCCTATCGACGCGTCCATGTCGGGGCGGACAATCGGGTTCGAGGCGAATCGCCGCACGGCGAAACAGGATCGCCCCGTCTCCGCGCCGCGCGATTCCGTGCCCCGGCATCCTGCGTTGACCCATGCGAGAAACGCGATAACTACCACTGACAACGGCGATTTCATCGCAATGTGCCCCTTTCGCCCGGTCCGATCCGCCGGTACTCAGCACCGGCCCTCGCGGGGCCACGAGCCCGTTCCCGTCGCGCAGGCCTGAAGTCCCGACGCCGCAGCCCCGGGGTTCACCGTGAAACCGCGACAGGGTAAGCCACTTTTCTTCACGCCATCCGGCCTGCCGATGCGCGTCGGGCTCAAAACAGCCGTTCGAGCCGATACCTTGCCGCCCGACGTCCATCCGAAAGTGATATCATCGGGGAGTTCCGACCGCCTGTCCGGAGATCCTCGCAAGGAATACCGGCACCATCGGCGTCCCGGCCTCGAAGGTCAGTATTGCAGGTCCACCCACTTGTAGAAAAGCTTGACCTTCTCCGTGCTGTTGCCTTTCCAGGCCGTGCGCCAGTCGAAGAGCCGCGCACCGCGGACGAACCGGACGTGCCCGTCTCGAAACGAGGCGTTCACGCCCTCCACGTGCGCCTCCCGGATCAGGTCGGGATCCAGGATGATATCGCTCAGAACGAAGCTGCGGTGGGGAACCCGGTCCCAGGTGATGTAGGACAATTCCGCCCGCCGTGCGAAGCTCGCTTTCGTATGGTTGACGACCCACGGCATGTCCGGCCGGAACTTCGTCTCGAAGCGCGGCGGCCAGGGATTCGTCGGCGTCTGATACCGATAGTCGTCGTCCCGCTGGCTCGGACAGTAACACGCCTTGATCTCGGGAAGGTGGTGCGAGGCATACAGGCAGCCGAAGTTCACCCAGTCGCCCAGCCACCCCGGCGTGTCGTTCTTCACGTGGAAGACCAGGTAGTTCATGTACCACACGGCCTCGAACGGCCCGGTAGGCTCGTAGGCCCCGTATTGGTCGTATTTGGCCCAGTCGAACCACGTGAGCGGCGGCTGCTTCTTGTTGTCGTAGGAGTAGGCCTCCAGGGCCACCATGAGGCCGTGCAGGTGCGCCCCGCACACCCCCCGGCGCGCCGACTCTCTCGCCCGCTCCAGCGACGGCAGGAAAATCGCCACCAGCAGCGCGATGATGGCCACGACGACGAGCAGCTCGATCAGCGTAAAGGCGGCAGCGCGCCTGCGGCGCGCCCGCTTTGCTCCGCCCATCACGGCCGCCCCACCAACGACAGTTCCGCCCGGCGACATGACTCCCCCGACTCGGCGCTCCGATCGCCTGATACCAGTATATCGGATTCGCGGGGCCTCGTCCACGGGTTGTCGGCGAGTTCGCCGGCCGGTACCGGCGGTTCCCGACGGACCGCAAGCACCCGGAAGGCAGTGGCGGTCCATCGGAAACTGAACCGCCCTCCGCGGCCATGGCGGCTTCCGGCAACAAACCCGCCCACCGGCCCCCGCCGTCAGGCGAAACGACGCCGCTCACGCGCCGCCCTGCGGCTGCTCCGACGCCGTGCCGAACGATTGCAGCGCCAGGTAACTCGGCCCGAATCGCTTGATGTTATCCCGCTGCTTGTCGAACTCGTCGAAATGGCCCTCCTCGTCATTGACAAGGGCCTCGAAGAGCTGCTTGGAGGCGGAATCGGCGTTCTTGCTGCACTCCAGCGCAGACTGGTTGTAGATGCCGATGGCTTCCTGCTCCATCTCGCAGGCCTTGGCAACGATCGCCTCGGGCTCCGTAATCCGCTGGACGGGCGCGGCGGAGACCATGTCCACGTCGCCCTTGAGAAACAGGACCCGCTCCGCCAGCCGCTCCACGTGGCCCATTTCCATGATCGCAATCCGCCGGAACATCGCCGACAAGGGCCCGAAGCCCTGGTCGCCCAGGTGGAAATGCCAGTACATGTACTGATGCACCGCCTGCAGTTCGTCCGCGACCGCCTTGTTCAGAAGCTCGATGCTCTTCTTCCGGTCCATGAGATACTCCTCTACGATTTTCCAAAGCGGCCTTCGGCCGCAACCAGACACCGGGGCGCCGGCCCGCGCCATCCTGAGACGAATCGGCACGCAATGGCCTGGCCCACGAATCCCTCCGGCATTCCACAACCCCCGAACGCCGGAAGCCCACGCGTGCGACGCGACTGGCGGACCGCCGCCGTCCGCCCCGACCGACCCCCTCGCCGTGAGATTACAGACACCGCAGGAAGGCCACAAGGTCTTTCTTTTCCTGCTCGGACAGTCTCACGCCGGTCACCAGATTGAAGAACTCGACCGTGTCGTCGATCGTCAGCAATCGCCGATCGTGCAGGTACGGCGGAGAATCCTTGAGCCCGCGGAGCGGGAAGGTCTTGATCGGGCCGTCCTGCGAGGCCATGCGGCCGTTGATCATCTGGGGCTTGAAGAACCGCTCCGTACGCATGTTGTGCATCAGGTTGTCCGTGTAGTACGGCGCGGGATGGCACTCCGCACAGCGACTCTTACCGAAGAAAACCTCCTGGCCCCGCATCTCCGCCGGGCTCGCCTTGGAGGGATCGAGCTTCCCGAACAGATCCAGCTTCGGTGCAGGCGGGAAGTCGAGCAAGGCCATGACCTCGGCCATGAAGTGCACCTGACTGCCGCGATCCAGGACGTTGACGCCCTTCTTCGTCGCGATGACCGGATCGCCGTCGAAGTACGCGGCACGCTGTTCGAACTCGGTGAAATCCTCGATGCTCTTGAGCGCGCGCTGCGAACCGAACAGCCGCTGGATGTTCACCCCCCGAAGAGAGGGAGTGTCCAATCCGTGCCGGAACTCCTGCGGCCGGATATCCCCCACCAGGTGCGTGGTCGCGTTCGTGTGCCCGTTCACATGGCAGTCGAAGCAGGTCACACCGCGGCTCGGCAGCGCGGAGCGACGGTCCTCGGTCTGGTTGAACTGCTGCTGCGGAAACGGCGTCACGAGGAGGCGCAGGCCCTCGAGCTGCTTGGGGTTGAGGATGCCGTTGAACAGCTCGTAGTAGTTCATGATCGTGACGACCTTGCCCCGCGACACATCGCCGAGGTCGGGCCGCGTGGTCAGGTAGATGGCCGGCGGAAACTCGGGCAGGAAGTGGGCCGGCAGGTCGTAGTCGAGGTCGAACCGGGTCAGGTCGCGACCTTCCTGCTTCCGGATCTCGTCGATGTGATGCGGCGGGAAGACCATGCCACCCTCCGCGTGGTTCGGATGCGGCAGCGGGAGGAACCCCTTGGGAAACAGCCCCTTCTCCCGAATCTCCTCCGGGCGCATGGCGGCGAGCTTCTCCCACGTCATCCCCTCGGGCAGTTTGACCCGGACGCCGTCCTGCACGGCCTTGCCCCGCGACATCGTGACGTCCCCCGCCGGGCGGTCGCTCAGGTCGTACCGTTCCTCCAGCAGGGTCATCTGCCGCTTCATGATCTCCGCCTTGGCCGCCTCCATCCGGGCCTTCGTCGCATCAAATGCCTCTTTGATGACGACGGGAGAGTAACTCGACGGCACATCGGCCCGGCTACCTGCCCACGGCAGCAGGAGCACGACGCCCGACAGCACGAGAATGACCGGGGCGGCCGGCCTCCGTACGATCTGTGCGAACAGGGATCTCATGTCTTGTTCCTCCGTTGTCCGGTTGACAACCGTCGTTACCGATGCCGCCGCGCGGCGGCCGTCGACGGCTTGGCCTTCTCCGATGCAGCCTTCGCGCCTGCGGCCGGCGCCTTGCGACACCGCGCGCAAACGCCGCGAAAATGGATGTGATAATCGCGAATCTCGAAGCCGTACCGGCGCACATCCGGCCACGCAAGCCTGTTCAGACGCTGCTCCTCAATGTCGATGATCCTCTCGCAATACAGGCAGACCAGGTGATGATGCTGATGAACCTTCGGATCGAACCGTGCCGCCGAGCCGGGGTGGCAGATCTTCGTGATCAAGCCCAGCCCGACGAGGTTTTCCAGAACGCGGTACACCGTCGTTCGCGAGATCGTGGGGAGCCTTCGGCGAACCTGCTCGTAGATCTGGTCGGCGGTCGGATGATCCTCGCGATCGAGGATCATCTCGAATACCGCCCGGCGCTGCGCGGTCACCGGAAGCCCGCGCCTGCGGCAGGCCCGCTCGAGGATCTCAACCCGGCTCCGCTTCTGCTCGCTGGTCATGACCGACCTGTGTGGTATGCTATACCAGCCGGTACAATTTGTCAACGATTATCACCCCCGGCCGAATGCCTTCGGGGGGGTCATCCCTTCCCCTTCGCAGGGGTTCGAAAGCAGACGTGTTTCGCATCGTGACACGGAATGCGGCAACCGCCCATCCACGATCGTCGACGAAGAATACAAAGGGAGCACCGCATTCTCTCTCTGCGGGGACCTCGGCGGTCTTCCGCGGGCCGCGGGCGGGCACACCCCTTGCGACTGCCTGTTCCCCGGCGTGCCGCCACCTCGCGGACAGGCAGGCTCCGGTTTCCGTGAATCGCCCGAGGCCGCATGTCGGAACCGCGGTTTCAGAACAACCCGGGCGGCACCTCGCTCAACAGGCCAGCGAATCCGCGGCTCGTTCCGCCTCCGTAGGCCGGGCGACGATCGCCGGCTTCTCCTCTTCCGGGGCCAGCCTCGGTAGCGCCCGGAAGAAGGCCGCCGCGCATGCAACCCCGGCGAGGACGCCCAGGATCGTACCGGAACGCGGGCTCATTCTGAAACCCACGTCCTCGACCAGTATGTACGATGTGGTGACGACGGTCATGAACACAGCCGGAACGAAGGCCAGCCACCAACTGCTGCGACGCCGGGCGAGGAAAACAGCCCCGCACCAGAGGACGATCGCGGCCAGTGTCTGGTTGGCCCAGCCGAAATACCGCCAGACGACATTGAAGTTCACGAAGTTGAGCGCGAACGAAAGCCCGAACAGAGGGAGGGCAAGCTTGTACCGATTCATCAACCGCGTCTGAGGAAGGCGAAAGTAATCCGCCAGAATCAGTCGGCCCACGCGGAAGGCCGTGTCGCCGGAGGTAATCGGGAGCACCACTACGCCCAGCACGGCGAGGACCCCGCCCACCAGACCCATCGTCGCGATGCAGGTATCGTGGACCACCGCGCCGGGGCCGCCGGCGGCCAGGGCCTTGGAAAGCCCTTCGGTGCCGCCGTAGAAGCCCCCGGCGACCGCCGCCCAGATGAGCGCGATCACGCCTTCGGAAATCATCGCCCCGTAGAACACCAGACGCATGCGTTTCTCGCTCTTGAGGCACCGCGCCATCAACGGACTCTGCGTGGCGTGGAACCCGCTCACCGCGCCGCAACTGACCGTGATAAAAATCAGCGGCCACGCCGGCAGGTGTCTGGGGTGCAGATTGTCGAGCGTAAACGGAGACGACGGAATCCGGCCGCGGAGCAGAGAGACACCGAGCCCCGTGACCATGATCAGCAGAGCGAGAGCGAAAAACGGGTAGAAGCGCCCGATGATCGCGTCGATGGGAAGCAATGTGGCGAGCACGTAGTAGATGTAAATGACCAGCATGACAAGCCAGAGCCACACGGACAGGCCGAACACGGAAGACTGGAGCCACGACGCGGCGGCGCTGCCGAACCATGACCCGACGGTCTTCGCCGGGAGAATCTCGACGAGCAGCAGAGCCGGGCCTTTCACGAAGACCGTTCCCACCAGCAGCATGAGCAGAAGGATGAAGAAAGTGGAAAGATGCCGGGCCGCCGTGCCCAGGTAGTGGCCGATGAGGTCGGGCAACCCCGCTCCATTATTCCGCATCGACATGGCGCCGATCACGAAGTCGTGTACGGCGCCGCCGAAGATGCAGCCGAACACGACCCACAGGAACACCTGAGGCCCCCACAGAGCCCCCAGGATAGGCCCGAACACCGGACCCAGGCCCGCGATGTTCAGGAGCTGGATCAGGTACACTCTCCACGTGGACATGGCGACGTAATCGACACCGTCCGCGCACGCAATGGCAGGCGTGACCCTGTCGGGATCGGGCCGGATCGCCGACTGGACCAGACGCCCGTAGAGGAAGTATCCACCCGCCAGCAGGAGGAGTCCGCAGAGAAAGACGACCATAAAGAGCCTCCCCGATCAAGATGCGACTCGTTCGGGCATTTCTTGCGAAACATGAACCGGTCGAGCGCCCGGAAACGGGGCTCCGGTTTGTCAACCCGATCCTTCGCCGTACCGGAGGAGCCCGACGGCGGCACGATGACGGAACCCGGCTCCGATGCCCCGCGATACTTCCGGGGCCGCATCACCCCGGCCCGTACGCAAACAACGGGCCGCCGTGCATGATGACACGATTGCCGGCGGTGGTCAACGATCTGCCCCCGGCTTGCCCGGAATGACCATGCCCGATGCTGCCATGCGCACGAGCCCGTGGAAATCGCGAGAAGCGCAACGGCATGGGGTCACACGCCCCTGGCGAATCGCCACCACGCCAGGCGCGCGGCGAAGGCACCGGCGCGCGTCTCCCAGACCGGCCCGCCGCGCGGCACGGCAAACCTGTCGCACCCCATGTCGGCCGGCGCCCCGACGGTCGTCAGGGCGTACTCGTACCCGGCGCGGGCTGCGGCCGCGGGGGCGTGCGGGCCGATGTCCTCCGGCTTGCCGAACGGATACGCGAACAGCCGCACCCGCGCGCCCAGCTCCCGCTCGATGACCGCACGCGAGCCGGACAGTTCGGCATCCAGCTCCTCGCGCGTCAGACGGGCGCAGGCCACGTGCGACCGGCCGTGCGAACCGAACGCAATGATGCCGCCCCGCAGCGACCGCGCCTCGTCCCAGCTCAGCATCGCCGGCGCCTCGCGTTCGCCCGCGCTGCTCTTCGTGATCTCCGCGACCTGCGACAGCAGCGCTGCCGTCTCGTGCGAATCGCACGCCCGCAACCAGCCCGTGAGGCACGCGATCGCCGCGGATGCGCCGCCGGGGGAATCGAATCGGAACTCCACGAGCCGCCCTTTCCACTCCATACGCGCGGACGACACGCCCGCCCGGCGGACCGCCCGCGCGATCCCGTCGTGCGGCGGGAGACGCCCCGAGCCGATGAAGTCGGTCGCGAGAAAGATCGTGGCCGGGGCGTTGTACTTCTTCAGGATCGGATACGCGTATTCGAGGTTGTCGCGATAGCCGTCATCGAACGTGATCGCCGCCGATCGCGGCGGCAACCCGCCCGCGAAGAGCGCATCGAGCGCCGCCTCCAGCGGCAGCACACGATAGCACCCTGTGACGTGCGCGATCTGCGCCTCGAAGACGTCCGGGGGCGTCGGCGACAGGAGCAGGTCATCCGGCGCCGGCGCAACCCGATGATAGGGCAGAATCAACAACGGCTGCGCCCCCCGACGACGCCGCAGCCAGGGGCGACGGCGATCCAGCCGGAAGCGATCGCCGAGGCGGCGCACCACCGCCGCGATGCCGAGCGAACTGGCGAGCGAGTGGATCACGCTCCGGCCCCTCTGCCCAACAGACGTCTGCCCATGCGAATGAGCGAATCCGGAAGGACGCGGCGGACAACCCGCCTGCACGCCTCGCCGCCGCCGGTGACGAGCCGGTACGCGCGGCCGCCGGCGGTCGGCCGGGTGATGGTGAGGCGCACGCTCTCTTTGACCTGCGCCGCCCAGTTGAGCTTGTGCGCGGAAACGCCCCCGAGGAAATCGTACGCGCAGACGCCCCGGCGGATGTTGTCCGCGAACACAAGCGCCCGCAGCATATTGCCCGCGTCGCGAACGTCGCAGTCGGGATCGAAGCCCTCCTGCAGGAGGAAGGTCCGGTTGGCGTATTCGAAACAGAACTGCATCGCGACGACGCGGCCGTCGATTTGCAGCCGCGAAAACCGCAGCCATCCGCGCTCGAGAAACCGACGGGCCATCCGCCGATAGAACTCCCGCTTGCCGGGATTGCCGAAGACGCCCTCCTGCCCGAGCGCCCGCCACCGCCGCGTGTGCAGATCAAAGAGCGTCTCAAGCCACTCGTCCAGCTCCGAGCCGTCGCGGCAGTACTGGATCGCCTCGCCCCCCCCATTGCCCAGCGAACGCAATAACGACCGCACCTTCGTGCGGAACCGCGGCTTAAGCCTCGCCAGAAAGGCGTCCCACTCCGCCGGCAGCGGCGTCCAGGCACACGGGCATCGCACCTGCCAGACCGCGTAGCCGCGGCGCTCGCACTCCGCGGCAATCAGCGGCACGCTTGCCGAATCCGCAGGAATCTCGTTGAGAAACAGCACGTGCCAGTCGCGCGCCGCATCCAGGCAATCGAAGAGCGCCCGCAACGCCTCGGCCTCCTCGCCCGCGCGGCAGACAATGTCCAGGTAGTCCGAATCGAACGATCCGTCGCCTACGAACCGCAGGGCACGCACCGGCCCCGCCAGGGGAATCCGCACGGCGTCGGTCATCAAGAGCGCGCCGGCTGCCGGCCGCCCCGCCTCGTCACGCAGGAGCAGCCCCCGCAGCGCACGGCCGCCCCCGTAGCTCCGCCACCACTCGAATAGCCACTCCCACGTGAGGAAGATCGTGTTGGCCGGGCTGATCGCCAGCAGGGCCTGCCATTCGTCCCGTATGGCCGCAAACTCTTCCTCGCTGCGAATTTCTTGCGCGACATAGCCCATGAGTGACCCATCGTAACATGGGGCCGGCGGACCGACAGCGCGACAGTATGGCTGTTCATCGGCCGGATCGGCGGCACGGCGGCTTTCTTTCCCGGTCCCGGGGCTAAGCGATGCTGCCGCTGCGCACGCAGCATGATTGCAACCGACGTTGGCATAAGAGGTTATACCAGCCGACCAGCCCATATGGATTGGCAAGCCGCGCATCGAGCACGCACGGTCGAGGGTGTAACCATGGTGTTCGCACTTCCCTCAAGAAACGTCGGCGACGTTGGCACGACCCCACAACAGCACGATGGAAGTGCCCTCCGCCCGGCCGCGGTGGCGACGGTTCCGGCGATCAGGGCGAACGCGGGCCGTGCGATGCGCCGCAGCGGTCCTCGGCTGCCGGCACCATGCGGATGCCACATTTCGTTGCCGTAGCCACGCTACGAATACAGAAGTGACGGCGAAAGCTCCGATAAATGCGAAGTTGCGTGCATTGAAACGGCGCCGGGGGGCGATCCGTCACGCAGGCTCCCCCCGTACCGACGCAGGCCCATGGATGCGAAAGGAAACGCGATGGAACGTTATGCATTCGCGTCAGCTTCCGCTCACCCGCGGCAACCGGAAGCAATGAGAAAGATCAGGGCGATCGGCAAGGCATTGGCGGTGATTCTGGCCTGCTGCCTGTCGGCGGGCTGCAACGAACACAAGGATCTCGTTGTGTTCCTGCGGGCGCACGAACACCTGGTCTCTTCCGGGCGTTATCGCGTTGCGCCGCCGGACGTTATACGAATCAGCGCGCCGATCGCGCCGGAGATAAACGACTCGGAGGAGCGGATTCGGGCGGACGGGAAGATCTCGCTGCGGCTTCTCGGCGAGGTAAAGGTCGTCGGCCTCACGCCGCAGGAAATCGCCGCCAAGCTCGAGACGCTCCTGAGCCGCTATTACAACGATCCCAAAGTCAACGTGCAGGTCACCGAGTACGCCAGCCAGAAGTACTACGTATTCGGACAAGTCACGACGCCTGGCGCGCAGCCTTACACCGGCCGGGACACGGTACTGGACGCCCTGGCGAAGGCTCAGCCCACGTATCTGGCCTGGAACGCGCAGATTCGGATCGTCCGCCCGTCCGCCGAGGAGAACCAGGCACATGAAATCACCGTTGACCTGGATAAAATAACACAGAGCGGGGATCTTCGGTTGAACATTCTGCTCCAGGACGGAGACGTGGTCTATGTGCCGCCCACGCCGATCGCGGCAGTCGGGCTGGGCGTGCAACAGGTATTCTTCCCGTTCTTCCAGGCGGCCCCGGCCGTATCCACTTATGCCAGTACGGTCCAGGCCTTCAGCGCCGCGCAGCAGAACGACCAGTATAATAGGACGGCCAGGCAGGCCCGGAAGTTGCACATCTTCAGTCGGTAGCGTCCGGGCGCGGCATGGGGCTGAGCATGGGGCAGAAGGAATCAACCAGGCGCCCGGCGCGGGACTATGGGCCGGCCGAGCGGGCGCGGCCTGCCGGCGCAATGAGCGAGGTTGCCACCTCGCTGCCGGACATCGTGCGCGTGGCCGTATGGCGCCGGTGGTATATCCTGATCGCGATGGGTGTGGGGGCATCCGTCACGCTGGCGAGCAGCCTGTACTGGCCTCGCGAGTACACGGCCCGCTGCATCATTGAGCGCTACGACGACCTGAGCCTGAGCAGCATCATCAGCGCGAACTCGCCGTTCGGCTTCGCCACGTACCGCCTGGGGTTGCCGGTGGAGTTGCAGGGGTTCGAGGCCGTGAAGTCGGCGATCGAGGCGGTAGGGTTGAGCCGGGGCCTGCCGCGCGATTCGCACGATGTGCTGACCCTGGAGGGGCAGCAGCGGCTGCAGCAACTCGCCGAGGCGGTGGCGAAGAAGATCGACCTGGCGTTCCTGCAGAAGAGCGACCGGCTCGATCTCGTGGAGATCACGTTCCGGTGGTCCGATCCGGTGGTGGCGCAGCGGCTGCTGGCGAAGCTGAAGGACAACTACATCGAGCGAACGCTCACACAGATCCGGCAGAACATGGAGAAGGCCCGCGACTTCTTCGACCAGGAGGAGAAACGGTACGCCAAGGAGCTTGCGGCCGCGGAGAAGGAGCTCGACAGGATCAAGGTGGAGGTCGGCGGCGACCCGACCAGCCCGGGCTTCCTGGAGGGCGAGTTGAAC
Source organism: uncultured Planctomycetales bacterium (assembly GCA_964653435.1). GTDB lineage: Bacteria > Planctomycetota > Phycisphaerae > UBA1845 > PWPN01 > CAZMVY01. The sequence goes on along the minus strand of CAZZFA010000017.1, from coordinate 39,384 downwards.
AAGCTCGAATCGGAGAAGGCCATCGCCCTCCAGAAGAAGCGGGAGCATGACCGGGCGCTGCGGAGCGCGCAGAAGTCCCTCGCGGGGATCAACGAGATGCTCGCCGGGGGCACCACGCAGCCGTCGGCATCGGCGCCGGTTTCGGCGCCGACGGAGGGCGCCGCCATGATCGCCGGTCTGGAACAGGAGATCCGCACACTCGAAGACGCCATCGAGAACAACGCCACCTTCCGCAAGATGAGGCCGGAGCACCCGGAGCAGGAGTCGCTCGTCCGGAAGCTGGAGCGCAAACGCGCACAACTGGCCAAGGCGAAGCAGGAGTGGGTGGCTACGTCGGCCCCGGCAACCGGCATCCGGGACTATCAGTCGCTTCTTCTCGAAAAGCAGCGGCTGGAGAACCACATCGCCCTGCTTCAGGAACTGATCGTTGACGTCGTGGCGGACATCAAGGCGATAGACGCGCAGATCGCCGAGCGTCAGGCGAAGAAGCCCGACCTCGTTGAGGCACAACAGAAGTGGCGGATCGGAACCAAGGTGTACGAGCAGGCCCTCGCGGAGCACAAGCGCTGGCAGGACTGGCGCGACCAGGTGCAGCGGTTCCTTTCCGCCGAGGTCAGCAAGCGGGGAATCCAGCTCAGCACGAAGGAGGAGCCCCAGCCGGTGCTCAAGGCCTCCTCCCCGACGTTCATGTGGGTATTGATCATCGCGCTCGTCGTGGGCGCCGGGTGCGGCGCGACCGCCGCCGTGCTGGCGGAGTTTTTCGACCGCTCGTTCCGGACATCCACGCAGGTATCCAAGTCGCTTGGGATCCCGGTGCTGGAGAGTATCGACGAAGTCGTGACGCCGCAGGTGAAGTGGCGGCGCTTCGTGCGGCGGGCGATCGTGATGCCCGCCGTGGGGGTGATGCTCCTGGTCATGGTGGCTTCGACGGCCTCCGTGGCGTACGTGAGCCTGGAGCTGCCTCAGTTGTACCAGAACATACGGAGCTCGCCGGCAGCGGCCCTGGACGAGATGGTACGATCGCTGCGGATGCGATAGACAGAGGGTCTCGCGGGATCCGGGACGGCAGGAAGGAACGACATGGGAAACATCTCCGACGCGTTGCGGCGTGCCCAGGAGGAGCGCGAAGCGCTGCGTCAGCGCCGCCTCCAGGAAGAGGCCTCCGCCGCCCCGCCCGGCCCGGTGGCCACCGCGGAGGCGCCGGCCGCCACGGAAGCACCCTCCGTCGCCGGGCCCGTAACGGAGGAGGCGCCCCCGAACGACCTGCCGGTCGTCGCGCTGGAGAATCTGGCTCCCTCGTTCGTGGCATGGCACGATCGCGGCGCGGCGGCGTCCGAACAGTACCGCTCGCTCCGCACGCGTCTGATGAACCTCAACGAGAAACGGGAGCCGATGACGCTGGCGATCACCAGCAGCATAACGGGCGAGGGCAAGACCACCACCACCCTGAACATGGCACTCACCTTCGCCGAATTGCGGCACCTGAAGATCCTGGCCATCGACGGAGATCTGCGGCGCTGCTCCCTGACGCACGAGCTCGGATGCGCCGAGAGCCGGGGCATGGCCGAAGTCCTGCGAGGCGAGGCGGAACTGGCGGCGGTGGTCCGGCGGACGACGCTGCCGAATCTGCACTTCCTGCCGGCCGGCCGCCTGGGCAAGCGTAACGCGGCGGAACTGCTGGGCTCGCGGGCCTGCGAGGAACTCATCGGCGAGGTGCGCCGGCGCTATCACTACGCCCTTCTCGATCTGCCGCCGGCGAACGCGATCGCGGACGCGTCCATCATCGGCGCGCACTGCGACGGTGCCATCCTGGTCATCCGCATGCACCGCACGCCCGAGCCGAACGTCAAGCACGCGATGCGGTTATTGGAATCGAGCAACGTGCGCATCCTCGGGTGCGTCCTGGTCGGACAACGACACTGGAAGGCTCCATGGCTGCACGAGTACGGCTACGGGTACGACTACCACGGCGCGTACACGGGATATCAACCGTACTGACGGAATCCTCGCGTTTCACGCTTCATGGCGACGACGACAACCCAGACTCCCGGCCTGATGATCCGACCGCTTTGCGAGGCGGACGCTCCGCGTTGGGAGCGGTACGTAAGCGCGAACGCCCAGGGCACGTTCTTCCACACGCTGACCTGGCGGGATGCTGTCACGCAGACCTGGGGGCATGTCACGAGGTTCCTGATCGCGGAACGTGACGGGCGGATCGAAGGCGTCCTGCCGCTGTACCTGGTCCGCAGCTTTCTTGCCGGGACCCTGCTCGTGAGCGTGCCGTACGGCGTCTATGGGGGAATCCTCGCCGACAGCGATGAAGCCGCGCGGGCGTTGTTCGAGGCGGCGATGGAATACGGTCGAAGCGAACGGGTGAAGATGCTCGACCTGCGGTCGGTTCGGGCGGCCGTGCCCGGCGCGCCGATCATCGACCGGTACGTGACGTTCCGGCGCGAGTTGCCTGGTCGCCCCGAGGGTGTGCTGGAGTGGCTGCCGCGCAAGACACGAGCGGCCGCCCGCAAGGGACGCGAGAAGTTCGGCCTGACCGTCAGCTTTGAGGATGCCAATCTGCCCACCGTGTGGGACCTGTACTGCCTGAGCATGCGGCGGCTCGGATCGCTGAACTACCCGTATTCGTTCTTCGAGTCGCTGGTCGCAGGGACGCCGGGACGGCATACGGTTTCGCTGGTGTCGTACGAGGGAAGGCCGGCCGCGGGTCTGGTGACGTTTTACCACGGCGACACGGCCATGCCCTACTTTTCGGGCTGCGACGCGAGCTTGGACCGCTATTGCACGAACAATTTTCTGTACCTTACGATTATGGAAGAAGCCGTGCGACGAGGTTGCCGCGTGTTTGATTTCGGACGATCCCGGAAAGACAATGTAGGGGCGGCGAATTTCAAACGGTTTCACGGCTTCGAGCCGCGCAAGCTGGAATACCAGCAGGTTCTGGTGTGCGGAAACAGGCTGCCGGACCTGACGCCGAGCAATGCGAGGTTTCGCGCCGCCCGGCGGCTGTGGCAACGGCTGCCGCTGTGTGCGACGAAACGGCTCGGCGCCTGGCTGTCGGGATCGATACCCGGCTGAAGTGGACAGGCGGATAGCTCAGTTGGCAGAGCGCCCGGAATCAACACCCGGGAGGTCGGAGTGTTCAAATCCTCCTCCGCCTAATTGAACCTGCTGATGCTTGTTCACCGCATTCCGTATCCGCCGAACAAGGGGGAGAAACTTCGCGCCTATCATGAGCTGCGGCAGCTGGCCGGCCGGCACGACGTGTGGCTCGCCTGTTTCGTTGACGACCCCGACGATCTGCCCCACGTGCCCGCGTTACGGCAGTGGTGCCGCGATGTGGCCGCCGTGCGGCTGCACGAGAAGGCGGCCATGTTCCGCGCAGCCGCGTCGTGGCTGGCCGGCGGCACCCTCACGGAGGGCTATTTCCGCGCCCGCCGGCTGACGGAGATCCTGGCCGCCTGGACGCGGCAGGTGCGTTTTGACTGCGTGTTCGCCTACTCCTCGAGCATGGCCGGCTATGCCCTCAACGTGCCGGCCGCCCGGCGCGTGCTCGATTTCGTGGATCTGGACAGCGCCAAGTGGCGTGCTTATGCGGAGCGGCGGGGGTTGCCGGCGTCGCTGATCTTCGGGTGCGAGGCCGCCCGGCTGGCCGCAAGAGAGCAGGCCTGGGCGAGGGCGTTCGACGCCAGCGTGTTCATCACGCCCGCCGAGGCGGCCGACTTGGCGGCGCCGGACGCCGCCGCAAAGGTTTACGTCGTGGGCAACGGCGTAAGCCCCCCCGCCGGCGAGCCGCCCGGCCTGCCCCGAGAAGCGAACGTGGGCTTTGTGGGCATGATGAATTATTACCCCAATGTCGAGGCCGTTTGCTGGTTCGTGAAGCGGGTCTGGCCTCGGGTGCGGGCACAATGCCCCGACGCCGCGTTCTGGATCGTCGGCCGCGCGCCAAGCGCCCGGGTTCGCGCGCTGGCCGGCGCGCCCGGCGTCCGGGTGACCGGCGCCGTGGACGACGTAGCCGCGTATCTCGCGAAGTTCCGGGTCAGCGTGGCGCCGTTCCAGACCGCCCGCGGGCTGCAGAACAAGGTCCTCGAGGCGATGGCGGCCCGCCGGCCCGTGGTCACCACGAGCAGGATCGCCCGCTCGCTCCAGGGCCGTGCCGGCGAACATTTCCTGGTAGCGGACTCGCCCGAGGACTTCGCCGAGCGGGTGATCGAATTGCTGACCGACGATGCGGCGGCCGCCGCCGTCGCCGATCGCGGCGCAGAACTGGTCGCCAGACACTATCGTTGGGAAAGGGAGATGGAAAAGCTCTCGGCGATTATCGAGGGAGCGGCCCCGGCGTGATCGAGAACCGGAACATCGTCTGCCTCGCAAGCAACTGGCACATCGACCCGACCAGCAAGCATCAGGTCATGAGGCTGCTCGCGCAGCACAACCATGTGCTCTGGGTGAACTACCACGCATCGCGACGGCCGCAGGCGTCCGTACAGGACCTGCGGGCGATCGTACGGAAGCTCGGCCAGGTCGTCGGCGGAATCGAAGAGATCACGCCGACACTTCGCGTGCTCACGCCGATGCTGGTGCCGCTGCCGGGCTTTCCCGGCGTTCGGACGGTCAATCGCGTGCTGCTCCTCCGCCAGCTCCATCGGGCGATGGCCGCCCTGCCGCGCCGTCCCGTGCAGGTGTGGAGCTTCGCGCCGGATGCGGGCTATCTCGTGGGGCGGCTGCGCGAGGAACGCTTCGTATACTACTGCGTGGATGAGTTCAGCGAGTTCGAGGGCTACGACAAGCGGCGGATTCAGCGGCTCGAACGGGAGTTGATGCGGGCGGCCTCGGTCGTCATCACCACCTCCGCGTCGCTGCACGCGTCGAAAAGTCCGTTCAACCCGCGGACGCACCTCGTGACGCACGGCGTCGATTACGAACACTTCGCCAGGGCCGCCCTGCCCGAAACGACGGTGCCCGACGACGTTCGCAGCATCCCGAAGCCGATCCTCGGTTTCTATGGTCTGATCCAGCATTGGGTAGACGTGGCCCTGGTGGCGGAGATTGCGCGGCGACGGCCGGCCTGGTCGTTCGTCCTGATCGGCGAGGCGCTTCACGATGTCTCGGCGTATCGTTCGCTGCCGAACCTGCACTTTCTCGGGCGCAGGGCGTACGCCTTGCTGCCGGGCTATGCCAAAGCGTTCGACGTCGGCCTGATCCCCTTCAAGCTGAACGAGCTGACGCGGAACGTCAACCCGATCAAGCTGCGGGAGTACCTCTCCGCCGGATTGCCCGTGGTCTCGACGCCGCTGCCCGAGGTGGCACGGTACGCGGAATTCGTCTACCTCGCCGACAACGCGAATGAGTTCGAGGCAGCGTGCGAACGCGCGATCGCCGAGGACGGCCCCGAACGCCGCGCCGCTCGTCAGGCCGCCATGACCCGCGAGACCTGGGCGGCGAAGGTGGAGGAACTGTCGGCTCTTGTGAACCGGTAGGGTGCGTGCCCGCGCGCCAGTCCGCCGACAGCGGTTCGGCAGGCAATGGCGTGCCCTACGTCCCTGTCGTATCATTCGTCACCCTGCGCGGCGCTGCGGCATCGAGGATCGAAGGCGAAACATTCGCGTGAAGGGTGTCGGCTTTATGCCGACCGCGACATCGCCGCCGCCGGCAACGATCGGAAGAGCGCGATGGTCCGACTCGTCGTCTACTTGTGCGCCACCCTGATGGACGTGATCCTGTCCGCTGCGCTGTTCGTGTGCATGGTGCGGATGGCAGACATGGGCCGGAGCGCGCAGGCCGTCGCATCGATCATGCTGCTCTGGGCGGGCGTCTACATGGTGGCGTCGCTGATGGCCGGCCACGTCGTCAGCCCGCGCAACGCGGCCTGGATCCTCATCGCCTCGGCGCTCTTCAACGTGATGCTCGCTGCCGCGTTTCTGCTCATCCCCGGCACGCGAGCGATGTACGCCCTCATGGCGGCGCAGGGCTTCAGCACGGCGTTCTTCTTCGCTCCGTTCCAGGTCTTCATGAAGCTCGTCGACCAGGGCCGGAACAAGGCCGTCGCGCATTCGACCGGCCTCTACACGTTCTCGTGGAGCAGCGGCTACGCGCTGGGCCCGTTCGTCGCCGGGTATCTGTTCCAGCACACGGGCTGGCGTGCGTGTTACGTCTTCAACGGATTCGTCGCAGCCCTCATTGCCGTCGGTATCTACTGTCTGAAGCACCATACCGACGTCGCACCTTCGCCGCGGCCCGCCGAAGACGACCGCCCCGCGCCGGCGGCCGACCCGTCCGCCGCCGCCCTGCCGGACCTCGCGTGGATGTCGTGGGTCTTCGGCGGAACCGGCTGCCTGGTGATGGCGGTCATCCGCAGCATCTTCCCCAGCAGCGGCGCGGCCTATGCCGTCTCCAAAGTGGACCAGGGCCGGATCCTGTTCGTGCTCGCAGCGGTTCAGGCGTGCGTGGGGCTGGCCCTGAGCCGCGGCCGCCGATGGATGTACAACCCCGTGCCCATTCTGATCTTCGGCACGGTCGGCGTGGCCGGCCTGGCCCTCTTCGGGATCGCGCGAACGCCCGCCGTGTTCTATGCGGCAGCGGCGCTCGTCGGCATTTACTCCGGCTCGTTCTACTTCTACTTCGTCTTCCACTCGCTCGTGCATGCACACCGCAGCGCGCGATACGTCTCCATCAATGAGGCCGTCGTCGGCCTCATGGGGATCGTCGGTCCGCTTGCCGCCGGCCACCTCGCAGACCGCTACCGGCTCGACACGCCGTACTTGACCGCAACGGCCCTGCTCGCGGTCGCGATACTGGTGCAGACGTATATCCACCACCATCAGGCACGACGAGCCGTCGTCCGTGCGGCGACGTACTCGTTCTCCGGTCCATGAGGCGCCCGCGTCATGGCTTCGCTACTGGCTGTGGATGTCGGCCTGCGAATCGGCCTCGCCCTGTACGGACGGGACGGGCGGCTTGTGTGGTATCGATCGCAGCATTTCGGCACGCACCGGACGCTTCGGCGGGGCGTGCGAGGCGTGCTTGATGCCGTGCCCGACCTCGGCGAGCTCGTCCTGGAAGGCGGCGGGCCGCCGGCCGTGATCTGGGAGCAAGAGGCTGGACGGCGGGGATTGCCTGTCCGCAGAATCAGCGCCGAGCAGTGGCGGCGGGTCTTCCTTTATCCCCGCGAGCAGCGCACCGGCCCGCAGGCCAAACGCCACGCCGGCGAGATGGCCCGGCGCGTCATCGCCTGGTCCGGGGCTCGCCGCCCGACTTCACTACGGCACGACGCGGCCGAGGCGATCCTGTTGGGCATGTGGCGCGTGCTCGAACTAGGATGGCTCGATGCGCTGCCCCGGGAGCTTCACGGCAGGTGATTCCGCAACCTGCGTTGCGACAGGCCCGTCAAGCCGCGCGCGACGGTCGCCGCGCAGACGGAGAGGTCTTCCGCGCAGGAACGGCCTCCGGAAAAACGCTGCCGGTAAAGCGGAAGCCCGGGCGGGTGTGTGCGGCGTTTGCGGCGCAGAACGAAGCCCTCTGCGGCCCTTGGAAGAACGAACAGCCGTGGCGCGGGCGACCGCGCCGTTCCTGCGGAACGACTTTCCCTATCGCTGCGGTCAATGGGGTCCCAGACGGCTCCGGAGTGACTGAAGGTCCGCCGCCGCCGATTCCAGGCGGGCGATCTCGGGGGCAACGGTGGCCGAGTCGTCGGTTCGCCGGCGACGGGCCACCTCGATGGCGCCGCGCGTGGCCCGAATGGCCTGGTGGAGGCCGTCGTTCAGCAATTCGCGGAAGTTCTGGACACTCGTGCGGAGACTTTCCAGGATGCTCCATCGGAGGTCGCCGACGTTGCGAGTGACAAGGTACTCCACCTGCTCCATGATTCGCCGGCGCACACGGGCATGGCGCAGACGCCGGGGGAAGAACCGGTCGATCCAGGTCACGGGAATCGCGCCGGGGGCGCGGAGGCTCCATTTGTGGGTCCGCCAGTACGGCCGCGCGACCGTAGCCAACGAGGTATCCGGCGGCGAGGGCTCGAACGGTACGTCGAACAGCCGCTCAACGAGCTGATGCACGGAGGCGATCAGTTCCTCCATACGGCACCGATGAGGCAACAAGGCGTCGCGCAATTCCTGCTCGCAGAGCCGGTGTGCGGTGCCGAACTCGCGTTCGAAGAAACCGGGCATGGCGGCGGCGATGGCCTCGCGGGCTGTTTCTTCGGACCACCGCGCACCGTCCCGATCCTGACTGGCTCGAACCACGCCGCGAAAGAACTCGCGGCTCCGCCGCAGCAATTGCTCCGTGCGTTCCTTCACGGCGCAGGCCAGGCGCTCTTCATCGCGCGCCAGGCGATCCAGGGTCACGATGCGCCGTTCTTCGATCTCGATCACGCTTTTCTCGAAGAGGCGGATACGCTCGTCGAGCTCGGCCAGCGGCATCCGCAGCGAACGCACGGTGAGTTCCAGCCGGCGCTGCACGGCGGCGAGGATGTCCTCCGCCTGCCGGGCCAGCGCGCGGTTCAGCACCTCGGTCTTCTCCGTAAGGAGGAAGTCCACGATCCGGTGCTCGATCCGGGCCATGCCGCTCTCTTGCCAGGCCGCCGCATCCTGATTCCGGCGAGCCGCCAGGCCCTGGCGCGCCGAGGCGCAGAAGATCGGCGGCGGCGAGGTGAAACCGACCTGTTCGCGCAATACCTGCTGGAGAAACGCGACGGCGGCGGGGCGCTCGTCGGCGTCGAGATAGTCCACCTTGTTCAGGATGAAGAACAGGCGGGCGAGCTTCTGGCGCGCGAGCTTGAGGAACTCCACTTCGACTTCGGTGATCGGCGGGTCGGCCGAGACCACGAACAGCGCTGCATCGCATTGCGGCAGAAAGTTGACCGTCGCCTCGGTGTTGTGACGGAACGTGGAACCGATACCGGGCGTGTCGATCAACGCGACGCCCTGGCGCAGCACCGGCGCCGGGTACGTGACTTCGACCTGCCGGACGCCCAGCCGATTGTGCGGGTTGGCGCTCTCGGCGACAAAGCGTGCGAGGAATTCGGCGAGCGCGCCCGCGTCCGGCCCGCCGAACCGCCCCTCCGGCTTGCCGTTGTCGAATACCACCCGGGCTGCCAGTTGCTCGCCGCCGTGCAGGAACGTTGGGATGGAGGTCACCGGCACAACAGCGGCGGGCAATACCGGCGCCCCGAGCAGCGCGTTGACCAACGTACTCTTGCCGCGTTTGAACTGCCCGAGCACGGCCAGGTAACAACGCTCCTCCTGCAACCGCTGCCGGAGAGCATCCAGCCGGTCCCGCTCGGGCTCGAACTCCGCGCCGAGCGCGCCGATGCGGCGAGCGGCATCCGGCAGGAAGTCGGCCAGACGGACCCCATCCACGGCGTCCGACGCCTTCGTTTCCAGTTGTTGCGGCGTATTCATGTCCCTGTGTCCGGATCGGCTCCTGACACCCGGCGTTGGCCCGGCGAAGCGCGCCCTCCGGTGATCCACGCGGGCGCCGCACCCGCCGGTCCAGGGTCGCGCAGTGCGCGGGCCGGTCGCCCGAGCCGTGGCGCGAAGCTATTGCGGCGCGTCCCGGTGTCCCGCCTCCGACGCCAGGCCGCCTCTCACGCGAGACGTTGCCGTCGAGCCGGGCGAAGCTGCATCCGCCTCCGGAAGCGCCTCCCCGGCCCAGTACCGTTTCCAGAGGTCGCTCGCGAGCTTGTCGTCCCTGCGCCGACTCAGGACATCCCGCAGAAGCTCGCGCGCCTCGTCTTTGCGGTTCAGCTTGATGAGCGCCAGCGCCCAATGCACCTTGAAGGCCGGCTCGTACGGGTTCAGCCATACCGCTCGGCGAAACTGCGACTCCGCCAGCCCGAATGCCTCGCGTCCGAGGAAATACACGCCCATCTGGTCGCGGTCGTAACCCAGGAAGCGGCTTGGCCGCAGGGCTTCCTCGCGGGCCAACTGCGGATCCCGGTGCTTCCGCCCGCCGTTATGTCGCTTCGGGGACATCGCGGTGTCCCACCACCATCTCAATCGCCCGCCGCCACGCGAGCCGGATGCGCTCGTCGTCCGGCGGCGAGCGCCGGTAATCAAAGCTCTCGATAAGCCGCCTCAGTTCGCCCCCGAGCCGCTGAACCGCCGTCTCCGAGGCACGGACGAAGGCCCGCTTCATGCCCGCATGGCGGACGCGCTGCAACACGGCGCGCAGATGCGGACCACACAATCCATCCGACGCATCGATCGCCGCGCGCAGCTCGGCATCATCGCAATACTGCTCGATCGTCCCAAGGTGCCCCTGCAGCGCGAGTGCTTCCGCGTCGCAGATCGTGCACGGGCTCCCGGCCTTCTCCGACAGGACCGACTCGCCGCAGGACTCGACCAGATCGAGGTAGAGGACGGCGATCCCGAGCGCATCCTGCGAATCCGCAAGCATCCATGCGTGCCGGTGACAGAACCCCCTTGCCCTGCGCCACTGCGCCCTGACGCCCGCGTCGTTGACGTTCTCATACAGCAGGTGTTCCAGATGCTGCCGCGTCGCCTCGCTGACCAGGCGGCAAAGCATGCAGCCTGGCAGCTTCGCCGCATCAATCACCGCAAAGAAGGGAAGGTGTTTTTCGCGGCTGCTCACGGACCGTCTACCTCACGATCGTTACCGCGCACGGCGCGTAGCTCAGCACTCGCTTCGAGACCGACCCCAGCAGCCACCGCTCGATCCGGCTCTTGCCACGGTGACCCATGACGATGAGGTCCACTTTCTGCTCGGCGGCCTGATAAACGATCTGTTCGGCGGGATGCCCGACGACGACCTGGGTTTCCAGGGCCACCTCGGCAGCCCTGGCTATCTCGCGGAGTCGAACGAAGTCCTTCTCGAATTGCTCCTGGGCGGCTTCGAGAAGCGCGGAGGTCTCCACCATGGTCGGCGGTTCCGGCGGACGCGCCACGGACAGGACCGTAAGGGTCGCATTGAACGCCTTGGCCAGTTCGATCGCGAACTCGAACGCTCGCTCGGCCGATTTCGAGCTGTCATACGCTGCCAGGATCTTTTTGAGCATGTGTCATCCTTTCTCTGCCACGACTTGATTCGCTGGAGTCGTGAGGGCGGTCAACGGCACCGGAACCGGGTTGGCGCCCGGCGGGACCGTTGTGACCTCGCCCTCTTCGCCCGTCCGGCGTTTCGGCAGCAGATAATGCGGGAGGAAGAAAGCATTCGCAATCAGCGTCGGGATGATCGCGCTGCCGATGACGGCCGCGACAAGGTAGGAATACTGGTTCTGCGAGATGATATTGTGCGAAAGGCCGAACAGGGCCGAGATCGTACCGAAAGTCAGGCCGGTGGACATGAGCAGGGTGGTGTACACGCCCTCGCGCTTGCGGTAGTTGAAGACCCTGGTGCATGGGTAGACGCCGACGCACTTGGTCGCGATTTTCGCCCCCAAGAGGACCAGGCAAATAACAGGGGCGGCGATCAGAGCGGGCACGGACACGTACGCGCCGGCGCGAATGAAGTAGAACGGCGTGAGCAGGCCGAAGGTCAGCGTCCGCAATCGGCGGACGAGAGCATGGTCCTTGCCCACCGAGCCTGCCAGCACCATGCCGATCAGGTAGGCCGGCAGCACCGCCTCGCTCTCGGCCCAGGCGGCCAGGGCGCCCATGCCGAACAGGAGCAAGAGCAGGTACTTCGCCTCCAGCTCCGATGGGCGATTCCCATAGCGCCGGAAGAAACGCGGCGTCAGAAAGGGGATCATGATGAACACGACGACACTCACGCCCACGAACACGGCCGTGCGGAACGTGAACGGCGAGAAGATCAGCCCCAGGGCAATGACGGTCCCCAGGTCATTGATGAAGCACGCGGCGAGCACGGCCTTGCCGAAGTCCGTCTTGTTGAGACCAAGTTCCAGCATGACCGCATACACGACGGCCACCGAGGTCGTCGAGAGGGCAACCCCGGCCAGCCAACTCGCCCGCGGATCCCAATGCAGCAGATAGAAGGCAGCGGCGGCGCAGCCGAGAAAGGGCGCAAAAAACGCGACCAGACCGATGATGCTGGCCTCCTTCCACTTTGCGCGAAACACGACCGGATCGAGTTCCGCCCCGGCGAGAAACGTCAGGACGATCGCGCCCGTGCCGGAGAGAAACCTGATCCAGGGTTGACCGGCCCCCAGCGCGGCGGTCCCCGCGATCGAGCCGATGATGAGTTGAGCCACTGTCCCGACGACGATCTCGGAGAGCGCCGTCGCCACCCGGAGCCAAATCGAGAGCAAGGCCGCGAAGAGCGCAAGCCCCAGCCAGAGCGCCGCCGTGAGCCATATGTCCGTCATGTCCAACGATCTCCATCCAAACAAAAAACCCCATCCGGGGTATCCACCCGGTGGGGTAACAGCGTTTGCACGAGCTGCGACATGACCCCTACCGAGTATCACTCCGGTAGGAGTCATTAGGCCCTAGGGCCGTTTCATGGCGGACTCCATCGCCAAAGCAACTGCGAGTACTATAGCACGCGACTTCCCGGGACGCAAGGACCGTTGCAAGACCGCCCCGCCGGGACGGTGCCGGCAGGGCGCCGGCAGCCGAGTGGGACCTGTTCAACGGACTCTCAGCCCATCGGCGCCGTTTGCTGACGAATGCACACGATCATATAATACGTCTGTGGTGCGGCGATGGGGTTCGCCGACGTCCTGGGCCGATTGGGGCCTGGACCAACCGCCTGCCTCATGACAGGCTGATAACCCCTGCTGATGCGTTTACGCGGCGTTCCAGCGGGGTTATGGCCGATCGAGCTGATCCTTCTGGATTCCCGTGGTCAGAAACGAGTCGTCCGGGTGCCGGCAGGCGCCCGACGTCGCGGCATCAAGAGCAGGTGGTGAACTGCATGTTGCTCGGGAAGTGCCATCTTTGTGGATCTGTCCTGCGCATCCATTCGCACTTTGTCGCGGATGGATACCAGCACGAAGAGTACTACTGCCGTTGCTGCGGTGAGTTCAACCGGGGAGCGATCCGACTCCGGACGGACGATCCGATATGGCGGGCCCTCTACGAGCGGCGCCAGGCGTTGATCGAGCAGGGACCGCCCGATCCCCGTCTTCTGAGGCGGCGGCGCCGCAAGGACAGCGAGGTGCGGCGGTGGTCTGAACAGATCTATGAGCTGACCCGGCGACTTGTCGAGGAGGAACAAGCCTCCCAGACGCCGGAGCCGGGGACCGCAAGCCGCTGATGCAATCATGAAAGCACACGCGGAGGCGCTGGTGTGAACGAGTACCATCAACGGGCGATTCTCAACACATTCCGCCACATCGACGGCCAACTGGCGGAGATCGAGGCGGTGCTCGCTGCTCTGGGCGCCGAATCCCCTCTTTCGCAATACGCGCTGGACCTGCCGCCGATGCAGCGGAAGGTCATCGGAGACCACCTCCGGCGGATACGGCGCGAGATGGGATCGATCCTGAAGCGGCTCGACATACTCCCCGACGGCCGTCGTATCAGCGCCGCCTGGTCGATTCAATGCCGGCTCATCGGGATCTCCGTGGCGATTGCGGAGATGGAACCCCGGCGATTGCGCGGCTACGGCGACCTCGACCCGCAGAGCAGCACCGAGATCGCGAGGTTCTGCGGGGAGCTGGAGCGGATGGCGAACACGCTGGATGTCTACCTCCGGCGTGCGCAGGGAGAGGAGTTGTCGCAGCGACTGAGCAGACTGGACGGGGCGCCGCCGGACCGCGAGGCCCTCATCACCCTGGAGCGGGTCATCACGAACCGCGGTCTGCTGGAACTCCGGCCTTTGCTGGAGGCCGCCGTGTCGCGCATCGAATCCGCCCAGTTGGAGATCGCCTTCTTCGGCCGCGTGAGTTCGGGCAAGTCGTCGTTGCTCAACCACATCGTCGGGCGGAATGTGCTGCCCGTCGGCGTCACGCCCGTCACGGCCGTTCCCACGCGGCTGCGAGGCGGGGAGACGGCGGAGCTGCGGGTCCACTTTGAATTGTCGAACCCCCAGCGTTTGCCGATCGAACGGATCGCGGAGTTTGTGACCGAGGAGGGCAACCCTCATAACTCGCGGCATGTGACCGCCGTCGAGGTGTTCTTCCCCTCTTCCCGCTTGCCCGACGGCGTCGTGTTCGTGGACACGCCGGGCGTCGGCTCCCTGGCCACATGCGGCGCCGCCCAGACGATGGCGTATCTGCCCCGATGCGACCTGGGCGTCGTGCTGGTCGATGCCGGTTCCAGCCTGGATCAGGAAGACCTGACGATCCTGCAGGCGCTGCACGAAGCGGCGATTCCCGCGATGGTGCTGGTGAGCAAAGCCGACCTTCTGACCGAAGCGGATCGGCAACGCGTGGCGCGGTACATCGAGCATCACGTCGCCGAATCCCTGGGGCTCCACATGAAGGCACACCCCGTTAGCACGGTCGGCGAGGCGACGCGCCTGACGGATGCCTGGATGAGGGAGCAGATCGGGCCGATGTTGGAAAACCAGCGGCAACTGGCACGCGCGTCAATCCGGCGGAAGATCGCCAACCTCCGGCAACTGGCGATCCACACGCTGAGCGGCATGATCCATCACCGCCGATCTCTGCCGGATGGTCGGCAACGAATCGACACGGCACAGGCGGCGCGGCTCCTGGAGGCGGCATCCGTGCGAATCGCGGCGGTTGAGCAGCGAAACAACGACCCGGTGGACGCCGAACTTGCCGCGGCGATCGGGCGGGTGGCTACGCGCGCCGTCATCCGCGCCGCCCGACGACCGCGACGGGCGGCGGGGAAAGGGGGACGGGCACCCTACCCGCTGGGCTCGGCGGGTGGGACGCCCGCCCCCCGCGACCGCGGTACCGGGCTCTTGGCCCAGTTCACGTTTCGGGCGATGGTGAGAAGCGCGTCGGCGGCTCGGAGAGAGTTGCTCGAACTGGGTCGGTTCCTCGCCCAGACCGTCCGGGCGCTGGCCGAGGTCTTCCCCGATGTTCGGGCGGATGAGGTGGAGGATAGTGCCGCCCTCCTGAGCCCATTGCCTCCGGTTCAGGACACGGATTGGGCCGAGATCCCCGACGTGCGTCCTTCGCTCATCGTTTCCTGGTGGCCGAGGCTGGCGTACCGGACATTCCGCCGCCGCATCCGTCGGGAATGCTGGTGGGCCATCGACTCGGTGCTCAGACAACACCAACACAAGTTGCGCGCGTGGCGGAAGAACAACCTCGATCGCATCGTCGCCGCCTACGAAGCCCGCGCGGGCCTGTACCGGGAGCTGCTTCGCCGGACAGAGGGAACAGCGCCGCCGGATCCCGCGGGAATCGACGAGCTGCAGGAGGACCTGGACCTCCTGCGGAGTCAGGAGGACCGGACCGGAGACGCCGAAGAGGCGCCCCCTTCGGCCGAATCGCTGGGTGAACCCGAGGGACCCGAGATGCCCGCCGTTACAAGATGAAACCGCTCGACGCACAGGCTGTACCCTTCGCCCCGCCGCGGTTGCTCGCGGAAATCCGCATGAATGAGTTCCTGCGGCAGGCGATTTCCTCTCCGACCGGATGCCCGTTGTGCCGGGCCGCCGAGCGGGACGAGTATTACCTCTTGGTCTGGTTGACACAGGCGGTCAGTGAGGACCGCGCGGACTCCATGCTGGAGATCGGGCCTCTGTGCAACTTCCACGCCGCCATCTTTCCGAAGGTGGCGGCTGGAAAGGCAACCGCACGTCTTTGCCGACACCTGCTGGCACAACAGGACGCCGAAGCCACCGGGAGCGGCAGCACTGACGATGCCGGGCCGGGCCGCTGCCCGATCTGCCTCATGCTCGCCGCCCGACAGCAGCAATGGCTGGACGCGTTCGATGCCGCCATGAGGGAGGAGCACAACCGGCGCCTTTATACCGCCGGAGACGGACTTTGCGTTCCCCACCATCGCGCCGCGCAGGCGCGGCCCGGCGGGGTAAGGGACTTTTTGAACCGCTGCTCGTCGCCACAACGCGAGCGCCTGCTGGCCGGGCTCGATCGCTTCATCCGGCAGGGACACTTCCACACGGAGCCCGGTGTGTGGGGCGTCTGGAAGCGAGCCCGCGAGAAGCTCTTCGGCTGCCCCGGCCTGACCCTCTACTTGCCCCGGTGCGAGGATGAAGCCCGCTGACGGCGAAGCGGCCGCCGGTGCCGGGAGGCAAGAAAAGGAACGCATGACCAGGCCCGTGGCGATCGTGACGCATAGCGCGGCAGGGCCGGCCGCCCACGAGGAAGTTCAGCTCGTTCCTGCGCATCATGGCGATGGACTCCTCTCCACCACATCAAACAGGTCGCGGCGGTGCCAGTTCTCCCAGATATCGAGCGATGCCTTCCGCACGCCCTCCCAATACTCCGCATCTTCCAGCGTGTGCGTCTTGCGCAACTCATCGATGCTCGCCTGCACCTTCCTGCGATACTCCTCCTTCACGCGGAGCACGACCTCGCGGCCGTTGTACCGGAAGGCTACGCGCGTGGAGTCGGCGGGCCCGGGCTCATGCAGAAAGAGCGCCCGGCCCGGCGTCGAGCCGGTGGCGACGATGATGCCGTCGTTCAGGCAGCTCACCGGCGGCTGGGCCGCGGAGTACGACACAACGCGCATCCCGTGAGGCGGCGCGTTCAGGAGTTCCCCGGCGCGGATCCCCATCTTCACGCCAAGGATCGAATAGGAGCCCAGGTGCTCGTGCAGTTCGTTCATGAGGAGCTGGGCGAACCATTCGGTCTCGCCGTTACGGGCAAGAATGCCCGCCTTGCGCAACCGCACATCCGGCTGAAGAATCGCGTCGGGCAACGAGCCGCCCGTGAACACCACCCGGTTCTTCGCCTGCCGCCCCTCCGACAAGACGCGGAGAAAGGCGGCGGCGATCCCGTCTCCATCCCTTGGGCGCAGGCACGTTCCGGCGCCCGGCGGGGGCGCGGCCGTTTCAAAGAGATCGTGATCCACGCAGGCGATCAGCAGCAGCTCGTCGGTCAACTGAGCGAAAGCTCCCTGGGTGTAGTGTTTCCGAAACGCCGCATCCGCGAACAGGCGGGCGATAAACCCCTCTCCGATCGACGTGCGCTGGCCGCAAGGCCGGCCGTGGCGCCATTCTTCCGGCTTCGCCGCCGCCGGCCCCGACTCGACGATCTGAAACGGAACGCCGCTCTCGCGGACCGCGGCAAAGGCCTCCGGATCGTAGGCGATGTTCCAGTTCCTTGAGGCATCCGGCGCACCCTGAACCATGATCCGGGCGATGCCTTTGCGCACCGCGTCATCCTTCAATGCGGCTGCAAGGTTGGTCAAGGGGCCCAGCGCCAGCACGATCGTACCGGTACCTCGTCCATCGAGATACGCCTTCGCCGTGAACGGAAGCGGCTTCCTTGGCGCACCGCGCAGGGCTTTGGCGATGCTCTGCTCCGCAAAGCGCCGGAACGCCGGCGCGGGCCTGTCCGCCGCGCCGGGCGCCGCCGAGTACAGCGGGACATCGGCGCGGTTGAACTCGTCGAGCATGCGACCGAGCATCTGCGCGCCCGCTTCGCGCCCGGCAACTCCCTCGCACGCCACGACAGCGGCCACGCGGATGTGCGGGCACTGAAGGGCCAGCGCCAGGGTGACGGCGTCATCGACGCCCATGTCGCTGTCAATGACAACGGCGGGCGCGTCTTCCACGTCGTGCGCCGCAACGGGCAGCGCGAAAAGGAGCACTATCAGCAAGGCAGCTTTACCGCCTGGCATCTCAATTCCTCTGCCACAGGGACCGCGCCGCCGACAGGACGCGACTTCCCAAAACCCCACGGAAAAGAAAACCGGCTGTCCGCGTCCGTCTCGAACCGGCGCCGGGATGGGGAGTAGGTCTGCACGCGGATCTCGCCGTGCGCGGGCATGAAGCGGATGATCCTCAGCCAGCCGTCCCCGCCGTTTTCGCGATCCTGGTAGTCCGCGAGAATCTCCAGCACCTTGCCGCCCGCATCGTTCTCAGAAACCTGATGATATTCCGTAGCAACGTGGCCGCACAGCACCATGAAGATCTGAGGCCGGCCGCGAACGAGTTTCTGCCAGATCTGTTCGCCCGAGTTGCCGCCCGTTCGATACTCGCATCGGGTTTCCCGACCGATGCCGTGCCGGCCGCGCAGGTAGATGTGCGTCGAGACAATCGCCGGGCGCGTGGGATGCCGCTCGAGCACGTCCTTCGCCCAGGCCAACGCCTCGTCCGGCGCGTTCACCTCGAGATGCAGGATGACGAAGTCGATTCCGCCGCCGGAGAACAACTCGTACGAGTTGAGCCCGTTCCGAGACGCCCCCCCGTACCACGGCCGGTCCTTGAAACGCCGGTCGGGGTTGAAGTGTTGAAGGAACATCGTCGCGACGCCCTTCTGCGCGCCATCGCCGCTGTCGTAGTCGTGATTGCCAATAGCGATGCCGTACGGGACCACGCCATCGAGCACCGCCATCGCCTCATCGGCGACCTTCCACTCCGAGGGCTCCCGGCTCCTGTTCTGGACCATATCGCCCACATGCGTGACGAAAACAATGTTTTCCCTGTCGCGGTTCTGTTTGATCCAGTTGGTCTGGGCGAAAAACAGATCCGGCCGTTTCTCGCTGTACCGCTGGGTGTCCGGGAGCATCACGATCGAGAACGGACGTCCATCCTCGATCCTGCCCGCCGGCCCCGCGCAGGCCGCACCGCCGAGCAAGACCAGCAGCGCGCCGACCCGGACGAACTGCGCACACGGTCTGCAAACATCACCCCCGCACCCGTTCGACCTGATACTCATGCTGCCTCCTGCTCACGTCCCGCCGGAATCCAGCGAACGGGGATACCCACCGGCTTCCGTCGCCCACGCACATGCCGCACCGCCTCGAAACAGCTCCCCGGATTCGTGGCGGTTCGCGTATATGTCTCCCATACTCCCGGCCGACCCGCCCCAGCAACCTGCCTCCGCCGTCCCCCCGATAAGCCAAACAACCCTATCGCCCCGCTCCACACCGTTCAAGCAACCGCCACCGGCCATCTGAAGCGCATCGCGCGGTCGCTTTTCCACGAATGTGATCCTCCGCACCGCATACGCTGTGTGTTATCCGGTCGTCCGGCGGTCGAGCGATCCATATGGGCTGCATCGGGTGCAGCCGCACTGTCCCGACTGCGGGCCGCGGCGCGTACGCAACGATTTAACCTTCTTCTGCCGGGAGATCCATGAAGGGCGGCGCGCCGCCGACCCCCGCGAAAAAGCGCAGACGCCATCTGGTAAGTTCCGTGACGGCCCGGTAGAATCGAATAGTTGGAGTCAGATTCGGGCGCTCGGGGTATGCCCGTTGTCTCCCGTTCAGGTGGAAAGTTGCTGTCGAATCGAATCCATTTCCGTTTTTCGAGGCTTTCCATGAAGAAACTGCTTAACTGCTTTGCGCGCCGGCCGTTCGGTCTCGCCCTTCTCGTCGCCGCCGCAGCGGGCACGGACGCCGCCCCGGCCGATGCCGCCGAGTGGCGGGCATTCTGGGTGGATGCCTGGGGCGCAGGGTTCCTGAACCAGAGTCAAGTGGATACGCTTCTGGGCGTACCCGGCACGAGCAGTAAGGGCCAGATCCGCGAGGCAAACTGCAATGCCGTCTTCGTTCAGGTCCGGCGCCGGTATGACACGGCGTATCCCTCGGGCGTCGGCGAGCCGTATATGTCGGGACTGTCCCCGGCGGACTTCAACGCTCTTCAGGCGATGATTAACGCCGCCCACGACACCACGGGCGGCAAGAAGCGCGTCGAGGTCCACTGCTGGCTCGTCGCCTTCGCCACCGCCGGCGGGCAGGTCTACACCCAGCACATCGGCACACCCACGGGCAGCCTGACCAACTTCGATAATTACTGGCCCACCCGCGACGACTCCGGCGCGGAAACAAGCGACAAGGCGTTCGACCCCGGGCACCCGCTGGTGCTGCAGTACCTCGTCAATGTCTGCATGGACCTGGTCAACAACTTTGATATCGACGGCATCCACTACGACTACATCCGCTTCACGGCGAACAACCAGGGCTACAACCCCACCAGCATCGCGCGATACAACGCCCGGTACGGCCTGACCGGCCAGCCGGCGGCCTCCGATGAACAGTTCAAACAATGGCGACGGGACCAGGTCACCGCGCTGGTCCGCCAGGTCTACGCACGGATTCAGAAGAGCAAGCCGTGGGTCAAGCAGTCCGGCTCGTTCGTTACCTGGAACCCCTCGCCCACCTCATCCACGCGCGCCGCGTTTCAGGCGACGCGCCCGTACTACGACGTCTACTCCGACTGGGATAGCTGGCTCCAGGAGGGCATCGTCGACATGGCCGTGCCCATGACGTATTACAACTGGGCCAGCCTGCCCTCCGATTACACCCGGTGGATGAACTTCGAGAAGGACCGCCACGGCAACCGCCACATGATCATCGGGCCGGGCATCTACCTGAACTCGCTTTCCAACGCCATCCTCGAACTGCTGATGACACGCGACCCTTCGCCGGCCGGCAACTACGCCGACGGATTCTGCGGCTATTCGTATCGCGTCCCCTACAGCGGCGGCACCTGGGCCGGGTTCAGCCCCTCCCTCGTTTCGCAGGTCACCCCGACGTGGGATGACCCCCCCGCCATGCCCTGGAAGACGAACCCGACGACCGGCCACATCATGGGAACCGTCACGATCGCCGGAACCGGCGCGTGGGCCGATTTCACCACGGTCAGCGTCAGCGGCCCCGTCAGCCGCAGCATGATGGTCGATGGCACCGGCTTCTACGCCTTCATCGACCTGCCGCCGGGCACGTATACCGTCACCGCCACCAAGACCGGCTATCCCGTCGCGCAGGCGCCGGTAACCGTCGCGATCGGCGAAGTCACCGGGAACATGTATGAGCAGAACTTCGTGCTGGGCGGCAGCGCCCCGCCGGTGATCTCCAACGTGCAGGCGACCGGCATCACGAACAGCGCCGCCACCATCACATGGACCACCGACAGCGCGTCCTCGTCGCAGGTGAACTACGGCCTGACGACCTCGTACGGCAGCTCCTCGCCGCTGGACAACACGCCGGTCACGTCGCACTCCGTCACGATCTCCGGTCTCGCCGCGAACACGCTCTACCACTACCGGGTGATCTCCACGAACGCATACGGCACGACGAACTCGGCCGATTACACGTTCACGACCGCCGGGCCGCCGACGATCTCGAACGTCCAGGCGACCAATGTGACGGCCGGCGGCGCGACGATCACGTGGACCACCAACACGCCGGCGAACAGCCAGGTGCGCTACGGCCTGACGAGCAGCTACGGCAACCAGACCGCGCTGGATCCGGCGAACGTGACCGCGCATTCCGTGACGCTCAGCGGTCTGTCCCCGAATACGCTCTACCACTACCAGGCCGTCTCGGCCAACGCATACGGCACGGCGCAGTCCGCCGATTTCACGTTTACCACGTCCGGGCCGCCGGTGATCTCCGGCGTCTCGGCCACCGGGATCGGCTCGAACGGCGCGACGATCACCTGGACGACGGACACGCCCGCCGACAGCCAGGTCGAATACGGGACCACCGTAAGCTACGGCTCGACGACTCCGCTGGATGCGACCGCGGTGACATCGCACAGCGTGGTCCTCTCGGGATTGACGCCGAGCACGCTGTACCACTACCGGGTCCGCTCGGCCAACGCCGCCGGCGCCGTCTACTCCGGCGACTACACGTTCACGACCACCGCCTTCGCGACCGAGATCGTGATCGACAACACGGACCCCGGCTGGGCGAACACGTCTCCGAGCGGTAGCTGGAGCGTCGGGACCAGCTCGGTCGTCCCGAAGATCGGGACGAACTACCTCTATGCCGGCGCCTCCGGCAGCACTTCGGAATCGAGCATCACCGTGAGCTGCACCTGGACGCCGACCATCCAGCAGGCCGGCTACTATGACGTGTACGTCTATTATCAGATCGGGGCCAACCGCAACCCGTCCGCACCGTACAAGGTCTTCTACAACGGCGGCTCCGTGACGAGCATCCAGAACCAGTACTCCAGCACGCCGAACCAGGGCGGCTGGTTCCTGATCGGCGCGGACCTGCCCTTCGCCGTGGGAACGTCCGGCTATGTGCGGTGCGCCAACAACTCCGCCGACGCCGGGTATATCAGCGCCGATGCGGCGAAGTTCGTCTTCAAGAGCGCGATCACCCCGCCGCCGACGATCACACAGCAGCCCGCTGCGCAGAGCGTCTGCCCGGGCGGCACCGCCACGTTCACCGTCGCCGCCGGCGGCGCCGGAACGCTCGCCTACCAGTGGCAGAAGAACGGCGCGAATCTGAGCAACGGCGGACACTATTCCGGCGTGACGACGCCCACGCTCACCGTTTCCAGCGCCGACGCAGGCGACGCGGCGAGCTATGCCTGCGTCGTAACGGGCGACGGCGGCAGCACGAGTTCGAATGCCGCCACCCTGACGCTCAAGGCCGCCACAACCATCACCCAGTCGCCCGGGGCGCGAAGCGTCTGCCCGGGCGGCACGACCACGTTCACGGTCACCGCGACGGGCGACGGGCCGCTCAGCTATCAGTGGCAGAAGAACGGCGCGAATCTGAGCAACGGCGGGCACTACTCCGGCGCGACCACCGCCGTGCTGACCGTATCCGGCGCGAATGCGGACGACGCCGCGACCTATCGGTGTGTCGTTACGGGCGGCTGCGGCAGCGTTGCCTCCGGCGAGGCCGCCCTGACGCTCAAGGCCGCCACGACCATCACGCAGCAACCGCAACCGGCCACCGTGAACGCGGGCGGTACGGCCGCCTTCAGCGTGACGGCAACGGGCGACGGCTCGCTCAGCTACGCCTGGCAGAAGAACGGGGCCGACATCGGCGATGACGGCCACTTCACCGGCGCCACGACGGCGACCTTGACGATCTCCAACGTGGCAGCCGACGACGCCGGCAGCTACCGCTGCGTGGTAACAGCCGGCTGCGGCAGCGCAACCTCAAACGCGGTCACGCTCACGGTCAACGTCCCCACGTTCTCTCCGGCGGACTTCGACAGGGACGGCGATGTGGACCTGTCCGACTTCAACTACTTCCAGTTGTGTTTCGCCGGACCGAACCGGCCGCCGGCCCAGCCGAACTGCGGGTTCGCCGACCTGGACGCAGACGCCGACGTGGACCTGACCGACTTCGCGCGGTTCCAGAACTGTTTCAACGGGCCCAACCGCCCGGCGGCGTGCCCGTAAGCCAGAGCGGTCCCGCGGGGGGCCCCGGGTTCGTCGCCGCCTTGTGCAGGCGCCCGGAGTATAAGCGGCAGGACCGCGGATTAACGGCGACGGAGGAGGAGGCTGAGGACGAAAAGGATCGTCGCCGCGATGACGATCGCCGCGCCCGTCCCGATGCTCTCCATGTAGAACGATACCACAGTACCGGCGAGGCTGCTGAGCAGGCCGAACAGCACCGCCCACCAGAACATGCCGCCGGCGCTGCGGGCAAGGTTCCGTGCCGTCGCCGCCGGAACCACGAGCATCGCCGTCACGAGCAGGATGCCCGACGTGCGGATGGAAACCGTGACCACCAGCGCAAGCAGCAGCGAGAAGGCATAGTCGTAGGCTCGCACGGACACGCCCCGGCTGTGCGCCAGTTCGTCATTCAGGCCGATCAGCGTCAGGCGGTTGAAGCTGACGATCATGAAGAGCAGAACCCCCAGGGCCAGCAGGGCCGAGAGGGCAAGGTCGGCCGCATCGAGCGTAAGGATGTCCCCGTAGAGGTAGCGGTTGAACTCGGCCGTGCGCGCGGCGCTGGTCGTGACGATCGCAAGGCCCAGGGCGACCACCGCGCTGAAGAACACACCGATCACCGTGTCCGTGGACAGGTCCGTCTTGCGCCGCACGATCGCGATGCCAAGGCCCACGAACAGACCGAAGAGAATCAGCGCGATGCGCGGATCGAATGCGCGGCCGGCCCGCGCGAGCATCTCGTTGAACAGAAACCCGAGCGCTACGCCCGTGAACGCGGAGTGGGAGATCGCGTCGGAGAAAAACGCCATGCGGAAGTTGACGATCTTCACCCCCATGATCGCGCAGATGGGGGCGAGAAGCATGCACTCGATCAGGGCATTGAGCGCGAAGTCGTATTGCGCCCAGCGGAACGGCAGGATGGAACGCAGCGCCCCCTGCACCGCCGGCAGGCCCTGCGAAGTCCACCAGTGAAGTCCGGCAAACGAATCCATCATCACTCCCACCGCCGTGCCACCCGATCCCGGAAGCCGCCGACGACACGCCTCTCGGTCTCAGTCCCCCGCCTCCGCGCCGTCCCGCTTCGCCTGATGATGTTCATGCCCCTCATGGGCATGCGCGTGGCCGTAGAGCGCCACATCCTGGCTGTACAGGGCGCGGAGGTTCTCCGCCGTCAGCGTCTTCACTGTCGCGCCCTGACAGTGAATCGTCCGGTTCAGGCAGACCGTGTATTCCGCGTGCCGCGTGACGATGCTGAGGTCGTGCGAAACGAGGAGCATCGTGTAGTGCCCCTCCCGCTGAAGCGAGCCGAGCAGATCGCAGAAGAGCTCTTCGCCCACGACGTCCACGCCGGCCACCGGCTCGTCGAGAAGAAGCACGTCGGGCTCGTCGGCCAGCGCCATCGCCAGGAGCACCCGCTGCAACTGGCCGCCGGAGAGCCTGCCGATCATGCGGCCCTCCCACCCGGCGCCGCCGACGCGTTCGAGCACCCGCGCAGCGATCCGCCGCGCCTTGCGCCGATGCCCCAGCCAGAGCGGCCGCCGCTGGAGCCCGCAGCAGAGGAAGTCGATCACCGAGACAGGGATGGCGCGGTCGAAATCGAGTCGCTGCGGGACATAGCCGATCCGCACCGGGCGACCCTCGGCCGTCCGGCCGCGCTCGATGGTCCCCGTGTACGGCACGAGCCCGAGGATGGCGCGCAGGAGCGTCGTCTTGCCCGCGCCGTTCGGGCCGATGATCGCATTGAGCTTGCCGACCGCCGGCTCGAACGAGATGTCGGAGAGGATCGCGGCCCCCCCCAGCGTGACGGAAACATTCCGCAGCCGCAGCGCGAAACCGGTCCCGAGCGCAGGCGCCGTGCCCGTCATCGTGCGGCCCCCAGGGCCTGCCGGAGCGTCTCGAGATTCGCGGTCATCACCCGTTCGTATGAATCGGCGCGGGGAGCGACATCCAGGCTGTTGAACGGGTTGAGCGGGAAGACCGGCACGCCGGCATCACGGGCAATGGTGCGGGCCACGGCATCCGAGGAGGCGGGCTCGGAAAAGATCGGGGCGTGCGTCTTGCGGACGATGTCGATGATCTCGGCCATCCGGTGAGCGGAAGGCTCCTGGCCGGGCTCGACCTCGAGCGTGGCGACCACGTCCAGATCCAAATCGCGGGCCAGGTACGCGAAGGCGCTGTGAAACGTGACGATCTTGCGATGGGCAAAGCCTTTGGCAACCTCGCGCATCCGCCGGGCGAGCGCATCGAGCCGCGCCACATAGTTCTCGGCGTTGGCCCGGTATTGCGCGGCACGGGTCGGGTCAGCCTCGGAGAGCTTGCGGGCGAGCGTGCGCACCTCCTTGATCGCCTCCGCCGGCGAAACCCATACGTGCGGATTCACGGGACCGTGAACGTGTTCGTGCGCATCCTGCGTCTGAGCGTCCCCGTGCCCTTCGGCCGGCCCGCCCGCCTCCGTCAGCACGTCGCACTCGTCGGCAATCGTGATGAGCCGGGCCGCCCGGTTGCTCTTCATGAGGTCATCGAGAAACGGTTCGGCCCCGATGCCGTTGGCAATGATCACATCGGCATGGGCCACACGCTTCAGGTCCGCGGGCCGCAGGGTGTAGTGGTGCGGGCATCCCGCCTCGCGCGAGACGAGCATGTCCACCCGGACGCCCGGCGCGTCGCCGACGACATTGAGCGTAAAGACATAGACCGGCAGGAACGTGCAGACGATGTTCAGGTTGCCGGCCGCGCGGGTCGTGGGCGCGGCCTCCCGCCGGCAGCCGACCGCAAAAACCCCTGCGACGGCGGCCACGAAAACAATCACGATTCGCAGCGATCTTCGCATGTCGATACCCATGACCGCAGTCGGGCTACTGGATGATAGAGGTTTGTATTACATTGTCAACAACGGTGGGACCGCCAAAGAAGACCGTGCGACCGCCGCAGGCCCCCGGTCCGTCCCGCCGGGTCGCTCGCACCTCGCCGGACGGCCATACCGGAACGCTCTTGACGCCGCGCCGGCAATGGCCTATCCTGAATCACTCGTTCCGCCCCCCGGGCGATTCTCCAGTAAGCGGCCGGCAGCAATGAACTTAGACGAGCTTCGCAAACAGATCGACGCCCTGGACGAACAGATCGTCCAATTGCTCAATCAGCGGGCGGAAATCGTCGTCGAAATCGGCAAGCTCAAGGCAGCCCAGGGCGCCCCCATCTACGCCCCCGATCGCGAGCGGGCCGTGCTGGACAAGGTCCGCCGGGCCAACCGCGGCCCGCTGCCCGCCGGCACGATCGAGGCGATCTACCGCGAGTTGATGAGCGGTTCCTTCGCGCTGGAGCGGCCCCTGCGAATCGCGTTCCTGGGGCCCGAGGGCAGCTACTCGCACTTGGCGGCGCTCGGCAAGTTCGGAAGCTCGGTGGAATACGAAGCCGTCGTGGACATCCGCGGCGTCTTCGAGGAAATCACGCGAGGCCACGCGGACTTCGGCATCGTGCCCATCGAAAACTCCACCGGCGGCGGCGTCATCGACACGCTCGACGCCCTGATGGACACGGACGTGAAGGTCTGCGCCGAAATCAACCGCGTGATCCACCACAACCTGCTGGCGAACTGCTCCCTGGAGCAGATCGAACGGGTCTACTCGAAGCCCGAGGTCTTCGCGCAATGTCAGCGGTGGCTCTCCGACACGCAACTGGTGGGCAAGACGATTCCCGTCGCCAGCACCAGCAAGGCGGCCGAAATGGCCAGGAAAGAGGCCGGCTCCGGCGCGATCGGCAGCACGCTCGCCGCCGAATTGTACGATCTCAAGATCGTCTGCGAAAACATCGAGGACAACCCGCGAAACGTGACGCGCTTCTTCGTGATCGGCCGGGAGAGCAGCAAGCCCACCGGCGACGACAAGACGTCGGTCCTGTTCATCACGGCCGACAAGCCCGGCGCCCTTGTGGATGTCCTGGACGCGTTCCGCAGCGAAAGCATCAATCTGTCGTTCATCCAGTCGCGTCCCAGCAAGAAACGGAACTGGGAGTACTACTTCTTCGCCGACGCCAAGGGACATGCCGAAGACGAGAATATGAAACGGGCCCTGCTCAAGGCCCGGGATCATTGCCTGCGGCTCAACGTACTCGGTTCGTACCCGCAGGCCCAGGAAGCGATTTGACGAATTTCGGATGTGAGTCGCGGCAGGCCGCGGCCGTGCACGGCACCGCAACCCCGAGAGTGCCTGAGGCCCAACCGACCGGGGCCCGGGCGAAATGAAGGATTCACGAAATACGGATCATACGGAATAACGGAGACTTCGATGCGACGACCGTTCGTAGCCGGCAACTGGAAAATGAACCTGAACCTGGCCGAGGCGCAAGCCCTGGCCAACGGCCTCAAGCAGCGCATTTCGTCGGGCGTGCCCGTCGACCTGGCCTTGTGCCCCCCCTTCGTCTACCTGCTCGCCGTAGGCCAGACGATCCAAGGCTCCGCATTCAAGCTCGGGGCGCAAAACGTCTACTTCCAGGAGAAGGGCGCGTTCACCGGCGAGATCTCGCCCGGCATGCTCAAGGACGTGGGCTGTACCTACGTGATTATCGGACATAGCGAACGCCGGCACATCCTCGGGGAGAACGGCGAGACCCTTGCCCGCAAAGTCCGGGCCGCTCAAAAGGCCGGCCTCCATGTGATCTACTGCGTTGGAGAGAAGCTCGATGAACGCGAGACGGGGCAGACCGAGGCCGTGTTGGCCCGCCAGATTGACGAGGTTTTCGGTCCGGATGTGGACCTTGCCGGCCTCACGATAGCCTATGAGCCGGTCTGGGCGATCGGCACGGGGCACACGGCCACGCCCGCCCAGGCGCAGGAGGCCCATGCCTTCATTCGCAATCGATTGACGACAATGTATAATAAGGGGCTCGCCGCCGGGCTGCGGATCCAGTACGGCGGCAGCGTCACTGCCGCCAACGCCCGCGAGTTGATGTCGCAGGCGGATGTCGACGGGGCGCTGGTGGGCGGAGCGAGTCTGAAGGTCGACGACTTCGCGAAGATCATCGAGGCAACGATGGCGGCCAAAGGGCTCCGGTAGGGTCCGCCGGGCGGACCGCCATCCATGATCGCGTCCGCGGGAGCGGGCGCTGCCCGGCAAAGTGCCGGGTCCTGAGCAAGTGAGGACAGTCGGATGAGTATTCTGGCGATGCCCCTGTTGAACTACATTACCGCGACGCTCTTCATTCTCGTCTGCATCCTGACGATGCTCGTCGTGCTGATCCAGAAGGGCCGCGGCGGCGGCCTGAGCGGCGCGTTCGGGGGCGTCGGCGGTCACAGTGCGTTCGGCGCGAAGACCGGCGACGTGTTCACGTGGATCACGGTGGGCCTGGCCACCTGCTTTCTGGTGCTGGCGGTTGTGCTGAACTTCGTCTTTGTCAAGCTCCCGTCATCCGTCGGCAACATGACCCAGACGGGAACCACCCAATCGCCCTCGGGGCAGAAAGACGCCGCCCCCGGGGCGCAGCCGCCGGCAGGATCCGGCGCCCCGGTGAGCAAAGCGCCGGCCGGGCCGGCCAGCCCGGCGCCTGCGAATTCGCCCTCGCCCGCCCCGGCGGGTCCCGCGTCCGGCACACCGGCCTCTGAGAAATCCGCCCAATGATTCTCTCGATGACCGGCTATGGCGATGCGCAGCTCGTGCAGGACGGCGTGGGCTATACGCTCGAGGTCCGCAGCCTGAACAATCGCTACTTCAAGCCGACCATCAAGCTGCCGGAGCACCTCCAGTTTCTCGAGGCCGAGGTGGACAAGCTCCTGCGGAGCCGGCTTACGCGCGGCACGGTGAACTACACGCTCCGCGTGCGGGACACGAGCGCGCAGGCGGCCTATGAGATCAACGTGGCGGCGCTCCAGGCGTACCTCGACCAGCTCCACTCCGTCCGCCCCGCCGGGCCGGTCTCGGTCGATCTCGCAACGGTGCTCGCCCTGCCGGGCGTATGCCAGCCGCCGGAAATGAATGAGGCCCAGCGCGAGCGGCAGTGGAAGATCGTCTCGACCCTGACCAACGAGGCGCTGGACAAGATGATCGCCATGCGGGCCGAGGAAGGGCGCGCGCTGCGGGAGGACCTGCTCCGACACACGGCCGCCGTGCGGTCGGAGCTGGCGGCCATCGCCGAGCGGTGTCCTCTGGTCGTCGCCGAGTACCTCAAGCGGCTGACGCAGCGGGTCAACGATCTCGTGGGGCAGGCGAAGCTCCAACTGGCGGAGCAGGACCTGGCCAAGGAAGTCGCCCTCTTCGCGGAACGATGCGACGTAAGCGAGGAAATCGCGCGGCTGCGGAGCCACCTCGACCAGTTCGACCGCCTGTGCGACGCCAGACAACATGCCGGGCGGAAGCTCGACTTCCTCGCGCAGGAGATGCTCCGCGAGGCGAACACGATCGGCAGCAAGTCGAACGACACGGAAATCGCCCGCCACATCGTCGAGATTAAGGCCCTGATCGACCGGCTGAAGGAGCAGGTACAGAACGTGGAATAAGAAGCGGCCACCCGCGCGCCCGCGCCGGCCGTCGCACGACAGCAGGATACACCGCATCGTGACAACGCCCGCAGAAAAAACCCCCCGGGACTGGCTTCTCGTCGCGGAGCAGCAGTTGCAGCAGGCGGAGGCCCGCTGGCACGAACCGGGCTCGCGCGAGCCGGCCGTCATCGGTCTGGTCCTCGCGGCGGAGCGGCTTCTCAATGGTGCGCTCGTGGCGCGGTCCCGGCCACCCGCGGAATCCGTCGATCTCCCCGCGCTCGTCGCACGGGCACAGCAGGCCGGCGCGCCGGTGTCCTTCTTTGCCCCGACCGCCAAAACGCTCGCGGAACTCTACCCCGCCGCCCGGTACGGGTTTCTCGACGACCGGGTGAGCTGGGAACAACTCAACGCCCTGCGCGATGATGTGCGGCGGCTGCGGACCGCGGTATTCCCCAGACCGGCGGCCCCCATCTCGCATGACGGCGTGCTCGTTTGCATCAGCGGTCCGAGCGGCGTCGGCAAGAGCACGATATGCCAGCGGCTGACGCAACGACTGGATGCCTTCCTGAGCGTCTCGGCGACGACGCGGCCGCGCCGGGAAAACGAGGTTCACGGCAAGCACTATTACTTTATC
Source organism: uncultured Planctomycetales bacterium (assembly GCA_964653435.1). Lineage (GTDB taxonomy): Bacteria > Planctomycetota > Phycisphaerae > UBA1845 > PWPN01 > CAZMVY01. Next base: position 9,150 of record CAZZFA010000017.1, on the reverse strand, counting down.
ACCCGGGAGGAGTTCGAGCGCCGCCTTGAAGCAGGCGGCTTCCTGGAATATGCTCGCGTGTACGGCGGGCAATACTACGGAACGCCGGCAGAGCCGGTCCTGGAGGCGTTGTCCGCCGGCCGGATCGTGATTCTCGAAATCGAGATTGAGGGCACGATTCAGGTCGCGCGGCGCTTCCCCGACGCCGTGACGATCTACGTGCTGGCGCCCTCGGCGGACGATCAGCAACGGCGGCTCGTCGGCCGCCACGAGGACAGTGAACAGGCCATCCAGGAGCGGCTTGCGAAAGCGGACGGGGAAATCCGCTACGCGAAGGAGTGCGGGGTCTACAAGTACTTCGTAGTGAACGCGGTCCTCGACGAGACCGTGGAGCGGATCGAGTCCATTATCCGGGCGCACCGGCAGAAGGCGAAGGAGAGTATCGGCGTATGATCGAGGCACTCAAGAGCGACGAGATCATCCAGAAGGTCGGCGGACGGTTCAAGCTCACCGCGTTGATGCAGAAACGATGGTTGGAGCTCATGCAGGGCAGCCGTCCGATGGTGGAACCCGAAGGCAAGACAACGCTCGAGATCATCGCGCAGGAGATTCTCGAAGGAAAGATCGGGATCGACTTCGGACAGAGCGACACCGATCCGGGCGCCGCGAAGTCGTAGCGCGAGCCTCGCCCGCAGCCCGATAGGGGGAACGGGCATCTCGCCCGCTTTCGGGATGTCTGCGGGGCGCAAGGATTCTTGAGGACAACAGTGCAGGGAGACGCCAGGAGGTCCGGCCCCTGCGGCCACGTGTTACGGCATCGGCGTACGCGGGCAACGCCGGGGACAACGGACGACGGAAGGACAACGAGATGGCATCCGCCCAGCACAGCATCGAGCCGCCTCACGCCGACCTCACGGGCTACGAGGTCCTGGTGGGGGTATGCGGCGGCATCTCCGCGTACAAGGTCTGCACCGTCGTTTCCACGCTGGTGCAGCGCGGCGCGGGCGTAACGGTGGCCATGACCGAGGCCGCGACGAAGTTCGTCGGCCCGCTGACCTTCCAGTCGTTGACGGCGAGGCAGGTCTTCACAAGCCTCTGGTCGGCCGAGGCCTATTACGATCCGCAGCACATCCGGTTGACGGAGGCGGCGGATCTCTTCCTCATCGCCCCGGCCACCGCAAACATCATCGGCAAGATCGCCTGCGGCATCGCCGACGACCTGCTCAGCACGCTCGTAATGACGGCCGACTGCCCCGTGTTGCTCGCGCCGGCCATGAACACGCGGATGTGGCAGAACCCGATCGTGCAGGCGAACGTGACGAAGCTCCGTGGCACGGGCCACCCGATCATCGAGCCGGTCTCCGGCTGGCTTGCCTGTCGCGCCATCGGCCCCGGCCGGATGGCCGAGCCCCAGGTCATCCTCGCGGAAGTCATCGAGCGACTTCGTGCCAAACCGCCCAAGAGCAAGTCCGCCAAGGCACGCTGACAAGCTCCTCGACAAGCCCGCGGGCAGCGGCGACTGGGAGGATCGGCGTCCACGGCGTTGCGAGGTCGAACGTGCGGATTCTCATCACTGCCGGCCCGACGCGAGAGTTCTTCGACACGGTGCGCTTCATTTCCAATCCGTCGTCGGGAAAGATGGGCTACGCGCTCGCGGCGGCGGCGGCGCGGCGCGGGCATGAGGTGGTGCTCGTCTCCGGTCCGGTGACGATCAGGCCGCCGACGAACGTCCGGACGGTACACGTCACGACCGCCGCCGAGATGGCCGCCGCCGCGAAACGGGCCTTTCGCCGGGCGGATGCGGCCATTCTCACCGCCGCCGTGTGTGACTACCGACCGCGCAAACCCCTCGCCCGCAAGCTCAAGAAACAGGCGCGGCCGCGCACCGTGACGCTCGAGCCGACGGAAGATATCTCCGCGTCGCTCGGCCGGACCAAGGGGCGGCGGATCACCATTGCCTTCGCGATGGAGGACCACAACCACCATCGTCACGCCGCCGACAAGCTCGTCCGCAAGCGCTGCGATGCGATCATCCTGAACGGCCCGGAAAACATCGGCGCTGACCGCGCGACGGTCGAGGTGCTCGTCGCCGGCGAAGGCTGGACCGGCCCCTGGCGCGGAACCAAGCGACAGGTCGCCGAACGCATCGTACGGCTGGCCGAGCAACTGGCCGCGCGGAAAAGCAGGCTCGGCGCGTTCAGGAATGAGAAACGAGAACGAACATGAGTGAACCGCCCCCCGCCGCCGCCGAGAGCATCTATGCCCCCCTGCGAAGGCGGATGGTCCAGGAACAGCTCCGCAGCCGGGGCATCCGGGACGAGCGCGTGCTGGCCGTCATGGAGGAGATCCCCCGCGAGCGATTCGTCGGCACCGCGAACCTCGCGGCGGCCTACGAAGACCGCGCCCTGCCTATCGCCGAAGGTCAGACCATCTCCCAGCCGTATATGGTTGCCGCCATGACTGCCGCCCTCCAACCGGCACCGACCCATCGCGTGCTCGAGATCGGCACCGGCTCCGGATATCAGACGGCCATCCTCGCCAGACTCGCCGGGCAGGTGTACACGATCGAGCGGATCGAGCTCCTCGCTCAGGAGGCCGCCCGCCGACTCCGCGAGTTGGGCTTCACGAACATCGTCTACCGCGTGGGCGACGGCACGCTCGGCTGGCCCGAGGCCGCCCCCTTCGATCGCATCCTCGTCACCGCCGGCGCGCCACGGATCCCCTCGCCGCTCGTCGATCAACTCGCCGAAGGCGGCCGCCTGGTCATTCCCGTCGGCCCCGCCGAGAGCCAGACGCTTGTCGCGGTGGATCGTTACGGCGACAAGACGATCGAGCGCCCGATGATGGGATGTCGCTTCGTTCCGCTCGTGGGCCGGGCCGGCTGGGGCCGGTCGATCCAAGGCCCGGACCAGTGACAAGCCATCCTGCCGCTGGGCCGTCCGCCGAAGAAAGCCCGCCAGGGTGCGCGCCCGCCCATCGAGTCTGACCGCGAAAGGAATCAGCACGCAACGATGTGCCCCCATGGAGGTGCATGGCCGTGATTGCGGTGCGCGTATCGCGAAGGCGTGGGAAGCCTGGCGGAAGCCGGACCCGCAGATCGCAGGGGCAAGAGCGGGATGAGCGTCCGGTCCGACCGCTTGAAGGCGGAGACTTTGGCGTCGCGGCTCTTGCGTGCCCTGCGCGCGGTGTGCCCCGCGCGCGGTGTGCCCTGCGCGCGGCGCGCCTTGCGCGCATGGATCGCGTTGCAGCGGTAGCGCTACCCGTCATTCTGAGGAGCGCAGCGACGAAGAATCTGGCTGATTGGCGCAAAGGAGCCAGATGCTTCGCTTCGCTCAGCATGACGGCGGCCGGCGCGGCCGTGTTCGGTTGCGGCCAAAGGCCGCCTTGGGCAGCGGCCGCGACCATGGGGCGCCCGGGCCGGCCCGTTCCCGGACGAAAGCCTTACTTCTTCGATCGCTTCGATCGCCGGCCCGGACGCTCCGGGCAGTCGTCCCGATACTCCACACCCTTGTTCAACAGGACATACGCCGGGCGACACCGTTCATGCCCCACCCTGCCGTTCCCGCCCCGTTACCCCGGTGCGGCGATGTACGCGGCCAGCTTCGGCGCTCGGCCCATGGCGCAGGAAATCGCGTAGTTCAGCACATCGAAGGCCCCGGCGAGGAGTGCAGCCGGCACCGCGTTGTGCGAGAGCGCGGCGGCAACGCCCGGCACAACACGTCGTTTCTCAATAACCGTCGGCTCGCAATCGCGGCAGATCATCCCGCCCTGGCCGGCGGAGAAGTACTCCAGCTCCCGCGACGGTCGTTGCCGCTGACATGCGGCGCAGCCGTCGAAGATCGGAAGCAGCCCGATCGCGGTCAGCAACTGCATCTGGAAGCGTACGAGAGCGGCCAGAGAACCGCCCGCCTCCGGCCGTCCCCCATCGCGCAACGGCGCCGACGTATCGGGCGTCTTTTCCAGCGGAGCAGAGGCGAGCGAGCGGAGCAATGCCACGAGGGCGTCGAACAGCTCCGGGTGCGGATCGCCCTCCTCCGTCAGTGCCGAGGTGATCTCGGCAGCGTACTGCCCGGCGTACAGCCGTCGCACGTCGGTCCGCAGCCCCAGAAACGGTTCCGTCTGCCGCCACTCGGTGAGCGTACCGAGGCCGCTGCCGCCTTCCGGGCGGATAAAGACGACGACACCCATCTCGAGCAGATCGATGCCGGTGGCGAAGGCCTTTTTCGTCCCGCGTTTGATGCCCTTGGCGATCAGGCGGACCTGGCCGCACGCACGGCCGAAGAAGGCGAGAACCTGTGAGGTCTCGGAGTAGTCGAGCCGGCGGAGTACGACGGCCTCATCCTTCTGCGCAGCCATGGATACAGCATACGTACTCACCCGGGGCGTGTGAAAGACCCGCACGCAACCGGCTGCCGGCGACGATGCGCCGGCGCGGCGACCTGTATGCAGCGCTGAGCGGCATCACACACCCAACAGAGGCCCAACCACTGACGCTCACAAGATGGGCAGCCGCCCGGCGCGACCCGAACGGATCCGCCGCGCGGCCGGCCCATCCGATGCCGCCGCCGACATGTCACGTCGCCCGATCGGAGAACCCGCACCCGAACGACGTTCCGGCACGGCCGCCGGCAAGCATCCGCCTCTGCGGGTAGCAAGTAGGCCGACCCTTCGCCGGAGGCGCGTGGGGATTATTGACCGGGGCCCGCAGCGAGGATATAAACCAAGGGCAGTAACTGCGACTGAGTCTCAGTTGCTATGGTAATCGGATCCCGATCCCTCGCGGAGAATCCAACCGTGCCCAGGACTCTGGATGAGGTGCCGGAAGGTGAAGTAGTCAGGATCACGCGGATCGGCGGACGCGGGGCTGTTCGCCAACGGCTTATGGATATGGGAGTTATGCGCGGCACCAAGGTTCACCTCAAGCGACGGGCGCCACTGGGTGACCCGATCCAGATCGATGTGAAGGGTTACAGTCTCGCAATACGAAGTAATGAGGCGCGTTACATCGAAGTGGAGCGCACAACAGACGGCGGACCCCCGACGCAGTGAACGTAGGGAGCTGTTGCGGGTTTCGGAGATGGGCTGTGTGCCTGCGAAGCCCCCGATCGCCAAGCAACCTGCGAGCGGCCTGGCGGGCGAATGACCTTCGAGAGAATGCAACATGCGGGATGCGGAGATTTCAGCGGCGCGAACGGACGGCGGGCAAGCGGAACCCGCCACGACGCTGAGATCGCGCTCGCCGGCGCCGTTGGAGCGGCAGGCGATCAGACCCATCACGGCCGCCATCGCCGGGAATCCAAACTGCGGCAAGACGTCGATTTTCAACCAGCTTACCGGGATGTCGCAGAGTGTGGCGAACTATCCCGGTGTGACAGTCGAGCGGAAGGTCGGGCGCGCCTCCTGGCAGGGGCGAGAGATCGAGGTCGTCGACCTGCCCGGGACGTATTCGCTGACGGCCTACTCCCTGGATGAACTGATCGCCAGGGACGCGGTAATCGAATCGAAGCCGCAGGTCGTCGTGAACATCGTGGACGCGTCGAACCTGGAGCGCAACCTGTATCTCACGGTTCAACTGATGGAGATGCAGGCGCCGCTGGTAATCGCGCTGAACATGGCGGACGTAGCCCGGCGGCGCGGCTTTGTCGTTGATACGGCGAAGATGTCGGTATTGCTCGGGGCGCCGGTCGTTGCCACGGTCGGCCATCGGGGCATCGGACTTAACGAACTCCTGCGGGCGATTGTCGCGACGGCCGAGCAACCGTCCGGCCCGGGCGTTCGGCCGGTGAGCTACGGCCACGAGGTGGAGGCGGAAGTGGAGAAGGTCGCCGCCGTGGTCGCCCGGGAGCCGGGGCTGGCGGGCCGGTATCCGGCACACTGGGTGGCGGTGAAGCTGATTGAGCGGGATGCGGCCGTGCGGAAAGCGGTGCGTCGGCTGGCGCGGGATCCTGGCGCGATCGAGGCGGCGGCGCAGGCATCCATCGCGGCGATCGAGCGGCATTTCGGCGAGAGTGCCGAGACGATCATCGCGGAGCGGCGGTACGGCTTTGCCGCCGGCATCGTGCGCGAATGCGTCCATGCCACAGTCGAGACGCGGCAGGACGTGACGGACCGGATCGACACGATCGTGTGTCATCGCGTGCTGGGGCCGCTGATTCTCTGCCTCGTGGTATACGGCCTGTTCGCGTCGATCTTCAAGGTGGCCGATGAGTGGAGGTGGCTCTTCGGGAAAAGCCCGACGGGGTGGGTACAGTGGTTCTTCGACGACTGGCTCGCCGGACGGGTCGCCGGGCTGGCGCCGCAGATGCCGTTGCTCCACTCCCTGCTTCACGACGGGCTGCTCGCAGGCGTCGGCGGCGTCGTGGGATTTCTCCCGCTGATCGCGGTCCTGTTCATGTTCGTGGCCGTGCTCGAAGACACGGGTTACGTCGCGCGGGTCGCCTTCGTGATGGACCGGGTGCTGCGGGTGTTCGGCCTCCAGGGCAAGAGCATCCTGGCCTTGATCCTCTCGGGGGGTCTGGGCGGGGGAGGCTGCGCCGTGCCCGGCGTGATGGCGACCCGGACGCTCCGGGAGAAGAAGGACCGCCTCGTGACGATGCTCGTCGTGCCGATGATGAACTGCGGCGCGAAGATGCCGGTGTACCTGATGTTCATCGCCGCATTCTTCGCGCGGCACAAGCCGCAGGTGCTTTTCGCGCTCTGGGCCGTATCGTGGGGCATGGCGCTTTCCGCCGCATGGCTGCTGCGCAAGGTGTTCATTCGCGGAGAGCAGACACCGTTTGTGATGGAGCTTCCGGCGTACCATGTACCCACGCTCCGCGGTGTTCTCCAGCACACGTGGGAGCGGACGTGGCTCTATCTCCGGAAGGCCGGCACGATCATTCTGGCGATCAACATCGTGGTCTGGGCGATGATGTACTTTCCGCGGATCGACGCGCGGCCGTTCGAGGCGCGCCTCGCGGAAGCGAAGCGGCAATTCGAAGCGGCGGCCGCGGGGGGGACCTCCGGAACGGATGCCCGGATCCGGCAGGAGCACGAGGCCGCCTGCCGCGCGATCGAGAACGAGCGGGCCCGCGCGCAATTGGAGGGCAGCTTCGCCGGACGGCTGGGTGCTGCGCTCGCGCCGATCAGCCGGCTGGCGGGCTTCGAGTGGCGGGACAACGTCGCGCTGATCGCGGGCTTCGCGGCAAAGGAAGTGGTGATCGGCACGATGGGCACGGCGTACGCGATGGGCGACTCCCATCCGGACACGATCCGCAATCTCGCGTCGGTTCTGGCGGAGGATCCGCGGTGGTCGCCCGTCCGGGCCGCCGCGATCATGGTTTTCGTGATGTTGTACGCTCCGTGTTTCTCCACGCTGGCGGTGATCCGGCGCGAGTCGGGCCAGTGGCGGTGGGCGATTTTCTCGACGGTATTCTCGACGACGCTGGCCTTCGTGCTGGCGGTGATGGTGTACCAGCTCGGGCGGGCCTTTTGCGGACGGTGAGTTGCGCGCCGCGGGCCGGGAGCCGCAGGATGACGTCGGTCATGCCGATCTCAATGTTGAACCCGGGCATTCCGCTGATGGCGAGCGGTTGGCTGGAGCCGCTGATCGTCGGCGCCATCCTCGTGCTGGCAGCGGGTTGGCTGATCTTCCGCGTGGTGCGGTTCTTCCAGGGGCGGGGCTACTGCGGGTGCGGCACGAGCGCAAGCTGCTGTCCCTTCCTGCGGATTTCAGCGGCCGGCCCGACGCCGCAGCAGCCGAAGCACACCGCGCCGGGGACGGCGACGGTCGATCCGCCGCGACAGGCATAGCGCCGTTTTCGGTAAGACAGTTTCGCATGCGGCGAGCAACGCCGCGAAGGCTCAGTCGCCCCTACGGGGCTTTGCGCGTGTTGACGCCGGGAACCCAGGGCTTACGCCCTGGGCTACTCTCGGTCGCCCCTACGGGGCTGGAAACGAACGAAACTCTCGAACCGAAAGCGGCAGTAGCGCCGGCTCAGCCCGCAGCCCAAGCGGCCGCGCGCGTGTGGCCAGTGCTTCTCGGAAGTCCTGACCCCGCCGCATCCGCGCGCGGGAACCCGCGCACCGTGAACACCGGCGGCAATCGACGCGGCTGAGACTCGTGTCGAAGCTGGTCCTGCTTCTCCGTGCTGCCGCATCCCCTGATGCGATCTCCCTCGTCTGCGCAGCCGGTTTGCGCCCGGGCCGAAAGTCACCGACTCACGCCAAGGCACCGTCCGCCGCCATGACGCCTCTGAACACGCGGGCGTCGAGGCCACCTTGTCATTCGGTGGTCTGGAGCAATCAGGTGACCGTGTCTGAAAGCACCGATTCTCTTTGTCGGCGCGATTTGGCTTGCGACGTACTTCTTCCGCCCACCAGGGAATCTCGCGAGGGGCGGCGGACTGCCCTGACTCCTCCTGGATTCGTCACTGTCAATCACAGGCGGCGATGGGATTCGAACCCATGAATAACGGATTTGCAATCCGTCCCCTTGGTCCACTTGGGTACGCCGCCAAAGCTTCCCGGGGGCTTCCCGCGCTCGCACCACCTGCGTCGCAGTTGTGCCCCATCCACACACACGCCACGCAGCTCATTCTGCTACGCTGCCTTGCATCCTGTCTGCCGACCGTCCCCTTCGCGCCGCATTCCTGCCCGCCGCACGCCGGGGCGGATCGCTCGCACACAAACTCAACCGTACGATCGCGCTGGGCGACTGCCGGCCGTCGCCGTCGACTCGACGACCAGTACGTGAGGATATTGGACGGGGATGCGACAGTCAAGCGACCGGTCAAGCCTGGGTGCATGGCCGTAGTTGCAGACGGTGGGCGGCGGGCATTCACCAGGCCCGGCTCAAGCCCGCTGGGCGGCAAGCGTGGAAGAGGAGGGAGCCGGTGCCTCCACCGGCCGAAGGCGGCGGCCAAAGGCAGGCCGGCTGGAAACGGCATTGTGTGCGCAGCATACCGTCAGCTCCAGCCGGCGCGGGTTTGCCACCGCCTTCGGGCTTGGCAGCCGGTTGAAATAGTGTCGAGGCAGTCGCCGGAATCGCGTTTTCGGCTTCGCCGGTGCGCAGCCGGATGGCTCGTCGCGATCGGCAGCGGCGCAGTCGCCGGAATCGCGTTTTCGGCTTCGCCGGCGCGTAGCGGGATGGCTCGTCGCGATCGGCAGCAGCGCAGTCGCCGGAATCGCGTT
>CAZZFA010000016.1:0-67244 GCA_964653435.1 uncultured Planctomycetales bacterium | reverse complement strand
GCAAAGCTCAGGCCGGATTCTTCGGTCGCTCCGCTCCCTCAGAATGACGTACCGGGCCTGGCTCAGAATTCGACGCTGGCCGACAAGAATCCGGGCGATAACAGTGTAGGGGCGACTGAGCCTTCGCGGCGCTGCTCGCCGCATCCGAAACTGTCTTACCGAAAACGGCACTCCTCAGAATGACGGGCAGTGCTGCCGCCGCAGCGCGATACAGGCGCGCAACAGCCGCGACGGAAGACTCTACGAGGCTCCAAGGCGGCTTTCGGCCATAGCCGGAGGCGGCGGGGCCGGCCTTCGCCATCGTGCGCGAGGCGGAGGATGTGGCGGACCGGTGCCCATCGGTCGAATCGGTACGCCATTGCGTGCCGATTCGTCTCCGAAAGCGGGCGCGACGCCGGCCCCCATGTTCGGCTGCGGCCGAAGGCCATACCAGGGGGCACGAGAAGGGAACGACACTCTTGAACCGAAAGCGGTGCTCGTCGCGCTTGACCGGATCAGCTCTGCGGCGCACAGTAGTCCCCGTGTCGAAACACGACCCGTTTCAGGTGGAGGAATCAAGACCCATGAATCGTTCGACCCGACCGACCTGCCTGTTCCTGGCCTGCCTGTCCATCTTCGCATTGCCCGCGGCGGCCGCGGTGAAGCTGCCCGCCGTCATCGGGGACAACATGGTTCTTCAGCGGGACATGAAGGTGCCGATCTGGGGTACGGCCGATCCCGGCGAGAAGGTCACCGTCACGATCGGCGACCAGAAGGCCGCCGCTACGGCCAACGCCGACGGCCGCTGGATGGTCCGGCTCGACCCGCTCAAGGCTGGCGGGCCGTTCGAGATGACCGTTGCCGGCAGCAACAGGATCACGCTCAAGGATATCCTCGTGGGCGAAGTGTGGGTGTGCTCAGGTCAGTCGAACATGGCGATGGCGGTGAAGGCGGCGGCCAATGCCCAGGAGGAGATCAGCGCCGCGAACTACCCGGACATCCGCCTGTTTACGGTCGCCAGGAAGGTTGCCGCCACGCCGCAGTCGGACACACAGGGCTCATGGGTGCGATGTCTGCCGGAGACGGTTGCCGACTTCTCGGCGGCGGCGTACTACTTCGGCCGGCACCTGCACAAAGAGCTGAATGTCCCGATCGGCCTCATCCATACGTCCTGGGGCGGCACGCCCGCGGAGGCTTGGACCAGTCGCCCGACGCTCGAGGCCGACCCGGACCTCAAGGTCATCGTCGAGCGCTGGGACGAACAGATCGCGAAGTCCCGCAAGACGGATTCGCCTGCTGAGCCGCCGGCGAAGCCCGCCGCACGCGGGAAGGCCGCGAAGCCGCCGACCGATCTGGCCACCAGCCCGCACCGGGCGGCCGGCCTCTACAACGGTATGATCCAGCCGCTGATCCCGTACGCCATCCGCGGGGCAATCTGGTATCAGGGCGAGGCGAACGCCGGGCGGGCGTATCAGTACCGCAAGCTCTTCCCCGCCATGATCCAGGATTGGCGAAAGGCCTGGGGCCAGGGCGACTTCCCGTTCCTCTTCGTGCAACTGGCCAACTTCCAGCCGACGAAGCCCGAGCCCTCCGACAGCGCCTGGGCCGAACTCCGCGAGGCGCAGACCATGACCCTCTCGCTGCCGAAGACCGGCATGGCCGTCATCATCGACATCGGCGAGGCAAAGGACATCCACCCGAAGAACAAGCAGGACGTCGGCAAGCGTCTGGCGCTGGCGGCCCTGGCCATCGCGTACGGAAAGGACATTCCCTATTCCGGCCCGATGTACGACTCGATGAAGGTCGAGGGCGACAAGGTCCGCCTGACGTTCAAGCACGTCAACGGCGGTCTCGTCGCCAGGGGCGGCGAGTTGAAGGGTTTTGCCATCGCCGGCGCCGACCGCAAGTTCGTCTGGGCCGAGGCGAAGATCGACGGCGACACGGTCGTCGTCCACAGCGACAAGGTGGCCAAGCCTGTAGCCGTCCGCTACGCCTGGGCCGACAACCCGGAGTGCAACCTCTACAACAAGGCCGGCCTGCCCGCCTCGCCGTTTAGAACGGACGACTGGCCGGGCGTTACGGCGACCGCGAAAGCCACGCGGCTTGATGAGCTGCCCCCGCAAGGAAGGCCGGCGAATCAGCGCGCCCGATAGTGCTGTTTCGGTTGCACGGCCGGCGTACCGGGTGCATGATCGCGCCGTAGCTGTATCACCTGTGCGGCGCCCGGAACGGACGGAATCGTCTGCCCCCAAGCGGGTAGGGCAGGCCGATGCGTGCCGATTCGACTTCGAGAGCGGCGAGATGCTCGCCCTCCATGTGGAGTGCAGTCTCTCCGAGATCGCGGCCGCCTCGTAGATGCCGCGCTTCGTATTGGGCTGCGGGCGAGGCCGGCGCTATGGGGTTGGAAACGAACGAAACTCTCGAACCGAGCGCGGCGATATGTGGCAGCCGCGTCGGATGGCTGGCGTTCGCGCCCGGCGGCGCGGTATAAACTCACACGGGGCGTTGCCTCCCGCGTGAACGGGCCTTCCCACAAGACAAACGCGTATGGCGGCGGGGGTAACGCCTGTTTTTCGCCCTCTTCGACGGCGGGTCCGTGCCGGCGAACCGGGCTTCGTGTGTCGGAGATCCGTGCGTGAGCAGTACCACCGCGTCCGCGGGCACCGAGACCGTTTCCGCGGATTCTCTCCCCTCGCCGGTCATTGTCGCCCCCTCGTTACCGGCGCGCTACCGCCGTCGCAGCCTCTTCTTCCTCGGACTTGCCGTGGCCGGCGTCGGCTTTGCCATGACGCTGCAACTCGGGCTGAACGCGAGCTTCGTCGGCCAGGAGATGCGCCTTACCGGCCAGCAGCAGGGAATCCTCGAGGCCTTCCGTGAGAGCTGCGGGATTACCGCGCTCCTGATCCTGGCTCTCCTGGCGGGAGTTGCGGAGCCTGTCATCGGCGCGGCGGTTCTGGTGTTCCTGGGCGTCGGCCTCAGCGCGTACTCCGTGGTACCGACCTTCCCCTGGCTGATCATCACGAGCCTGATCTGGAGTCAGGGCCTGCACATCTGGATGCCGCTGCCGAACTCCATGACCCTCTCGCTCTCCGAGCCGGGTCGCTCCGGCCATCGCCTCGGCCAGATCTCCGCCGCCGGCGCCGTGGGGGCGGCGGCCGGGCTGGTCCTGGCCCTCGTGCTTCACGTGGGCGGCGTGCCGATCCGTCCGCTGTGGCTGCTCGCCGGCGCCGCCGCGCTGCTCGCCGCCGTGGCCTGCCTCGCCATCCCGCGCGAGATCAAGGCTCCCCGTCCGCGCCTCGTCGTCCGCCGCCGCTACGCCACGTACTATATGCTCTGCCTTCTCGAAGGCTGGCGCAAGCAGATCTTCATCGCCTTCTCCGGCTTCCTCCTGGTCAAGGTCTACGGCACTCCGCTGACCACGATGCTCGTGCTCTGGTTGACCACCCAGGCCATCGGCTGGTTCCTCTCGCCCCTCGTCGGGCGGCTCATCGATCGTCTCGGCGAGCGCCGGGTCCTGATGACGTACTACGCGAGCATGGCCGTCGTCTTCGGCGGATACATCTTCCTGCACAACATCCATCTCCTCCACGCGCTGTTCGTCGTGGACGGCGCGTTCTTCGTCATGTCCATGGCCCTGACGACCTACGTCGGCAGGATCGCCCCGCCCGAGGAGCGCACGCCTACCCTGAGCCTGGGCGTCGCCATGAACCACGTCGCGGCCGTCTCCATGCCGCTGCTCGGCGGCATCCTGTGGACCCACGTGGGCTATCAGTGGACGTTCGCCGTCGGCTCCCTCGCCGCTGCCGCGAGCATCCTCGGCGTGTTCTTCATCCCGGCCAAGAGACCGGCGTTGCCGGCATGAGCGTACACAACCCCCGAAATGTCGAATGGCGAAGCCCGAATGTCGAAACCCGAATGACGAAAGAATGACGAATGCTCAAATGACGAACGGGCGGCGAACGCCCGACGCCGAACGGCCATCCCGCCCCGACCCGCCCTCGTCATTCGGATTTGGGGTTTCCTTCGTCATTCGGGCTTCGACATTCGGCTCTGGTCATCGCTCCTTCGCCGGCACGGTCGCCGGTGCCGTGATATGCAGGTTCAGCCCCCCGTCCGCCTCGAGCGTCAGCGTCCATCGCTGGCCCGTGGTCATCGGCGCGTACACGGCCTCGCCCTGGGCGATGCGGATGCCCTCCTTCTTCGCCGCCGCCGGATCGGTCACGTACGACCAGAACCGCCCCCAGAGGCGCTGTTCGAACTCGCCGGGCTTGTCCGCCAGGCGAAACGGGTCGGGCACCCGGCCGGGCACGTCGATCGGCAACCCGTCCTGCGGAGCCACTACCTCGCTGAAGATTCGGCGAAAGAGCAGGATGCTCTGGCCGCGAAGCGGATCGCCCGCCTGAACGAACTCGTCGGCGAACTTGATCACCAGCCCGTCGAAGTAGAGCACGCTTCCGGGCAGGCGGAACGATCGCGGCGGCAGGGGGTGGCCGGCCCGATCGAGCTGGATGAACTGGATCTCTGTTTGCGTGACGTTGCCCTGAGGATCGCGCTGCTGATCGGTTACGATCACTTCGGCGACGCGTCGTTCGGTCGTGAGGCGGTTCACCACTTCCTGGAGTTGTCGGCGTTCCTGTTCGAGGCGGTCGCGCTCAGCCCGGAGCCGGGCCGTCTCGCTGTGCGTGAGGAGCCATCCCGCCGCCACCGCGCCCGCGCCCAGGGCCAGCAAACCGCCGAGCAGACGCAAGGTCTTCATGTGTGCATCCCGACAGAGGAGGGCTTTCCGCTACCGCGCGGTCTCTCACGAACCGCCCCGTAGCCCTTATACCCGGCGTCGGCGACTCGCGCTGCGGCCCCGCCAAACCGATGTGCTCAGCATGCCGGCCATCACCGTCAGGCTGAGCGCGGCGGCCTCCACCGGGCCGCTGCTGCCGCAAGGGTCGAAGTCTACGTTCGACAGATCCCTGCTGGTTTCCGGAGATGCGGGAGGCTCGTTTCCCGCCGAACCGTTTCCGCCGGCATCGTCCGACGGCGGCGCGGCCGGTTCGGTTGCGGCGGGGGCGGGCACGGCCGACGGGATGCTTACGGACACCCGGTACGGCCCGGCCGTATCCTTCGCGTCCGTTACCTGCCACGTGAACGCGTCTGTCCCCGCGTAGTCGTAAGCGGCCTGGTAGGTAACCGGCAGCCCGCTGCTCGACACGGCATACGCCTTCGTCGTGTCCGTGATCGTGCTGCCGCCGATGCTGATCGTGCCGTGCGAAGGCAACGTGACGAGGTTTACCTGCAGCGTGTCGCCGTCCGCGTCTGTGGGCAGGAGAGTGACCACGGCCGTGCCCGTCGCATCGGCAACGGCCGCCGTGTCGGCACCGATCGGGGGGGAGTTGATGGCGATGCTGATAATCCCGAGCGAGGAGGTCTCGATTCCATCTGTGACCTCATAGTGGAAGCTGTCCGTGCCCATGTAGCCCGCGACGGGATAGTACTGTACCGTGCCGGCGGCGTCCGTCACCGTGTACGGCAGTTGATCGGATTCGATCTCCTGCCCGCCATCCTTCAAAGCTCCGTGTGCGGGCAGACTGAGAAGGACATAGCAAATGGGGTCGCGGTCGGCATCCGCGCCGCGGAGCGTGATGTCCTTCTCGCCGGCGGGAGGCGCGTAGACGGTGAAACTGGCCACGGTCGGCCGCGTGTTCACCTGGATCGTTTGGGTTGCCGGTTCCGACGCCTGCCACGTATCGGCGACCTCGAAGGTGAAGCTGTCCGGGCCGTGATAGCCGGCGTCCGGCGTGTATGTTACCTCCTTTTTGCCGGACCCCAGCGCAAAAGGCAGGCCGGCGGTGGTGATCGTGCTTGTGCCGGCGGTGAGCACGCCGTGGCCCGGGACCGAGACGACGGTATACGAGAGCGTATCGCCATCCGGGTCCGTCCCAGCGAGCGTGATCTTCGCGTCCTTATTCAGCGGGATGATGGCGGTGGCAGCGGTGGCGACGGGGGGCTGGTTTACGATCACGGTCACCGTGGCTGCGGCGGAGTCTACCGTCCCGTCGTTGGCTTTATATGTAAAGGTTACGGAGCCGTGCGTCGTCGCTGCCGGAGTGTAGGTGACTGCCTTGCCGCCGTCGGGAATCGTGTAGGGCAGGTCGCCGGAGGCGAGCGTTGCAGTGCCCACCTTCACCGTGCCGGAACTCGGCAGGGTCGCGATGACGTAGCTGAGCGCGTCGCCGTCAGCGTCGGTGGCTTCGAGCGTGAGGCTTACGGCGGTGTCGGGTGTGGTCAGGTCGCTGACGGCCGCTGCCGTCGGGGCCGTGTTCGCCGCCGCCGGCAGCACTGGCAGCAGAAACGCGATCACCCCGCAAAGAAGACCGCGGCCGGGAAGCAGCGGTCCTCTGCGGGCGCCTCGGTGCGCGGTGGCCTGCGGATTCCGTCCGGGAGCCGTTGACGGGGAAAGCTGGAGCGTATTGGCACACGGCGTAGTCCGCCTGCAACTTTCGTACGGACAATTCGTTACGAACGCAACCATGCCTGTCTCCGGGTGCCTTGGCCCTCCGCGTCGGAATCCGCGCACACTGCGGGCGCGGCGGATGTTACATGCTTCGGCGGATTCCTTATGGGACTTGAGCGATGCCGCGGATAACCCACGGACGCGGAGGCGAGACGGATGCCGCCGGCCGCATCCGCATTAACGACGACAGCATCGTGTCGCAGGTCGTCCGTAACGGCTCCGGCCGATTCGATGAGGGTGCGACACGCAAGTACGGCCGGTCGAAGCGGGGGCGAACGGCCGGCTACGGCGGTGCTTCTTCGGCCCAAGTTACGCTCGGCTCTGCTCTCCCCTTCGCCGGGCGAGGAACGTCAGCGGCTGTAATCCGGCTCGGCGACCCGGTCGAGGAGGTAGCCCACGATATCGGCGGCCGTCACTCCGTCTCCGACGGCCGCGTAGTTCGGGATGATCCGATGCCGAAGGACGGCCATCGCCACCTCGCGGACGTCGGCAGTTGAGGGTGCGGGCCGGCCGGCCATGACGGCACGGGCCTTCGCGCCAAGCACGAGGTACTGCGACGCCCGGGGGCCGGCTCCCCATTCGACGTACTTGCGGACGTAGGCATCGGCCTGCCCGCGCGGCCTGGACGCTCTCGCCAGGGACGAAGCGTACCTGATCACGTGACGGCTGACGGGCACGCGCCGGACGAGTTGTTGATATGCGAGCATCTGCTCGCGCGACAGGATGCGGTTGAGCGTGTACGACGGCGGGGCGGTAGTCTGTTCGACGATGGTCTCTTCCTCCGCCTCGCCGGGGTAGTCTATCCACAGGCTGAACATGAAGCGATCGAGCTGCGCCTCCGGAAGGGGGTAGGTACCCTCCTGCTCGATCGGGTTCTGCGTGGCGACGACGACGAACGGCCGGTCGAGCGCGTACGAGACGCCGCCGCTGGTGACGTGATACTCCTGCATCGCCTCGAGAAGGGCCGCCTGCGTCTTCGGCGGGGCGCGGTTGATTTCGTCGGCCAGCACGATGTTGGCGAACACCGGCCCCTTCGCGAAGCGCAGCTCGCGACGGCCCGTTGCCCGGTCTTCCTGGATCAGCTCCGTGCCGATGATATCGGCGGGCATCATGTCGGGCGTGAACTGGATGCGCCGGAACTGCCAGTCGAGGACCTCCGCAAGCGTCTTGACCAGCAGGGTCTTGGCCAAGCCCGGCACGCCGACGATCACGACGTGGCCTTCGCAGAACAGGGCCGTGAGGAGTTGTTGCACGATCGTCTGCTGGCCGACGATCACCTTGGCGATCTCTGCGGTGAGCCGGGCGCCGGCCTCGCGGACGGCAGCAAGCATCGTCAGATCGTCGTCACCCATTCCATCCACCCTCAGGGCGCCCTTTCACCGGCGGCAAGCTTCGGGCATGCCCGGGTTCCGGGGCATGGCTCGCGACCGTCATTCTGATCGCAGCGAAGCATCCGGCTTCCGTTTTGCGTTCGCACCACCGAGCGCACCGGGCGGGGTAAGCGTCCCGGTCTTCTTCCGCCGCTGCGCTTGATCGGCTCAACGCCAATCGGATGCAGGATCCTTCGCGGCGCTCAGGATGCCGCCTTGGCACGTCCCGGAGCCTCGCACCGCGCGTCGCGACTCTAATCCCCCTCGGCCCTCTTGTCCATTTCGTGGCGGCGGGCTAGAGTCATGACCACGGGCGCGCGGGAGATCGCGGCCCGGACGGAGTGAGACATGACAGACCGGGAACTGGCGGCGGCGATCCGGCAGGCGGCGTATCTGGAGGGCGATTTCGTTCTCCGGTCGGGCAAACGCAGCAGGTACTATCTCGATAAGTACCTGTTCGAGACCCAGCCGGCGATACTCCAGGAACTCGGCCGGCGCCTCGCCGTGCATGTGACCCCCATGACGGCCCGTATCGCCGGGGCCGAACTCGGGGCGGTGGCGCTGGCGGCGGCCACGTCGATGGCATGCGGGTTACCGTTCGTCATCGTCCGCAACCAGAAGAAGGACTACGGTACGGGCAAGCTCGTCGAGGGCCGTATCGAAAAGGGCGACCACGTCCTGCTCGTGGAGGATGTCACGACGACCGGCGGCCAGGCCATCGAGGCGGTCAAGTCGCTGACCGACGCCGGGGCGATCGTGGAAAAGGTCGTCACCGTAATCGACCGGCAGGAAGGCGGCGGCGAGCGATTTGCCGAGGCCGGCATCCGGTACGAGGCGCTGCTGACCAAGGCCGATCTCGACGCGGTGGCCTGACCCTCGCCTCATCGCATAAAGCCGGTCGCCAGCGCCGCGACGGTAAGCGCGACGGGGATGGCCGTGATGCCGGCGGCGAGGACGGCCAGCGCCCGTCCGAGCGGCCGATTGCGCCGGCCCACCACTTCGCAGATGCCGATTACCAGCGTGACGAGGAGGAACTTGAAAACGATCAGTCCGTGCAGGTCCCATCGTTGGATGACCCACACGGCCGCCGCGTTGAGCTCGCTTCCCTCCATGTGGATCACCAGCCAGGTAAGCATCAGGTCCAGCGACGAGAGGAACACGTACCACGTGTAGCAGCGGGGATAGAGAGCGGCCTGCGTGAGCCAGGGTCGATCGCGGTCCGTCGTCGGATCGGCGGCGTCGGGTGGCAGCGACCCCTTGGCGTCTGCATCGGGCTCGGTGCTCACGATCTTGCGCCTCACAACCCCGTTGCGGCGCGACGTCCTTCCGGGCGCTCGCTCCGAGCACACGTTGCCCGTCGCTTCGGACGGTCCGCAAGGCGCACCATCTCCTGCGACGGGCGCCCTGCTCACGCACAACGGCCCGGGGCGGTTGTCACGTCCGACAGTGTCCGCCACTGCGAGTTCGGTCGTTCGTCGGTATTATTCGGCCGTTTTCCGGGGTCTGCTCTTCTTTTCGCCTCGTTCCTGCGGCACACGGAGCTTTGCATCGGGCGTCGCGTCCGCGGGGCCCTCGCCCATCGCCCAGCGGATTCCCCCGACCAGGTGTTCCTGGTAGAGCTTATTCTCCCAGACGTCCTCGCGATGGCCGAGCGACGTGTAGAACACCCGTCCCTTGCCGTACAGCCGGCACCACGACACCTCATATACCTTGCCCTTCTCCATCTTGTTCCTTGCAAGGTTCGCCGGGTCCGACTTCTCCGTATCGACGGTCAGCAGGATGTGGAACTTGTCCCGCGGCACCGGCTCGATCACCTGGTACATCTCGTCGGCGATCTTCCACTCCTGCGGCAGCATCTTCGTCGCCGGGTGCTTCGGGTCGTCCACCCTGATGAACAGTGGGGCGTCGTTGGCGCCGTGTGTCTTGAAACGCGGGCCGAGCATGTCCACGAAGTCCGGCCAGTAGTCCGGGTCCTTGCTGTAGTCGGTTGCGGAGTGAATGCCCACGAACCCCTTGCCGCTCTTGACGAAGTCGATGATCGCCTTCTTCTGCTCGGGCTTCAGCGGCAGCGCGCCGGTGGTGTAGAAGATGATCGCGTCGAACGGCTTGAGGTAGTCGGGGGTGATCATCGAGAGGTCGATCTGGTCGGGTTTCTGCTTGTAGCCTGCCAGGCACGTCACCTCGAAGGCGCCCGACTTCCGGCCCAGCTCCGGCAGGATCTTCTCCGTAAGGCCCAGCACGGGGTGGTTGAATCCCTGCGAATGCGTCAGATAGAGGACCTTTTTCGGCCTTGCGCCCGGCGTCTTCGCCGCGTCGGCCTCCGCCGCAACGAGTCGCCCGCACATCACGCTCATCGCAAGCACCATCCCCATGAGCGCCAGTCGATGACCCAGTTCCTGCAACATCACGTGTTCCTCCTGCTGTTCCTCAATTCGTCCGATCGGTCAAGGCTCGTCCGCTCCGAACCGGCGGGGCCTCAACGCGCCAGAAACTCCGCCAGCCGGTCGAGCCCCTTCCTGATCTGTTCCATGCTCGTCGCGAACGAGAGCCGCACGTGCTCGTCGCTGCCGAATGCGACGCCGGGTACGAGCGCGACCTTCGCCTCGTCCAGGACCTTCGACGAGAACTCGAGCGAGCCCTTCACGCCCAGCTTCTTGTACGTTCCGCTGACGTTCGGAAAGGCGTAGAACGCGCCGGTCGGCCGCACGCACCGCACGCCCGGCAGCTCGTTGAGCCGCTTGTGCATGTACTCCGCCCGTCGTTCAAACTCCTGCCGCATTGTCTCGACCGAGGACTGGTCGCCCTGCAGCGCTGCGGCCAGCGCCCACTGGTTGAACGTCGCGGGGCCGCTGGTGGTCTGGCTCTGCAGCTTGGCCATCGCGCTGATGATCTCCTTGGGGCCCGCCGCGTAGCCGACGCGCCAGCCGGTCATCGAATACGTCTTCGACCCGGCGTTGAACGTGACCGTCTTCGCGTAGGCCTCCGGTCGCGTCGCCGCAAAGCTCAGGAACTTCTGGTTCCCGTAGAGGAGGCGATCGTACATCTCGTCCGAGAAGACGATGATATCGTGCCTGACGACGACATCCGCAATCGCCCGGACTTCCTCCGGCGTATAGCAGAAGCCGCCGGGGTTGCTCGGATAGTTCAGCACGAGCACCCGCGTCTTCGGCGTGATGGCGGCCTCGATCTCCTCCGGCCGCAGCTTGAAGCTGTTCGCCTCGGCCCCCGACAGGATGACGGGCCGGCCGCCGTTGAGCTGGATCTGTTCCGGGTAGCTCACCCAGTACGGCGCCGGCAGGAGGACCTCATCGCCCTCGTCTACCAGGGCACTGAAGGCGAGATAAAGGGCCTCCTTCCCGCCGACGGTGATGATTACCTGCGACGGCTCGTACGTGAGGCCGTTGTCGCGCTT
This sequence comes from uncultured Planctomycetales bacterium, assembly GCA_964653435.1. Lineage (GTDB taxonomy): Bacteria > Planctomycetota > Phycisphaerae > UBA1845 > PWPN01 > CAZMVY01. Next base: position 55,978 of record CAZZFA010000016.1, on the reverse strand, counting down.
GAACTTCGCGCAGACAGCCTCCTTCGCGGGCAGGATGCCGGAGGCCGGCGTCGCGTACTTGGTCTTGCCCTCGTCGAGAGCCTTCTTGGCGGCCTCCTTCACGTTTGCCGGCGTGTCGAAATCCGGTTCACCGGCCCCGAAGCTCACCACGTCGATCCCCTGTTTCTTCATCGCCGCCGCCTTGGACGACACCGCCAGTGTCGCCGACTCGGCGAGGGCCGTTACACGCCTGCTCAATCGCATCGTTTACACCTCGTCATGGGTTGGTGCCTCAGCGGGGTATCATACCCAGGCGCCCGGAGAGAATCACACCCGCGGCGGCGTGCCGTCGTCGCGTGTGTGCTCACGCGTCATGGCAAAGGCGGAAATGTCATCCTCAGCGGGAGCGAGAGGAAATCCCGCCTCGGCAAGACCTCATGGCGGCGCAACAGGATCGTACGGGACGGCAACCATGTGTCGGATCCGGCGTTCCGGCTGCACGGTCTTGATCGAACGCGACGGGGGACGATGCCCCGGATGCCCGAACCACTCGCTGCGCTCGTTCTCGTTTGCGCAGAGTGCCGGCTGGATCCTTCGGCGGGTTGCATTCCGCTCAGAATGATGTTTTTGGTCACGGCCCGGGGGAATCCGGTTCGGCCCGCCTGGGAGCACCTTGCCATGTCGCGGCGAGGCCTTTGGCCGATCACCCGGACCGACAACGGCGTATAATCAGGGAGTTGGCGCGGGTGCTGTCCACTCCGGAGGCCTTGCGCAGTGGTGCCCCGGGCAGACGTGTTTCAGGGAGCGGTTCAGATTCGGACAAATGGTACGGTCAATCAGCGCCGGTGGGTCCGCGGCGGCGTCTTCGTTCTGTTCGCCGCGCTGGTCGGGATGCTGTTACTGGAGGCAACCGGCCGTGTCGCATGGCCGCGCTCCGCGGTCTTTCAGTCGCTGCTCGTCACTGTCGTGGTCCTCAACGTTGCGTGGTGGGTTCGCTCCGACTTGCGTCTGACGCAGGCCGGCGGGCGTCCCGTCGTTCGACGCTGGAGCCGCGTGCTGCTGGCGATCTACATGATCCTCATGCTCGCGCCCGCGCTGGGCATGCTTCGCGGTTCGCTCGACTGGCGACGCCTGCCGACGCCGCTGGTCATGTGGGTCCAGTTGTGGCATATGTTCATTGCCCTGGCCGTGCCCACCGGCGCGATCATCGGGGTCTGCGTCTGGGCGGTTGCGAGCATACGCGGTCGTCGCACCGGGCGGCCCTCGGTGCCGGAGGGAGTCAACCTCTCGCGTCGCGCGTTTCTTCATCGCGCGGCCGTGGCCGCTCCCGTCCTCGTTGCCGGCGGCGGGGCGGCGGCCGGTATGTGGCAAATGGGCCGTCTCGCGATTCGTCGGTGCGCCGTAAGCCCGCCGGGCCTGCCGGACCGTCTGCGCGGCCTCACCATCACGCATCTGAGCGACTTTCACATCGGCCGCCTGTATCAGGTGGGTCACTTCCGCCGTGCGGTGGACGCGGCCAATCGCCTCGACAGCGATATCGTGGTCATCACGGGCGACCTCGTTGATCACTCCAATCAGGTGCTGCCCGAGGCGCTGGAGACGATGCGCGGCCTGCGGCATCGATACGGTCTTTTCGCCTGCGTGGGCAACCACGATCTGATCGACGACGGGAATGTTTTCGTGGCGTTCCTTCGCGGAGAGGGTGTGCCGCTGCTGGTCAACGAGCTGCGGGAAATCGACATTGGCGGCGAACGGCTGCGAATCGGCGGGCTGATGTGGAGCCGTCGCGATGCCGGCACTATGCAGAGGCCGGGGCATGAGCAATGTGCGGAGGCGACGTTCGGCCCGCCCTGTGCGGATCCGGCGCGACCCTTCACCATCGCCCTGGCGCACCATCCGCATGCGTTCGACGCCGCCGCCAGACGAGGCATCCCTCTTACGCTCGCCGGCCACACGCACGGCGGCCAGTTGATGCTGACTCCGCCCGGCTGGCCGGACCTCGGCGCCGGCAATATCCTGTTTCGTTACATACGCGGGTTCTACACAGGCGACGGCGTGACGGGTGCGGCGCGTCCGCTTCAGGACGAAGATGGAGATTGCATCCGGAGCAGTCAGCCCCTGCTTTTCGTGAACGCAGGAGCGGGGAACTGGTTTCCGGTGCGGATCAACGCGCCGGCCGAGATCGTCCAAGTACGCCTGGTTTGAGCGGCTGTTCGGGCATTCCTGTGGCCCGGCCTGGAGGCTTGCCGGGGTCGGCGCTTGCACCGCATCGCAACTTGATTTCCGTTACTGCGCGGGAAATTTCGCGTTGCAGACCCAGTCGAACGCGGTCGCCGCCAGGGCGGGGTTTCGGCTGAAGATGGCTTGGTCGCTTGCGGCCTTGAGGGCTACTCCGACTTCGTAATAACCGCGCCCGGTATAGCGGCAGAACCGCACCTCGCCTGCCAGGAATGCTCGACCGTGGGCCGGCCATTTGCCCAGTTCCACTTCGATTACTTCGCCGGCTGCAAACGGGCGCTGGACGAGCAGCCCCAGGCCGCCGCGCGACAGGTTACGGGTGCGGCCCGGCAAGGCACCGATCTCCATCGCTGCGGAAGCAAAGAAACGGATGAGGCAGTTGCACCGGAATCGATAGCGCGGTGCGCGACGTTGACAAAGCGGGCTCGCTCCCGGGGCATTCGTTGATAGTTGGGTTTGCGACTCGTGCGCGTGACGATCGAGTTCGTCGAGCAGGCCGTCGAGCACCGCGCCGAGACGAGATTCCGTGTGGGGACTCATGCGACACTTTGATCGGTTTACAATCTGCGGATGTTTAGATTCAGACTGGATTCTTAACGCCTTCGGCGTCTATACGGCTGGCCGGTGAGGGCGTCGCGCTGCCAGCCTTGGAGCGTGTTCGTTCGAGGCACGGAGCTACGTCCTGATAGGCGCAGCGCCGGCGGCAAGCAGGGCGACCGGAACTGTGCCTCGGAAGAGATCCGGGCAGGCAGGAGGCGCTGCGCTCGGCCGCCGCATCCGCGCTTCCCGTCGCACGGGGCCTGGAGTTGCCGATAACCTTAAGCCTGTCGGCTCGCGGCCCGCGGCCGTTCGCAGGCGTGAGTTATAGATCGCGGGCGACTACCGACCGCAGGCGTCGGGGCCGTCGAAGGATGCGTCCGACCTTTGCGCCGGCGTCGCGGAGCCTGCCGGAGGAGCGTCTGGTCCCTACTCTTCGGTCCACGGCCACGCCGGTGGCCGGCCTTCCAATACGGCGACAACGTCGTCGACCACGTCGTTCATGGCGGCGAGTCCTTCGCGGCTTCGCGAGGCGACGTGCGGCGTCAGCAGGCAGTTCGGCGCGGAGCGGAGGGGGTGGTCGGGGGGGGGCGGCTCCGGGTCGAAGACGTCGATGGCCGCGGCGGCGATCCGCCGTTCGCGCAGGGCCTCGGCGAGGTCGCTCGCGACAACCACGGGTCCGCGTGACGTATTGATCAGACACGCGTCGCGTTTCATGCGTGAGAGCGCCTGGCGGTCGAGCATTCCGCGCGTCAGAGGGGTCAAGGGTACGTGCAGCGACACCACGTCGGCGGATGCAAGCACCTGATCCCGCGTCGCGCTGACGGCGGGGAAGGGAAACGGCCCGACGGGGCGGATGTCGTTGTAGATGACCTCCATGCCGAATCCCGCTGCGGCGCGCCGGGCGACCTGGCTGCCGATGCGCCCCATGCCGATGATGCCGAGGGTCTGGTGGCGCAGTTCCGGGCAGCCCGGGTCGCGCGACCGCAGGGTGGCAAAATCGCCCGTGCGGATTTCCTGGTCGAACCAGCCGATGCGGCGCTGCAGTGCGAGGATCAGGCCGATGGTGAAGTCCGCGACGGCGTGGGTGGAGGCGGCCGGGGTGTACACGACCGGTATCCCGCGTTCGCGGGCGGCCGCGAGGTCGATGTTGTCGAGCCCCACGCCGCCGCGTGCGATGACGCGCAGGCGTCTGCCCGCCTCAATCACGCGGCGGGTCACGGTCGTGTGAGTGCGCACGACGAGCGCCTCGGCATCTGCGACGGCGGCGAGCAGTGTCGCCTCGTCGCGCCGGCTGAGCAGCGTCACGTCCCCGGCCGCGGCCAATCGTTCCATCGCCTTCGGGCTGTAGCGCTCGGTAACAACGATCCTGGGTCTGCTCATGGGCATCAGTCCGCCACCTCGCGTCCGGCCGCCCAGAGCGCCCCGCGGAGCAGCAGCTTCTGGAACATCGGCTGCTCGCAGGCCTTCCTGTCGTGCCCCAACGCGTTGTAGAACACGCGCCCCTTGCCCCACGGCTTCGTCCAGAGCACGGGCATCGTCTTGCCCTTGTTCAGGGCGTTTGCGAGCACCTCGACGCGCGGGTCGTAATCGAGCAGGTACTGCTCGTCCGTAATCATGAACTCGTCGATGCCCCGGGTGATGGGGCTGGTGTTCTCGGTGACGCTGACCTGATAGGTACGGTACTTCGGATGTCCGACGAAGTACCCGCCCACCAAGGCGCGATAGTCCGGGTCGCTGCGGAACGAATCGGCCCCCGAGTGAAACGTCACGTAGCCCTTGCCGGCGGCGACGAAGTTCATCAGCCCGCGCTTCTGCTCCTCCGTGATTGTGCCGAGCGTGTAGTAGAACACCACGATGTCGTACGGCGCGAGCCGGTCGGCCTTCAGGGCGTCGAGGTCGTTGTCCACCCGGGTTACGTCGAACTTCTCCGAGTTTCTCAACAGGCCCTCGACCACGTCGCCCACGCCTTTGGCATCGTGGATCGGCCCGCCGACGAGCAGCAGCGTCTTGATCTTGCCGGCGGCCGCGGGCGCCCGGGGCGCCTGGGCCTCCTGATCGCTCGCGGCCCCCGCGCCCGCTGACGCAAGCAGCAGGAAGGCGGCGACAGCGAACGCTCCCATTGTTGCTGGAATGACGCGACGCGTTCTCATAGCAAGTCCTCTCTGGATCTCCTGGCCGGTCCCACGCACGTTTGGGCCCTGAACCCGGGGCGTATTGTAGCGGCCGGCGGGGCAGTCACGCGAGACCCGCATCGGACCCGGTGGTCGAAGCGTCGGCTTGCGGTATGCGGAGCGGCATACGCGGGCGGGGCGCTGCCGTCAAAGGCGGTTCAGCACCTTCAGCGTGGCGGCGGGAAGCGCGTACTGTCCGAATTGCGGACGCGTCACCCAGCGCAGCGCGGTGTGATAGCGCGCCCTGGGCCGTCCCCGCAGCGGTTCGCACGCGTAGACATGCAGCGTAATGCGGAAGTGGGAGTATGCGTGTCTCACCGACGCAAGCCGTTTACCCACGCGGACGACCATCCCGAGTTCCTCGTCGATCTCGCGCAAGAGCGCCTCCGTATGCGTCTCGTCGGGCTCGACCTTGCCGCCCGGAAGCTCCCACAGCCCGCCGAGCAGTCCGCCGGGCGGGCGTTTGCCCAGCAGGTAGCGTCCGTTCTTTCGGATCGCCCCGGCCACGATTTCGTAATGCGGGAGCGGTTTCCTGCGCCGTCGGACGGGCAGCCGGGCCTGCCGTCCGCGGGCATGCGCCCCGCACGCGGCGCGTACGGGGCAGTCATTGCAGCGGGGCCGTTTCGGCGTGCACAACGTCGAGCCCAGCTCCATGATCGCCTGGTTGAACAGGCCGGGCTCGGTCGGGGGCACGAGCTTTCCCGCGATTTCCCACAGGCACCGCACGGTCCGGGGTGCGTCCACGGAGGCGCCCACGTCAAACAGCCGCGCCAGAACGCGCTTGACGTTGCCGTCCACGACCGGTACGCGCTCCCCGAACGCGATGCTCGCGATCGCCCCGGCGGTGTACCGCCCGACGCCCGGCAGCCGCCGCCACTGCTCGGCGCTTCGCGGGAACTCCCCGCCGCGCTGGCCGGCGATGATCCGCGCGGCGCGGTGAAGGTTGCGTGCCCGGCTGTAGTACCCCAGTCCCTGCCACAGCCGCATCACCCGGTCCTCGCTCGCCGCCGCGAGATCCTGCACGCGCGGGAATTCCGCGGTGAACCGCTCGTAATAGGGCCGGACCGTTTCCACGCGGGTCTGCTGGAGCATGACCTCCGACAGCCAGATGCGGTACGGATCACGCGTCCGCCGCCAGGGCAGATCGCGCGCATTTCGCCGGAACCATGCCAGCAGTCCGCGCCGAACGGCCGTGCGTTTGCGTGCATCGAGGACAACAGGCGACCCGCGACGGACAGCGGACATCGGCCGGCCTCCTACTTCTTCCCTTCCTGGCGTTTGCCGCGGAAGAACTCGTGCAGCAGTTCCGCGCATTCGCCGGCCAGTACCCCGCCGACTACCGAGACCCGGTGGTTCAGCCTGCCGTCGCGGACAACGTCGTATACCGACCCGCACGCTCCGGCTTTCGGGTCTGCGGTGCCGAAGACCAACCGCGGCAACCGTGCCAGCACCATGGCTCCGGCGCACATTACGCAGGGCTCCAGCGTCACGTACAGCGTGCAGTCGTCCAGCCGCCACGACTTGAGGTACTCGGCGGCGGCCGTGATGGCGATCATTTCCGCGTGTGCCGTCGGATCATGCAGCGCCTCGCGCTGGTTGTGCCCGCGGCCGATCACCCGTCCCCGGAACACCACAACCGCGCCGACGGGCACGTCGTCGTGACTTCGCGCGGCCATCGCCTCGCGGATTGCGATTTGCATCATTGCCTCATCGGACTCGTCGCGGCCGGGGGTCGTCATGGACACAGCTTATCCCGGGGCCGCGCTCCGTGAAAGATTGCGCGACGGCAAGCCGGCGTGCGGGTCAGTTGTTGTGGAACAACCAGCCCATCGGGGGCAGCGGCGGACGGGGGCGCGGCGGCCGCTTGCGGCTCGGCTTGGGAGAACCGGGCCCCAGGGGGAAGAGGGTGTCTTCGAACTCGCGGACCGTCGCATGGGGCTCGGCGGCGGGGCGCCCGCTCGAAGGGTCGGGGGGAAAGAGATCGTCGCCGCCCTCGAGGTAGCCGCAGTTCGGGCACTGCGCGCGGCCGGGCATCGCGATCATGGCGTTACCGCAGATGATGCAGTGGAGAGGGTCGTCCGTCCGGGACATCTCCGCTATGGCCTCCTGCCGGATGCCGCCAACGGCACACGCGTGGTTGTAGCCGACCCGGCGGTCTGCGCCAATCCCTTCCAGGATATATCGGCCGATCCGGGCGTTCCCGATAATCCATCCGGGCGAGCCGCCGGGACGGTCATGCCTTCCTCTGGCGCACGAACAGGCTGCCGGGCAGTTGCCGCACGAGGCCCTTGAGCTGCAGGGAGATGAGCGCGGATGCGACCTGCGAGGCCGGCATGTTCGCGGCGTCGCAGAGCTGCTCGATGGATCGTTCTTCGTTGCCGAGGGCGTCATAGAGCCGCTGCTCCTGGGCGGTGGTGCGGGCGGGCATCGGGGTCAGCGGGGCAAAGAGCGGCTCGTCCGGGCACAGGGCCCGGCCCGTCTCGCCGAGTTCGTCGAAGACGTCCTTCACATTGCACACGAGCTTCGCGTGCTGGTCGCGGATCATCCCGTTCGTGCCGTCGGAAAACGGCGAGTCGATCCGGCCGGGCAGGGCGAAGACCTCGCGGTTGTACTCGCCGGCATGGCGGGCCGTCGCCAGCGCGCCGCTGCGGCGTGCCGCCTCGACGACCAGCACGCCGAGCGACAGTCCGGCGATGATCCGGTTGCGCGGCACGAAGTTGTCCTTGTCCGGGGGCGTCTGCATGGGCAGTTCGCTCAGCAGCACGCCGTGGCCGGCGACGATGCGGTCGGCGAGTTCCTTGTTCTCCGGGGGATAAACCGTGGCCAGCCCGTTGCCGAGGACGGCGATCGTGCGGCCTTTCGCCTCGATGGCGCCCCAGTGTGCCGCGGCGTCGATGCCGCGCGCGAGCCCCGAGATCACCGTGGCCCCGCGCTCCGCCAGGGCAAAGCCGAATCGGCGGGCCTGTTCGCGACCGTATTGCGTACAGCGGCGCGAACCGACCACCGCGACGGCGACGGCATCGGCCGGCTCGATCTCACCTTTCATGTAGAGGCAGATCGGCGGGTCAGGGATATGCCGCAGGGCGGGAGGAAACGCGGCGTCCTCACGGCACAGAATCCGCACGCCGTGCCGGGCCGCCAGCGCGAGTTCGGCTTCCCATTGACTTGCACTGCGGGCGCGGATGATTTCGTCGGCCGTGGCGGGCCCGATACCCTCGACGCGCTGCAACTCGTCACGCGAGGCGGCCAGGACCGCCTCCGCGCTGCCGAAGCGCTCGAGCAGCCGTCCGAAGTGGATCGGCCCGATACCGCGGGCGAGGCTCAATCGCAGATGTTGAATCGCCGCGGGAGACGCGGCCGTGTCGGCGGATCCGTTCATGGCATGCATCCTTCCGCGAGGCCGAGGCGCCGCCGGGCCTCCGTGCGGCCGGGCGCAGGCAGGATGGCGACACTACGTCGGCGTGGTTCACGCCTTTGCCCGCATGATGTTCACCGCGCGCCGGATTTCCTGCTCCGAGACGTCGTCGCGCATGGTCGTCTCGCCGAATTGCGGGACCAGGACGAAGCGGACCCTTCCCTCGGCGACTTTCTTGTCCATCCTTGTCAGGCGCATGATCGCCTCGACGGAGATGGTGTCGGGAATCGCCGTCGGGAGCTTCAGCAGTTTCAGGATTGCGCGAAGACGCTCCGCATCCTCTTCGCGCATGAGCTTTCGCCGGGCGGCAATCCACGCGGCCGCCAGCATCCCCACGGAGACGCATTCGCCGTGGCGCCATTCATAGTTCACGAGCGACTCGACGGCGTGGCCGATCGTGTGGCCGAAGTTGAGAATCGCTCGCAGGCCGGCCTCGCGTTCGTCCGCGGCGACGACATCGGCCTTGATGCGGACGTTTCGCTCGAGCAGATCGATCATGACATCCCGGTCGCGCGAGAGAATCCTCGCGATGTTCGCCTCCTGCCACTGGAAGAAGGAGGCGTCGCGGATGGCCGCGTGCTTGATGCTTTCCGCGAGACCCGCGCGGAAGTCGCGGTCGGTCAGCGTATCGAGCGCGGCGATGTCCATCAGGACCAGACGCGGCTGATAGAACGCGCCGATGAGATTCTTGCCGGCGGGGTGGTTGACGCCCGTCTTGCCGCCGACGCTTGCGTCGACGTCCGCCTCGACGGTCGTGGGGCACTGGATGAACGGGACGCCCCGAAGCCAGGTGGCCGCGACGAAGCCGGTCAGATCGCCGACCATGCCGCCGCCCAATGCGATGACCGGCGAGGTCCGCTCCATGTGCGCGGAGGCGAACTCATCATAGAGCCGCGAGGCCTGGGCAAGCGACTTGCTCGCGTCACCGGCCGGCACGGTCACCAGGTGGGCGTGATAGCCGGCCTGTCGGAGTGAATCGAGCACCCGCGGCGCGTATGCCGGGCCCACGTTCTCGTCGGTGACGACGGCGGCCTGCATCGAGCCCCCCTGGGGGAACAGCTCGCGAAGTGCCCGTCCGACCTGTGTCAGCACGCCGGCTCCGATGCGGACTGCGTAGCTTCGCGGCCCCAGCTCCACTCGAACTTCGCGTACGGCGGACGTTGCCATGCCCGTTACTATATCGCGCGTTCGGCGGAATGCCACCGGTCCCCGGCGCATGCGCACCGCCGTCTTGCCCGGTGCGCCGGCCGCCGGGCTGCCGGCACCTCGCGCATCGGCTGCAGACCTGTGCCCGCTGGGGGCCGGAAGGGATTTGCCGAATGCGTCGCGCAGCCGTCAGCATTCCGCGAGGCTGACGGCCAAGGCGCCTTCGCCGGTTTCCTCGTATTCCTGGCGCATATCGTCACCAGTACGTTTCATTGCATGGATGACACGGTCAAGGCTGATGACGTGGCGTCCGTCGGAGGCGAAGGCCAACTGTGCGGCGGCCCAGGCCTCGGCGACGGCCATGGCATTGCGCTCGATGCAGGGCACCTGCACGAGGCCGTTGAGGGGATCGCAGGTGAGCCCGAGATTGTGCTCGATGGCGATTTCGGCGGCGCGCATCGGGCCGACGGTGTGGCTGGAGCTGGGGCCTGGGCCTATGCGGAAGAGATCCAGCAGGCGAATCGTAATCGGTCTCGGGACGTTGCGTTCGGGCGAGGGGATCATGGACGAATCGTAGCCGCCGCCGTCAGATTCCGCCAAGTCATGTAATGGCGCGGCGAGCCGACCGAACCGCCCGGAGGCGACGCGTTGATCGCGCCGGGACGGCGGGTAGCAGGAAACGGCGTGGCAGCGTAGAGTGTCCGGGAAAGCATAGTGGCGGCAGGGCTTCGTACGTGGCGGGATGGCGATTGCGTTCGTCGTGGGGCTGGAACGGCAAAGGCGCCTTTTATGGCGGCGTCTTTCTGCCGGCGGAGAAGGAACGCACCGAGGACCGTCCGATCGAGCCGTTGCCGATTCCCCGGCGGCTGTACGTGCCCCTGGGCGCACAGGACGGGCGGTGTGCGGACCCGTGCGTGCAGATCGGCCAGACCGTGCGCTGCGGTGAGCGGATCGGGCAGGCGAGCGGGCCGGATGCGGTGCCGGTTCATGCGTCCGCCGACGGCGTGGTGCGAGGCATCGTTCTATGCGATACGCCGTATGCTCCCGAAGTGCCCTGCGTCGAGATCGAGACGCACCGGGCGGCGGTTCCGCATGTTGCCAGCGCGCGGACGGTCCGGCACCTTGACGATCTGGTCGCGCAGGCCGCAGCGGCGGGCATCGTGGAATACGGCTACCCGGCAGGCGAGGGGGTTTCGACGGCGGCGAGGCTTGCCGCCGCGGGCCGCGGATGCGCATGTCTGATCATCAATGCGATGGAGTCGGACCCGTGTGTGACGGCGGACTGGCGGATTCTGGTTGAGCGGACCGACGACGTCCTGAACGGCGGCAGGCGTCTGGCGGAGCTCCTGGGGCTTTGCGAGGTCTGGCTGGCGGTCGACCGGTCGAAACACCGGGTGGTTTCGCACCTGGCGGCGCAAAGCGAGAAGCGTACGCACGAGCGAGGCTCGGACCGCTCGGGTACGGCCGCCGGCGCAGGGGGGGGACCGGGGCCGCGGGTGCGGATCGCGCCACTGGTCAACAAGTATCCGCAAGGGCATCCCGCGCTTCTCGTCAAGGCTATCTGCGGGAAGGAGATTCCCCTGGGCGGCAATGATCTCTCCGTCGGTGCGCTTGTGATCGGCGTGGGAGCAGTTGCGGCCATCGAATCGTTTCTCCGCTCCGGAATGCCTGTGACACAGCGCCTGGTGACGGTGACGGGCGACGCAGTCGAGCGTCCGGGGAACTATCTGGTCGCGGTGGGCACGCCGGTAGGCGATGTGATCGGGTATGCAGGCGTGCGGCAGCCGCCCTCTGCCGTGGTAGTCGGAAGCCCGATGACCGGGACCGCCATCCGGCGGATGGAGACGGTGGTGACGAAGTGCACCACGGCGATCCTCCTGATGACGGTCCGCGATGGGCCGGGGGCGTCGTACCGGCCGACGGTGTCGCCGGGGACCTGCACCCGCTGCGGGTGGTGTCTGGAGGACTGTCCCGTCGGTCTGGACCCTGCCGCGCTACTCGGCGCCATCGAGCGACGGGACATGGCTCGCGTTGCCCGACTGCATGCGCGGGCGTGCATCGAGTGCGGCTTGTGCTCCTATGTGTGCCCCGCGCGGCTGCCTCTGGCTGAGTCGATACGGGCGGTCCTGCGAGAGGTTGCGGTCCGGGGTCCGGGTTCCGGGCGGCCGGGGCCGCGAGGCGAGGCGGAGACGCAGGAGAACGTTGTTCAAGAGCGGTGTCACACGGGAAGCGGGAATACGGAAACGCCGCCGGCCAACGCGAACGCCGCTTTCGGTCAGGCAACTCCGCCCGCGGCGTGCAGCGACGCGACGGCGCAGTCGTCTCCGCGGGACCCTGCGTTTGTTGACGCAGGGAAAGCAGGCGGGACGCCCGCGCCCCGTGTGGAACGCGGTCCGGGCGAGACCGGCGCGGCTTCCGCGAGACCGCACGCCACACACACGGGCATCTCGCCACGGCTGCTCCGCGCGGAGCCGTCGCCGCAGTGGCGGGGCGTGGAGACCACCGCAACGGCGACATGGACATGGATTGCCGCCGCATCGCTGCCGGCGGCGGCGGGCGTAGTCTTCTTCGGCACCAGTGCCCTGGCGGTGCTTGCCGTCACGATCGCCACCGCGCTGCTTGTGGAGAAGGTTGTTTCGGCGGTTCTTTTCCGCGCGGAGACGGGCGGTACGGCAAGCGGCCGTGCGGAGGCACAGGCGCTGCTGACGGGCTTGCTTGTCGCCCTCACACTGCCGCCCGATGCGATGGCGGCAGGTTGGTACATCCCGATTACGGCGGTATTGATCGCCACGCTGATCGGCCAGAAGCTGCTCGGCGGGCATGGGAATCATCTCTGGCACCCGGCGGCGCTCGGGCGGGTCGCCGTTGAACTGTTGTTTGGCTCCAGTCTGGCACGCGCGGCAACGCCGGTGTCGCCCACCGGGACGGAGGCGCCGCTCACGACGGTCGGCGCGCTGGTGGCGCTGGCCTCGGGCGATCCGCGGTTCGTTGAGGCGGGGCGATCGCCGATCACGGTAGCCATCCGGGACTACCTCCCGCCGTGGGGCATGACGCTCCTGGATGCCAACGCGGCCGGGGCCGCGGGTGCAGCGCCCGGCGGGGCAGGGGTGCTGATCGGCGGGCCGGTGGTGATGCTGATCGTCGCGGCGCTGATCCTGGGCTGGCGCGGTCATGTTCGCGGATGGTGCATCGCGTCGGCGATCGCGGCGGCAGCGGGAGCGGCGCTCGTGTTGCCGATTCAGCAGGGCGGTCGGCTGATCTGGTTCCCGGGGCGGGTGTTCGATGAAGGTTTGCCGGTGGGGCTGGCGTACGTGCTGCACCATCTGACGGCGGGGGAACTGATGCTGGTGGTCCTGCTGCTGGCGGGCGATTCCGTGACAAGCCCGCTCACGTCACGCGGGCAGCGGTGGTTCGGCGCGGGGGTGGGGGCCCTGGCAATCGCGCTGCGTCTGTACGGGCTGGCGACGACGGCGGGCTACTGGGCGCTGCTGGCGATGAACACGCTGGTGCCGCTGATCGACCGGTGGACGAAACGGCGGGTGTACGGGACATGACAAGCCCGTAGCCGGGACCGCTCGTTCATGGTTTGTCGCGCGGCCTGTCGTCCGGTCGGCCTTCCGGGATTTCCGGGTGCGGAGGCAGGCCGCGGGGCGGTCGCCGCGAACGCCATGCCTTGGGGCCGCGGGTCGGCCGACAGCCCCTTCGGGCATCCGAAGACGGATCATTGAGCCGCTGCGTTCGCGAGACAAGGCGCTGACGGCTTGCGTGTGGACGTCGTCACCCGGACCCGATATATTCAGCGGCCATGAGTGACACGGAAGTCGTGCAGCCCCAAGGCACTCCCGGAAGTCCGAAGGAGATCACGACGCAGAGCGTGGTCGAGGCGATCCTCTTCGCCTCGGATGTTCCGCTGCCGGCGGCGAAGATCGCGCAGATTGTCGGCGCGGGAGATGCTCGCGAGGTCAAGAAGCACATCGCCGCGCTGAACGATCGCTATGAGGCGGTGGGGGCAGCATTCCGCATCGAAGAGATCGCAGCCGGCTTCCAGATGCTTACGCTGCCGGAATACAACACCTGGCTGAGCAAGCTGTCCAAGGCGCGGTCGGACTCGAAGCTGTCGCAGGCGGCGCTGGAGACGCTGGCCGTCGTGGCGTACAAGCAGCCGGTGTTGCGGGCGGACATCGAGGCGATCCGCGGGGTGGCGGCGGGCGAGATGCTGAACCGGCTTCGTGAGCTGGGGCTGATCAAGATCGTCGGGCGGGCCGAGGAGATCGGCCGGCCGATGCTCTACGGGACGACCCGGAAGTTCCTCGAGGTCTTCGGCCTGGCTGATCTGCGCGAGTTGCCGCAGGTGGAGGAACTTCGACCCCCGGAACCGAAAGCGGCGCAGCCGGCGCCCGCTCCGACGGCGGATGCATCGGCCGCACCGGCCGCAGAGGCGACGGGGGCGCCGACGTCCGCGGGACCGGCCGGGGAGCATCCGCCTGCGCCGGACGGACCCGCGGCGTAGGACCCGGGCGAGTCGGTCATTCGTATCCACGATGAGTTCGTCAGCCGCCGCAACCGGCGCGCACCGCACGAGCGAGGATTCGTCCGTCGGCGCCATACGGCTCCGCCTTGATCGTCGGCGGGGAGCGGAGCTGTGCGTCATGCGTTGCTGTCTGTGGCCCCTGCACCGTCATCGCGCGAGCGGCCGGCGATTCGCGCGGATTTGAGGCCGGGCGAGCAGTGGAGTGCAGTCTTTCCAGGACCGCCACGGTTTCGGAGGAACCGCACCGCATACTGTACTCCCTGCGGGGGCGCGGCCGGGGGCTGCGCGACGGCACTGAAGATGAAGGAGACTGTGGCAACGAGAACGTTGCTACTGCCGCTTTCGGTTCGAGAGTTTCGTTCGTTTCCAGCCCCGTAGGGGCGACCGAGAGTAGCCCAGGGCGTAAGCCCTGGGTTCCCGGCGTCAACACGCGCAAAGCCCCGTAGGGGCGACTGAGCCTTCGCGGCGCTGCTCGCCGCATGCGAAACTGTCTTACCGAAAACGGCACTACAATCGAGCCGGTGCGGCTATGGCGATAGACGTGGATCTCTCCGGGAAGGTTGCGGTCATCACGGGCGGTACGGGGGCGCTTGGATCGGCTGTAACGCGAAGGGTGCACGAGGCGGGGGCCCTGTGCCATGTGACATTCGTTGCCGAGGCGGAGCGCGACCGGTTACGTGCCGAGCCGTGGGCGAAGTCGGATCGGCTCTGTTTCCATCGGGTCGATGTCACGGATGCGACGGCCGTCGCGGGACTGTTCGCCGACGTGGATTCACGCCGCGGGCGGCTGGATGTGTTGCTGGCGATCGCCGGCGGCTGGGGCATGGCGCCGATCGACGAGGCTCCGGCGGAGCAGTGGGATACTCTCGCCGACCTCAACGCCAAGGGCGTCTGGCTGGCGTGTCGGGAGGCCGTGCCGCGGATGAAGAAACGCGGCTGGGGGCGGATCGTGACAGTGTCGGCCCGCGCCGTGCTGCAGCAGCCTGCGAAGATGACGGCGTACGTAGCGGCGAAGGCGGCCGTGCTGGCCATGACGCAGACGCTGGCAAACGAGCTTCAGGGTACCGGCATCACGTGCAACGCGATCCTGCCGAGCGCTATCGACACGCCCGCAAACCGCCGGGCGATGCCGAAGGCCGACCCCTCCCGATGGATCTCTCCCATGGCTGTGGCGGAGGTCATCCTCTTGCTCTTGAGCGACGAGGCGGCGATCATCAGTGGTGCGGCCGTACCTCTACTCGCGGGCGTGTAGCGGGCTGGAGGAGCTTACGTGGGGGCGCCGGGACGGCCACGGGGCTGAACCGCGTTGCTCGCGGCGTATTGCAGGCGTATCCGTCGGACCCGCAGGGATCGGATGACACGAGCGGTTGAGGGCAGCAGAACGGGCCGTGAAGCGCCGGGGCCGGCTCAGCCGGCGGCGAGCCTTTTCCGGAATCGCGCCTTTCTTCTGCTGTGGTGCGCCTATGGTGTCAGCGCGCTGGGCGATCACCTTTCCGAGATGGCGCTGCTCAAGACGCAGCACGCCCTCGATTCCGCCAATCTGACGCAGCTTTTCGCGAAGATCACGTTCGTCTTCATGCTGCCGTTCTTCCTCCTCGGGCCGTTTACCGGGGTGTTGTCCGATCGGCTGCCGCGACGGGGGCTGATGGTCTTTGCGGACCTCGTCCGTGCGGGCCTCATGTTCAGTTTCGCCTGGCTCATCGCAACGTGTCAGGGGTGGGGCTCCTGGGGACCGTTTCTGCCGCTGCTGCTCGTGGGCGTGTTCGCGGCCGTCTTCTCGCCGGCGCGGTCGGCCCTGGTCCCGACGTTGATCCGGCCGCAGCAGCTCGTACAGGCCAACGCGATGATCAGCGGGTTGGGCGTGATCGCTACGATGATCTCCATGAAGGGCGGCGGGTACCTGGCCACGTACTACGCTCCGTCGGTGGCGTTCCGGTTCGACGCCGTTTCCTTTCTGGGCAGCGCCCTGCTGCTCTCGATGATCCGGCTGCCTCGCGGTCCGGCACGCCTCGTTGCGGAGCGGCGCGCCGGCGGCGCGGCGGTGCTCAAGGAGGGCTTTGCCTACATCGCGCGGCATCGGCGCGTCGCGGAACTGGTGGCGATTGCGGTGCTGATCTGGAGTGTGGGCGCGGTCGTGCGGAGTACGATTCCGGCGATTGTCCGCGACGTGTACGGACGGCACGAGTACAACGACATCGGGAGCTTCCAGGCGTTTCTGGGCGTGGGCATCCTGAGCGGTTCGCTGATCCTGACGGTTCTGGGAGACGCGCTGCCGAGCGAGATCGCCATTACCTGGTCGCTGATGGGTATCGGCGTCGCGATCGGCATGCTGACGCTGAGCGTGCTCGGGGGGTTCAGCCCGACGACGGCGATGTGCCTGGGCGCCGCCGCGATTGTGACAGCCGGTGCGTTTTCGGCGGGGGTCATGGCCAGCTACAACGCGCTGATGCAGCGCATCGTGCCCGATCGTGTGCGGGGGCGGGTATTCGGCGTGACCGATCTGGCGACGATCGCGGGCCTGCTTGTCGCGACGGGGGTGCTCGGCATACCCGACTGGCCCCGCATCGACCGCTGGGTTGCGTATATCCTGCTCGCGATGACGGTGCTGATGTTCGGCGCGGGCGCGGCCACGCTGGTGGTGCGCGCGCGACGGTCGCCGTTCGGGTTCGTACTGGGTTTCTGGCGCAACCTGAATGCGTTCTATTGTCGGTGGTGGTTCCGGCTTGAGCGCGAAGGTCCGTGCACGGTGCCGCGCGAGGGACCGGTGATCCTGGTCGCCAACCACACCTGCACGATCGACCCGCTCCTGATCATCGCGACGAACGTTCGGGGAGACATCAGTTTCCTGATTGCGGCGGAGTACAACGACCTGCCCGTGTTCGGGCGGCTGACGCACATGATCGAATGCATTCCCGTGAGGCGCGACGGGTTCGACGTAGCGAGTACGCGGGCGGCGCTGCGGCGGCTGCGGGCGGGCAAGGCGCTGGGTATTTTCCCGGAGGGCCGCATTCCGGCCCCGCATGAGCGGGTGGACCCCAAGCCGGGCGTGGCGATGCTGGCCCTTCACTCCCGGGCGCCGGTGGTACCGGTGTATATCCGCGGGACGCGGTATCACCCCGGCATTGCGTGGTCTTTCTTCCGGAGGCACCGGGCCCGGGTCCGGTACGGCAAGCCGATCGACCTGAGCCCCTACTACGGGCACGAGCGGGACGACGCCGTGGTCCGCCACGTTGCCGGTCTGATTATGGAAAGGATCCGGGCGATGGGCGAGCAGAAAAAAAACGGGAAAAGCCCTTGACATCGCTGGGAACATGGTGTAGATTCGTAGTGACGGCAGGAATATAGTGCAATGAGTCAATCGCTCAAACAGCTCGGGTACCGCCAGTCGCAGACGCGATCGTGCACGACGCATGCCACGACGATGGTATGGTCGCGCGGTAAGGGTATCGCGTTCGACTGCAGTGGGCCGTAGGGTTGTTCGAGCGCGGAAGTTTCGAGAACCCTGCGGCCCCGCGACGGACCGCAGGGTTTTTTGTTGGGTACCGACAGAAAGGAGGCAGACTGCAAGAGAACGAGCAAGGAACCGGGTTTTTCAAGGTTTCTGAGTCGCTTTGCGGGGGCGGCGGTTGACGGACAACCGCCGCCCCGGGGAGGCTCGTGCCGCGTACCTGTGCGAGGCAGTGCCAGTGCGCCCGGGCGCGAGTCCAGGGCAAGACGTCACGGTTGAAGTGCGCGGCAGCGTGCGGCGCTTCCGCCGCGAGGAGGGTGTTGCAAGGAAATCACTGGGATCGGATGTGGTATCCATGGTAGCGGGGAGATAACGAACGGGTCCGCGTCCGATCGTGCCGGCGTAGCTCAAACGGAAGAGCACCCGACCAGTAAGCGGGTGGTTGAGGGTTCGAGTCCCTCCGCCAGCAATGTCAGAGAAGGGGTGCACAAAGGAATACATCGCCCTCGGGCGATTCGGTCGTGTATGAGTGTGGGTGTCGGAGGAAGGGTGTCGGAAGCCGGTGGAACTTACAAAATGGAGAGTGGTGCCTAGGGTCGAAGACTCCTCTGACATCCACTACATGGTGGGCTTCCGACACCCGTTTTTTTGCTTCGCAGGTTTCTTGTCGCCGCGGCATCGGCCGGGGGCAGTGTTTCTCGCCGCTGGATGCCTGCTGCGGCCGTTGGATTCGCGCAAAGCGACTATCCCTCACATACGCAAGTTCGCCAGGTGCTCCACGACGTCGAAGGATTGTGCGACTGCGGCGATGGTCTCGCCCCGCTGTTCGATGTTCGCCTCGCCGATAGGGCCGAGGATGCCGGCGGCCAGGCGAAGGTACGGGATGCGCTCCGGTGCCAGCCGCATGATCCTCGCGCAGGTCGCGTCGACCGCCGGGGCCTTGTCACCGAAGACGAGGACGCCCACCGTCTTGGCCGTGCCCTGTATGGGGCCGTTGCCCTCCATGGCGACCACGCCGTCCACGATGCAGTAATCGGGCGCCCGGATGCGGTTTACCTCGAAGATGGCCGCATTCAGGTCCTCGTGATGCAGGCGATTGCGTGGCCAGCCGTATGCCGCGCCGGGCAGCGTGCCAAACTGGTTCTTCATTGACAGCGATGCTCCTGCCCAGTGGTGGGTCTTCATTTTCGGCATGCCGACCAGGACGTCTGCCCGGGCGACGGAGGCCGCCAGGAAGACGTGATCGACGCCCGTGATGACGGGGTTGGCGGGCTGTCTGACGAGGTCGTCCAGATTGAGATCGACAAATCGCAACCGGTGCTCGTCCAGCAGGGGCGTCAACCCGGAAGCGTCGAGTATCTCGTAGGCATCCCGCTGAAGGGCGGGCCCTTCGCCTACGATGACCTCGGCTGCCCCGCGCCGCCGGAAGGCCTCGGCCGCCGCGACGATGACGGCGGGGTCGGTCACGGCCGGGCGCCCGTCGCGAGGCAGATCGACGAAGTTCGGTTTGAGCAGTACGCGTTTGCCCGTCACGTCGGGGGGCGGGACGAGGGCAAAGCCCTGTTCGACCGCGTCGATGACGGCGTTGCCGTAGTCGGCGGCCCTGACAATCGCGGTGGCGGCGAAACCGCCGTCGTGCAGGGGCGCAAGAGGATCAAAAAGACAACCGGGCAGGGCGGACACCCCGGCGGCCGCCGCCGCTGCCTGCAGGAACTCGCGCCGCGTTGTTCGCGGATGGACCATCGCCTCACCTCCGGATCAACGGGTTATTCGCCGGTTCCGCCACGGCCAGCAGTGCCAGTGCGGTGCTCAGTACGCCTTTGCCGGCGTCCTTTGTCGGCGACGAGGCGGTTGCGACCCAGGTTCGCGCCAGCGCATCCCGCCACGCGCCATTCAGCCCGTAAAGGGCAGCTACCGCATTGGCCGCCCAGGCGAGCGAGAACAGAGACGTCATCGAATCGCGGCGGCGCTCCAGGAATGCGATCCCCGGGGTGAGATCGATTTCGGTTTCGCGAGCGGCGAGGATCACGAGGGCGGTGGGCACAACGGCCGGCGAAAGGTCTGCTCCGAGGACGCGAGGCTCGCCGTAGTTCCATCCGCCGTCGTTGCCGTCAAAAGCAGCGCGATCGGCCAGGAGCCGCAGACCCTGGGCCACACGGGGATCGTTCGCGTGGGAGGAACGCTGAATCGCGAGCATCGCCAGGGCGGTAGGCTCGACCCAACTGAAGTCTCCCGGCGTCCACGGCCAGGCCGGCAGCGAGGTGTCGTACCCGTAGGGGGAGTTCGGCGTAACGGGCAGCGTGTAGATCGGGACGTTGAGTAACCAGTTGACGGCTGCCTCGCCGGCGTCGCGACGGCCTGCGCCCAAGAGGGCGATAGCGGCAACGGCGGTGACCCAGGTGCTCTCATCGTGCGCGGGGCTTACGGCGAATCCGCCGTCCGGACGCTGATTTGCCAGGAGCCAGTCGAGGGGGGCCGTAGCGTCACGGCCGTGAGCGGTCAGCGCCATGGCGGCCAGCGCCGTGGGTTCGGTGGCCGGATCGCCGGTGGAGAAATCGGCCGCGCAGGTCCGCGCGCCATCCGGGCGCCTGTTTGCCTCTACCTGCCCCAGCGCTTCGTCAACCCAGCTCACGTCTCGGTAGCTCCGCCGCCCCTGCTGATTGGCCCGGCCGGAACCGCATGGTATACTTGAGGCGGCACCAAGTCCAGGCCGCGCCGGGCTGGGCGGCATGTCTGGACCGGCCCAGGGCAGTTTTTCATACGGTTGTCGATTCTCGCCCTGCGATCGTTCCGCCGCGGACGAAGGCTCCGTTGCGGCGGGTCATTCATTCCGAGGGTGCGTCATGGTCCTGAACATTCTTCGAGTGCTTTTCCTGCTGACGATGGCGGGGATTGCAATGAGCTACGCGGAGTCCGGCGACGAACTGGCGAAAGCCTACGCGTTGTTCACGATGCTCGCGGCTCTCGGGGTGGGAATCGCGGCGCTCGCGGTGGATATCCTGATTCCGCGGAAATCGCTCGCCTCGCTTTCGGGAACCTTTTTCGGTCTGGTCGTGGGCCTCGTGGTGGCGTATGGGATCATTCAGATATTCGACCTCGTGATCGATATCACGCAGCCCGAGTGGCGGTTGTGGCCGGGGCTGACCAAGACGATGAAGGTGTTCATCGGCGTCGTGTGCTGCTACCTGGCGGTGAGCTTCGTTCTCCAGACGAAGGACGACATCCGGTTCATCATTCCCTATGTGGAGTTCGCCAAGCAGACCAAAGGGGCGCATCCGCTGATCCTGGATACTTCGGTCATCGTCGACGGGCGTTTTGCGGACATCTGCAAGACGGGCATCGTGGACAACACGATTGTGATCCCGCGGTTTATTCTGACGGAGCTGCAGGCGGTGGCGGACAGCGCGGATCGGACGAAGCGCAACCGGGGCCGGCGCGGGCTGGACGTCCTGCGCGAGTTGCAGACCAGCGGGCGGGTGGACGTTCAGTTCATTGAGTCGCACGCCGCTTCGGATCGTCCCGTGGACGAGCGCCTCGTGCTCCTGGCGAAGAAGATGGAGGGGCGGGTGGTGACCAACGATTACAACCTGAACAAGGTGGCGCAGCTTCACGGGGTGAGCGTGATCAACATCAACGACCTGGCGAACGCGCTCAAGCCCGTGTTCCTCCCCGGCGAGTGCGTGGCTGTGAAGATCATCCGCCCGGGTGAGGAACCCGGTCAGGGGATCGGCTACCTCGAGGACGGGACGATGGTGGTGGTGGAAGCAGGGCGCGACCGCATCGGCGAGACCGTGCCGATCAGCGTCACCAGCGTGCTGCAGACGAGCGCGGGGCGGATGGTTTTCGGTCGAATCAACGACGGCGAGCATGTCGAGCACCGGCGGCGCCGGCCGCCCGGGCCGGATCGCGCGGCCGCCCGGGCCGCCGAGCCGCCGTCCGAGAAGCCGCCGGCGTGAGAGGCGGGTTCCTTTTCTTCCCGTCGTTGGGGGGCGGCGCTTGCCAATTCCGCTGCTGCGCGCTCTAATCATGCCCCCGCTTGCCGGCTTTCGGCGGCGGACGCGACGGATCGAGGGCGACAACATGGCGAAGATTGCGGTGATTATACCGGCGGCAGGCCGGGGCGAGCGCTTCGGCGGGACGGAGAAAAAGACGTTCGCCAAGGTGGAAGGGCGAGCGATCTTCCTGCGGTCGATTGAGCATTTCCTTCAGCGCGAGGACGTGTGCCAGACGATCCTGGCAGTGGCCCCGGAAGACCAGGAGGAGATCAAGGCGAAGTACGCGGCCAACCTGGGCTTCATGGGCGTGAAGCTTGTGATCGGCGGCGCGGAGCGATTCGAGACCGTCGCGAAGGCGCTCGAGGCGGTCAGCGCGGATGCCGAGTTCGTGGCCGTGCACGACGCCGTACGCTGCTGCGTAAGCACGGAGATGATCGACGCGGTCTTCGCCGAGGCGCAGAAGACGGGCGCGGCGATTCTCGCGGCGCCTCTGGTGGGCACGATCAAGCGCGTGAGCGCGGCGAAGGTCGTGGACGCGACGGTGCCGCGGGAGGGCTTGTACGAGGCGCAGACGCCGCAGGTCTTCCGGAAGTCGCTCATTGTGGAGGCGTACGCGAAGCTCAAGGATTTCCAGGGCGAGCCGACGGACGACTCGCAGTTGGTGGAGGCACTCGGGCATCCGGTGAGCGTCGTTCCGTCAGACGGCACGAACCTGAAGATCACGACGAAAGGCGATCTGACGCTGGCGGCAGCGATCATCCGGAGCCGCCCGAAGCCCAGGCCGACGGCAATGGGGCCGTTTCAGGAAGCGCAATGGTGACGGGCGGGCGGGGGAGGATGGGCCGCGGGTCATTCACCGCCGCACCCTTGCGGATTCGTCCTTCCGCATCGCCTGCGGTGTGTCACCTCCACTCGGGCGAGGAGATATAGAGCGCCATCAGTTCGATGCTGTTGAACACGAAGTGCAGTACGATCACGGGAACCAGACTCTTTCGCCAGACGAAGACGATTCCCATCACCGTCCCAAGCAGAAAGATCATCGCCATCGCGACGGAGCCTTCGTAGAAATGCGGCACGGCGAAGACCGCAGCCCCGAGCAGCACGCTCGGCGGCCATGCACGGACGATGGCATGGATGCGCGTGAGCAGGAACCCGCGGAAAAGCGTTTCCTCGAAGACGGCCACCCATGCCGACAGCAGGAGGAACCACAGCGGACGCATCCGGGGAAACGCAGCCTGAATCGCCCTGGGTGTCTCTTCGAGCCGGGTATAGAGCCCGGGAGCGAAGATCGCCAGGAGAACGGCGACGGCGGTGAACGCGCAAAGCACCAGGAACGTAAGGCCCACGCCGAGCGCGGCATCGACGAGCAGAAAGTCGCTTCGAAACCCGATCGTCCGTAGCGGCCGGCCGGCGAGCAGGAGGATCAGCCCCACGGCAAGGAGGAGGATCGTTCCCACCACGACGGAGCCCAGCACGTTGACCCACCGCATGTCCCGTACGCCGACCGAGTGCAGGAGCAAAGCGCTGACCACCTGCGCCACGAAAAACACGCCCAGGAGAATCAGCAATTCGGTCCCCGCCCGCCGCGGAGAGCCGGCATCGCCGAAACGCGGCGGCGATGGCGCGACCGGGATTGCAACAGGACGCGCCATGATGAGCGGGGGCGGCCTTGACTCCGGCGGCGATTCGTGCGGTGAAAAGTCCGAGTCCGTCATATCGCTTCCATCGACCGCCGCCGGTCCGGCGGATCGTTCCACACGTCAGGCGTGCCGCCGGCGGAACGTCCGGTCCGGCGGAATCGCGCCGCCCGGTTTCGGGAGGTCATTTTCTTTCCGATTGACATCGGCGCCGCCTGCCGTGGGCCATTGGGGTATTCCGCGGGGCATTTCGCATCAGCCTGCGGTTTCGTCGCGGGCGTCGTTTCCGTCGCGACAATCCGCGCCGAGCGCCGGCGGGGCGGCGGCGGCGGCCTCCTTGCCGTATCGAGCCCGCAGAAACTCGATCACCCCGGGCATGATCGAGATGATGATAATCGCCAGAATGACAAGGCTGAACCGGTCGCGAACCACGGGCAGATTCGCGAAGCCGTAGCCCGCGAACACGAACGCTGCCACCCACGCGACCCCCCCGACGACGTTGTAGGCGAGGAAACGGAGGTAGCTCATGGCCCCGATGCCGGCGACGAAGGGCGCAAAGGTGCGGATGATCGGGACGAACCTCGCCAGGATAATGGTCTTGCCGCCGTACTTCTCATAGAAACGGTGCGTGCGGTCGAGGTACTCTTTTTTGAAGAACCGCGAGTGGCCGCGAAACACCTTCGGACCGACGAAATGCCCGATCTGGTAATTGATCGTGTCGCCCAGAACGGCCGCGGCGCTCAGGAGGAGGAACAGCAGGACCGGGCTGAGCGGGCCGCTCCGCGACAGCGTCCCCGCGGCGAAGAGCAGCGAGTCGCCCGGCAGGATCGGCGTGACCACGAGGCCCGTCTCGCAGAACACGATGGCGAAAAGAAGCGAGTACGTCCACACGCCGTACGCCTGAATGACGTCGTTCAGGTGCTTGTCCAGGTGCATGAACAGGTCGAAGAAGTACTTGAGCTGGTCCATGATTCTCCTTCCGGCGCAGCGCACGGACCCGTTCCGCACGGCCCGCGAATTCGGAACCGTCGGCGGCTTTCCGATCCGGGAATGTAACCGGACCGCGATTCTTTGCCAAACGAGCGACGGCCGCTCGCGCTCTCGCCTCGCCGGAATCGGCAGTAAACGCGGACGAATGCGGCGGCCCGCAAACCGCGAGTTCAGCGCGCCGCCGGTTGCTCGTCGCCGCGCAGGCAGAGACGCGGACTGAGGCGGCCGGTCATTCGCCGATAGAAGTCGCCGAGGCCCTCGTCGGGTTGCCGGCGGGCAGCCCATTCGATAAGCAGAGGCCGCAGCACCTCGACGATCGCATCGATCGGGACGTCGGCGGCGTACAGATCCGCCATGCGGTCACCGGAGAGACCGCCGCCGACGTATATGTGATACGTACCGGGGCGGCGCCCGACCAGCGCGACATCGGCCGTATACGGGCGTACGCAGCCGTTCGGGCAGCCGGTCATCCGGATGGTTAGAGGTGCATCGCGGAGATGGAGGGACTCCAGCTCGGTTTCAATACGATCGAGGATGGCCGGCATAACGCGTTCGGATTCGGCAATGGCCAGCGGGCAGGTGGGCAGGGCAGGGCAGGCCAGCGAGTAGCGGCGGGCGGCGGGGAGGCTTTCGGCCGCGCGGACGCCGTCGGCCTGCAGGGCGTCCCGGATCTGCGCGAGCGCAGGTTGCGTCAGGTTGCCGAGCAGCACGTTCTGTTGGGCGGTAAGCACGACGCAGGGGCGGTGCGTGTGGACGACGTTACGCAGAGCCTTGCGCAACGCCTCATGCGGCCGATCTGCGATTCGACCGTTCGGTACAAAGATGCCGTAGAACCACCTGTCGTCTCCCTGCGAATGGGCGCCGAGGTGGTCGTGAAAGGGAGGCGGCGGCACATCCTCTGGCGGGAGCAGCCGGAAAGACACGCGGCGCTGAAACTCCCATCGGAAACGCTCCATGCCCCATTCGGCGATCAGGTACTTCAGGCGTGCGTGGCGTCGGTCGGACCGGTTGCCATGATCGCGGAAGATCGCGGCGACGGCGCGGACGGCTTCGAGTGCGTCGGCAGTCCGGACCATGCCGAGCGGTTCGGCCAGGTTCGCGAACGTGTCGGCTCGGCTGTGCGTCAATCCCATGCCGCCGCCGACGAGGACGTTGAAGCCGCGGACTTGTCCGTCGCGGACCAGCGCGATGAGGCCGCAGTCGTGTGCGTGGACTTCTACGCAGTTGTCCGTGTCGAGAGCGATGGCGGTCTTGAACTTTCGCGGAAGGTACTGTTCGCCGTAAAATGGCTCCTGCGGTTCCGAGGCCGTCGCTTTCTCAGCGTCCAGCCAGATCTCCCGGTAGGCCGTCGTTGCCGGGCGAAGCTCCCGGGCGATTTCCACCGCCAGCCGGCGCACCGTCGTATGCGGCTCGCCGGCAACGGGTGCCGGGCAGACCATGACGTTGCGGTTCACGTCGCCGCACGCGCCCAGCGTCGTGACGAGCGAGGCGTTGATTGCTGCGATCGTCGCCTTGAGATTCGACTTGGACACACCGTGGATCTGGATGTCCTGGCGCGTGGTCACCCGGAGGGTACCGTTGCCGTAACGGTCGGCCAGGTCGTCCAGAGCGAGGTACTGCTCGGCGGTGAGTACGCCGCCCGGGATGGCGCAGCGAACCATGAACATATAGGGCTTTTCCTCGCCGGCGTCGCGTGCTGCCCGGCGGCGGTCGCGATCCTTTTGTTGATACGAGCCGTGCGCCTTGAGGATCTGCGCGTCGTCCTCGGCAAAGTGGGAGGCGTCGGACGCGAGGGTTTCGGCGAGCGTGCCGCGGAGGTAGCGGCTGTTACGCTTGGCTGCTTCGACCGGGGATTCTGTCTTCTTCATATCGTTCGTCATAATCGCATTTCCTTTCGTCGCGTGGCGACCGCTCGCTTGCGCATCGTCGGCCGTGTGCATGCTGCGAACGGGGATGGTCCGCACAACGGATCCTGCCATCTGCTGCTGTTCGCTCAGATTCCTGCCCCATGGAGACCGCATTCGGTCTTGCCCGTGTCGGCCCATCGGCCGGCGCGGGTGTAGTCGCCGATCCGGGAACCCGGCACGGGCTTTGTGCAGTGGGTGCAGCCGATCGTGGGATAGCCCTTCTCGTGCAGTATGTTGTAGGGAACCGCGTGGTTCTGCACGTATTCCCATACCTGGCGGCGGTCCCAGTTGGCAAGCGGACTGACCTTGAGCACCTGGAACTTCCAGTCCCAGTCGACAACGCGGAGATTCGCACGCGTTGGCGACTGACTCCGGCGCAGGCCGGTGATCCACACGTCCACGTTCCGCATGACCTCGGCCATCGGCCGGACCTTGCGGAGTTCGCAGCACAGATCGGGGTTGCTCTTCCAGAGGGCATCGCCATAGCGATCCGCCTGCTCCTGTGGGGTAAGGGGGGTACCGGCATTGATGAACGTGATGCCGGGGTAGCGTTCGATCATGCGGTCGCGCAGCGCATACGTCTCGGGGAAGAAGAAGCCCGTGTCGATGTAGATGACCGTGAGCGGGCGGCCGCAGCGCGCGTACATGTCGATCAGAGCGCAGCCCTCCATGCCGAAAGACGTGCTCAGGATCATACGTTGATTGGCGAAGCGTTCGAGCGTCCAGGCGACGATTTCCCTTGGATCGCTCTGCTCGGAGACGGGGGATCGACCCGCGGTTGGTTCGATCTGTGTCGTCATGATTGCCTGCTCCTGCGAAGAAACGAATATCACGCACGGAGAAACGAAGAAGGCCCGCCGGAGCGAACCTGCGGGCCTTACCGATTTCAATGGCGTCTTGCCTGTTCGGAATGATGCGCCGGCGTCAGGTTGCTCGAGCCGCGAAACAGTTGGCGCGACAACAAGAGCATACGGACACGGCCCGGCGCGTACGGAGGGTGCTTACGGTATGTAACCAGGAAGCGGGCTGTGACATCCGAACCATCACGCGTACTATACGACGCGTCGCACGAAAAGTCAACCGCGCGGAGGTGAAAATCCTCTTGCGGGCGCAGGCACACGCGACCGGCCGTGAAACAAATCACAAAGAAACGGTGAAGGGCACTCCTGTCGGATGGACGAATCGCCAGCGGTCCGTCGTTCGTCCGGCAGGAGCGTCGATCGCGGACCACGATGACCGCGTCGCCGAACGCACGGAGCGGGCCAAGCCGATTGCGGAAAAGCCTGTGCCGACGTTACCGCTCGATCGCAAACGCGGGGGCTGCCGGCTGGCGGAGATTGCGCACGCTGATCCGGCCGGCGAGGTTGCCGACGATTGTCTTGACGGCTTCCGCGAGGCCCTGCTGCCCGTTGTCGAAGACGTCGGCGGGCGTGCCGCGGTCGCCGCTGATCGGTACGGCAACGTTGATGGGGATCGAGCCGAGGAAGGGAACGCCCAGCTCGCGTGCGGCCGCTTCGGCGCCTCCCTTGCCGAAGAGATCGTATTCGCGAAGCGTGTCGGGGGCGATGAAGTAACTCATGTTCTCGATGATCCCGAGCACCTCCACCTTGAGCATCTGGTACATCCGGGCCGCGCGGACGCAATCGAGCAGCGCCACGGCTTGCGGGGTACACACGACGACGGCGCCCGTGGCGGGGATCGACTGCGAAAGCGTCAGCGGAACGTCGCCCGTGCCGGGTGGCAGATCGACGATGAGGTAATCCAGCTCGCCCCAGTCCACCTGCTCGAGGAATTGCCTGATCGTGCCGTGGATCATCGGCCCCCGCCAGATGACCGGCTGATCGCGCGGGATGATGAAGCCGATGCTCATGGTCTTTACGCCGTGTGCCTCGACGGGGATGATCCGGTTGGCTTCGCCGCTCACGGCGGGCTGGGCGTCCTCGACGCCCATCATCTTCGGGATCGACGGGCCGTACACGTCCGCATCGAGCAGCCCGACCGACGCGCCCGACCGGGCCAGGCCGATCGCCGTGAGCACCGCGATCGTGCTCTTGCCCACGCCGCCCTTGCCGGCGCCGACGGCGATGATGTTCTTCACGCCGGGCAGTGCGGTCTGTCGTATCGGGCTCTGTCTTACCTTCGCGGAGAACTCGACGGCGACGCTCTTCACGCCGCGGAGGCCCATGACGGCGGTGGTTACGTCGCGGCGGAGCGTCTCTTTGAGCGGGCAGGCGGGCGTCGTCAGCTCGAGGTCCACGCGGACCTGTCCGTCGCACACCGCTACGTTCCGGACCATCCCGAGCGTGACGACATCACGCTGCAACTCGGGGTCATTGACGGTACGCAGGACGTTCAGGATTTCGTCTCTGGTCGGTGGGGTCATCACAACTCCTGTCATGCCGCCGGCTATGTCGCGGAGCGGCGGCGCGCATGCCAATATAGCGCTCCGCGACCGGTATTTCCAATTCCGCGGTCGTCGGACGCGTTGGCACAGTGCGGGGCGGCATGCCCGATTCCGGGACCAATCAGGTACCCTCGGTGTCGCGCAACGTCATGGGGCCTTGCCGTCTTGCGCCCCTGGGGCCTTCCCGCCCGAGGGTTTCAGCCGGCCGCCTTGAGCCGGGCGCCGGCGGCGCGGTCGCGTGCGAGCAGCCGTTGCTGCTCCTCGATGAACTCGGCGTGCTCCCTGATCTTTCGTCGTTCCAGCTCGTCCTCCGGCTCGAGGTGCGTCTGCCACGGGAACGTCCTGGGTTCCCATGTGAGCCGGTCGCCTGTGCAGTGGAAGAGGGTGTAGCCATAGTCCGGGCCGAGCCAGGTGCCGGCCCACCAGCCGGCACTGACGGCGGCGCTCGTGAGATACCAGACGCCACGGTAGCGGTATTCCTCGGTGACGTGGCTGTGCCCCTGGAGCAGGGCCGTGACTTTGTGCCGTTCGAGGATCAGTCGCAGATCCTTCGTGTCGCGCAGGACCATGCCGGGGTTCATGGCCTTCGCGTCGGTGTTTCCGGCGGCCTGGTCGAGTCCGTAGAAAGCGGCGATGTGGCTGACGACGATCTTCGGGCGTTCGCCCGCCGAACCGAGATCCGCCGCGAGCCATTCGAGCTGCTCCGGACCGATACGGGGCTCGTAGCTCGGACCGCCGGGCCCTTTGACGGGATAGATGCAGTCGAGGACGACAAAGTGCCAGCCGCCGTGGTCGAAGCTGTAGTACGGGCTCTTCCAGTCGAGCCGTTCCAGGATCATCTTCTTGCCGATGTCCGGGTCGTCGAGGGCGACCTTCCTTCGCGGGGACCAGCCGAGGACATCGTGGTTTCCCATGCAGGGATACCAGGGCATGCCAAGCTCGGCGGTGATCTCCTTGAAGAGGCGGATCTGCTCCTCGTAATAGGGTTTGGTGTTGTAGTTGCCGTCGAAGACCATGTCGCCGCCCATCAGTGCGAAGGCGGGCCGCTCGGGCAGCCGGCGGATGGACTCGACACAGGCGCGGTAGCCCCTGTCGCCCCATCGTTTGGGCGTCAGGTGGATGTCGGCCAGGTGCACGAACGAGAACCTCGTCCCCGGCCGCGGGCAGGCATCGGCACGAGTGAGCGAAACATCCGCAGGGCGGCACCCGACGGCGGCGGCCGCGGCGCCGGCAGCGCTGCCGGCGAGGAATTGACGTCTCGTCAACGACATGGCATGTGCTCCTTCGGCCAGAGTTCGCAACGTGACTGCGGCTGCCACGGCGCCGGGGCAGTCCCGTTCCCGTGGCCTTCGCCGGTCCGGGGCTCGGCCCGCCGCCGACCACCGGCTATT
Organism: uncultured Planctomycetales bacterium; assembly: GCA_964653435.1. Lineage (GTDB taxonomy): Bacteria > Planctomycetota > Phycisphaerae > UBA1845 > PWPN01 > CAZMVY01. The sequence goes on along the minus strand of CAZZFA010000016.1, from coordinate 26,186 downwards.
CCGATCCGTCCGCGAACAGCGCCTGGACGAATGCCTCCGGATCGAACGGTTCGATGTCATCCGGGGTTTCGCCGAGGCCGACGAACTTGACCGGGATATCAAGCTGATCGCGGATTCCGATGACGATGCCTCCCTTGGCGGATCCATCGAGCTTGGCGAGGAACAGACCGGTGACCTTCACGTGCTGGCTGAACATCCTGGCCTGGTTGATGGCATTCTGGCCGATGGTCGAGTCCAGCACGAGCAGCACTTCGTGGGGGGCACCGGGGATCTTCTTTTCCACGACGCGCTGAATCTTGTTCAGCTCGCGCATCAGGTGTTCCTGCGTGTGGAGGCGGCCGGCCGTGTCGATGAGCAGTACGTCGGCGTTGCGGGCGACGGCGGCTTCGCAGGCGTCATAGGCGACGGCGCCGGGGTCGGCGCCCTGTTTGTGCTTGACGATCTGGACGCCCGTGCGCTCGGACCAGATCGTGAGCTGCTCCACGGCGGCGGCGCGGAAGGTGTCGCACGCACCGAGAATGACCTTCTTCCCCTGGTCGGTGAGGTACTTGGCGAGCTTGGCGACGCTGGTGGTCTTGCCGGAGCCGTTGATGCCGGCGACGAGGATGACGGTGGGGCCGGACTCGGCGAAGTGCAGCCGTCGCTGCGCCTCGGGCCAGTAGCCGGTGATGTGGTCTTTGAGAAACGGGATGATCTCCTGCGTTTCGCGGATCGTGCCGGCCTTCCACGCCTTGCGGACCTCGTCGATGAGCCGGGAGACCGTGGCCGGCCCCATGTCGTCGGCGAGCATGGTTTCCTCGAGCTGGTCGAGGACGGCGTCGTCGATCTTCTTGCCGAACGGCAGGATCGCCCGGAAGCCCGAGGCGATCTTGTCCCGCGTCTTGGCGAGACCCTTCTTGAGACGGTCGAGAATGCCCATCGCTTGTTTCGTCCGCCTGTCCGTCGATTCCTGATCCCCGCTTCAAGATTGCGGATCGGCCCGGGGCGTTTCGCCCGGGCCTGCATTCCCCGCGTCGCAATCAGCCGGCCGGATTCCGTTGCGCGGTTCCTGTCTTCCGCCAGATCGCATCCAGCACGCCGTTGACGAAGGCCGGGGATTCCTCCGCACCGAATTCCTTCGCCAGCTCGATGGCTTCGTTCATGGCGACCTTTACGGGCGTCATTTCGGGCCGGCTCATTTCGCACAGCGCCAGTCGCAGGACGTTGCGGTCGACCAGGCCCATTCGTTTTACGTCCCATCGCTGTGAAACGCCGGCGATCTGTTCGTCGCAGGCGGCGCGCTGCTCGAAGGTGACCCGGGCCAGCTCCCTCGCCCGGTTGCGAACCGGCTCGCCGAAGGGCTGCTCGCTGAGGAACTGTTCCAGAGTCGGCCATGCGTCCGGTCCCTGTACGTCCAGTACGCACAGAAGCTGGAGGGAAAGCCGCCTTGCCTCGTGGAGTTCGCTGGGGGTCACGTTGAACGTACTGCCCGAATGCTTCCGTGTTCTTGTCTGTTCCGTTGTAACGGGCGTCGCGGCGGCGCCGGTCGCGGCCGGGCCGCCGACGGGCGTCAGCCTTTCTTCCGCGGACGCAGTTGCGGCAGGAGATTCGACATCTCGATGGCCGTCATGGCCGCGTCGGCGCCCTTGTTGCCGGCCTTGGTGCCCGCGCGCTCGATGGCCTGATCGAGCGTATCGGTGGTCAACATGCCGAAGATGACCGGCACGCCGGTCTCCAGCGAGATCATCGCAATCCCCTTGGCGGCCTCGCCGGCGACGTACTCGAAGTGCGGCGTATCGCCCCGCATGACGCAGCCGAGGCAGATGACGGCGTCGTACTCGCCGCTGGAGGCCAGCGTCTTGGCGGTAAGGGGCAGTTCCCACGCGCCGGGGACCCAGACCTCGGTAATGCGTTCGTCGGGGCATCCGTGGCGCGTAAGGGCATCGATGGCGCCCGCGACGAGTCGCGAGGTGATGAACTCGTTGAATCGGCTTGCAACGATCGCGAATCGTTGGCGGGTTACAACCAGTTGTCCGGTAACGCGTTGAGGCATGGGTTCAACCTCCTGAGCAGCCGGTATTCTACGGGATTCGCCTCCGGGATGCTACTGGCAGAGGCAAGTCGCCGTTTTGACCGTGGGCGCGGCGCCGGGTAAAATCCAATAGCGCTGATTCGTGGGCGCTGAGAGCGGGTGCGCTGTTGCCGGCCCGGCAGACGCCGAATCGTATTCGCGTGGGAGATTCCGAACGCCACTCTTCATGCCGGCCACCCTTTCGAAAGCACGATCCTTTTTCAAAACCCGGGAAGTCGATCCTGACGAAGTCAGGATGACGCTGGGCGAGCACCTCGAGGAGTTACGATCCCGGCTGATCCGGCTCCTGGCGGGGCTGTTCGTCGGGGCGTCCGTCTGCTTTGTGTTCCGCGACCGTCTGATGCAGGTGCTGCTGGGGCCGACCTTCGCGGTCCTGCGAAGCCGGGGGCTGGCCCCGGAACTCGTCGCCCTGGACCCGCTCGAGCCGTTCATGACGGCGCTGAAGGTCTCGATCATCATCGGGTTCATCCTGTCCGCGCCGTACGGGTTGTATCAGGTCTGGGCTTTTGTGGCGGCGGGGCTCTACCGGCGGGAGCGGCGATTCGTTCAGCGCTTCGTCCCGGTTTCGATCGTGCTCTTCTTCACGGGGGCGCTGTTCTTCCTGTTTGTGGTGATGCCGGTGATGTTGTACTTCCTCATCGGCTTTATGGACGCCGTGCCCACCTTTGATCCCACCCGTGTCTTCGGCGACCGGCTCATTCCCAGGCGGCAGGCGATTCAGGTGTCGCCCGCGACCACCCAACCGACCTTCGCGCCGAACGTGCCCGTGCTCGCCCAGGATCCGGCAAACCCGACCAGCGGGATGATGTGGATCGACAGCGGTACGCACGAGGTCAAGATCCGCCTGGGCGATCACACGTACGTGCTCGCCGCCCGGCCGGCGGAGCAGCAGAACGTCATTCGACCGAACTGGACGCTTCGGGACACGATCGAGCTGACGCTCGAGATGGCGGCGGCGTTCGGGGTGGGATTCCAGGTGCCGGTGGTTGTGGCCTTCCTGGCCACGGTCGGGATCTTCAGCGCATCGCAGATGGCGAAATCCCGTCGGATGGTCTGGTTCGTCATGTCGATCGGAGCGGCTATTGTCACGCCCTCGCCGGATCCGGGTACGATGATGCTGCTGCTGGTCCCGATGTGCCTGCTTTTTGAGAGCGGCCTGTACGCCGCCCGGAAGATCGAGAAGCGCCGGGCGGCTGCGGCGGCGGCGCAGGATTCGGATTCCCCCGCGGATTGACCCGAAAAGAAAGCACCGAGCGCGGTATTGACGCTCGGTGCCTTCCGGAGGGGAAAGAAGCCGGAAAAAGGCCCGACCCCCCGTAGAGATCTCCTCGGTCTGTCCCCATGACGCTTCCGCGTCGCGGAGCCGTCAGGGGTCAGCAGGCGGCGTATCCGCAGTGGACGCACATGCGGCAGCCCTCGGCGAGCCGCAGGTTCTGTCCGCACTCCGGACACTTGACCTTGAACACGTTGCCGTGCGTGGAGGCGTCCGCGTCCCCGGACGGCGCGGACGATCCACCCTGGGTCATCACATTGGCTGCCTTGGCGTGGCGCACTTCCAAGCGGCGGCCATTCCCATTGCCGCGACCGTTGCCGTTCCCGCCGCCGTGGCTTCCCCCGGGGACAGCGGGCAGTTCGTCGGCGTGGGTACCGCCGGCGTACGGCGAACGATCGAGTTGTGACAGATCCGCCTCACCCAACAAGAGATCGTGCAGGCCGAACATTTCCTTGGCCCGCTGGTATCTCATCAGCGCCCGCGCGAGGCCGTCGCCGAGACTCATGATCCGGCCGTCCTTTGTGGGCGTCTGCAGGCTCGAACCGATGTCCTTGAGCTGCTGAATCACGTGGCGGAGGTTCCCGCCCGATCGCAACCAGAGCGAAATCAGGCGGCAGATCGCCTCAAGATCGCTGGCGGCCACGTCACCGCCCTTGCCGAGCTGGGCGAAGACCTCCAGCTCGCGCTGCGCACGGGGATCCACGGTGATCTTCACGTGCATGTTTCCGAAGGGCGTCATCTGGCGGATGCGGAACCCGCTGACGATTTCCGGCAAATCGCGCGGCTCCAGCTGCGCCGGCGGCGCAGGCGGGGGCGCCGGCTGCGCCGCGCGCTTCCGGTCGGAATCCGCCAGCGCCATCGGCTGGCCGGAGCGACAGCCGTCACGGTAGACGGTGATCCCCTTGCACCGCAGGTCGTGGGCCATCCGGTACATCCGATCGACGTCCTCGATTGTGGCGTCGTGGGGGAAGTTGATGGTCTTGGAGATCGACGCATCGCAGTGCTTCTGGAACGCCGCCTGCATCTTTACGTGCCACTCCGGAGAAACATCGTGGGCACACACGAACACATGTTTGACGTCCTCCGGAACGACATCAAGAGCAGCGAGGGTGCCCTCCCTGGCAATCCTTTCCATGAGCCCCTCGCTGTAGAATCCCCTCGTACGGGCGACGTGCTCAAAGACGTCGTTGACCTGGATCATCGGCGCCTTGCCCTCGTCCTGGCCCTTGAGCACGTTGCGGTAAAACGCCAGACTGAAAAGCGGCTCGATCCCCGACGAGCAATTGGCCAGGATGCTGATCGTCCCGGTGGGCGCGACCGTGGTCGTGGCCGCGTTCCGCATCGGGCGGTGGAACCGGACGTCCCAGATACTGCCTTTCCAGTTGGGAAAACAGCCGCGCTCGGCGGCGAGCCGTTCGCTGCAATCATGGGAGGCGTCGTTGACGAATTCCATGAGGCGCCGGCCCCACTCGACGCCTTCCGGGCTGGCGTAGCGGACGCCGAGCTTGAACAGGGCATCCGCGAAACCCATCACCCCCAGGCCGATCTTGCGGTTGCCGCGGCAGACCTCGGCGATCTGCGGCAGGGGGTAGTTGTTCGCGTCGATCACGTCGTCGAGAAAGCGGACGGCGAGATGGACGACCTCACGCAGGCCGTCCCAGTCGACGTCGGCGGCGGGGCTGCAGGGGTTGGTGATGAAATGGCCGAAGTTGATGCTGCCCAGATTGCACGCTTCGTACGGCAGCAGCGGCTGCTCCCCGCAGGGATTCGTGGCTTCGATGCGGCCGAGATGGGGAGTCGGATTGAACTCGTTGATCCGATCAATGAAGACAACGCCCGGCTCGCCCGTCTGCCACGCATGCTCGACGATGATCCGCCAGACGTCCTGCATGCTATAGACGGTGACCGGTGCGCCGGCGACACTGACCCGGACCGCGCCATTCTCTCGCGTCAGCGTACCACAGGCATCGGTCACCGGTATCAGCGAGCGGATGTCGTACGTCTTGATGTCCACGTCGCGCGGGATGTAGAACTCCTGCCCGTTCCGCGGATTGCGCACAATGTGCGGGGCGCCCGGGTCGGCGCGGAACTGCTCCATCCACGCGTCCGTGATTTTCACGGAGATGTTGTAGTTGGTGAACTGAGTGAGATCCTGTTTGGCGTAGAGGAACTTGAGGATATCGGGATGATGGATGTACATCATGCCCATGTTGGCGCCGCGACGGAACGCGCCCTGCTGAATGGCATTCGTCGCCTCGCTGAACGCCCGCCAGAAACTGATCGGACCGCTCGTGGTGCCGCCGCTGCTCTTGATGTAGTCGCCGGTCGGCCGGAGCTCGTCAAACGCGAACCCCGTGCCGCCGCCGGCCTTCTGAATCAGTGCAGTGTGCTTGATGGCATCGAAGATCTCGTTGATGCTGTCGCGTACGGGCAGGACGAAACACGCGCTGAGCATTCCCATCTCGCGGCCGGCGTTCATCAGGGTGGGGCTGTTGGGCAGGAAAGCTCCGCTGACCATCATGTCGTAGAAGCGATCTTCCCACTCCCGTTGCCGGACGGCGTCGGCACCGTAGCTCGCCTCAACGCCGGCGATGGTTCGCGCCACGCGCCGGAAGAGGTCCTCGGGCGTCTCCACAGGCCGCCCGTTCTCGTCCTTCTTCAAGTAGCGAGCGCGAAGCACGCGCATCGCATTCTCCGTCCAGTTCGCCCGGGTATCCGCCGCTCCAGGACGCGTCGCAGCTCGTCGATCCGTGACGTTCGCTGACATCGCACACAACTCCATCGCATATCCTGAAGACGCAATCCATTGGTGGGCACAACCACGAAACCCGACAGCAACCATGCCGTCAGGCGGCCGCAGCCCCCAAAGGCGTAGTCCTCGTTTTCAAAACCGCCCTCAGCCCGTTATCCGGCCATCGGCACCGTCCTACGGTCGAAGTGGTATCGGACAGGCCCATACAATATCTTGAGGGCGCGTGCTCTTATACCCCAACATTTGGGGCGTGTCAACGTCGCATGAGGATTTTTTTACGATCTTCGTAACCTTATTTTCGCCAAGGAGTTGGCGTTGAGGCGACACCATTCTTGGTGACCAGTCCCGTGGCAATCGGCTCGAATCTTACTTGCGACGTATTCGAGGGGGGGCGGGAATCCTATATCGAATTCAGGAAAACACGCTTCAAAAGGTCGCCGGGCACCTCGAGCGGCATCGGGCTCGTCTCAAGGGTCGGGATACCGCGGCGGGATCGGGTAAAGGGGGGGCGAGGGGGGGCGGGGTTGGCACTGCAAGGTGCGGGGAGGTTGCCGCCGCAGGGAGGCGGCAGCGTGTGCGCGAGACGGTCCGCACGATGCACCTGGTCGTCTTGCAAGAGGTGCCAAGGGAATCTAGCATGCCGGCACGTGTAGCGCGGCCTTGGGCCGAAGCTCGACAAGAGGGGCGGGCCTCTCGGCCCTTTTTTCGGAAGGTTTGCGGGTCGCGAGGATCTTGCCGGATAACGGCGCGGGGCAGAGTGCGTTGTGAAGGATGCGGGGCTGGTCAGACCGGCGCTGCCGGGAATGAGCGTGCAAGGAGTAGTACGGATGGCTTGCGATCTGACGATCTGGGATACGGCGGGCAAGTCGAAGAAGACGGTTGTCTGTGACGAAGAGAATGCGGGCAGGATGATCGTTGACGATCACGCGGCCCGCGGGGCGGAGCAGTACGTCGACGCGGCGAAGCAGCCTTTCACCGTCGATTGGACGAAGTGTCGGCTGATCCGTTTCGTGCGACACGCGGATTGAAACGGACGGTCGGCGGTTCGGCGCGGGGTGTTCAGCGAACCCGGTAGCGATAGATGCGTACGGGGCGCGCCTGGCGCCTCCACGTGGGCGGGGGGCGGAGGAGTCCCGTGTACTTCAGGACGAGCAGGCCGCCGCCGCCGACAAGAAAGCCGCCGATGTGCGCCCACCATGCGACGCCGCCGGTCTGGCCCGTGGTCAGGGCGGAACTGCCCTGCAGGAACTGGAAGAGGAACCAGACGCCGAGGAAGACGTACGCCGGCAGCACGAGTATCCAGGGGAAGATGAAGACGGGGATGAGCGTCAGTACGTGCGCGTGCGGATAGAGGAGGAAGTAGGCGCCCAGCACGCCGGCGATGGCGCCGCTGGCGCCGATAACGGGCACGGTTGAGAACGGATCGACCGCCCAGTAGATCAGGCTCGCGCCCATGCCGCTGAAGACATAGAAGAGCAGGTATAGAAGGTGGCCGAGCCGATCCTCCACGTTGTCGCCGAAGATGTAGAGGAACCAGCAGTTGCCGAGCAGGTGCAGCCAACTGCCGTGCAGCACGATGCAGGTGAGCAGCGTGAGGTAGGCAGGAAAGGGAGGCGAAAGGATCGGTTGCTTCGCAACGCGGCGGATGATGCCGAAGGGGGTCCGGTAGTAATGGACCTCGGGGATGAAGACGGGGGCGTCGGGCCGGGTGACTCGCGCGGGTATCATGGCGTACCGGTCGATCAGGTTGGCGGCTTGCGGGCCGGCGGAGAGTTGCACGAGGAAGACGGCGATGTTGACGGCAATGATGCCGTAATTGACCACGGGCGCCGAGCGGGACGGAATGCTGTCGCGGATTGGGATCACGTTGCGAGCCTCAACACTTCGGCGACGAGTTTGCGAATGCCCTCGAACACTTCCGCAGGCCCTTTCGCGAGCATGTAGGCCGGCGTGGTAACGATTCGGTGCTCCTCGTCGCAGATGAAGGCGGTCACCGGGCAGTCGCAGTGGCAGACGCCCATTTCGGCGAGGGCGGCCGCCGTCTGCGGGTCGGTGCCGATGGTCAGCCTGGCGCGGCGGTTTCGGCGGCCCAGGATGCGCGCGAGCATGGCGGGGGCGATGCAGATGGCGCCGATGGGCTTGCCGGCGTCGAGGCATTCGCCGGCCAGTCGCTCGACCTCCGGGTGGACACTGCACCGGGGGCCTTTGTCGGCGAAGTCGCACAGGTTCGTGGCGGCGCCGTAGCCGCCGGGAAAGATCAGCGCGTCGAGGTCGGCGGCCGTGAGCGTCGCGATGTCCCGGATGTTGCCGCGGGCGATACGCGCGGATTCGACCAGGACGTTGCGCGTCTGACCGGCAACGGGGGCGCGCGTCGTATGATCGACGACCGCCGCCTGGGGAATGTTCGGTGCACAGCAGATCGCCTCCGCCCCGGCCTGGTCGAGGGCAAGGAGTGTGAGCACGGCCTCGTGGATCTCGCTTCCGTCAAAGACCCCGCATCCGGACAGACAGACGCCGACTCTGGGCATAGCGGCTCCTCGCACACGTTATGACACCGGATTCTACGGCGGGCGGGCATGGCGTCAAAGGCGGGGGCGGGCCCCGGCGCGAAGTTTCGACGGATCGGGGGGGGCCGGCTTGCCCGACAGGCCTGATTTGCCGCGGATGGGCCCCGGCGTGCTATTATGGAGTAGCCATGGAGCGAGACGATCTGACACCGCTGGGATTGCTCGAGGACGCCGGCTACCGCGTCGAGGTTGCCGAGGAGTACGATGAACGCACGCACGAGCGACGGTTTCATGCCTTGGCCATCGATCAGTGCGGCGATTATCGGCTTGTTTCGGCGCCGTCGCAGCCGGAGGCGATCGCCGAGCTGGCCCGACAACTCGGGCTGAAGGGCCCGGGTGAGGGTGCGTAGCGGGCCTCCGTGCCTCTCGGGAGGCGGCTCCGGAAGTCATTTCCTCGAACGGATTGCTTCGGTCGAACCAGTACGGCGGATGCCGGCGACGGCCGACGGCGGATTTGTGCGCGCGTGCCGAAGGGTGCGGCGGCGCCTCGACAGCACATCCGTGCCGGCCGGTGGGGCGTGCCCGGAGGCCGGCGGCAGCTTGCCCGTCTCGCCCGAGCGAAATAGAATCCGGCTTCGACCGGAGCGCGGGTGTGTTCGGCACCGTGAGGAGCGCGGCAATGGGTTCGACATCGGGCACGTACGATTTCAGCGCCATCGAGGCGAAATGGCAGCGGTACTGGCAGGAGCAGAAGACGTTCCGCACGCCGAATCCGGGGGCGCCGGACTTTGACGCGGGTCGGCCGAAGTTCTACGTGCTGGACATGTTTCCTTATCCTTCGGGTGTCGGGCTGCACGTCGGGCATCCGCTCGGGTACATCGCGACGGATATCTTCGCGCGGTACAAGCGCATGCGCGGGTTCAACGTGCTGCATCCGATGGGCTACGACGCGTTCGGGCTTCCGGCAGAGCAGTATGCGGTGGAGCACGGCGAGCATCCTCGGATCGTCACGGAGCGGAACATCGCGAACATCCGGGCTCAGTTCCGGCGGCTGGGGCTCGGGTACGACTGGGACCGGGAACTCGCGACGACGGACGTGGGCTACTACCGTTGGACGCAGTGGATCTTCCTGCAGATGTACAACAGTTGGTACGACCGCTCGGAGGGGCGGGCGCGGCCGATCGCGGAACTGATCCATGAGTTGGAGAGCGAGCACTACCATGTCTCCTTCGACGGGCGCCTGATTCACGCCGGGGCCGCGATGGGGTTGGAGGCGATCGAAGGGGGGCCGCCCGGGGCGCGGCTCTGGGCCGAGCTTTCGCCGGAGGAGCAGCGCGACCTGATCGACGCGCATCGGCTCGCGTTTCTCGACGAAGTACCCGTGAACTGGTGCCCCGCGCTCGGCACGGTGCTTGCGAACGAGGAGGTGACGAACGAGGGCCGCAGCGAGCGGGGAAATCATCCGGTGTTTCGCCGTCCGCTGCGGCAGTGGATGCTTCGGATCACGGAGTACGCGGACCGGCTGGAGCGCGACCTGGACCTCGTGGACTGGCCCGAATCGGTCAAGCTGATGCAGCGGAACTGGATCGGGCGATCGGAGGGGGCGGAGGTGGACTTCGTGGTCGCCGGTTCCGCGGGCCGCGCCCTGGCCGCGGAGGGCACGGACGGCGAGACCGGGGAAGAGGCCGACGCCGAACTGACGATCACCGTCTACACGACGCGGCCGGATACGCTATTCGGCGCGACCTACATGGTCCTCGCGCCGGAGCACGAGCTGGTCGAGCAGATCACCACGCAAGAGCAGCGGGCGGCGGTCCGGGCGTATGTGGAGGCGGCGCGAAACAAGAGCGACCTGGAGCGGACCGCGGAGACGAAGACCAAGACCGGCGTCTTTACCGGGGCGTATGCGATCAACCCCGTGAACAACGAGCGAATCCCGATCTGGGTGGCCGACTACGTGCTGATGGGCTACGGCACCGGGGCGATCATGGCCGTGCCCGCACACGACACGCGCGACCTCGAGTTCGCGCAGACGTTCGGGCTTCCGGTGGTGCAGGTCGTGCAGCCGCCGGAAGGGGTCGATTGGCGCGGGTTCGTCGACGACGGCGTCTCGATCAACTCGCCGCCGCGCGGGCCCGATGCCGACACCTCGAAGCTGCCGGACGACGTGTGCGACATCAACGGACTGCCCACGCCGGAGGCCAAGCGGAAGATTACGGAGTGGCTGGAGAAGAGGGAACTCGGCCGGGGCGCGGTGAACTACAAGCTGCGCGACTGGCTCTTCAGTCGGCAACGGTACTGGGGCGAGCCGTTCCCCATCGTGCATGACGCGGAGACGGGGCAGGTCTATGCGCTGCACGAGTCCGAGTTGCCCGTGGAGCTGCCCGAGATCGACGACTTCACGCCGGCCGCGTCGGATGACCCGAATGCGCCGCCGCAACCGCCGCTCGGGCGCGCGACGGACTGGGTGAACGTGCTGGGCTATGTGCTTCCGGACGGGTCGGTGAAGCTGCTCCAGCCCGGGCAACAGCCGCCGGCGGACGCTGTGGTCCGCCGATTCCGGCGGGAACTGAACACGATGCCGCAGTGGGCGGGTTCGTGCTGGTACTACCTTCGCTACCTCGACAACCGCAACGACCGGGCGCTGGTCGATCCGGCGATCGAGCGATACTGGATGGCCCCGCGGATGGCGCCGGCGGGTCGCAAGGCCGCCTGGGCGAAGGCACGGGAAGCCGGTGATGCGGCTGCGGCGGCGGGCCGTCCGGGGCCGGATCTCGCCGGAGGCGTAGACCTGTATGTGGGCGGCGTCGAGCATGCCGTGCTCCACCTGTTGTACGCGCGCTTCTGGCACAAGGTGCTCTACGACCTCGGCTACGTGAGTTCGCCCGAGCCGTTCGGTCGGCTCTTCAATCAGGGCTACATCCAGGCATACGCGTATCAGGACGGGCGCGGGATTTACGTGGATGTGAAGGACGTGGAGGAGCGCGGCGAAGGGGCGAACGCGACGTACCATCACAGGCAGACGGGCGAGGCGCTCACTCGCAGCCTGGGCAAGATGGGCAAGAGCCTCAAGAACGCCGTCGCGCCCGATGAGATCATCGCCGAACACGGGGCCGACACGCTCCGCACCTACGAGCTGTACATGGGGCCGCTCGAAGCGAGCAAGCCGTGGAGCACGCGGGATATCGTCGGCATGAGCCGATTCCTCCACAGCGTGTGGCGGAAGTTCGTGGCGGCGGACGGCTCGTTGCGCGTGACGGACGCGGAGCCCGAGCCGGCGTTGACCCGGCTGCTGCACAAGACGATCCGGAAGGTCGGCGAGCTGATGAACGATCTCCGGTTCAACACGGCGATTGCGGCGCTGATCGAGCTGAACAACGCGATCCGCGGCGACTCGTTGCCGCGAAAGGTGGCGGTGCCGTTCGTGCTGATGCTCGCGCCGTTCGCGCCGCACCTGGGCGAGGAACTCTGGCAGAGGCTTCAGGGAGACGCGTGGAAGGGTTCGGTCGCGCTGGAGGCGTGGCCGACATACGATCCTGCCCTGGCGAAGGATGAGGAGATCGAGATTCCCGTGCAGGTCAAGGGCAAGCTCCGATCCCGCGTGAGGGTTCCGGCGGATGCCGGGGAGGAGCAGATGAAGGCGGCGGCGCTGGCGGACGAGAAGATCAGGGCGGAGGTCGCCGGCAAGGACGTGATCAAGGTGATCTGCGTGCCGGGGCGGTTGGTGAATATCGTCACGCGATGAGGGCGATGCCGCGACGGAGCGACGAGTCGACGAAAGGTTGCGACGGCGGCACCCGCGGTCTTCGCCGGAGCTGACCGCCTCGACTCGCCGCCTTGCGAGAGGGCCCTTCCCGGGGAACATTTGTCTTATGCCACTCGAGATCGAAGGCAAGTTCCGGGTTGACTCGCACGACGTCGTGCGCAGGCGGCTGGCGGAAGCCGGTGCGGCGCGCGTCGGCGCGGTGCTCGAATGCAATCACATCTTCGATCGGCCGGACGGGTCGCTTGCCCTGGCCGATTGCGGGCTTCGCGTGCGGACGATGACGGCGCTCGACGGCACGTCGCGCACGGCGACGCTGACGTTCAAGGGTCCGCGGCGACCCGGTCCGTTCAAGACGCGCGAGGAGATCGAAACCACCGTCGGCGCGGCGGACGCCGCCTGCGCCATTCTGGGATCCCTCGGGTTCGTGGAGGCCGTTTCATACGAGAAGCGCCGCGAGACCTGGCGCCTCGGCGATTGCGAAGTCGAGCTGGACGAGTTGCCGCACCTGGGCCGCTACGTCGAGATCGAGGGACCGGACGAGGCCGCCGTGCACCGTGCCCGGGAATCGCTCGGTCTGTCCGAGGCCGGCTTCATTCGCGAAACCTACATCGCGCTGGTGTCGCGGCATTGCCGGGAACAGGGGCTACCCGGCCGGTTGACGTTCGACCCGGACCGCGACGGCTGATCGGCATCGAGGTGACGAAGATGATTGTAACGACCGCACCGACGATCGAAGGATGCCCGGTCCGCGGATATCCCGACGTCGTGGTCGGCGTCTCCTCGACTATGAGACTTCCGGCTGGCATGCTGACGGTCAACGTCAGCGGCACGGCCGTGGTGATCGGGTAAGCGAGGCAGGTGGATCCTCTGGAGGTCACAGACCATGCGGAAATGGAAACTCGCGTTTCTCGCCGGGGTGGGTTACGCGTCGATGCCGGCCGAGCAGGTGATTGCGTCGCTTCGGAAGCTGGGCTACGAAGGCATCGAGTGGACCTCGGCGCACTTCAACCCCGACTTGCCGGTTTCGCGACTGAAGGAACTCGTGCAGCGTACACGCGACGCGGGCATGGAGGTGTCGCGCGTGGCCGGGGCGGAGGACCTCGTGTGCCTGGACGACGGGGAGCGACGCCGGCGGATCGAGCGGATCATCCGGCGGATCGAAGCGGCGGGCATGTGCGGCGTGGCGTCGGTAGGGGTCTGCACGGGTCCGTTTGCGTGGGATCCGAAGGCCCCGAAGATCGGGCAGGACATCTCGGAGGGCGCGGCGTGGGCGCAGGTCCTGGAGGCGTACGAGATCATCACGCCCGTTGCGCGGGCCGCGAAGGTCGTGACCACGACCGAAGGGATCTTCGGGACGTTGACGCACAGTTTCTATTCGCACCGCTTCCTGATGGATCGGATCGATCCGCAGGTGCATAAGGTCAATCTCGATCCGTCGCACGGCACGCTGTACGGCGACCTCGATACGGGCTGGGTGGTGCGGCAGTGGGGCAAACGGATCGGTCACGTTCACCTCAAGGATGCGGTCGGCGTTCCGGAGCTCGGCAAGTTCCTCTTCCCCCTGCTGGGCGAGGGCCGGGTCGATTGGAAGGGCTTTTTCGCTGCGCTGGATGAGATCGGGTACGACGGCTTCTGCAGCGTCGAGTTCGAGTCGTTTGCTTACTACGAGCGCGTGCTCAAGAGCGACCCCGAGGCGGCCGCGCGGATTTCGATGGAACAGGTCAAGGCGCTCACCGGTGCGTGAGAGTTGCCCGTGACGGGCGAGCGTCGTTCCCGCCGCGCGGAAGTGTTTGCATCGCCCACGGCGGACGCGGCGCCTGCGCTGTCGTCGCGTCGGCACGGCCCTTTGCGAGCGGCGCTGCCCGACTCGCGCCGCTGCCGCAGCCGACGGCATATCGGCGGGATTCTCGCGTGCCGCAGGGATTTCAGCGGACGATCGCGCGGCCGGGCGGATGTTCGTCTCGGTTGCGATGAGCCGTGCCGGGGTTTGGCAGTTCGGGCCGATCCGGTTATATTCCGGGCATGCCGGATTCGAGCGAGTTGTACGACAAGCCACGGGCGAGAGTGCAGTATCTGCGGCATTTCCAGCGCGTGCTGGGGTACGTGTGGCCGCAGAAGCGGTATCTTCCAATCCTGATCCTGTGCGTCGTCGGGATGGCGGCGACGTACTCCCTGAGCATCGGGTCGATTCTGCCGGTGCTCACCGTGATCGTGCGGCCGGAAGGGCTGCACGGCTGGATCGATCATCACATCGTGGATGGCAGGCTCAAGGCGACCCTCGCGGCGTACGATCCCCAGCGCGACAACCCGGTTCCGGATATGGAAGCGGGGACCATGAAGGTCGTGGACACGGAGGTGAATTCGCCCCTGGCCACGGCGGGGATTCAGCGGGGTGACTTCATCGTGGCCATCGACGGTACGCGCGGTCCGATGGTGAAGCTCAACGCGCTGGTGGCGGGGTTGCCCACGGACGCCCCGATGCGGGTGGAGGTATACCGGCCGGCGGTTCCGCCCGAGAGACATACCTTTACCGTAACGGCGGGCAAGCACTCGAAGAACTGGGCGATCGGGCGTTACATCGCCTCGCTGGTGCCCGGGGGGTTGCGGGCGGAGGAACGGCTGCGGACGCTGCGGTTCGTGCTGCTGGGCCTGCTGGGGATCATGCTGGTAAACAACCTGTGCCAGTTCGTCGGGAAGTACCTGACGGACCTCGTCTGCGCACGGGCGGTGATGGATATGCGGCGGGAGATGTACGGGCACGTACTGAAGCTGCCGATGTCCCGCTTCACGCAGAACACGTCGGACATGATGAGCCGCTTCGTCCAGGACATGCAGCACGTGTTCCGTGGGCTGATGAACTTCTTCGAGAAGGCGATCGCGGAGCCGCTCAAGGCCGTCGGGGTGACCCTCGTGGCGCTCTGGATTCAGCCGCGCGTGACGCTGGTGGTACTCATCGCGGCGCCGGTGGCGGGCTTCATCTTCTGGCGGGTGGGCAAGAAGATCCGCCGCGCGAACCGCAAGCTCCTGTCCGCCTACGGACAGATGCTCGGGGCGCTCGAGAGCGTGCTGAACGGCATGCGGGTCGTCAAGGGGTACACCCGGGAGGACTACGAGCGGCTGCGCCTTTTCCGGATCGACCGGCGGCTGCTCAAGCAGCAGCTCAAGCTCGCGTTCGCGGAGGCGATGATCTCGCCGATCATCGAGATGCTGGCGTTCGCCGGCGCCACGGGTATTGTGCTGTGGTTCGCAACGCAGGTGGTGCACGATGCGCTCGGGGTCGAGGCGTTTCTGACGATGATCCTCTGCTTCGCGGCGATTTTCCAGCCGGTGCAGAAGCTCAGCAAGGTGTATCCGAGGATTCAGGAGGCGTCCGCGGCGGCGGAGCGGCTCTTCGAGGTGATCGACAGCCCCAGCGAGTACGAACAGGATCGCGCCGCCGTGCCTCTGTCGCCGCTCCGCGAGTCGATCGAGTTCCGCAACATCACCTTCACCTATCCCGGCACGACGCGCCCCGCTCTGCGCAACGTGAACCTCAAGGTGCGGCGCGGCGAGATCGTGGCCCTCGTGGGGCCGAACGGCTCGGGCAAGACCACGCTCGCGAGCCTCCTGCCGCGGTTCTTCGAGCCGGAGAAGGGCGAGATTCTCATCGACGGGCACCCCATCCGCAGCGTGAAGCTGCGTTCGCTGCGGGGGCAGATCAGCCTGATCACGCAGGAGACGGTCATCTTCTCGGACACGGTCGCGAACAACATCTGGTACGGGCGGCCGGGCGCGTCGATGGAGGAGGTGATCTCCGCCTCGAAGCGGGCCTTCGCCGACGAGTTCATCCAGAACCTGCCCGAGGGGTACGAGACGGTCGTGGGCGAGCACGGGGCGACGCTGTCCGGCGGCCAGCGCCAGCGGATTGCGATCGCGCGGGCGATTCTGCGCGACGCACCGATCCTCGTCTTCGACGAGGCGACGAGCCAGATCGATCCCGAATCGGAACTGAAGATTCACCAGGCCCTGGATGCGTTTCTCAAAGGCCGCACGGCCTTCATGATCGCGCACCGTTACAGCACCATCAGCGAGGCGGATCGGATCGCCGTCATGGACGACGGCGAGGTCATCGCCGTGGGCACGCACGAACGGCTGCTGGAATCCTGTGTGCTGTATCGCCGGCTCGTCGAGACGCAGTTCCGGGATGCCGGATAGTACGCGTACCGGCGACGGCGATCCGCGGCCCGGGTATCCGACGCGTCGCGTGCATGCCCGGGGGCGGCGGGCGGACTTCCCCGTCGCATGCGTGTCTTCCGCAGACAGAGGAGGGGGTCAGTTATTGCTCACGAGCGTGCGGCGGATGAACTCGGCGCGGGCGATGCTTCGCTGCTCCCCGTCGAGCGGACTGCCGTGGATCTTCTGCAGATGGCCCGGCTGCGTGAGGAGGAAGAGGCGGTTTACCGTGTCGAGCTTGAGCCGGTCGATCCGGCCGAGGCTGACGCCCATGCGCAGGTGCGACAGCAGGAAGAGCGTTTCCTCGCTGCTGACGGCGCGGGCGTTCTCCAGGACGCCGTAGGCCCGCCAGATCTTGTCGTCCAGCGCGACCGGCCGCTCGCGGACGAGCGTCTCTCGCGCAAGGGTCTCGTACTCGACGATCCGGGGGATCACGCGGTCCTTGAATTCGGCGATGATCTCCTCCTCGCTCTTGCCGAGCGTGGTCTGGTTGGAGATCTGGTAGAAGTCGCCGGTGGCCTCCGTTCCCTCGCCGTAGAGCCCGCGGACGGCGAGGTGCATGTCGCGGGCGGCGCGCATCACCTTCTCGAGTTCGTTCGTAAGCTTGAGCGCCGGCAGATGCAGCATCACCGAGACGCGGATGCCCGTGCCGACGTTCGTGGGGCAGGCCGTGAGGTAGCCGAAGCGATCGTGAAAGGCGTAGTCGATCTTCTCCTCGAGGGCCGAGTCGATGCGGTCGATCTCCTTCCAGGCGTCTTCGAGCTGGAAGCCTCCGCGCAGGGCCTGCAGGCGAAGGTGATCCTCCTCGTTC
The DNA here is from genome assembly GCA_964653435.1 of uncultured Planctomycetales bacterium. Lineage (GTDB taxonomy): Bacteria > Planctomycetota > Phycisphaerae > UBA1845 > PWPN01 > CAZMVY01. The sequence continues at coordinate 8,794 of CAZZFA010000016.1, read as the reverse complement.
ACCATCAGGGCGAACTCCTCCGTCGTGGAGAGGATCACGCCGCGATGACCCTCGCCCTCGGCGTGCTGGCGGCTGATCAGGTGGCGCTCGACGAGCACCTGCCGGTCGAGCTCGGAGGAGCGGGCGATGTCGACATAGAAGGTCTCGTGGCCGAGGTCGACCGAGGCGATCTTCTCGCCGAGAATGTGCTCGATTTCCCGCCGCTGGGCCTCGGTGGCCTTGCTCAGGAACGGAAAGCCCGCGAGGTTCCGCGCGAGCCGCACCCGCGAGGAAATCACGATTTCCGAAAGGGGACCGCCGCTCAGCCACTGGCCGGATCGTGTTGTGAGATCGTCGATCGTCATTGCGATTCCAGAGTCTGTATGCGGTCGCGGAGTTCGGCCGCTCGCTCATAGTCCTCGCGCTGGACGGCGGCGTTCAGCTCGCGCCGCAGCCGTAACAGTTCGGCCTGACGGGTGGCGGTGCCGGCCCGGCGCCGGGGCACCTTGCCGACATGCTGGGTTCCGCCCTCGTGGGCATGCTGAATCAGCGGGGTGAGGGCCTTCTCGAATGCGTCGTAATCGTTCGGGCAGCCGAGCAGCCCGTGGTTGCGGTACTCCACGAACGTCATCCCGCACTCCGGACAGGTCAGGTTGGCAATCTCCTGGGCGCCCGCCTGGGCCACGAGAAAACTCGTGAGCAGCTCGTTGAGCGGGATGTGCTGCTTCATCGTCACGCCCTCCTCGGCCGCGCACTTCTCGCACAGGTGCTTCTCGCGTTTCTCGGCGTTGATGATCTCGGTGAGGTGAACGGTCGCGGATTGTTTCTTGCATCGCTGACAGAGCATTGTGCGCAACCCTCATGGGGCCGTACGCTTTCGATGCCTCGAATGCTACGAAAGCGCCACGGCATCGTCAAGGCGCACCGCCGTCGACACGCTTCGTCCGGCAATCGCCCGGCGCCGTTTCAAACGGCCTCTCGCGAGCCGCTGCTTCATTCGATTGTAGTAGCCTCGGGCGCTCGATCAACGCCGACTCCGAGCGCCGCAGACACGCCCGTCTTCCCGCCGGAACACCGCGTCGCCGCGCCCGGAGTGCGACCGACCTTGCCTGGCGGGGTCTGCGGACGCGGATTGGGCTGCCGGCGTTGCGGGAAACGGGGGGCCGGGTTTTCGGCGATGCGCATCACTCGACGCGGTGGAGTGGCTCGGTCGTGGCGCCGTTGGCCGAACCGCTGAAGATCACGGGCTGCCGACCCGTCCGGGCGGCGTAGGCCCGGCAGGCCTGGGCAGCCGCCTCGTGTGCAACGGGCGTGTCCGCGATGAGCACGGCCACGGTTCCCCCACACCCGGCGCTGGTCACCTTCGCGCCGTAGATTCCCTTGGCCGGGCCCTGTTCGCGAAGCAGATTGACGAGAATGTCGGTCTCAATACTCCCCATCCCGCACCGCTGACTGTAACTCCAGTGCGAGGCGTACATAAGCTCGCCGGCCTCGATCAGCGCGTCGCGCTCGCCCGTTCGGGCGGCGCGGCTCAGCCGTTCGGCGAAACGGTGCACCCGGTCGTTTTCGTAGATGTGATGCTCGCTTCGGGAACGCACCTTGTAGATCGTCTCGGGCACCACGCGGGCGACGGGGTCGTCGATGTGGCCGTACCGCTCCAGGAAATCGCGGCCGCGCATCCGCGTCGGGAGCAGGTCGCGGAACCGCTCGACGTAGTCGGTGGGTGTGATGTTCGCCAGATAGCCGCCGGTAACGATGTGCGCGGCGGGGGTGTTGCGGAGGACGCTGTCGATGATCCGCAGGCCCATGAACGAGGCGACGCGCGTCTCGACGTACTTCGCGAGGCGCTTCTCGCTCTGGACACGGCTGTCGATGCCGAGGATGGCCGTGCCGGGGCACAGGCGCATGTGACCGAGCAGCTCGTGCGGCTGGCATCGCATCTGGAGGAGCGAGCCTGCGTTGGCCATCAGGGCGACCGCCTTGTCGCTGATGCCGCGGGGAATGCCGGCGACGAGGTTCTCCGCCCGCTGACAGAGCCGGGCGAGTTCGACGGGGGCGATCGTCTTGCCGGTCAGGGCGGACAGCGCGAGGCCGGTGGCCACGGAGATGGCCGCGGAAGAGCCGATGCCCGCGTCGGCGGGAATATCCGACTGAATCACGAGCGAGGCCCCGCCGGCATAGTGCGGCACGGCGCCGGCCTCGAGCAGCGTGTAAAAGACGCCGGCGACATGGCGCGCCCACGCGCACCCGGACGCGTCGAAATGGGCGGCGAAGGCCTCGGGCGAGGCCAGCTTGCCCGCAGGCGTGTAGAGGGCCGAGAGCGGCCAGACGGACTGCGCCGTGTCTCCGTTGTTCGACCAGCCGACGGAGGTGATACTGACCTTCTGGTCGTTTCGGGGGGCGATACCTACCCGCGTCTCCAGGGGCAGCGCGCATTGCAGCACCAGGGATCCGGTGTAGTCGGCGATGCCGCCCATCACATCGAGCCGGGCGGGCGCCCGCGCCAGGTATCTCGGCCCGCCGGCGATGGATTGTTCCGCCCAGATGCGCTCGCACAGAGAGGCAAATGCATCAACCGCTTTATCGCTGTCAGTGCCGATCATTGTCCGAATAGGTCTTGACGAAACCGTCGTACGGCGGCCGCTTCCCGCCGTCGTGAAGTTCGGAATCGCTACAGGCCCGGCGTCTCCGTCACTTCGCGCAGCACGTGCTCGGATACGTAAATCGGGGTGTCGGAAGCGACCCCCAGCGCGATCGCGTCCGACGGCCTCGAGTCCACCTCCAGCAGCGCGCCGTTCTGTCGGATCACCAGTTTGGCGTAAAAGGTGTGATCCCGCAAGTCGTGGATGACGATCTTCTCGAGTTCGCCATGCATCGCCTGGATCACGCTGGCCAGCAGCTCATGCGTGAGCGGCCGGGCGGTCGCGAACCCCTTCACGCGCCGGTCGATCGCCAGGGCCTCGTGAATGCCGATCACGATCGGAAACTGCCGCGCGCCGCCCTTCTCCCGCAGGACGATGATCTGCTGATCGCTCGTCTCGGAGATGATGATGCGCGACAATTCCATCCGGACGTCCATGTGCGCTCCTGACCGGATTGACCACCGGATCACAATCCGAGCTTATTTCTGGGCGGCTCGGGTGTCAAGCGGACAGGAGACGCGTACGCGGCGGAGAGCCGGCTTTCTTGACCGCCGCCCTCGCCCTCGTGATCATCCGGGCAAACGAGGCGCGGGGATGTTTACTGCGGCAGCAATCCTGGCGGCGGCCTGGGGCCTGGCGGTGTATGTTAATCGCCGAGGCGTAAGCCGTTACGACGGAAGCGGCGATGCGGGTTGCGGGATCGTGATCTTCGTCGAGCCGGTGCGGTGGCTGTTCATCGTCTGGGGGTTCAACGCGGTGTGCCGGGCCGTGCGCCGCGCGGGAGGCGGACATGCGATCCGCCTGTTCGGCTGGAGCCGGGCGGCCGGCAGCCTGTTCGTGCTTCCGGACCTCATGCGTCGAAGCCGGCTGGATGTGAAGGCGGCGCGGCTGGCGAGGTATATGGAGCGGCTCGCGAGGGAGCATCCCGGGTCGCTGATTCATCTGATCGGGTATTCCACGGGTGCGTACGTCGCGTTCGAGGCCGTGAGGCGGCTTGCGCCCGAGGTACCCGTGGGTCGCGTCATTGCCCTGCACGGCACGGTTTCGCCGGATTATCCGCTGGAAGCGGTCGCGGGCCGCGCCCTGGGGATCGTGAACGTGTACGGGCGGCTGGATTGTCTGATCAACGGCCTTGCGCCGTTGCTCTTCGGCACGAATGACCGTGTGCACACGCTTGCGTGCGGGATGGTCGGACTGCGGTGTTCCGCCGTGAACGTGGAGCAACGTGCGTGGCGGCTGCGGGATGCCCGACTGGGCTACCTCGGCGGCCACTTCACGGCGGTCTCCGGCGCGTGGTTGCGGCGGTATATCGTACCGCGGCTGGTCTGAGGCATGGTGCCCTGCCGCCGTGCGTCCTTCCGCGCCGGGAGCGATGCGTCACAGATGCCACGGCGGGCGCATCTTCGGGCAGAGCAATGCGTTCGCCTCGGGGTCGTTCGTGATCCTCTCACCGCTGGGGTCCCACTTGAGCGGCCTGCCCACGAGCATCGCGATGTTGTTCAGGTGGCAGATCGAGGCCGTGCGGTGCCCGATCTCAGCGGTGGCGAACGGGTCCTTGCGGCTTCTGACCGCATCGAGGAAGTTCTCGTGGTGCCCGGAGGTGCGGCCGAGCTGGATCTCGTCGTCCCGGATCTTCTCCTTGAGGATGGACTCCTTGCTCGCCTCGAGCTTCGCGCCGTGGATGTGGATGAAGATCCACCCCTCGTCGCCTTCGAACTTCAGGCCGCGCGGTCCCTTGTTCGCGCCGATCATGCGCACGCCGTTCGCGTAGATGTTTTCGAAGCGGTAGTCGGTAAAGACGTTGAACAGGGCGTTCGGATCACGCCGGCCCTCGGCGGTGATCTCGATTGGACCGGTGTCGTCGGTGCCGTTGCCCAACTGAGCAAGGTCGATGATGTGCGCGCCGCGGTCGGTCATCTCGCCTCCGCCGTAGTTCAGATTGAACCGCCACCAGAAGTGGCAACGGTTCTTCGTGTAAAACACCTTCGGCGTGTGGCCGAGCCAGAAATCGTAATCGAAGCCCTCGGGCACGGGCATCTCGGGCTGCGGTTCCTTGTTCATTTCGAGGACCTGCTTGTGGTGTCCCTCGTCGAAGGGCAGATTGATGTGGATGGTCTTGAGCTTTCCGATGCGGCCGTTGCGGACCAGTTCGCAGGCGTAGCGGGCGTTGGGCCCCGAGCGCTCCTGGCTGCCGCACTGGAGGATGCGTTTGTTCTTCGTGACGGCCTTGACGATCGCGCGGCCCTCGCAGACGGAGTTCGCCAGCGGCTTCTCGCAGTATATGTCCTTGCCGGCGTTCGCCGCGGCGATGGCGATGAGGGCGTGCCAATGGTCGGGCGTGCAGACGGTGACGGCGTCGATGTCCTTGCGTTGCAGCAGGTCGCGGAAGTCGTGGTATGCCTCGCACCCCTTCCAGGTGCCCGAGGCGTTCTTTCCCGCGTAGTGCTTTTCGACGGCGGCCTTTGCCGGCTCAAGCCCGAGCGTGGCACCGCCGTGGTAGAGGTTGCTCTTGCGCTCCACGTCGCAGACGGCGACAATCTGAACATCGTCGCGGCCCATGAATCGGTTCATGTTGCCGGTTCCCTGGCCGCCGACGCCGATGCAGCCCATCACGATGCGGTTGCTCGGTGCGACGTTGCCGTTCTTGCCGAGTGCCGAGGCCGGCACGATGTAGGGGAAGCTGACGGCTCCGGCGGAAGCCGCCGTCGCCTGCCTGAGAAAATCCCGCCGGGTCGTCTTCTGCTGTGACATCCGTTCATCCTCCTGCCAGAGTGCCGGTCGACCGCGACCGCCCGAGCCGGGCGGCGATACGCGGACAGTATGCATCGCCGCGCCGCCGGATGCAATCGGCCGCCCGGCGCTCGCCGCGGTCCGCCAACGGGTCCGGGCCGTCGCTCACGCAGTCGGCAGGCTCCGTTGTCCGGACGCAATGCAGTCTTCCGTGAAACCGCTCGGATTACCATCCCACACGAGCCCCGTACCACGAGCGCAGCGGGGCTAGGTGTGAGGGGACTCTCTTTGCCGGACGCCCCGGTGCGGACGAATCGCCGGTCATGGCGGGGGCGGCTTCTTCACAGACCGCGGCCCCGCCGTTCCATCACGGGCGATCCGAACATCGCAAAGGGCTCTGCGATTGCGCGTTTTTTTGTTGACGCGCCGCCGTCGCCCTGTTATCGTACAGGCCCATGACGAGACTCACGTTGTTTCCTCTCGTCGATCGTGTTTCCGAAAGGCGCAAAGGAGTAGTGCCGTTTCCGCGTGGGGGGTCTCGCGCCGCCTTCGGCGGTGGACTTCCGCATCGGCGGTTTCTGCCATAACCGCGCGACACCGTCGCGCCGGCAGTGACAGCAGATCGTTGCGTGCAGTATCCGGACGTAATCTGACGCGCCAGTCGTGCATCACGTCGATGCCGCGCGTCGACCGATACGTCGCGGGCGAGGAGTACATGTCATGTTTCACACTCTCTTGGTCATCGGTCGGTTCGTTCGTCGGGTTGCCGGCTCCGGGCAGGGGCAGAGGGCGGCCCTTGCCGTGGCGTGCCTGCTGCTTGTCGGCGCACCGCTCCAGGCGCAGCGCCCGCTGGGCATCGACACCTCCGTCTGGGATGGAAACATCACCCAGGACGGCTGGAACCAGGTCTACGCCGCCGGCTACGTCTTCTGCTTCCAGAAGGCCACGCAGGGCGTGAACATCACCGACAGCACTTTCTACAACAACATGGAGCGCGGCCGGAACGCCGGCCTCATGATGGGTTGCTACCATTTCGCCGACCCGGCCAACAACTCGGCCCTTGCCGAGGCCGACTACTTCCTCGGTGCCGCCAGCGCCTATTGCGGCGGCGGTTACCTGCCGCCCGTGCTTGACCTTGAGTGGGGCGGCGATGTCCTCGGCAGGACCGCTCTCTCGCAGTGGGCCAACACCTGGATGCACCGGGTGGAAGGGCTGACGGGCGTCAAGCCGATCCTCTACTGCAACCCCAACTACGCGATCAACTATCTCGACTCCACCGTTACCGACCACCTGGCATGGATCGCGCAGTACTTCGTCAACCCCGACCCGCAGAACGGCAACCCCTCGACGGGCGTGTTCCCCACCTGGGCGTTCTGGCAATACAGCGACGATGGCGTGGTTCCCGGTATCAACGCTGCCGTGGACATGGACGTATTCAACGGCACGCTGGCTCAGTTGCAGGCTCTCGTCGTCCCCGGCAACACGCTGCCGCCTTTCATTGTCGAGAGCCGATCAGGCGGCCAGCATTACGCCAATTACTCGGAGACGGGAACGTGGTCGAACGGCTCGTCGAAGAGCACGGCGCCCGGCTGCACGTCCGGCATCGGCCACCGCTGGTGCACGCTCGACAGTTCCGCCAAGACCGCCGTGTTCCGCTTCACGCCCAGCACCACCGGCGTCTATGAGGTCTTCACAACGAACTGCACGACGTCCAACAGCGGCAACCCGCTGATTCACCGTGTCACGCACGCCAACGGTACAACGAACGTCGGCGTCTGCCAGAACACGACCTGCAACCCCAACGCCGTGAACAACTGGTACTCGCTCGGTCAGTACACCCTCTACGCCGGGACGCAATACAGCGTCACGCTGGACGGCGCCACGGGCAGCGGCTCCGGCCCGGCCAACAACGCCGGCCGTTCCGATGCGATCAAGTGGGTCTACATTCCGGGTCCCTCCGGCCCCACCATCACGCAGCAGCCGGCGGCGCAGAACGTCTGCGCCGGCGCGACGGCCGGCTTCACCGTTGCCGCGACGGGCAGCGGTACGCTGACCTATCAGTGGCAGAAGAACCAGGTGAATCTTGCCAACGGCGGACACTACTCCGGCGTCACGACAGCCACCCTGACCGTCACCGGCGCCGACAGCGGCGACGTCGCCAACTACCGCTGCGTCGTCACCGACGCCAACGGCAGCACGCCTTCCAACGAGGCGGCGCTTACCCTCAGGGCGGCGACGACGATCACGCAGCACCCGTCCAACCAGACCGTTGCGGCAGGCGGTACGGCCACGTTTACCGTCGCGGCTACCGGCGACGGCACGCTCAGCTACCAGTGGCAGAAGAACCAGGTGAACCTCAGCAACGGCGGACACTACTCCGGTGTAACGACCGCGACGCTGACCATCTCCAATGCCGACAGCAATGACGCGGCGAGCTATCGATGCATCGTCACCGGGGGCTGCGGCTCGGCCACCTCCAACGCCGCCACATTGACCGTGACGACGGTCGTGACGATCATCAACGATAACTTCGACAGCTATGCCGATCAGGCCGCTTTTCAGGCCGTCTGGCCGGCCGTCGGCACGAGCCTCACGTTGAGCACGGCCCGCTATTACAGCTCGCCCAAATCGCTCTACAGCCCGAACGACAGCACCGCGCGGCAGAACAAGAAGACCTTCGCGGAGACCATCGGCACGGACGCAAGCCCCCTGATTCTGACCTTCCGGCTCTACGACCCCGGCACCACGGGGACCGCGAACCAGTGGGTCGACATCCGCGACTACAGTCCGGTCACGCAGAAGCAGTTGATCCAGTACGGGATCTACACCGGATGCAGCACGACCAAGTACTCGGCCCGCGTCACCTTCAGCCCGGGCAACGGCTGGGTCGCCACAAGCGTATCGCGCACGGCCGGCTGGCATGAGATGAAGATCGTCATCAAGAGCACGACCATGGACTTCTACGTCGACGGCGTGCTCGCCAGCGGCAACCGGGCCTATGCGACGGCGGAAGGCGCGGTCAGTTGGGAAGAAATGCGGATCGGCGCGGGGTATTCCTCCGTGGCCGTCTACGCCAACTACGACAACGTCACGTTGACGAAGGGCCAATAAGCGCCGAGTCGGCGTGAAAAGGCGACACGGGCATGCCTGTCAACCGGCAGGCATGCCCGCTTTTTTGGACGGCACTCATTTCTCGGGAGGTTAAGGGTGTCAGGAACCTTTCGGAAGGGGCGACGCCTTGCCAGATGGAGGTGCTTTCCCTGGAGTAGCGTCTTCCCTCGTAGCTTTTGCGCGCCTTGCGCGCATGGATCGCGCTGCGGCGGTAGCGCGACTTGTCATTCTGAGGAGCGCAGCGACGAAGAATCCGGCGGGTTGGCGCAGAGAAGCTAGATGCTTCGGTGTGCCGTGAAAAGGCGTGAGTCTTCAGTGGGTGCGAAACCCAC
>CAZZFA010000015.1:0-70954 GCA_964653435.1 uncultured Planctomycetales bacterium | reverse complement strand
AGCACGATCAGCGGCCAGAGGAAGCTGTTCCAGCTCGCCATGAACGTGAAGATCCCCAGCGTCGCCATCGCCGGCTTGCAGAGCGGCAGCGCGACCGTGAAGAACGTCCGCCACTCGCCGGCGCCGTCGATCCGGGCCGCCTCCAGCAGGGAATCCGGCACGCCGAGGAAGAACTGCCGCATCAGAAAGATCCCGAACGCCAGCGGCAGGGCCGGCAGCACGAGGGCGAGGTAGCTGTCATACAGGCCGAGCCGGCTGATCGTGACGAAGTTCGGCACCATCGTCACCTGGCCCGGGACCATGAGCGTCGCGACGATTGCCGCGAAGCACCAGCCGGAGCCGCGGAAGCGATGCTTGGCCAGGGCAAAGCCGCCCATCGCGGAGAGCAGAACCGTCAGCAGGGTCGTCGCGACGGCCACAGCGGTGCTCACGAGCAGATTCGGCGTCATGCCGCGGCGATACCAGGGCAGGCCCGCCTGCGGCTGATCGGAGTACATCCACGCATCGGGGAAGTTCCGCCAGTGCCACGTCTGCGGCAATAACTCGGCCTTCCCGAACGCCGCCTCGTCTTTGCAGGCCGTCGCAACCATGAAAAAGAACGGGAACACCATGACCACGGCGGCAAGGAGCAGGATCACGTGCACCACGACCCGGCCGGAGCGCCGGTACGCATTCCGCCGCGTACCCCCGCGTGCCCCCGGAACCCGGACCCCGGACCCCGAAACCCGCCTCATGCCTCCCTCCGCATCAGGAACCATTGGATGACCGTCCATACAAGGATGACCGCAAAGAGCACGTACGACAGGGCGCAGGCGTAACCCATGCGGAATCGCACGTATGCCTCGTCGTAGATCAAACTTACGAGGACCGTCGTCGCATAGCCCGGCCCGCCGTGCGTCATGACATAGACCTGATCGAAGACCTGAAAGGACCCGATGAACGCCGTCACCAGCACGAAGAGCGTCGTCGGGCGCAGTAACGGCCACGTGACGTGGCGGAACCGCCGCCACGGCCCGGCCCCGTCGACCTCGGCCGCTTCGTAGTAGGATCGTGGGATGGCGGACAGCCCCGCCAGAAAAATGACCATGCCGTAGCCGAAGCCCTTCCACACGCTCATCGCCATGATGATGCGGAAGGCCCACTTCGGGTCGGCCATCCAGGCGCGCGGCTCGATCCCGACCGCGCGGAGGACCGGGTTCACGATGCCCACGTTCTCGCTGAACATCCAGCTCCAGATCATCGCGATGACGACCATGGACACGAGCACGGGGAAGAAGAACACGCCGCGGTACAGGGCCCGCCCGCGAAGCCGCTGATTCAGCAGCAGCGCCGTGCCGAGCGCCAGCACCAGCCCGGCCGGCACAGTCACCATCGCGTACAGGGCCGTGTTGCCGAGGGCGGTCCAGAAGATCGGCGAGCCGATCGCGCGTGCGTAATTGTCCAGTCCGCACCAGCTCGGGCTCCCGACGATCTGCCACCGGCAGAAGCTCATTACGAAGGAATACAGGATCGGCCAGAAGGAGAACACGCCCACGACGATCAGGCTCGGCAGCAGAAAGAGGAACCCCGTGCCCGGCCGGCGCATGGTGCGGTGCTTCTTCTCCGGCGCAGAATCGGCACGAGGCTGCAGCTCGGCAGTGGTGTGGCCGTCGCGCCGTGGCATCACCGGAGCCCCTTCAGATCGTCGGCCAGATCGCGCATCGCCTCGCGCACGCCGCACAAGCCCAGGATCGCCAGTTCCGTCCTCGCACAGAGCTGATCGGCGATTATCGCGAACGCCGGCGATGATTGCTCCCGGCCCCACTCCGGCCGGAACACGCGGGATTGCTCGAGCACCACCTGCATCAGGTCCCCGCGGGAGGCGTACTCGAACGGACCGCGGAGCAGCGACAAGCGCGTCGGGATGAACCTCGCCTGCGAGCAGAATGTCCGCACGGCGTCCGTCGATGCGAGGTACTTCAGAAGCCTGACCGCCGCCGCCGTCCGGGGCGTTCGGAAGACCACCAGGTTCTCGCCGCCGATGTTCGTCGCCGCGTGCAGGCCGCGCGGAAGGTACGTCACGCCCCAGTCGAAGTCATGGATGCGCTTCTCATAGTTCGAGATCATCCAACTGCCGTGAATGACCATTCCGCAGCGGCCGAGGACGAAGAGCCGGTCCACGTTGTCCCCGCCGGTCGACCACGATGTCGGCGGGGCGATGCCCCGGCGATGCTGATCGACGAACCACTCCAGCGCCTCCAGTACGGGCGGCGAGGAGAACTGCGGCGTCGTCAGATCGGCGGCGAAGAGCGAACCGCCGTACATATAGATGAACGGCATGAGCGAGAAGAACCCGCGGAACGTGCCCCAGCCGTATTTCATGCCGCCTCCGGTCTGGAGGCGTCGGGCGACTTCGGAGAACTCCTCGAGCGTCCAGGCGTCGTGGACGGTCGGCGGGGGGACGACGTTGATCCGGCGGAAGGCGTCCCGGTTGTAGTAGACGACGAGCCCGATCGAGCTCTGGGGCAGGCCCACGAGGCCTTCGCCGACACGGCACGATGCCAGCCGGGCCGGATCGAAGTCGGCCAGTTCCTCCGGTGTGAAACGGGAAGACACATCGGCCAGCGCGCCCAGGTCGTGGAAACGGGCCACGTGCTGCACGGACATCCGGGCGAGGTCCGGCGAGCGCCCGCCGAGCATCATGGTGACGACCTTCTCCGTATAGCGGTTCCACTCGATCGTCGTCAGATCCACACGGCAGCCGGGGTTGTCGCGCTCGAACGCCCGGACGAGCGAGCCGATCGTGCGCGTCTCCGTCTCGTTGCCGAACCAGAGGAACTTCACGCGGTCCGCCTCGGAATCGGCCGTATCGCGACAGCCCGCAACGGCGACGGCGAACCCGAGGAACCACATCGCCCGGAGTCCGTCGCGGCGTGCGACATGGCATACGGACCGTCGGGACCTCATACGCGAATCCTCTTCCATCCGCCCTGGCGGAACCGCCATGCGCCCAGCAACGCCCGCATCGTCATGTCGCCGAACATGCCGATCCACGCCCCCGGCAGCCCCCAGCGCAGCACATGCCCGCCCAGCCACGCCAGCGGCAGCCGCACGAAGGCCATCCCGACAACCGCGAACATCAGCGGGAACCGGGTGTCACCCGCCCCGCGCAGGGCGCCAGGATAGACGATCATCAGCACACAGGAAATCTGGAAGAGTGCCAGCCACCGCAGGGCCGGCACGCCGATGTCGATCACGCGCTGCTGGCTCGTAAACAGACCGTAGAGCCGGGGCGCCATCGTGAGGTAGAAGACGGTCAGGACGACCGCAATCGCGGCGGCCTGCCTCGCCGCGATCTGCCCGCTCCGCTCCGCGCGATCCGGGTCGCGGGCGCCCAGCGACTGGCCCACCATCGTCGCGGCGGCCGTCGCCCAGGCGTACGCGGAGAGGTACGACAGCGACTCGATGCGGATGCCGATGATGTGGGCCGCGTAGATGTGAGTCTGTTCATCACCGGCGGCCAACCCGTTGATGATCCGCACGAAGAGAAGCTGGCCGACCCAGATCGTCACCCCGTCGAGTCCGGCCGGTACGCCGATCCGCAGGAGTCGCCAGATCGTGGCCGGGCACGGACGCATCTGATGCAGCCGGAGCCGCAGCGCCGCCGCGCCGGTGATTACGGCGGCCTTCGCCCGTCCGCCGCCCCGGGCCAGGGTTGCCATCACGAGAATGCCCCCGAACGTCTGCGCAATGGCCGTGCCGGCTGCGATCCCGCTCACGCCGAGTCGCGGAACGACGCCCGGCAGGCCCAGCGAGAGCACGGCGGAAACCGCCATGTTGCACAGGTTCACGACGGCCATCAGCCGCAGGGGCGTCCGCGTGTCCCCGACGCCGCGCATGCAGGCATTGCCGACGAACATCGCACCCCAGAGCACCTGGCCGAGGCCGTGAATCCGGATGAAGTGCGTTGCCAGCGCCGCGGCCCCGCTGTGCAGGCCGAAGAGCGTCGGCACATACGCCGCCATGCTGATGACCGTGATCGACGCGGCGGCCCCCATGCCGATCGCCATCGCCACCGCCTGGTTGGCAAAGTGATTCGCCTCGTCGGGGCGCTGCTGCCCGATGGCCCGTGCCACCATCGCCGTCGCCGCCGTGCCGACCAGCCCGAAGATAATCCCCACGAGCCAGGCGAACTGAGCGGCCAGCCCGACGGCCACGGTCGCCTCAGGGCTGATGAAGCCGGCGAGGAACATGTCCGTCAGCAGGACGCACATGTTCAGCACCTGCTCGCCCAGGACCGGCAGCGCAAGCCAGATGAGCGCCCGCCCGACGTTTCCGCGGAGGATGGGCGAGGCCGTCGACGCGGCCGCGCCACCGGGCGCCGTGACCAGGGCGTGCTCGATCGGCGTCGGCAGGGCCACACCCGATGCCCCGGGATCATCCATTCCAAGGGTGGACATACAGCGGGTTCGCCAGGGATCTCAACCGCGGAAGTGTAACCCGGATCGGGTGCAAACGCGAACGTCTCACGAAGGGCGTCCCCCGCCCGGCCCGCGCGGGATGCCCCCGGCGCCGCCGCCCTCGTCGGCGGCGATCGGTCAACCGTAGCCCATCTCGCCCAGCTCCCGTTCGTCCATGCCGAAGTGGTGGCCGACTTCGTGCAGGATCGTCTTGCGGATCTGCTCCACGAGCTGCTGCCTGGTGCGGCACAGCCGCTCGATGTTCCGCTGGTAGATGACGATGGAGTCGGGCATTCGCAGCGACTGCTCGACGCTCCGGGCGGTCAACGGCGTGCCGCGGTAGAGCCCCAGCAGGCTTCGCGGGTCGTCGATGCCCATTTCCTCGAGCGTCTGCTCGTCGGGCATCGGTTCCACATCGACCGCCAGGCCGTCCATGTACGGCTCGAAGGGCGGAGGGATCGACTCCAGTGCCTCGTCCACCAGTTCCTCGAACTCCTCCGGCGAGAGCCTCACTCCGTTGTCTCCTGTTGGCCGGACCGGGCAGGGCTACTACAATGCCCCGGACAATCGTCGGCCTCTGCAAAAGGAGTATAACCCGTGAGAGCACAGATTGCCGCCTTCGTGCAAGGATCCCTCCGGCGTACGCTGAGCGCGGTCTGCGTGATGTGTGCCGCGGCCGGTTGTGCACCCTCGGCGTACAAGATCGAGCCCGTACCCGTGGACCGGGCACTGGAAGAGACGGTGCTGATCAACGAGGGCGGGCTGGCCCCGCCGAAGATCGCTCAGATCGATGTCAGCGGCGTGCTCATCAACGGGAGCATGCCGCAACTCATCGGCGAAGGGGAGAACCCCGTCTCGCTCCTCGTGGAGAATCTCAGCAAGGCTTCCGAGGATGATTCGGTCAAGGCCGTCCTGCTGCGGATCAACTCGCCCGGTGGAACGGTTACCGCCGCGGACATCATGTATCAGGAGATCCTCCGGTTCCGCAAGACGGCGCGGCACCCCAAGCCGGTCGTCGCGATGATCATGGATGTCGGCGCGAGCGGGGCCTACTACGTGGCGTGCGGCTGTGACGAGATCGTGGCGAATCGCTCGTCCGTCATCGGGAGCATCGGCGTGATCATGCAGACATTCAATCTCAAAGGGACGCTGGACAAGATCGGTGTGCAGACGGTGGCGATCAAGTCCGGTCGCCTGAAGGATGCCGGCTCGCCCTGGCGGGGGATGACGGAGGAGGAGAGGAAGATCTTCCAGGGGCTGATTGACGATTTCTTCGACCGGTTCGTCGAGGTCGTGGCGGACGGCCGGCCGCGACTGAGCAAGGAGAGGGTACGCGAGATCGCCGACGGGCGAGTCTGGACCGCTCAACAAGCCCTGGAACTGGGCCTCATCGACCGCATCGGCACGCTGCGGGACGGCCTGGCCGTGGCGAAGAAGATGGCGGACGCGACGCGGGTGCGCGTGGTGACGTACCGCCGTCCGCTCGGGTGGAAGCCGAACATCTATTCGAGCGTCCCCGGCGGCGGTACGGTGAACAACTACAGCCTGCTCAATGTGAATATGCCCGAGCCGTTCCTGACGCCGGCGCCGACGTTCCTGTATCTGTGGTCGCCGGGGGCGTAGTCGTCTGGCTGGCTTGCGATACCAGCACCAGACACCAGGTTCCGAGGCTGACCAGGGCGAGCGACAGAAGCAGGCGACGCCACGACACGGCAGTTCTCCTCTTGGCGATAAGGTACGAGACCATAGATCGGACAAAATGAGGTATTTGCTCCACTCATTGCGGCGCGCGGCTGGTCGGGGGCCGGCGGCCGCCGGAAGGCCCGGCGGGACGGTGCAGCTCCGGGCGGCTAAAATGGTGCCATGTCCGAAGGGAGACCGGTAGCCGCCTGGGATGCCAAGGGGCTCGCGGCCCCGCACGTGCAGCCGGACAAGGCCAGGCGGGTGCGATCGATGTTTGACGCGATCGCTCCGACCTACGAGATGGTCAATCGTCTCGCCTCGGCCGGGCGCGATGCCGCGTGGCGCCGCGCGATGGTTTGCGCGGCGGGTGTCCGGTCAGAGGATACGCTGCTGGACGTGGCATGCGGAACGGGGGACGTGTGCCGGGCGTTTTCCCGCGCAACGCCGGCGCCACGGCGGATCGTAGGCGTGGACTTCGCCGGGGAGATGCTCCGGTTCGCCCTGCCGCGATCCGACGGGGTAACGCGGTGGTGCCAGGCGGACGCCGCCGCGCTGCCGTTTGCCGACGCCAGCTTCTCGCTGGTGACCTGCGCGTTTGGAATCCGGAATTTCCAGAATCTCGAGGAGGGGCTGCGGGAGATGTGGCGGGTTCTTCAGCCCGGCGGTCGGGCCGTGCTCCTGGAGTTCGGGATGCCGTCGGCGCCGGGGCTGCGGAGCCTCTATCGTTTTTACTTCACACGCGTAATGCCGCTGGCGGCCTCGATCGTTTCGCGCGACCGGTCGGGGGCGTATCGCTATTTGCCGCAGTCGGTGTTATCCTTTCCGGGTCGGGCGGGAATCGTCGCCTCGCTGCGTCGCGTGGGATTCGCCGGGGTGGACGTCTTTCCGCTCACGCTGGGTATCGTGTCGGTCTATCGGGCTCGCAAGTAGACGATGGCGGATGCCAGAAACACCGTGGTTCATGCCGTGGCCCACCCGGGGCGGTCTGCCGAACGATTCGTTCGCGCGATCCGCCGCCTCGCCACGCCCCGCCCGACCGAGACGCCGCATCTGGATGTGTGGTCGCGGACGCAGCCGAAATACCGCCGCCGCGCGATCATCCTCCTGCTGATCGACGGGCTGCTTTTCGCCGGGCTCGGCGGTTTCGCCTTCTGGCTCCGCACGGGGCAGCCCATCCCCTTCCTGGCCGACGACTATTGGCGGCTGTTCTGGCAGACCTTCAACCCGGCTGCCGCGCAACAGGTTACGCTCATCGATTTCCTCATCTCCCCGATCAACGTCCAGCAGGCCCCGATGCAGATCGTGGTCCTCGGGCTGCTCCTCGCGTCGCTCGTGTCCGTGCCCATCCTCGTGGCGATGCTCTATCGTCTGCCGTGCGCCTTCATCTTCATCGCCATCGTGGCCTTTGTGGCCATGTTTCCCTGGCTGGCGCTGACGATCACCCTGTCGTGCATCCTCACGCGCCTCCCGGCGCTGCGGTTCTCCTTCCGCTACGCGACGGCGCTCATCGCGCTGATCCCCGTGACGCTCTACTTCTACAACGCCACGCGCAACCCCTCCGTGGAAGCGTCCTACATCACCCCGATCGGCTCGGCGGCGCTGTATGCCCCGTGTCTGCTCGCGGTGCTCGCCTCCTGCCTGGTGATCGGCGTCGTCCTGCTGATCGCGCGGATCGTGAACTACCGCCCGGGTGCCATCGCCCCGTTGATGGCCGTGATGTTCATCACCCCGATCGTCCTGTTCGAGGCCAAGGTGGGGCGCGACGAACTCTACTATCGGCTGCTCGAAAACGACTACGGCCCCCGCTCGACGACCTGCTTTCGCGATCAGGACGCCTCCGCCGTGATTCACGAACTCGCTGTCCGGCGATGGACGGAGGAGGCCGAGCGGGTCGGCCGGCCGGGCGGCCCCGACGTCCTTCGGAGCGTGGCGGACATTGAGCGGGAGATCCGGACGCTCTGGGCGTACCAGCTCGATCCGTGCGGCGCCGCCGATGACAAGCTGAATCTGTTTCAGACTCAGCAGTATGAGGCGGTGCAGGCCTGCGACCGGTTCGGTGCCGACTTCCCCCGCAGCGAGTATCTGCCGAACGTCCTGTTTATCAAGGGTCGCGCGCAGGACATGCGGATCGACATCGAGACCTTCCGTCGGGAGGGCAATCTTCATTACTACCAGGATTTCCCGAACCAGGTCTCCTTGCCCACGTGGACGACCCTGTATGAGCAGTACCCGGACTCTCCGGCGGCCAGCGTCGCGCTCTACCGCGCAGCCCAGCTGGAGGCTCGTGCCGGGCGGATCGATCGGGCCCTGGAGCTGTTGGAGCGGCTGATCGCGAAGTTCGGAGCCGCCCAGACAACGGCGCCGGCAATCGCGTCGCACCTGCCGACGGGCCTGGAGAAGCCGCCCCCGACCGCCACGCTCGACATTCGCGTGAAGGCGGTCGTGACCGATGCCCGCCGGTTCCGGGATCTGCTCCGGCTGAACCGTGATCCGCAACTGGCGGACCCGCCGGAAATCCGGTCGGACGCCCCGCTCGTGAAGTACCTCCGGTGCGATCCGCGCCACCGGCTCTATGCGCGGAATCTCCGGGAGCTGCTCGCGCAGTATCCCCTTTCCAGGCTCCGGGACAACCTGATGCTCGAGGAAATCCTGAACGAGCGATCCGCCAGCCTGAAGATCGATGCACTCAATCGCTTCATCCGCATGTACGAAGGACGGTCGGATGCGGACGCCGTGCCCGAGGCGGGATATCGGCTTGGCGAGGCCTACCTGCGGGACAGCCGCCCGCCGGAGGCTCTGGCCGCGTTCGAGGCCGTGGTCCGGAACTACCCGCAGTCCGTCTGGGCCGAAGAGGCGCAGAAGCAGGTGACGCTGCTGACGTCGCTGGGCGTCGGCGCGGAGGCGAAGGCCGGATGGCGGCGTCCGTAAAGCAGATCATCGTCGCAATCACGGGGGCCAGCGGCGCCGCCTACGCCCGGCGCCTCCTGCAACTGCTGACGGCCGAGGAAGCGGGCACGCACGTGCATCTGATCGTCTCGCCGCTCGGGCGGCAGCTCGTCGCGGACGAACTGGGTATCAGGCGGCTGACGCCGGCGTCTCTGGTCGGGGCCGCGGCCGCCCGGATTGCGATGTACGGATACAGGGACGTCGGGGCGGCGCCGGCGAGCGGGTCATTCCTCACCGACGGCATGGTCATCTGCCCGTGCAGCAGCAACACGCTCGGCGCCGTGGCGGCGGGCCTGGGCGACAACCTGATCACGCGCGCGGCTCACGTCACCCTGAAGGAGGGTCGGCGGCTCGTGCTCGTTCCGCGCGAGATGCCGGTAAGCCCGATCGACCTGCGGAACATGCTGCGGCTGAGCCGCGCCGGCGCGATCATCTGCCCCGCGTCGCCGGGATTCTACATGAATCCGCAAAGCATCGACGATCTCCTGGACTTCGTGGCGGGCCGCGTGCTCGACCTCATCAACATACCGCACAACCTCAAGACGCGATGGGCCGCAGCGTCGGAGGCCCGTCTGCGGGCGCGCAGGGCCTCCGGGCTCTGATGCCCCGCCGGGGCCGCCGGATCGCGAGAAACGTGGATGTCGACCGCCGAGCGCCAGACCGGGCCGTCGAATGAAACCCCCGCGCGGTCCGCGCCGCGCCCCGTACCGGGCACACAACGCTCTTCCCTCGCCCTGTGGGCGGGTATGATCAAGCTTCACCACTCCGTCTTCGCGCTGCCGTTCGCCCTCATTGCCGCGTTTCTCGCCGGCCGCGAGCGCCCGTCCGGGTATCCCGGACTCCTGCAGCTCGTGCTGGTCGTGATCTGCATGGTTGCCGCACGGTCGGCGGCCATGACGTTCAACCGGATCGCCGATGCCGCCATCGATGCGCGTAACCCGCGCACGGCCGACCGGCCGCTGCCGGCGGGCACGATTTCCATGCCGAAGGCGATTGCGTTCTTCGTTGTCGCGTGCCTCGTCTTCGTCGGCGCCTGCGCCGCCTTCCTGTGGGTCGATGCGAACGTCTGGCCGGTTGCTCTGGCCGTCCCCGTTCTGATCTATCTGTGTTTCTACTCGTACACGAAGCGGTTTACACGCTGGTCGCACTTCGTACTCGGCTCGGCCATCGCGCTCTCCCCGCCGGCCGCGTGGCTGGCGATTCACCCGGCGTCGATCGGCCCGCCGGCGCTGGTCCTTCTGGGCGCCGTTACGTGCTGGATCGGCGGTTTCGACATCATCTACGCCTGCCAGGACGCGGACTTCGACCGCCGCGAGGGGCTCCACAGCCTGCCCGCGAGGCTGGGCATCGCCGGGGCCCTGTGGATCGCGCGGGCCGCGCACGCGATGACCGTTCTGCTGCTTGCGTCGCTCATCCCGCTGGCAGGGCTCGGCTGCTTGTACGCCGTCGGCGTGGCGGCCGTCGCCGTGCTTCTGCTTGTGGAGAACCTGCTGGTCCACCCCGACGATCTGTCGCGGGTCAACCTCGCGTTCTTCACGATCAACGGCATCGTAAGCCTGTTGCTCGCGGCATGCACGATCGGGGACATTGTGCTGGGGCACGCGGGGGTCTGAGGCTTCCCCGGGCGGTTCTCCGGCGGCGCCATGCCGGAGCCCAAGGGGTTGCCTGGAGGCGGGCGCGGCCGCATCGTCTGCCGCGCAGCTCCGACGCAGCCCCCCGACGCGCGGTCGGCGGCATGCTTGCCCGCGCCGCCCGGCACGGTACATTGGTTTCATGCCCCAGCGCGCCGAGCCGCCGCGAACTCCCCGATACGCTGGCCCTGGTCTCGCAGGTATCGCCGTGCTTGGCGCGGTCCTGTTCCTGACGGGCATCACCTGGGGGCTGCCGTCGCGTAGGATCGACCCGTTTCTCTTCGGCGGGCGCCCGCCCTGGCCCGGCGCGAAGATCGCGGAGCTGGCGAAGGCCGATCGTCGCGATGATGCCCGCCGCGGCGCGGACGTGGATGTGAACCCCATCGGCCCGACCACACGCCCCGTCATATTGAACGATACCGACGCGAAACGCGCCGCGATCATTCTCCGCTATCGCCTCTACACGCGTCAGCCGGATGAAATGGTCACGATGATGGCGCTGGCGTCGATGAAGCCGGCCCAGCGCGACTTTGACCCCAGGCTGTACCAGTACGGGGGGCTGTTCGTCTATCCCATCGGCGCCCTGCTGAAGGTCTGCTCGCTGGTCCGATGCGTCGCGCTCAGGAGCGACCTGACATATTACCTCGATCGTCCCGAGGCATTCGGCCGGTTCTATGTCGTCGCCCGCTGCTACGTCGTTGCCTTCGGGCTGGCGGGCGTGCCGGCCGCCTTCTGGCTTGCCCGGCGGCTTGCCGCCGGCCTTGCCGTGGGCGATCATGGAATCCCATCGAAGCCCGGAACCCGGAACCCGGAACCTGCCTTCGCCGGTGTCCTCGCGGCCCTGCTCTTCGTGCTCCTGCCCGTCGTGATCAACATGGCCCACGAGGCCAAGCCGCATCTCCCCGGCGCGGTGCTCATGCTCTATGCCGTGCTGGCCGCCATTCGTTATGTCGAGCGCGGCACGTGGCGGTCGGTGGTGACGGCAGGGATTCTATGCGGAGCCTCGTTCGGCATGGTATTGTCATGCCTGCCGGTCTTCGTCGTGATCCCGCTCATGACGCTGCTGCGCAGGATGCCCTGGCTGCGGCGTCTGACACACACGCTGGCCGCGTGCGCCGTCGGCGGCATCGCCTACTTCGCGACCAACCCGTACGTCCTGGTCAACCTCTTTGTGAATCCCGACGTTCTGCGTTCGAACATCGGAAACACCCTGGCCATGTTTCCACGAGGCGGCCCGGCGGAGGGGCTTCGCCGCGCGACGGCGCTCGTCGCCGAGGGAACGTCCCCGTTGACGGCGCAGATCGGCTTGCTCGGCGTCCTTTTCCTTGGCGTGCTTGTCCTCGTCGTCCGAGACGGCCCGGCGAAAAGCTCTGATGGCCCGCAAGCGAGCCGTGCGGCGCCGCTGTGGTTGCTGCTGGCCCCGGCCGTGATCATCTTTGCGCAGTTCGCCGTGGCGGCTGCAGGGAAACCGGGCGAATACGGCCGCTTCGCAATCTTCCCGGATATTACGCTGGCGATCACCGCGGCGGTGCTTGTCTCCCGCTTGCGCGCCGGCCGGCCGTTCGTGCGCATTCTCGTCGCCGTGGTGCTTGTGTTGACGGTGGTGCCGCGGAGTCGCAGCTACGTCAGGCATTTCCTCGTTGACGTCCGCGGCGGCACACGTCTCGCCGCGGCGGAGCGTCTGGCGGACATCGAGGCCCGTTTCGGACCGTTGACGATCGCCACGTTCGCCGAGCCCGCCCCGTATTGCTTGCCGCCCGTGGATGTCTTCGGCAACCGGCTCTACCTCCTGCCGCGCGCGGCGACACCGCGTTCGTTGGTGCCGATGCCCGACGTGCTGGTGGCCGTTGCGGATGAGCCCGGCACGGCCGTTACGAACGCCTGGAGCGTGGATTACAAAGCCGAGTTTCCGGGCCTGGGCGCATCGGGCCAGGCGCCGGCGCGGATCAGTTGGGCCGACAAGCCCATCATCCTGTGGGTCCGTCGCGACCTGCTTGCGCGGGAGACTCTCGCCGGCCATGCGCGTCAGTTGTAGCACATCCTGTCTGGGCGGTCGTCCGCTGGCCGATGCCCTGCGCGAGATCCACGGTGCCGGCTACGTCGCCGTCGATGTGTCCTGCGCCCAGATCGAGGAGGCGTTCGGCCCGGGCGAGGACGCCTCGCGCGGGCTGACCGAATTGCAGACCCGGTACGCCCTGGCGATCTCCTCGGTAGCCGGCGCCCCCCTGGCCGCGGAATCGGCGAAAGACATGGCTGCCGGCGTGCAATGCGTCTGCCGGCACCTGCGCCTGGCCCGGCGGGTGGGCCTCATGTCGATAAGCCTCGCGGCGGGCGATCGCAAGCGACAGGATCTTGACCTGCTCATTGCCGGGCTTCGTGAAGCGGCGTCGTACGCCGGGCGGCTCGGCATGCAGATTCATCTGGCCAATCGCCGCGGTACCCGGATTGAGCAACTGGAGGACCTGCGGTATGTGCTCGGGACCATGCCGCGCGAAACCGTTCAGCTCGCCATCGATTGCGGCGAATTCCACTGCGCGGCCGTCAACCCCTGCCACGCATTTCGTGAGTTCCCGGGTCGCGCGGGCCTGATTCGACTCTCCGACCATATCGGCCGACGACCTGTGCAGGCAGGCCAAGGCGGGACGAACATACCGGCCGTCGTCGAGATGGCCGCACGCAGCGGGTATGACGGTTGGCTGGTTGTCAGCGGCGAGGTGCCGCCGGACGAAGATCCCGCCGCGTTCCTGCGTGCTTCGCGCAAGTTTCTCGAACAGCTCGTTGCCGGCCTCTCTTCCGCGCGATGAAAGTGTGACACCCGCGTGC
The DNA here is from genome assembly GCA_964653435.1 of uncultured Planctomycetales bacterium. Lineage (GTDB taxonomy): Bacteria > Planctomycetota > Phycisphaerae > UBA1845 > PWPN01 > CAZMVY01. Next base: position 57,432 of record CAZZFA010000015.1, on the reverse strand, counting down.
ATCCGAGAGGTCTGCGGCGCCCCCGGTCCGCTTTTTTATGAATCGAACGCTCCCACAAAGGGCCGATATTCTCGAGGGCGGATTTGCCTAGGCGTGCGGGCCGGTCGCTTGCTGTTCGGGGGGCTGCCGGTTATCGCGAAACGATGTCCCCTTGGCACCTGGCTTCTGCTATAATCCACGGTCGGAGCCTTCGGTTGCAACGGGGCAGCACGAGTCCGGGGGCAGCATCCGTATCTCTCGCTCCGAGCAGAGGATAGCTGCGATAGCGGGGAAGCGGAAACGATGCGGAAGAGTTCGGTGAATAGTTTCATTGGGATCCAAGGAGATCGGTTCATGAGGAATGCAGCGACGAATCTGAAGACACGTGGTCTGTTCTGCGCCGCCTTCGCCGTGGCGGTTGTTCTCGCCCCGCCGGCTGTGCTTCATGCCGGCACCGTCTATGTGAAGGCCGGCGCCACCGGGGCCAACAACGGAACAAGCTGGGCGGACGCCTATACCGATCTCCAGGCGGCCCTGACGGCCGCCACTGCCGGTACGGAGATCTGGGTCGCCGCCGGCACGTACAAGCCCACCGCAGAGACCCCGGACCCCGCAAACCCGGAGGTCGTGCGGGGCAAGACGTTTCAGCTCAAGAACGGCGTGGCCCTCTACGGCGGCTTCGCGGGCGGTGAGACGCTTCGGACTCAGCGAAACCCGACGGCGAATACGACCGTCCTGAGCGGCGAGATCGGCGCGGCCGGCAGGGATGACAACAGCTTCGTCGTCGTGACCGGCAGCGGGACCGATGCTACCGCCGTGCTCGACGGCTTCACGATCACGGCGGGAAACGCCATAGGCTCGACCATCGAGTCCGGTGCGGGCATGTACAATGAGTTCGGCAACCCCACCGTGGCGAACTGCTGTTTCACGGGCAACTACGCCCGGTATGGCGGCGGAATGCGCAACGAAAGCAGCAACCCGAGGATCACCAACTGTGAGTTCACGGGCAATGCGGCCTCATCCAGCGGCGGCGCCCTGGCGAACGTTACGGACAGCCGTCCGGTTCTGATCGGCTGCACGTTCAGCGGCAACTCGGCAGGATACGGCGGCGCGATCTGGAACTACGGCAGCGCTCCGTCACTCACCAACTGCGTCTTCGGAGGGAACGTGGCGGCGGCTGACGGGGCTGCGATGCGCAATGAATCGAACAGCGCCCCGACCCTTGTCAACTGCACCCTCAGTGCAAACCAGGCGACGGTCAACGGCGGCGGAGTGTGGAATACGGACAGCACGCCGGTCATCATAAACTGCATTCTGTGGGCCAACAGCTCCACCGCGGACAGGACCCAGGCCGCCCAGATCGGCGGGGGCTCGCCGGCCATCAGCTACTCCTGCGTTGAGGGCTGGACGGGTTCGCTCGGTGGCACAGGCAATATCGGCGCCGACCCGCTCTTTGCCGGGACGAACGATTTCCGGCTTCGGACCGGCTCACCCTGCATCGACAAGGGGAGCAACGCGGCTCTTCCGGCAGGGGTTACGACCGACCGCGACGGCCAGCCGCGTATTGTCAACGCGGTTGTGGACATGGGGGCGTATGAGTTCAGCGGCAGCGGCGGTGGTGGTGGCGGCGGTGGTGGCGGCGGCGGTGCGGTCGTCAACAGGCCGCCCGTGGCGGTCGTGTCCTCGGCGACGGACGCGAACGATCCTCTCACCGTCAACTTCGACGCCGGCGGCTCCACGGACCCGGACGGCGATACGCTGAGCTTCGCCTGGGTCTTCGGCGACGGAACAAGCGGCACCGGCAAGACCGTCGCGCACAAGTACGCCGGCAGTGGCACGTACAAGGTGGTTCTGACCGTCAGTGACGGGCGCGGCGGCGTCGCTACGCGGGAGTTTGATGTCACCGTCAGTTCCGGCGGTACTGCCGCGAACGGCGTACCGACCGCCTCCCTCAGCTACACGGCGGACGCCAACGATCCGCTGACTGTCCACTTCGACGCAAGCGGCTCGTCGGACCCTGACGGCGACGTCCTCAGCTTTGCGTGGGATTTCGGCGACACGCAGACGGCAACGACCGCCACCGTCACGCACACGTACGCCGTCGCGGGGACGTATGCGGTTGTCCTGACGGTCAATGACGGGCGCGGCGGTGTCAAGTCGGTCACGATCAATATCGTCGTCACCGGCGGCGGGAGCGGCGGTGGTGGAAGCGGCGGCAGCGGCGGCGATGGCGGCGCCGGGGGCGACGGCGGCACCGGCGGCAACGGCGGATCCGTGACACCGCCGCCGTTCGGGTTCTGCGGCTTCGGGATCGTCGAGATGGCGATGATGAGCTTCGCCGGTTTGCTGTTGCTGCGGGCGACGCGGCGGGGCGGCGGCCTCTGATGCGATGATGTCGGCCGGTCGGTTGAACGGCCGGCCGAACGGGCACGTGTATTCCAGGCGGCCGACGGGCGTGCCGGTGGAGCCCTCGTCGGCCGTCTTCGTTCGGAGAAAGGTCGCGGCGCGGCGGCAGGGGGCGCGTGTTACGCCTTTGTGGCTGCCGGAACGGCCGTCCCGCACTCGGGGCACGTCCCGCTCACATTGCCGGTAAGGTTATAGCCGCAACGGGTGCAGAGCGGCGCTTGCGGGACAGATCGCCTCCGGCCGAAATCCTCGGGGACCCGGATAAGCGACGAGACCACGAAACACGGGATCGTCGAGATTACCACCCAGATGAAGAAGTTCTGGTAGCCCCCGAGCGTCTGCTGCATCCATCCGCTGAGCATGCCCGGTAGCATCATCCCCATCGCCATGAAGCCCGTGCAGAGCGCGTAATGGGCCGTCTTGTGTTCGCCTTCGGCGACATAGATCATGTAAAGCATGTAGGCCGTGAACCCGAATCCGTACGTAAACTGCTCGACGCCGACGGCCGCACTGATCACGGCGAGGTTCCTGGGCCTGGTGTAGGCCAGCAGGATGTAGATCCACCCGGGCAGGTTGATGAACAACACCATCGGCCACAGCCATCGCTTCAGGCCGTGCCGTGAGATCACGACGCCGCCCAGAATGCCTCCGCAGAGCAGACCCACCACGCCGACGGTTCCCTTGGCGAAGCCGAACTGTTGCGTGGTCAGGCCGAGCCCGCCCTTGGCGGGCGGGTCGAGCAGGAACGGGCCGATCATCTTGATGAGCTGGGCCTCGGCAAACCGGTAGAGCAGCAGGAAGGCCATCGTCAGCACGATGCGGTCCTTCGTGAAGAACTTGGCAAAGACGCGGAAGAACTCCCGCGAGACGCCGCCGGAGCCGCTGTGCGTCTTGGGGGCATCGGCCGCCGGGCGCGGCAGGATCCACGCATGGTACGCGAACAGACACAGGAACAGGACCGCCACGACGCCGAACGTGATCGACCACGCGAACGGGATACGCCCGGTGCGTTTCTCAATCAGCCCGGCCAGCACCACGAGAAGCCCTTCACCGGTGATCATGGCGATCCGGTAGAATGTGCTGCGGACGCCGACGAAGGCGGCCTGCTGGTGCTCCGGCAGCGCGAGCATGTAGAAGCCGTCGGCGGCGATGTCGTGTGTGGCGGAACTGAACGCCGCGAGGCAGAAGAGGGCGAGGGTCGCCTGAAAAAAGAAGTTGGGAAGCGGAATGGCGAAGGCTACGGCCGCGAGCGTCAGGCCGACAAGCCCCTGCATCGTGACGGTCCACCACCTTTTCGTGCGGAACAGATCGACGAACGGGCTCCAGAGCGGCTTGATGACCCAGGGCAGGTAGAGCCAGCTTGTGTAGAAAGCAATCTCGGCGTTGGAAACGCCGAGCCGCTTGTACATGACCACCGAGACGGACATGGCGACAACCACATAGGGGATGCCCTGTGCGAAGTAGAGCGAGGGCACCCACATCCAGGGGTTGCGTGTTCGGGGCTCCGGTTGCGCGAGGACGGATTCACTCATTTCTCACCGTGAGGATACGACCCGCCATGATACCCGATGCCGCGCGCCCGGCAATCCGGCGTGAGCGGTCTCGGGCGGTCTTGCCGGCGGCCCGGCCCGCGGTGTCAACGGGCGCTTCCCTCTTGCGCTTTTCGGGCCGCGTTCTCGACGACGTGTTCGGGCGTGCGGAAGAGCAGCCCGATCGCCAGCGTCGTCGAGGCGCCGATCAGTTGAAACCACGTGAACGCAACCCGCGGCATCCACGACGGCAGCTCGTAGCGCGTGTTCGGAGGGGCGAAGAGATTGGCCACGTCGACGTGGCTGCCGCTCAGCAGGAACACCACCACAATGCCCGCCGTCGCCGCGATCACATTGCCGCCGTCCGATCCCCGGCGGCGCGTGAGCATTCCGAGGAGAAACACCCCGAGCATGGGACCCAGGAACCATCCCGGTATGCCGAGAGCCAGCGGGATAATCGTCAGCGTCGGGTCCTTCACGTTCACGTATGCGGTGCCGACGGCCGCCAGAACCATGAGCAGCGAAAAAACCCCGGTGAAAACGCGGGCGGCGTTGACGTAATGGCCCTCCTCGCGGTTCCGCGCGAAATAGGGAACGTACCAGTCGTTCGTCATGCTCGTCGCGAGCGAGTTCAGGGCGGCGCTGAGCGACCCCATCGCCGTCGCGAAAATCGACGCCAGCACGAAGCCCCGGATGACCACCGGCATTCCCTTGAGGATATAGGCGCCGAACACGTCGTTGTCGGCCGGAGGACGCAGTTGCGGGTTCAGCTCGTAGTACGCGATGAGCAGCACGCCGATGAATGAGAACGCCGTTGTGATCGGAATGGCCGTCAGCGCGGCCGAGATGAGCGACCGCCGGCTCCGCTTGACGTCCTTGGCCGTCAGCATGCGCTGGACCATGTCCTGGTCGGTGCCGAACGCGGCCATCGCGCTGGCCGTCCCGCCGATCAGCGTGGCCGGGAGGGTGTACTTGTTCGCGAGCAGGAGCTTGACGAGTTCCCACGTGGTCATGCCCGGTGCGGCCTCTTCGAAGCCCGTAAGCGCGTACCCTCTGAACGACTTCATCTCCGGGACGTGGCGGACGAGCACGGCGAAACCCTGAGCCAGGCTGCCGTCGCCGATCTTCATCAGGAGCGTCGCCACAGCCACGAAAGCAGCGGCGATCATCAGTGAGGCCTGGATCAGGTCCGTCCAGATCACGGCCTTGATGCCGCCCAGGGCGGTGTAGGCGCATGTGAGGCCCGTGATGAGGAGAATCGCCCACGCGTACGGCACCCAGGAGTCCAGCGTGGCGAACTGCACCTCCTTGTGCTGCACGAACAGCCGCCATGCCAGCACGAGCACCAGCGATGGGATGTACAGCCGTACCCCCGACGCGAGCGTTCGCATGACCAGAAAAAGGATCGACACGTAATTCTTCGATTTCGGGCCGAAGCGAACGGTGAGAAAGTCATACACCGTATAGACGCGGTACGTGTAGTAGGGCTTGAGGAAGATCTGCCCCACGAGGATCCGGCCGAAGAGCAACCCCAGGGTAATCTGCGCGTACACGATGCCGCGGTGCTTGAAGCCCTCCGCCGGGGCGCCGATGAACGTGGCCGCGCTCGTTTCGGCCGCGATGATGGACGCCGCCACGGCCCACCAGGGGATCCTGCGCCCGCCGAGGGCGTAGTCTTCGAGGGTCTTCTCCTTGCGCCCGGCGTACAGGCCGATGGCCGTGATGGCAACGAAATACAGAACGACGATCAACCCGTCAATCAGCAGCCCGCTGGTTTCCATGAGGGGGACTATACGGGAGGGCTGCCGCGGCGGACAAGGCGGTCGCTGCGGAGAATCGCAACGGGACACCGCTTCCTCCGGTCGAGAGCGGTGCCGTGCGTTTCGCTATGTCCGCCTGGCAGCGAGGGTGCAGCCTGACTTACGCGACGGCCTCCCGCCGGGCGTGGGCCGCCTCATCGGTTTGCGGTACCGCCAGGCGTACGACCCGCGGGATGCCCCCGGGCAATACGCTTGAGAGGTCGGGCCGCATCGCGGCGAAGTTCGCGCAGGCGGGTTTGCGACGGGCAACGCTCCGCCACAGCTCCGGCTTGAGCGCGAGCAGGCGGATTACGTCCTCTCCCCGCAGCCGATAGCCGCTATCGCGGATAGCCGGGTCCGGCTCGCGGGAAAGAAAGAAACGGCTAGCCTTTGGTACGAGCCGCTGGGAGCGTTCGAAAATGGTATCCATATCGTGATGCATGAGCACGGCCGGGGCGCCGCGCACGCTGGGACACGGACGCGGCCCGTCCACCACCTCGAAGGCGAGCTTCCGTTTATAGAAATTCACATGGTGGGGATGGCATTGTATGAAAAGGTCGCGGACCCTCGTTCCTTCGTCCTCGTGAAGGCGCGCGTAGTCCGTCACGCAACGAAGCAGCATCAGAAGCTGCTGGAACTCCCCGAACGGCGAGGGCTTCGAACCGTCCGGCCGATGTGCCAGCATGATGGCCTCTGCAACGCACCGTCCCCGTTTGCGGAGGTCCTCCAACTGCTCGGGGAAGGTCTCGGCCAGGGGCAGGCCGTACTCCGGCGAGTCAATAGCGACGCTCACGGTTCCCAGGAGCCGATCATCGTGCTCGCGCATGCGGGCCGGCGGATTGTCGTGTCGCTGCTTTCGCCGGCTCAACACAAACGTCGCAGTCTTCGGCAGAAGATTGTAGAAGGTGACACGGATCCCTTCAGCACTCGGCGTGATGTAGCCGCGCTCTACGTAACATTCGTAGACAAGCCGATACGCCGCCAGAAGCTCGGCGAACGTCCGCGCCCGGCCGACATACCAGGAGCCGTCGCGACGTGCCACGCCTCCGTCCGATCCGCTTGATACAAGGATGTCTTGCCCGTACACGGTGTTGCAGTTTCCGGCGCTTGCCGCGCTGCCTTCGCCCACGCCAGCAGTACTCACCATGCTTCTTTCCTCTTGAGACGGCACTCCGTCACGCCTGCCGGTCTATTAACGGCCAACCGTTGGCAATGGCTGGAGCGAAACGAACCGATGGAGTGTGGGAGCTTGCGCCGAACGCACTTGAAAGCAGACAAGACCGGCGCCTTGGACGGGTTTCCCGTAGTCCCACACCGCCAAGATCACTGCCAAGCGCTTGCAGACACTACCGGTGACGTAATCTGTCCTATATTATAGGATGTACCTGAGAGAGACACAACGGGTATCAGCCCCATTATTCGGAAACACCCAGGTTGCGCGTTTTTCCGAGTTTCCCGCGTCCGCCGCTCTTCTCTTACTCATGCACCATCGATGATGCCAATCACACCCGCACGCCATGCAATCTCGTTCAGTATGGGGCAAGGCGGTAGGTGGTGCTTCCTGTCGTGGTAGCGACTTGGCGAGGACCCGGTACCGCATGCAGCTTTTGTTCCTGAATTACGGCTGCGTTTCGGAGTTCCGGCGGTTTTGCAACCAGAAGGCGGTGCAAGGCGGGCCATCGGTTCCAGGGACCCGCGAACATGGCCGATGTGTGAACGGGGTTCGCAACGGCCTGCGGTGGGCATTCGCCCCGCCGACGGTCGCCGGGAGGCCTCGCCGTCCCCTCGTCATTCACGTTCGCTTGAATTGCCGTTCGAGGTCCGCGACGGTCAGGCGCAGTGATGTTGGGCGGCCGTGCGGGCAGTTCGTGCTCTTCTCCACACGTTCTGCTTGCGCGAGCAGCGCGACGATCTCCTCCGGCGAGAGCGGATCGCCGGCCTTGATCGCGGCCTTGCAGGCCGTCATGGCGAGGATTTCCTGAAGCATCGCCTCCGGTTCGCTCCGCCCCGACTGCTGCGAGAGCTTCTCGATCAGATCGCGCACGAAGCCGGGAACGCTCGGTCCGCGGAGCAGGGATGGGCACGCATGCACGGCCACCGTGCCTGGGCCGAACGCCGTGAGTTCCAGCCCCAGTCGCCTGAGCAGGTCCCCATGCACCTCCAGGACGCCCATCTGCTCCGGCGAGATTTCAACCGTTTCCGGCAGAAGGAGCCGCTGCGCTTCGAGCGGGCCGCGCGAGATCTGATCGTGCAACTGTTCGTACAGGATCCGCTCGTGCAGCGCGTGCTGGTCGATGATGACCATTCCCTCCGGCGTCTCGGCGACGAGGTAGCTCGCGTGGACTTGCAGGACGCGGTCGGCGCGGAAGGCCGCGCGGAGGACGGCATCATCAGGTTCCGGGGCTGGCGATTGCGGATTGCGGATTTCGGATTGCGGAATCGGCGCGGGCCCGGCGGTGATCGGGCGACCGGGTTCCGGCAGGGCCGATTGCAATTCTCCACACGAGCTGCGGGATTCATCCCCGTGGCCCGGTCGGGATGAGCCCGGCCGCCCGTCTGCGAAGCTTGGAGCCGGAGGCGCGGAACCCGGAATCCGGAACCCGGAACCCGAGGCCGACGTTGCCGGACCGCGCCCGAAACCCGCCCCTGCGGGCGAGGGCCGCGTACCGGCGAACGGGAGCGAACCTTGGTTTGCCGGCGGCTGGCGGCTCTTGAAGAAGTCGGCCATGGCCTGACGGATCTTCTGGCGGCGCTGCTCGGCGTCTTCGTCGCGGGGAGCAGACAATGCCAGAGGCGGGGTGAGGTCATGCTGCAGGAATGTATCGCGCATCGCCGTCAGGACGAGCGAGTGGATCAGATTCGAGTCGCGCCAGCGGACCTCGATCTTCGTCGGATGCACGTTGACGTCCACGTCGGCCGGGTCGATCCGCAGCATGAGGAACGTTACCGGGTGGCGTTGCGGGTCGATCAGCCCGCGGTACGCCTCGCGGACGGCGTGGGCGATGAATTTGTCGCGGATAAAACGCCCGTTGAGGAATGTGTATTCCCATCGGTTCGTCGAGCGGCTCTGCGCCGGGGGTGAAACGAGCCCGGTGAGCGCGACGCCGCGCTCGGTTCGCTGAATCGGAATCAGCGCCCCGGCCAGTTCGTCGCCGTAGAAGTCCGAGATACGCTCACGGAGAGACTCGGTCGGCGGGAGGCGGTGAACCTCTCGCCCGTCATGCGTGACGCGGAACTCCACGCGCGGATGAGCCAGGGCCACGCGGGCTACCTGTTCGACGATGTGACCGAACTCCGTCTGCGCGGTGCGAAGGAACTTCCGCCGGGCGGGCACGTTGAAGAAGAGCTGTCGGACTTCGACCGTCGTGCCGAGCGGGGCGCCGGCGGCCTTCGGGCCGTCGATTCGGTCGCCGCACGCCCGGATTTCGTAGGCCGCGTCGGAGTCGGCCCGCCGTGAAACGAGCCTCAGGTCGGACACGGCTGCGATACTCGCCAGGGCCTCGCCGCGGAAGCCCATCGTTCCGATGGCGAAGAGATCCTCCTCGCGCTCGATCTTGCTGGTGGCATGCGGGACGACGGCGAGGGCCACGTCATCTTCGCTCATACCGGTGCCGTTGTCGGTGACGCGGATGAGTCGACGCCCGCCGTCCTCGATCGCCACCTCGATCCGCGTCGCCTCGGCGTCGATGCTGTTCTCGATCAGCTCCTTGACGACGCTGGCGGGGCGTTCGATCACCTCACCGGCGGCGATCCGGTTGACGAGGAGGTCGGGAAGGACGTGGATCAGGCCCATAAGAGTCCTGTGCCGAGCGACGGCGGAGAGCGACGGGGCGACGAAGCGGCGCGGCGACGAAGGATCGGGGCGCGGCGTACCGCGATGGGCGACGGTTCCGCCGTTCGTGCGTACGTCTCCCGGGGCCGCTCGGCTTCTTGTGACGGCCGGCTTCGCCTCCCTGTGCCTTGTCCTGCGTCGCTTCGTCGCTTTGCTGCTTCGTCGCTCATTGCTGCCCCTGTGGTCAGTCGCGCCTGGGCGATTATAATCTCCGCCCATGCAGAAAGGCATCAGCATTCGCGCGTTCGATGCGGCGCTGCCGCTTGCGGAGGCGGCGAGGCAGGCGAGCGCGGCGGGTTTTCAGGTCCTCGAACTGTCCGTTACGGGGTCGGGTCCGTTGCGGATCGACTCCGACGAAGCCGCGTGCCGCGTCGCGGGCGAGGCGATTCGGGCGGCGGGCGTGGAGATCGGGGCCCTGGCATGTGACCTGCACTGGGACAGCAGCTTCACGTCGTCGGATTCGCAGGAGCGGACGCGGGCCCAGGAACTCGCGGTCGCCCTGCTCGACCGCGCGCGATGGATCGGCGCATCCGTGGTAATCGTTGTGCCGGGCGTGGTCGGCGGCCCGGACGAGAAGGCCCCGCGCGTCCGCTACGGCGAGGCCCTGGCCCGCGCGGCCGACGCGCTGCGCAGGCTCTGGCCGGAGGCCGAAGCGCGAGGCGTCCGGGTCGCCGTCCGGAACGCCCGCGGCCGATTCCTGCTCTCGCCGGTGGAGATGCGGGAGCTGATCGATCAGGTCAACTCGCCGTGGATTGCCGCGTGCTTCGATATGGGCAACGTGCAGCACATCGGCTATCCCCAGGACTGGATCGCGACGGTGGCGCGGCGAATCGCCTGCGTGCATGTCGCGGATTACCGCATCGGCGCGGCCTCGGACGGTTGTTGCCCGCTGGGCGAGGGCGACGTGGATTGGCCGGCGGTGTTGACGGCCCTGAACAACGCCGGGTACGAGGGTCCTCTTGTCTACGAGGGCTCCGGCGATCCGGCGGATGTTTCGGCGAAGATGGACCGGATCCTCGGCCGTGCCTGAGATTCGCATGCGATGGGTCGGTTCAAGGCGCGCACGAGATACCACGGATGGCGGATGACGGATACCGGCGACGGACTGCCCCGGGTTCGTGCCGTTTCCCGGGGGCTTGCGTGATGCCGGGACCGGGCAAGGTGCTTTTTCTCTGCACAGGCAACTACTACCGCAGCCGCTTTGCCGAGCTGCTGTTCAACGCACGGGCGGCCGAAGCGGGCCTCGCATGGATCGCCGAGTCGCGGGCGCTGGCACCCGATCTGGCCGCGATCCCCAATGTCGGGCCGATCTCGCCGCATGTGCTGCGCGCCCTCGAAGAACGCGGAATCCGCGTGAACGGCGACATCCGCTACCCGCTCCGGGTTACTGACGCGGACCTTGCCTCGGCCGATGTGATCGTTGCAATGAAAGAGGCCGAACACCGGCCGCTCCTGCGGCAACGCCTTCCGGGCTGGGAGGATCGCGTCGAGTACTGGCACATTCACGACCTGGATGGCTATACGCCGGACCAGGCGCTGCCGGAGATCGAACGACACGTCGCCGCATTGCTCACACGGCTTTCCTCGCACGATCCTCGCCCGACCGATGCTTCTCGCGCCCGTGCGGAGTCGCCCGCGCATCGACCCGGCGGCGCCGTCCGCGGCACTTACGGCACCGGAGGGCCGGGCGATGCCGATAGCCGCTGACTGATGAGCGAGAGCAGCGCGCTCATCGGATATGGTTTTCGCAGCAGGACGGTTCGCTCGTCCGCTTGCCCTTCGATGCTCGTCTCCACGCTCCCGGTTACCAGAATGACGGGAACATCCGCGCCCTCCTCGCGAAGCCGGCGTACGGCGGCAAGGCCGTTCTGCCGGGGCATCTCGGCGTCCGTGACAATGAGCCGCACGTGCGGGCGGTTCTGCTCGAAGGCCTCGAGCAGGGCCGTTCCATCGCCCACGGCGACGACCTGATAGCCGGCGGCGCGCAGCGCGGAGGTCGTAATGGAACGCACCTGTTCGTCGTCCTCCGCGATGAGGATCATCTCGCCCGCGCCGCGAATGCTCGTCGCGGGCGCGGCGGCGGCCTCCCCGCGAGACCGGCTCGGCGCCGGCAGCCATATGGTGAACGTCGTGCCTTTGCCGGGTTCCGAACGAACGCGGATCGTGCCGCCATGTTCCTTCACGATGCCGTGGATGATGGAGAGCCCCAGTCCCGTCCCGACGCCTTTCGGTTTCGTGGTGAAGAACGGCTCGAAGATGCGATTGAGGATTTCCGGCGTCATGCCGACGCCCGTGTCGCTCACCTCGAGACACACGCCGGCAGGCGCGGCCGATCCTGCATCGCGGGATTCGTTGCGTTCCGCTTCGGTCGGCGGGCGGGTCGCAATCCGCAGGACGCCGCCGGCCGGCATGGCGTCGCGGGCGTTGATCGCCAGGTTCATGATTACCTGCTGCATCTGCGTTCCGTCGGCCTCCACGAAGGCCGGCTCCGCGCCTGCCGCTTCCGTGACCAGCTCGATCGAGGCCGGCAGCAGCCGCCGCAGCAGCCGTGCCGCCTTGGTCACCACCTCGTTAAGGTCGATCGTCTGTTTCTGGATCGGCGTCTTACGGCTGAATGTCAGGAGGCTGCGCGAGACGCCGGCGGCCTGCTCCGCGGCGGCGATCACGCCCTCGAGTGAGGCCAGGGCCGGATGGCCCGGCGTAAGCGTATGACGGGCAAGGTCGGTGTAACCGAAGATCGCCGTCAGCAGGTTGTTGAAATCGTGCGCCACGCCGCCGGCGAGCTGCCCGATGGCCTCCATCTTCTGAGCCTGATGGAGTTCATCCTGAAGCCGCTTCTGTTCGGTGATGTCCGTGAGCATGACCAGCATGCCGACGAACGCATGCCGCTCGTCGAATCGCGGGCAGACCGAGGCTATGCCCCGGAACTCGTTCCGGTCCGGCCGCCACAGATGGATGTCGCACCGCCCGCTGCGGCCGGGCGCCGGCTCGGTAAGCCGCCGTCGAAGCTCCGTGTACCGTTCATCCTCGAGGAAATCTGCGAGCGGCCGGCCGAGCAGCGTATCCGGCGAGCGCCCGAGCATCTCCGCCATGTGGGCGTTGACGAACACGACGCGGTCCTGCGCATCGGTCAGCGCGATGCCGTCGAGCGAGGTTTCGACGATCGCGCGGTAGCGGGCCTCGCTTTCCTCGAGCAACCGGTTCGATTCCTCGGCCGCCGTGAAATAGTGCCGCACGATCGCGTAGATCAGCAGCGCGGTCACCGCCACGTAGACCCAGCCCTTGGTCGTCTGCAATCTTGTAATCGCATGAGGATCGTGCACGAAGGCGTCGAGAACCTGATCGGAAAGAAGAATCCAGACCGCTCCGAACGCCGCATAGATCAGTGCGACTCGTGCGGCGAGGTTCCGCGGCCCGTGTTGTGCCTTTCGGGTGGAGGAAAGGGGCATAGACACCTCCGCCAGGAGCCTGCTTTGCGGGCGATGCGTCCGGGCCCGCCCAGGTCGCGATGCAGCCGCGTACGAGACTTGTTATTCGCCACGATCCTCGCCGCCCGCGAGGATCCCGGCGGTGTGCCGCCATTGTGACGGCCATGAAGACCGGCAGGTATCGCCGGCGAAGGGCGTCGCCGACACGGTAGCGACACATGCCCCGCTGCGGCATAAGACAAGGCCCACGCAATGTGGCCCTGCGAGAATTACACGCACGGCGCAAGAAGCTGTCAAGGACCATCAGGCGTTTGGCGTGGGGCCCGGTAGAGGAGAACCGGGGTACAGTCGGATGCCGCGCGAACGCACGCACGCCGCATCGGATGACGTCCGCTGGCAACCGGCAGTCGTCAGCACTTCGGCGGCCGGTTCGGGCCGTTGAAACACGCCTGGAAATCCAGGAAGTCGGCCAGGTCAACATCCTGGTCCGACTCGATGTCAAAGCACATGCATTGCAGCGGGTTCTTTTTCTCGGCATACGGCCGGTTCGGGCCGTTGAAACAGTCCTGAAATACCATGAAGTCGGCCAGATCCACGTCGCCGTCCCCGTCGATGTCCTGCTTCGTCGGGGCGCAGCCCGTCACCTGCGTGAGCCGCAGGGCGCTCCATGTCCGGCTGATCTGCCAGGGGAAATCCCACTTGGCGTACAGCCACGAGCCCCGCTTGAGCCACATGGCTACGCCGTTCGGACCGGCCGTGAAGGCTTCGCTCTCCGGGACCTGCGGCCCCGGCCCCGTCGGCTTCCATGTGCCGGGCATACCGCCCAGAAACTCGCTGCCGATCCACTGGTGGTTTGTCCCCCACGCTCCCTGCCAGAGCAGGTAACTGCCCGGCGGACAGGTCCCCGAGCCATTGCCCATCTCCGGGTAGCACCAGTACGGAAACGGCTCGCCGCCCGGCCCGTAAAACTGCGACTCGATCGGCTGCCAATCTCCGTCGCCCTGCGTCGGGTAGAAGAACTCGATCTGATACATCTGGGCGGTCGTGGGCGGGTCATTGCCGAGATCGCCCTTGCCACTGAGTTCCCAGTAGATTCGCCGCCAATCGCCGGACGGCAGCCACGGGCAACTGCACGAGTCACGCCCCCAGGCCGACTCGCCCGCGTACCCGGCACCCGGGTACTCGACCCACAGGCCGTCGTTCGGATCGTCCCGGTGGTGGATTCTCAGAATCCATCTTTCCCCCGGGCGTGCCACGGCCGACACCGCCAACAACCCGACTACCGCCAGTGCCGAGAGTATGTATCGCATTCCTCTTCCCCGCTTCCGGGGGCTGCGGATAAGCCCCTGCTATGCGTTACTCGCGAATCTCCAGTATCCCAAGGCGGCCTTCAGCCGCAACCGAACACGGGCGCGCCAGTCCCCGTCATGCTGAGCGAAGCGAAGCATCTGGCTTCTCTGCGCCAATCCGCCGGATTCTTCGTCGCTGCGCTCCTCAGAATGACGGCTGGCGCTGCCGCCGCAGCGCAAGACAAACGCCCAAGGCGCCCAAAGGCTACGACGGACGACTCTGACGTGCATGGTACCCGGCCATGTGGCGGTGGTCAAGCGGCAAAGTGGGACGCTGCCTTCCTTTCGCCAATTCATTCCACGGAAAGTCGTCAATATATCTCCTTAAGAATAAGCATTTTATAGCATAATACCCTCTTGAGCAACAGGATACTAAACTTTTTATTCACAGGCCATTCAGGCGCGCATCAAGGTAGGCTCATGCTGAGCCGCACGGCGCGGCGTCATCTGGCACTATTGCCGGCTGGACGGCAGACGTCATTCTTGGCGGGTCGTATCGTAGGGTTATTTTGCCGTGAGGGCGGAAGGTTCCGGCAGACCCGGCGCCAGAACCCTCGCACGGGAGGGCGACCAGCACATTGCGTCCGTCATTTCCATGTTGATTTCCTTCGATCGGACCGCGTCCACATGCAGGTCGAAATACGACAGGACCGCGCGGTCCGCGTGCCGCATCGACAGGAAATCCTGCTCCCCGGCTCCCGGTCCGTCCAACGCAAGGGGGAAGCAGTACCCGTCGTTCAGCGCCGACGTCTCATGCTCCTCCAGCATCAGCGGTGTCTGCGACGGGCGGCCCACATCGTCCACCGCAAGACAGTACGGCGCTTTGGGGCCCTTCCAGCCCGGTAGCATGCCGGCCAGGTACATGACATCCATGACGAACTTGTTCCGCGTGTAGCTGAACGTTGGCGGCCGCAGGGGCGCGATGATGGGGTTGCGGCGCTCGCCGCGGTCGGACGGGCACTTGTAGATCTCGGCCGTGACCGCGTAATTCTTCCCTATCGTCTTGCCCTTGTTCCTGCCCAGGAGCTGCTTGGCGCCGAAAAGCGTCCCCGCTTCGGGCGCGTGTGCCTTTCCGTCGCCGACAAAGCTGTTGATGACCGAACCCTCCCACAGCCACAGGTCGTAATCCGGCAGCAGGCCCTTGTAGTCCATCGCGTAGTATTGATTCGCCGTCGCCAGTTGCTTCTGATGGTTCATGCACAGCGCCTTCTTTGCCTGCTCGCGGGCGCCGGCGAAACTCGGCAGCAGGATGCTGATCAGCAACGTGATGATTGCGACCACACAGAGCAACTCGATCAGCGTGAAGGCGGCGAATCGCGAGCGTTTCAGACAGGCAGCGTATCCCGGGCACATGTCAACCTCCCGATGGCTTTACCGACCAGCCGCAGGCCGGGCACTGCAGCGTAGCCTGGCCGCCGCCCGGTGCCTTGCCGGGCACGAGCAGTTTGCCGCATTTCGGGCATAGCCTCGCCCGATAGAGCGAGAACTTGCCGCACTTCGGGCATATCCCCAGCGGAGCCAGAGGATCCTGTCCCGCGGCGGCATACCCCTTGCTGCGGGCGGTCGCTACGGCGTCGAACATCGCCTCGCGCGAGAGTGAGAACTGCCGCCCGCACTCGGCGCAGACCACGGGGTACTCGAAATCACGTTCTCCGGTCCGGCTTGCCGCGTCGCGCACCGACAGTACGACGATCACCGTGAGCGCGACGGCGGTTGCCGCGACCAGAACCGCCTTCGATTCGTGAAGCCGGCCGCGTCCGGTCCACAGCGCGGTAGCACGCTGGCGCAGCGAGTCAGGACTGATCTCGCGCACGGAGACGATCAGCGAGCCGATAGCGTTCGTGGCACGTTCTCGCCATCTGTCGAGGAGTTCCATGACTCACACCGCCCGTGCCGTGGGCCAGTACGACACCCCCGCCCGCCCGTGACTAAAAAGGTTAGTACGCTCCGCGCCGCTTTGCAAGGTTCTATCCGGCCGCCTGGGGCGAGTCCATACATTTCCCCGTCAGTGCCGGCCACGATGACTCTGCAACGCCAATGCGCCAGCGCCACTTTGCCCGAGGGGATGACGGCCCACGGCCGCAGGGATACCGGCTGGTTCCCGCAGGCCCGCTTACGGCCAGCCGATCTGGCTGCCGCGGACCCATTCCACATGCGTGTCGGCAAACACCGTATTCGTGCCGGCGCCGGCGCTGGTCATATGGCTGCCGGGGTTCAGGATCCAGTAGCCGAGTTCCATGTGCTGTCCCTGCGCGCAGTAGATGACGGTTGTCTGGGCGAGGCTGCCGCTCTTGCGCCGGCGGGCATCGCCTACGTCCCAGTTGCGGTGGAGGTCTTTCACCCTGGGGTCCCGAACGGGGACGGCGCCGGGGATGTCGGAGAACCGCGTGCCGGCGATGCTCACGCGGTTCCAACTGAGGACGGAGTATTTGGGCCGACCCTCGGCAGGATCGTTGGGATGTCTCTGGTTATGGGGGATCTCCCCGCGGACGATGTCCTCCCATAGCCACGTCTGGCACGTCTCGTATCGTCCGCGGTGCTCCGCGAGGGAATACGGCATCGACCAGCCGGGCCCCTGGATGGTCGTGGTGCCGATCTTCGTTTCGCCGGTGCCGCCATCCCGGACGAACGGGCAGATGAAGTACGGGGCAAGTACTGTGTTCTCGTACTCGGTGCGCCGGGCGTCCTTCCAGACCTGTTCAGGATCGAAACCGGGCGGGAGCTTGCCCCGGCGCGAGTCGTAACCCCGCAGGGCCACCGAGAGCAGGGCTGCCCGCGCCGGCACGCCGTACAACTGCGACGCGTAGTAGTTCAGCACGACCGGCACCGCGCCCCGGTAGTCGGCCTGGTAGGCGGCCATCATCGTCGCGACCTGTTTCAGGTTGGCCGTGCAGGACGCGATCTTCGCCGCCGATCGCGCCCGGGACAGCGACGGCAACAGGACGGACACGAGAGCGGCGATAATCGCGACGACGACAAGGAGTTCGACAAGCGTGAAGGCTCGTTGTGCTGAACGGAAAGCCGGTGCCTTCGGCGATGCCATGATGGCTCCCGCAGTGTCCACCCCCGCGGTGCGGCCACCGGCGGGCATTCGAGCCGGGCGGCAATGGAACATCCCGGCCTCGGAACGGTCGGTGGACGGACAAGCCTCTACCTTCTTCTATATCGTACCGAACGCCGGGGTTCAGGTAAAGGTGTTTGCGGCGGCGTCGGGCTGGGGTCCGCGCCGATCAGCGCGAGCATGTTGGACACCGGCCGGTCGTACACGCCGTCGTCGTCGAACTCGTCATAGACGAAGACCCCGGCATAGATATGCCCCGACTGCGCCGTCACGTCCGCGTACGACGCGTAGCCCCACGGATCGGCCTCCACCGCCTTGGCCGCACGCGTCGGGCTGCGCGAGGCGCTGGGATCCCACTGCAGCGTCTTCGTTGCCTCGGGCCACCTGTGCCAGTTGCCCATGCCGTTCTCGAAGTCGTCCGAAAAGGAGATTCCCCGGCCCAGGACGGGGTTAGTGCGGTTTTCGGTAAGACAGTTTCGCATGCGGCGAGCAACGGCGCGAAGGCTCAGTCGCCCCTGCACTGTTATCGCCTGGATTCTTGTCGGCCGGCGGCGCATTCCGGGCCAGGGGCGGTACGTCATTCTGAGGGAGCGGAGCGACCGAAGAATCCGGCCTGAGCTTTGCGGGGGCTTTGCGCGTGCAAGGATCTGCGCAAATCGGACGCCGGATTCTTCGGCGCCCCAAGGGGCCTCAGAATGACGCGATGCACGCTACGCGCATCGGGCGCCGGTGTGTTGGGCTGCGGGCGAGGTCCGCGCTGCGGGTTTCCCCGGGACGGGAACAGGTAAGGTCGTCTCAGCTCCATGTTCGGTCAGGCGGTCGGGTTTCTTTGGGGGAGTACGGGCGTCTTGCCTGACCTCCCTGGCGCCGCGACGCCGGCCTCCTGACATTGCGGCCCGGGGATACGCGACTGACCACGAACGCCACGGGCGGCAGGTTCCAGCGGGCCGGTCTTCGCGTTTTTCTGCAGGATTGCCTTTCGCCGCCGCCGATAAGAATACGTTCCTTCGGCCTGCGGTATCGCCCGGAGGTCGCCGGGGGTGCGGTATTGCCCGGAGGTCGCCGCGGGCGTGGAGTGATCCTTGGCGATCGTTTCCATAGTCATCCCGACGAACCGGCCGGCCGCCCAACTGGTGCCCTGCCTTAACGCCATTGCCGGACTGGACTTCGATCTGAATGAGATCGAGGTGGTGGCGGTATTCAACGGCGTTGCCGACGACCGGGACTCGCCCGGCGGCGAGTGGCCGTTCCGACTCGTCACGGACAGTCTGCCCGAAGCCAACATCTGTGCGGCGAAGAACCGGGCCTTCGACTATGCCACGGGGGCGTGGATCATCCTGATCAACGACGACACGTTTGTCGAGCCGGGCTTTGTGGCTGCCCACCTGGCGGCGCACCGCCGGCTGGAACGGCCGGGGATGGTCCTGGGCCGGTCGGTCTGGAAGACGTACGACGACGAGACGGTCTTCGATCGGATGATCGCCGGCACGTCGATGATCTTCTTTTACGACCGGCTCGCCGCGGGAGGCTGGCACAACTTCCGGCACGCCTGGAATCTCAATCTGTCATTCCATCGTCGCTATATGCAGGAGGTCCGATTCGACGAGCGGCTCAAGCCCGTCAACTTCGATGACGTGGAGTGGGCCTACCGGATGGAGGAGATTCACGGCCTGAAGGTGTGGTACGAACCGGGGGCCGTCTCGCTTCACGATCACCGATACACGCTCGACGGCTACCTGCATCGCGAGTATCACCTTGGGCAGATGGCTGCTCTGCTGTGGCGGTGCAATCCGGATTGTTTCCGGGCAATCTACGGCGCGGACCTGGATGCGCCGTACCTGGAGTACTGTCGAAGGTACGTGGAGATCGAGGGGCGAGGCGAGGGAGAACTGCGGGCTCGCCTGGGCCGGATCGTGAGCGCGCCGGCGTCGGAGTTGACCGTCGGCGGTCTGTGGCGGGGAGAGCTGCTCGCGTTGCTGTACGACGCCCATCTCCCGCTGAAGCGGTTGGCGTTTCGACGCGGGCTGCTCAGCGCGGTCAGAGAGGCACGGCCGGCCGTTCCTTTCGAGCGGGTTGCAGTTGCCATGTGACGGAGACAGGCATGCGGGATCCATCGGGTACCAGCGTCTTGCTGCCGAGCGCGACGATGCTCGAACAGAGCGACCTCGGGCTGGAGTACGCGTTGTGGCTCACGCCGTCGGTCAGGCAGTACTTCGAAGTTACTTCGGTGGGCGGCCGCGGGATCAGTATCCGTCCAACCGGCGCCCCCGATCGACGCACGGAGCTGTTGCCTGCGGCCGTGTGGGACGTCCGCTCGCCGCACGGCCCGTACAAGGAGCTGAACGTGATGATGGGCCGGCTCCATTTCAGCCCCGGCGCCCGCGATCCGAAGGTATACCAGCCTTTCTCGCACGATGAGTTCCGGCAACTGCGGTCGCTCTATCTGACGGCCGAGACATCCGCGGGAAGGATCGACGAAAAGCTGGATATGGCCGCGGTGGTTCATCACTTCGCCGGCGCGGTGCTGCCGGAGCCGCTTGCGGCGATCGCACCCTCCGCGGGCTCGGCTTTCAACGATGTTGCCCCCGTGTTCGAGCGAAGCACGGGGCAGACGGATTTCCCCGAGCTTGTATGGCTTTACCTGCTGGCACGGTGTCGCGCGGATCCGGGCCATTCGGTGCTGGAGATCGGCAGCTATCAGGGGCGCAGCACGGCGGTGCTGGCCGCGGCCTTGCGCGGCGAGTCCGGCACGGCCCACCTGATCTCCGTCGATCCTCACGCGGAGACCTCGCAGCACCGGGATATGGTCCGGCTCAACGTCGAGACGACAGGCGAGGGCTGGCGGTTGATCCAGATTCAGGACAGCGTCGAGAATCTCACGGGGTTGCTCGCTCCCGACGCGGTCAGTCTGGTCTTTATCGACGGGGACCACAGCTACGAGGCCGTGCAGCGGGACATTGCCTGTGCGGATCGGTGGCTGGAGGCAGGCGGCTGGATGGTGCTGCATGATTACTGGCCGCAAGAGCATGTCCCGTATGAGGTTGAGCCCAGATTGATCGAGACGGTCCAGGCCATTCGCCAGAGCCGCGTGCTGGCGGGCGGGTATCGGCCGGTCGGCGCGGTGAAGGCGACGATTGCGTATCAGAAACTCGCCCGGAACTACCGATAACTACGGATAAACGGTTGGTTTTCCGCGGCGCGTCTGCGAGGGCGGCGTGTGCGCGGCGGGTCTTTGTGTCGAATGACCGGATGTCGGAGACGCGAGCCATGCCGGCGTCGGGAGCGATTGTGGAGCGGGAGCGCGTAAACGGCGATCAGACGGCGGACCGTTGCGCGAGCGGGTTCATTGCGCGGCTTGCCGGCGGGGAGGCGAAGGCGGGCATCTGGGGTCTCGGCTATCTGGGGTATCACAACCTGGTGCGTCTGCTCACGCGCCAGGTGAGCTGCGTGGTGACCGATTCCGTTCCCGAGCGGCTGGATCGCGTCGCGGCGTCGGGCTTTGTGGCGGATGTCCTGCACAACTACCACGGGTTCCGCGTTTCGGATACCGGCCGAGGCTCGGCCACGGTGGAGGTGTGCGAGCCGTCCGTGCTCGCGGGGCGGAACGACGTGAGCGTGCATCTGGTGTGCGTGCCCACGGAGAAGGACGGGCAGCCGTCGGATGAGCCGCTGGCGGCCGTGATGCAGTCGCTGGCGGCGTCCTCGCTGGGGCGGCGGCACGGGCCGGTGCTGATCGTGCTGGAGTCATCCGGGGTGCCTGGTGCGATTGACCGCATCGTGTTGCCCGCGCTGGAGCGGGCGGGGCACGAAGTCGGCCGACACGTGTGCGTGGGAGCGGCTCCGCGGGCGGATTACGGGCGGAGTCCCTTTGAAAGCCCGACGGGCTGCGTTCGCGTCGTGGGCGGCGTGACGAAACGCTGCGGCGAGCTGCTTTCGCAATTCTACGAATTCACCGGGGTATCCGTTCGACTGGCGGCGAGTCATCGGGAGGCGGAGCTGGCGTGCGCGGTTTTCCGCGGGGCGCAGCATCTGCTGGTGAGCTACTCGAACCAGTTGGCGCTGGCCTTTGGCGCGGCAGACGTTCGCGAGGTCGTTGATCTGGCGGCGAGCGTCGGCCCCCTGGTTCTGCCGGGGCCGGGGCTGGGCAGCAGCGGATACTTCCTGCCGTTTTCGGCGAATCACCTCCGCGACTCGGCGGACGAGCCGGAGATGCTCACGCTTCTGGACGAGGCCTTTCGCTGCGATCTGATGATGGCGGGGGTGGTGGCGGACCGGGTCGTTGAGGCGGGGGTGCGTCGGCTGGCGATTCTGGGCCTGTCCGCACTGGCAGATGGGAGAAACCATATTCACTCGCCCGTACTGCGGCTGGCGAGGGCGCTGCGCGGCCGACTTGCGGAGGTATCCGTCTGTGATCCCTTCTACGACGACGGGGAAGTGGCGGAGATTACGGGCTTCTCATCGCTGCAGTGGCCGGCGGGGCTGGAGGATTGCGACGGGGTCGTGGTTGTGACGGCGCATCGGGCCTTTCGCGTCGTGGATGGCTCGGGGCTGATGCGCCGTCTGAAGAACGCCAGGCTTGTCCTGGACTGCTGCGGCGCGTGGCTCGACAAGGGCCTGCGGGAGGCGGGCGTGCCGTATGCCGCGTTGGGCCGGCCGGGGTGGGGGGGATGACCGCCGTGGCGACCGGTTCAGGTGCCGCAGGAAGATAGCAGGGCGAGACCGTGTGCGGGATTGTTGGCATTCTCTCCGGACAGTCGCGGTCGGACCTTCTCGAGCGGGTCCGGGACATGGCCTCTACGATTCTGCCTCGAGGCCCGGACCAGCAGGGCGCGTGGGCGGACGAGGTGCTCGGGCTGGGCATGACGCGGCTGGCGATCGTCGACACGGCCGTTCATACGATTCCGTACGCCAACGAGGACGCGACGGTCCGGCTGGTGTACAACGGCGAGGTGTACAACCACCTCGACCTCCGCCGCCGGCTGGAGAGGCCGCACGTCTATCGGTCCGGCAGCGACACGGAAACGGTTGTTCATGCCTACGAGGAACTCGGCATCGACATGGTGGACGAGTTCAACGGGATGTACGCCTTTGCGCTGGCGGACTTCGCCCGGCGGCGGCTGTACCTGGTGCGCGACAAGGTTGGCGAGAAGCCGCTCTACTACGCCGTCGCGGACGGGTGCCTCTACTTCGCCAGCGAGATCAAGGCCATCCTTCGGTACGTGCCGCCGCGGTGCAACGCGGAGTGTCTCTCCTACCGCGCCTTCGAGTTCTGCTGCGACCGCGACACGCTTTTTGAGGGCGTCTACAGTCTGCTTCCGGGGGAGTACCTGGAGATTCCCTTCGACGACATTTCCGCGATGCGGCACGTGCGATACTGGCTGGTGACGGACCATCTGATCGACGTGCCGGACGACGAAGAGTACGTGGAGCGAGAGCTGACCGCCCTGCTGGAGGATGCGGTGCGGCTGCGTACGGGGAACAACGCGTACGGGTTCGGCTGTCTGGTCAGCGGCGGCGTGGACAGTTCGCTTCTGGCGTGCCTGGCCCGCCCGGACTACCTGTACAGTTGCACATACGACATGGGTCCGTCCTACGACGAGCTGAAGTATGCCGAGCTTCTCGCGGAGCACCTGGGCAAGGAGCTGATCGTGGTGCGTCCGACGCGCGAGCAGTTCGAGGCCTTTCACGAGGACATCGTCTACAGTCTGGACCTTCCGTGCACCTGGACGAGCTTCAACCTGTTCTGTCTCCTGGATCGCGTCCGGGAGGATTGCAAGGTGACCCTGACCGGCGAGGGGCTGGACGAGCTGTTCGGCGGGTACCATCGCTATCTGCTGCTGTATCACGACGAGCAGATCCGTCAGTCGGAGGCGCTGGGCGAGTACGGCTACCTGATCGAGAAGTATTACGGGGCGGCGTCGGACCGGTACGCGCGGCTGATCAACCGTTGCGAGGAGCCGAACGACCCGCGCGTGAAGGAGTATCTCCGCGGCATCATCGAGCCGCACTTCGCGCGCATGGGCGACGTGGTCCACGGAATGGGCCTCGTGGACTTCTATACGACCATGCAGGTGCTTCTCCACATGGCGGATCGGATGAACATGGCGTACAGCATGGAGAACCGCAGCCCGTTTCTGGATCCCCGTCTCGTGCAGTTCGCCTTCAGCATGCCCGCCCGTTTCAAGATCCGCGACGGTGTGACGAAGTACATCATCAAGCGGATCGCCCGGAAGTTCATCCCCCGCGAGATCGCCGAGCGCAAGGACAAGCGGGGGTTTCTGGCCCCGCTGAACGTGTGGTTCGGATGGGCGCAGGGCGGCAAGTACGATCGGACCGCCTATCGCCGCAAGTGTTTCGCCGACTGGCTGCGCGTGTTCTTCGCCCAGCGGCCCCGGCAGGAACGGAGGATGCCCGCATGCAGGGCGGCAGTGCCGGCATTGACCTAGACGCCCTTCAGCCGAAGGACGCGCGTCGCGAAATGGTACGGCGTCAGCGCGAGGACTGTCTGCGGCGGACGGATCCGCGCACCGGGCTGCTTCGCGAGGAGCTGGCGGTGCCGGTGTCGTGCTGTGTGTGCGGATCGGACGCGACCGTGGAGCTGTTCGTCAAGGAGGGGTTCCGGTACGTGCAGTGCCGGCAGTGCGGGCTCGTCTATGTGAATCCGCGTCTGAACGATGCGGAGACGCGCCGTCTCTATGCGGAGGGCGGGCGGGGTGCGTACCAGTTCGAGCATTTCTACCTGCCGAGCGCGGAGTACCGCAAGCGTTGCTTCTATCCGTCGCGTCTCGATGCGATCGAGCGCCATCTGGGGCGGATCGGCCGGATTCTCGATGTGGGGTCGAGCACGGGCCATTTCCTGCAGTGCGCGCGGGAGCGAGGCTGGGAGGTACATGGCGTCGAGCTGGCGGAGTACGCCGCCCGCTATGCGCGGGAGGCCCTGGGGATCGAAACCGTGCGGTGCGCGGACCTTGCCGACACGGACTTTGCGCCGGGTTCGTTCGATGCGGTGACGCTCTGGGATGTGATCGAGCATGTGACCGATCCGCGCGGGCTGCTGGCGCGGATTCGCGAGCTGCTCCGCGCGGACGGCATGGTTTTTCTGCACACGCCCAACGCGGAGTGCTTCGAGCGCGAGGTCCTCGGGCCGGACATGGTGAGCTTCGCGGGCGACTTTCACCCGGTCTGTTACACGAAGGCGAGCCTCCGGCGCCTCGTGCAGGACGCCGGTTTTCATCCGGAGGCGATGTTTACCTTCGGGCTCGACATCGCCCACATCGTCGAGGTGTACGCACGGCAGGGGCGGGACGCTGAGACGGTGTTTCTGAGGGCCTATGGTGACGAACTTCAGCGGCTGATCGACGCGTCCGGCGAGGCCTGCTACCTCGCCTGTTATGCGCGCCGCCGCGGGAGGTGAATATGAGGACGTTTCGCATCGGCACGCGCGAGATCGGCGGCGATGCGCCGCCTCTGATCGTGGCGGAGGTCGGTTTCAATCACAACGGCGACGTCGGCCTGGCGAAGCAGATGACGCTTGCCGCCGCGGAGTGCGGCTGCGACGCCGTCAAGTTTCAGGCCTTTCGCGGCCCGGAACTGTTCGCGCCGGGCTTCACGGAGAAGAAACCCGACGGCAGCGAATGGCGCCCGGCCGAGTTCTACGCGCAATACGAGCTTGCCGACGAGGCGTATGCCGAGCTTGCGCAGACATGCGCGGAACGTCGCGTCCTGTTTCTGTGTACGCCCTTCGACCTCGGCGCGGTCGCGATGCTGGAGCGGCTCAACGTGCCGGCCTACAAGATCGCCAGCGGGGATTTGACCTACGAGCGTCTGATCCGCGCCTGTGCGGCCACGGCGCGCCCCGTGATCATCAGCACGGGGATGGGCAGGCTCTCCGACGTCGAGGCGGCGATCCGCTTCTGCGAGGCCGAGGGCAACCGCGAGATCGTCCTTCTTCACTGCACGGCGAGCTATCCGTGCAGGCCCCAGGACGTGCACTTGCGCGCGATGGCCGTTCTGCGCGAGGCGTTCGGGTATCCCGTCGGTCTGAGCGATCACACGGTGGACACGGCGGCGGCGATCGGGGCCGTGGCGATGGGCGCCGTGATGATCGAGAAGCACTTCACGACGGATCGCAAGCTGCCCGGATTCGATCAGGAAATGAGCGCCGATCCGCCCGCGATGCGGGAGCTTGTCAACGGCTGTCGCGTGGTTCACGCCGCGCTGGGCGAACCGCGCAAGACGCCACGTGAGAGCGAATTGCGGATGGCGTTCTTCGGACGTCGCAGCCTGGTGTACGCGAGGGACCTGCCGGCGGGGACGGTGTTGTCCCCGGAGCATCTGGGTGCAAAGCGCCCCGCCGTGGGCATTGCCGCGCAACACGGGTCGCTGGTGCTCGGGCACAGGTTGCGGTGCGACGTGAAGGCGGACGCCTTCGTGCGCTGGAGCGAACTGGACGGCGAGTAGAGTCTTGCGTGGCAGCGTTTGCGCGCCTTGCGCGCACGGATCGCGCTGCGGCGGTGGCGCGACCTGTCATTCTGGGGAGCGCAGCGACGAAAAATCCGGCTGATTGGCGCAGAAAAGCCGGGTGCTTCGCTTCGCTCCGCATGACGGAGACCGGCAGGCCCGTGTTCGGTTGCGGCCCAAGGCCGCCTTGGGGATACGGTATGCGGCTGCTGTTCACAGTCTGGGGCGGAATGTACGGGGAGCGGAGCCCGTACGAGGATCTCTTTATCGCCGGGGCGGAACTCGCATGCCGCCAGCACGCCGAGTCGCTGGCGGCCTTCGGGCACGAAGTGGTGTTTGCCTGCCTCGGGCCGCGCGAGCGGGACGAGCGGGTGCGGGGCGTCCGGCTTGTGCAGCGGCGGCATCCGCTGGCCGGGCGGGCGGTCGATCGGGAGGCATTCTGGCAGCGGCACTTCGACGCGATCTTCGATGCCTCCGTGGAGTGGACCGCGGAGCTGATCCGGCGCGAGGACATCGACGCGATCTACACGCGCGTTCTCTGGCCCACGGGCGTGATCGGGTATCGCGTGCAGGAGCTGACCGGCGTGCCCTGCGCGGCGACGGTGGATGACAGGGTGTTCGTCGAGCAGTTGCTCGACGGTCCGGATCTGTTGCCGGCGTCCGTGCGGCCGCGGTGGGCCGACGAGATGAGGGCGGCGTGCGAGGGCGTCGGCCGGCTGATCCTGCTGGCGCGGCATCTCGAAGAGGAGTTGCGCCGGTTCACCGCGTCGCCCGCGCCGTGGGAAGTGATCCCGTCCGGGGTGGAGCCGGGGCGTTTCGCGAACGTCGAGCCGGTGGACTGGCGGGCGCGATTCGGCCTGCCTCGTGGTCGCCTGCTGCTGATGTGCGCGGCGCGGCTGGACTGGCCGAAGCGGCAGGATCTGCTCATCGAGGCGGTGGGCAACCTGGCGGCGGAAGGGGCGGACGTGGGCCTGATCCTGTTGGGGGCCGGCGGTCGGCAGGATTCGCTGCGCCGACTGGCTGCGGACCGGGGCGTCGGCGAACGCGTGCACTTTCTCGGTTACCAGCCGAACGAGGTTGTTCCGGCCGCTCTGCTCGGTGCGGATGTCATCTGCACCCCGACGGAGTGGGAGGCGTTTCCGATCCAGATGCTGGAGGCGCTCGCGACGGGCAAACCAATGGTCGCGAGCCGGGTTCCTCCGTACGACGACGTGCTGGCGGGGCTGGATTGCATCCCGCTGTGCGCGAACGACGCGGCGGCCTGGACGGCGGCGCTGCGGTGGACGATCCGGGAGGGGCGGAGTGCGGAACTCGACGCGCGGCGCCGGGCGCTGGCGCGAAAGCTGCTGAAGGGCTACACGCAGGAAGCCACCAGCCGGGCCATCGAGGCCCTGCTGGCGGAGATGGCGGGAATGATGACGAGGAGCCGACCATGAACCATGAAACCGCGGGATCGGGCGGGAACGACGCCCGGCCGAGAGTCGTGGCGGAGATCGAGGCGCGTATGGCCAGCTCGCGATTGCCGCGCAAGATCGCGGCGGATATCGAGGGGCGGACCATGCTCGGGCGGGTGGTGGACGCGGCCCGGCGCTGCGAGCGGATCGACGGGATCATCGTGGCCACGACCACGAATCCGCTCGATGACGAGACCCAGGCGTGGTGCGAATCGGAGGGGGTGGCGTGCTTCCGCGGGAGTGAGGAAGACGTGCTGGGGCGCGTTCTGGGGGCGATCGACCGGCAGCAGGCGGACATCGTCGTGGAGATGACGGGCGATAACCCGCTGTCGTGCCCGGACGTGATCGACGCCCAGATCGCGATGTTCCTCCGGGGAAACGTCGACTACCTCGGGGACAACATCGAGCCGAGCTATCCCGTCGGATGCGGGGCGAAGATCTTCCGCGCGGACATGTTGCGGGATCTTGCCGGCTGGTGCGATGATCCGTTCGTGCGCGAGCATGTGTCGCTGTACTTCTACGAGCATCCGGAACGGTACCGGATCGGCACGCTGGCGGCTCCACCGGACCTCGCCTGGCCGGAGCTGCGCGTGACCGTGGACACGCCGGAGGATCTGGCCTTCGCGCGGGCGGTCTTCCGGGCGCTGAACCAGCGGGGACAGCAGATCCGCTATGACCGTCTCGTCGAGGTGGTGCGCGCCGGCCGCCTGAACGAACTGAACGCGGGGATTCGGCAGAAACCGGCGCGATACGACCGGGCCGTTGCGAAGGCGGGGGTGTGACCATGGCGGACAGGACATACACCGCAGCCGTCGTGGGACTCGGGCGGATCGGATGGCGCTTCGACGAGGATCCGAAGGAGACCTTCATTCATTCTCATGCCGGGGCGTATGCGCACCAGGGGCGCTTCGAGCTGATCGCGGCGGCGGACACGCGCGAGGAGGCGCGCGAGGCCTTCGCGAAGCGGTATCCTCGCGTCCGCACGTTCGCATCGCTGGATGAGCTTCTGCGGGACCGGGTGCCGGATTGCCTCTCCATCGCGACCTACGCGGATTCGCATCTGCGGCTGGTGCGGGCGGCGGTTGCCGCGGGCGTCCGCGCGATCTGGTGTGAAAAGCCGCTGGCACCGTCGCTGGCGGAGGGGCGGGCCCTCGTCGCGTGCTGTCGTCAGGCCGGCGTAGTGCTGGCCGTGAACCACTGGCGCCGCTGGGACGGCACGCACCGCAACATCGAGAGGTGGCTCCGCAGCGGCGAGATCGGCGACGTGCGGCAGGTGGTCTGCTACTACGGGGCCGGCATCTGGAACACGGGCATTCACCTGTTCGACCTGCTGGAGCAGTGGTTCGGGCCGGTGGAGTGGTTGCAGGCGTCCCGGCCGCATCAGGCCAACGCCGCGGACCCCGACCTGGACATCATGGGCGGATTCTCCCAGGGCGGCCGCTTCGCCTGCCGGGCGCTGCCGGTCAAGCAGGAATACCTGATGTTCGCGATGGACATCTTCGGCAGCACCGGCCGCCTGGAGGTGATGACCAACGCGGATGCCGTGCGGATCTGGCGGGCGATACCAAGCCCGACATCCAGCGAATACCGCGTTCTGACGGAGGTGCCCGAGACGATCCCCCGCGAACCGCGCAACTACATGGTGCATGCGGCGGCGGATATCGCCCGTTGTCTCGATGAGGGATGGGATCCGGCCTGCACCGGCGAGAGCGGCCTGCGGGCATTGCAGTGTGTGCTGGCCGCCGTGCGGTCGGCGGAATCCCAACGGATGGTGAGACTCGAAGCGGCGGCAGGCGTCGCCGTATAGCGCACAGAGGATGGACACGATGAACACATTGGCATTGCTGGGCGGTCGGCCGGTACGGACGCGCCCGTTTCCGCCGCCGAACAGCTTCGGCGAAGAGGAACTGGCGAACGTGAAGGAGGTGCTCGCGAGCGGAGTGCTCTCGGGCTTCATCGCACGCGGGTTCGAGGCCTTCCGCGGCGGAAGGATGGTGAAGCGCCTCGAAGCCGACTTCTGCGAGCGTTTCGGTGCCCGGTACGCCGTGGCGGTCAACAGCAATACGTCCGGCCTGCATGCCGCCCTGGCGGCGATCGGGATCGAGCCCGGCGACGAGGTGATCGTTCCGCCGTACACGATGTCGGCGACGGCTGCCGCCGTACTGCACGCAAACGGCGTGCCGGTGTTCGCGGATATTGAGACCCGGACATACGGTCTGGATCCGGCGGATGTGGAACGCAAGATCACCAGGCGGACAAAGGCCATCATGCCCGTGCATCTGTTCGGCCACCCGTGCCGGATGGACGATCTGCTGGCCGTTGCCCGCCGGCACGGTCTTCGGCTGATCGAGGACGCCGCCCAGTCGCCGGGTGCGCTGTACCACGGGCGCCCGACGGGCACGCTGGGAGACCTCGGCGTGTTCAGCCTGAATCAGAACAAGACGATCACCACCGGCGAGGGCGGCGTCGTGCTGACGAACGACGAGGAGCTTGCCCTGCGGGTCCAGCTCGTCCGCAACCACGGCGAGGTATGCGTGGAGGATCTGCACTACGACAACATTCCCGGCACGCTCGGCTGGAATTACCGGATGACCGAGCTCGAGGCGGCGGTGGGGGTTGCGCAGTTGGCGAAGCTGGACCGCCTGAATGCGCATCGGCAGGAGCTGGCGGCGTATCTGTGCGAGCGGATGCGGGGGATGCGCGGCATACGGCCGCCCGTTACGGAGCCGGGCTGCACACATGTGTACTTCTGCTTCCCCATGCGGTACGACGCGGAAGTCGTGGGGCTCCCGCGGTCTCTGTTCGTCAAGGCGATGGCGGCGGAAGGGGTCCCCATCGGTGCCGGGTATGTGGCGCCGCTCTACCGTGAGCCGATGTATCGCCGCCTTCAGGCGTACGACCGAAACCGTGGGTTCCCATTCACCTACGAGCGGCTGCCCGAGGAGGTGCCCGACTACTCCGACGGCATCTGCCCGAACTGCGAGGCCCTCTACGAGAGGGAGCTGATTCTGCACTTCTACTGTCGGCATCCGCTGACGCGCCAGGACATGGACGACGTGCTGGCGGCGATGGAGAAGGTGATCGAGGGGCGGAACGAACTGCTCGCCTCGTCGCCGGAGCCGGCGATAGCGGCGTCCTGAATGACCTTGCACGATTCCGTCCACGGTCGGAGGTGACGAGCGACCGTCTGGCTGTGGATGCTCTGATCCGTTGCGTAGGACAGAATCACGCAAAGCTATTCAGGTGATTCGATCGCGGATCACGGCCAGCGCCCGGCGGAGGTTGGCCTCGTAGGTCTGGTTTGCCAGCACATCGCGGATCGCCGCCGTGATATCCGCCCGGGCGGCGGGGTCGTCCCGGTAGCGGCGGATCAGGGCGAGGCACTGTTCGCGCGAGTCGAACTGGATGCGGTCGGCGAGGTCGCCGAGCTTTTCCGCCCACGTCGGGGGTTCGAGCGTCATCATGAAGATATCGATGGCGTAGTCGTCGATGATGTCGTGGCCGGGGATGTTCTCCTCGAAGTGGCTGCGGAACACGATGTCTTCCCAGGTGTCCAGCCGCGATTCGGCGAGCATCTCACGGTATGACCGGCCACGGTTGGCGCGCAGAATCGCGAGCACGTTTTCCGCCGCCGGGCGCCAGGAATCCGCCGGACACGCGCGGACCAGGAAGAATCCGCCGGCGGCCAGTCCGTTCCAGAAACGGATGTGCGAGTTGCTGTACTGGCTGATCTGCAGGTTGATCGGCGTGGCGCGGAAGATCGCGTTCATCGTCGCGTCGTCGGTTATGACACCCCGTGCGAACGGATGGAACTCGGGGTGCCTGTCCCATTCCCGCCCGTACAGGCCGAAGGGGATGCCCGCATCCTTGAGCCACCGCAATACCTGCTGGCGGTGCACCACGCCGCCGACGTGCAGCCGGAAGAGCCGTGTCAGCGCCACACGCGCCTCTTCGTTCGGCAGGCGGATACCCGTCTCCTGTTCCGTCTCGAGGAGGAGCCGGCGGTAATGCACGTCTTCGTAGAGGATGTTTCCGGTCTCATAGGCACGAAGGACGGCGTGCAGGTAGGGTAGCGCGATTCGCCGGACCTCCGGCGGTGCTTCCGGTGCCAGCGCCTGACATACGACGGCCAGGGCGCCCTCGGGTGTCCGCCCGTGATTGCTGGCAAAGCCCACCTCGGGAATCGACCAGCCGGAGAGATCCACGTCGTCGGCCGCGGCGGAGGATTCGAGGGCGGCGCTGAACGGCATGTGCACCAGGCATTGGCGCGGATAGCGGTAGCAATGCACCAGATCCACGCCGCTGCCGAGGACCAGAACGAAGTCGCGCGGGCCGATCGATTCGCCGGCCTGGGTGCAGTACAGGTTCGGCATGCGGTCCTGGATCCAGCAGAGGTAATACAGCTCGGGGAAGTCGCGGAACAGCCATTCGTAGCGGAGGTGGTCGAGCATGAACACCACGTCCGGTCGGAACTCATCCAGATCGCGCAGAACCGTGTATTCCGTGCACCGGCGGGTATCGTCGCTCTCGATGCCGAGCCGTGTTTCCCAGCCGAGGCGTCGGAACGCACGCTCGGTGTCGGCGGTGACGAATTGCAGGACCGTACTGAACCGCGTCGTCAGGAGGTATACCCGCGGCGCGCGGTCGAGCGTCCCCGAGAAGACCCGCCGGCCGTGGTCCGCCGGCAGCGCGCGATAGTATGCCTGCAGTTCCGCCGTAAGTCTCTTCTGCTCGCGCTCCCGCGAGGCGATCATCGCATTGATCGTCTGATGGGCGGCGGGGTCGGTCCCGATCGTGACGAGTGGGATGGGCGCCTGCGGATCGCTCTCCACATCCCGGCGGAACTCCGCGGTGCATGCGCTGCCGAGATACCAGCGGACGCGCGGCGTTGCGAGGCAGGGCCGCAGGTCTTCCAGCATGGCCAGCCCGTAAAACGCCTGCGGGTCGGGCTCGAGGATCCAGAGCGGTTGCTGTTGCGTCAGATGGAGGTTGCGCCGCGGCGTCTGAAAGCACTGGCGGACCAGCGGCCATGCCGTCAGCGAGACGAAGGCCAGGGAGACGGCGTGCAGCAGCTCCTGCTTGTCCGGCGGAACGTGAAGGGGCTCGGTCGCGAGCGAGAAGACTCGCACCCACCGCCCCTGATCGTACGCATCGAGCGCTACGGCGGCGGGCGTTTCGACCCGGCGGATGTGCAGGGGCGGCCGGCTCGCCGTCACCGCGGCGTATGCGTGGCCATGATTCTCGCGGAGAACCAACATGTTGTCGCAGAGCCGCCGGCGGCAGGCGGCGTCGTCCGCCCAGACGCGGTCCAGACCGGTGGCGTCCGACGGAAGGGCGGCCCGGGCGTCCTGCCACTTGCCCTTCCATGTCAGCACGGCGGCTGCGATACAGCCGGCCAGGTCCGCGCAGCCGTCCAGACCGGTCAGTATCCTGGCGATGGCGTTTGCCTCGTGGGGCCGGCCGAGGAGAAGGCAGCAGCGGGCGAGCGGCTCGTACACGTGCGGCTCGGGCCGGAGGGCGCTGAGATGCTTATAAACGGAGTAGGCCTGATCGAACCGACCGCACGCTTCGAGGTGCAGCCCGAGCAGCCGCAGGAGGTCCGGGTGCCGGCCGTCGCGCTCGAGCGCGTGCTGCAGGGCGGCGGCCGACGCTTGGTAGCGGCCGGCGGCCAGATGCTCGGCGATATCGCGATAGGCGGCGTCGATCTGCTCCGGGGCAATGCGGCTCATATCGCTCCTTCCGCGGGCAGCGCCATGGCCGCCAGGCCGGCGCCGACGATGTCATGCACAAAGTCCGCCACGCGCTGTGCCGCCCGGCCGTCTCGTGGGCCGGTAAACGCATCGCACGCGGTGAGCGCGGCTTCCTGCTGACGGCGCCGATAGTCGGGATCGGTCAGAATCGCCTCCAGCCATCGCTCGAGCTGCGCGACGGAAGTGACACGCGGCCACCCGGCGAAGGCGTCGCGCGCACACGGATTCAGCCAGCAGCGGGCGTCGTCAAGCAGAACGACGGGGGGGCTCCAGAAACAGATTTCGAGCTGGGCGCTGGTCGTTGCGTTGCAGATGACGGCCGCATCGACCGCCGGCCCGATGTCGGCGAGCGTCATGCGTTCCGGCACCGATACATTGCCGTGCGCGGCGCGGCCCAGGATGCTCCGGTAAACGTGCAGGTGGTCGGTTCGCGGATGGCCCTTCACGATCAGGTGCCAGTCGGGATGGCGATCGGCCATCTCTGCGATTTGCTTCCAACTCTCCATGGCGCGACGCATGTCCACGTTGGGGAACCAGGGCGAGCTGGAGCTGATACATTCAATGTATGTCGGCAACAGGAGGATCAGGCGGCGCGCGGGAGCGATGTTCATTTCCCGGCAGAGGGTCGCGCGGATTTCGTCCCTCCGGGGTTCCGCCTCTGCCGCATGCCGGAAGAGCGTGTCGCTGTCCGGATGCCCGGTGGCCCTGACGTTTTCGGCGGGTGTTCCCGCCGCGACGGCCCGGTGCGCCTGGTCGGCGGACAGAACCGCCAGGTGCGAATGGGCCCAGTGGTGGTACGTTGGATCGATGGGGGACATCGGGGCGTGCAGCAGGGCGAGCACGGGGGTCCCATGCGCCCGCGCAACGCCGGCGAGCGGAAGATCCCAGTTGACCAGCACGAGATCCGGTCGCCATTGAGCCAGCCACGTCGTGCATCGCTCGATCTGGGTCAGCATCCGCTGGAGATAAGGGCCCAGCAGAAATTGGAAATGGCTTTCGATGAACGGATTATCAAAGTAGACGCGGAGCTCCGGATCGACACGGCGTCGGGCCGCCTCGCGTCGCGATGCCGCCTCGCGAAGGATCGGTGCGGCGGCCAGCCCGGGCGGCGCCGGCTCGAAATCGGCGAGTTCGTGAAACCCGTGGCCGAGGGCGGTCAACTCGGCGCGCGTCGCGGGGTCCATGACGAGGGCGAGATGCAGGACCTGCACCAGTCCCCGGCGCCGAAGTTCCTCGACGACGGGGCGCTGCTGGAGCAGTTCGCGGCCGTTGCCGGCGGCGATGACGAGTGGTTTGGCAGCCGCCCGACGGAACGGGCGGCGCGGCTGGGGCGGACGGGGCGCAGGCGGCGCCTTCACATCCGTCCAGGGAACGTATCCGGGAATATCGCGGCGATCGATCGGCGTATAGGGTATGCCTCGCATTTCGGCTTCGAACCTTGCGAGGCCCTGCACGAGCGGCATGCGGCGGTTCCTGCCGATCGGTTGTTCGAGTCCGTGCACGTCATGCTCGAGGAATCCGGTCATGTGCGACGGACGCAGTTGGTCCAGGGCGCGCCGGATGACCAGTACGCTGTACGCGACGCGTCTGAGGCAATAGAGATGGCGCGTGGGGGCGAGGCGGAACGGATCGGTTCCGCGGTAGTCGATCGGGGGGCGCAGAAAGCCGTTCCAGGTATTCCACAGGCGATCGAACAGCCCGGCGAGTTCCTCGCGTTCCCGTTCCGAGACGAAGTCGCTGGCCACGCAGTGGTCAATGCCTTCTTCGAGGAGGTGGTGATGCAGCGCCGGATCGAAGCAGACGAGTGTACCCCGCAGGGCATCGGGTCGAAGACGGCGGAGGGCCTCGATGTCGATCTCTTCCTGGACGAAGGCGAGCGTGCGGGTCCTGCTCATGGATGATTACAGCGGTTTGCGGGCGGTCACCAGCATGTGGCCGGATCGGTTGTGAGCCATGATGAACTCCTGGAAGGCGGTTCGTCGCGACTCCGCCTCCGCCGAGTCGTCGAAAAGGAGATGATTCAGAAACCGGCCGAGCGACGGATCGGGCCCGCCGAGCACGTCGCGGACGCTCTGAACGTCCGTCTGCCCCGGCGTCTCAACCGTGATGTCGTCTGTCCCGACGGATTCGAGCAGGAGCCGAATGCCCTTCGGGGTGTAGTACTGGTAGAACACATGCGGGATCATCGTGTGGTGTCTGGCCCGGAGCGTGAGGTACTCGAAGGACAGCACGTTGCTCGTGGTCAGCATGAGCACGCCGCCCGGACGCAGTGCCCGGAACGCGGCGGCGAGGGTGTCGCGCGGGCTGCTTACGTGGCAGAGGACTTCCCAGGCGCAGACGGCATCGAACGTCTCGGGCGGCAGCGCCAGTTGCTCGATCGGGCGGTCATGCACGACCCGGCCGAGTCGCCGATTGTGCTCGATCGAGAACTGACAGAGTTCAACGCCCTGGGCCTCGTAACCGGCCTCCCGGAGCAACTCGAGAAATGTACCGACCGCACAGCCGAGTTCGAGAACCCGGCCCGCCGGAACGTGCCGTCGGAGTCGTTCGAGCCGCGGGCGGAAGATACGCTCGCGCCGCACGGGCTCGGTCGCCAGGAGGATATGTTCGTGGAAGAAGTTCAGCGCCCGCGAATTGCACACGAGGCGATGCATTGCTTCGGCGGACAACCGGGGATCGACGTAGACGCATCCGCAGCGCCGGCACTCCTGGTAGGCGGGTTGCACGTCCGGGTCGTAGGGTCGGCGATCCTTGTCGCCACACACGGGGCAGTCCGTAGGCACGGCGAATGCCGGACGCAACATTCCTCGCGGATCGAAGTATTCTGCCCGTTCCTCGTCGAGGAGCCGGCTATATTCCGCCTTGGCCTGGTCGGGCCGGATTTCTGCGGTCTGAAGCATCAGGTGGACTCCGGGCGCACGACATACCGCCGGGTGCCGCGACGCGGACCCCGTACTGACATCATCGGAGATTATCGGCACATCTCGTGAGACGGTTTTTCGCCAGTGGGGGATGCGATCCGCGGCTCGGCGTACCCGGTTTCCTGCATGATTTGCGGCTGGTTACGGCGAAAGGAACGGCCGGCCTGACGGCGCGAGCGGCCTACTGGCGGGAGGGCCGGTTTCTTCTCGCGCGGGGCCGCAGGTCTCCCATCGCTTCCATCGCCCGTTGAAGGCTTTGCAGGGGCTGCACCCCGATCTTCGGCTCGTAAAGTGAGCCGCGCACCCGGACTTCCATGAGTTCCCGCGCCGCCCCCTCGGCCAGTTCCGTGAGTACTCCCAGTGGCGGGAGCCGGCGCGGGCTTCCGGCGAGCAGGTGCAGGTCAAGCGTCTGCGTGGCCGTGTTCATCCGCCCCGCCCCGACCAGCGAGACGGCGTTGCCGCGAAGCTCGATCGGGCTCAACGTGAGCCAGTCGCCCTGCAGCGTGAAGTCGGCCGTGCCTTCGTGGAAGGCGTTTTCGTCCGGCGGCGCGAGATTCAGGGCCCCCACGATAGCCAGCAGGAGGGGGATTCTCATGATCTGCGCGTGTTCGATGCGGACGGTCCCGCCGCCTTCCCGAGGCTCCCGCCCGCCGATCGAGCCGTTTACGAACAGCGTGCCGTCGATCACGCCCTGCGCTTGTATCGGCCGGGCGTCTTTCTCGCGGCCCGCTTCGAGGAAGGCGGGCAGTGAAACATCGCGCGCCGCAATGGAGAGACCGTACGCGGCTTGGTCGCGACCGAACCGCAGTTCGGCGAAGCCAGTGGCAAGACCGTCGTACAGGTCCGCGCGCAGGTCCGCCAGGCGGAGCACGGCTTCCCCCGGCGGCTTGGCGAGCGTTCCGCGGACGTTCGTGGCCACACGTTGTCCGAAGCGGATCTGCCGCAGGTCGATGTCGCCCTCGATTCCAAGGTCGCCGTCCGCCATTGTACCGCGCGCTTCAATCGCTCCTTCGATGTCGTGCAGGGTGCCTGTCGCGGTCAGGTCCACTTTCCGCAGGTCGAGGCGGCCGTCGAAGCCCCAGCGGGTCGGGTTGCCGGCCTTCTGCTCGAAGCGCAGTCGCCCCAGCGACAGATCGAACCTTCCGGCAGGCTGTACGCCGTCCCACGCCCGCCGGGCCCGCCACGGCAGCGCGCGGCGAATCGCCTCGCCGAATGTCATATCCGTTGCCCGCATGCAGAGCTCGCCGGCGAGATCGTCGCCGTGCCAGTCGGCTCGGCCATCGAGGGATACCGTACCCTCGCCGATCGTTCCTTCGATGCTGTTCAACTCCATGCCCCGGCCTGTTACGCGGAGCATTCCTTGTATGTCAGCGATGCGGATGGGGAATGCCTCCGGCGAGATCGTCATATTCTGCGGCGAGATCTCGGCCTGCGCGTCAGTAACGGCCGCCGCCCCGGTGCCGGTTCGCCGGATCCGGACATGACCGTTGATCCGCCCCCGGGGCCGCAGGGCCGTCCAGACGCGCCGGGCCTCGGGCGGGAGCACCTCGAAGAGCGCCGGCGTCAGCGGGATCTGATAGCCCGTCAGGTTCAATTGCATCGCCTCGGCGTCTGCGGCCAGCGGGATCACGCCCTGCAGACCGATCAGGCCCGATTCATAGCACGCGGCCAGATCACGGACTTCGATTTGCCGCGGGAGGATTCGCAGCGCGCCCCGAACGTCCGTCAACTGCAGCGGGAGGAAACCCGGGCACAACGAGGAAAGCATCAGGAGGGCGCCCAGGTCGTATTCGAAGGTCCCGTCGTTGCCGGTCCGGACGGTTCCGTCGATGTCCGCGGTGCCGGCCGCATCGAGTGTGCGAAGCAGGTCGCCGCCCGACTCGGGCATCGCGTCGGCCAATTCGCCGTCCACGGGGAGGTCCTTCGCGCGAATGGCGAGGTCCACCTGCGGCGGTCGGCCGGGCGGCGTCGCGACGACACCGGCCAGCGACCAGACCGCGCTGCGATATCGTCCGCGTACGTCCTGCACGAAGAACTCATCCGGGGTGATCTGGAGCTGCCCGCACACCTCGTTCATCGTCAGCGGAAGGTCGGCGTAGCAGGCCGAGATACCCAGCAGATCGGTGGAGACGTGCGTATCCCAGGGCCTGGTGTTCTTGCCCGTGCCCGGCTTGCGGTGCATGGCCACGCGGACGTTGGCGAAACCGGCAGGGCGGAACATGTCCCACACGGCGCGGTAGGTCTCCGAGAGGCATGATCGGAGCGACTCGTCCAGCTCCACGCGGTACGCCTCGACGGAGAGATCCACGCCGCACGCCCATGTCGGCGAGGTCATCTGCGCGTTGACCGTGACGATCGCCGTCCCGTGCCGGCCGACGAGGTTGTCGATCCACACGCGCCCGTCGGGCTCGAAGCGGATGGTTCCCCGCAGGTCTTCGAGAACGTAGGGGAACCCGATGAACGCGGCGCGCGCCCCGAGCGCCGTCATGGTTCCCCCGCGGAACTCGATGGGGGATCCGCGCCCCGCCTTGCGGGCCAGCTTGAATGCGAGGTCGACGTGCCCGACGGGCGAGTAGAAGTCGCAGAAGTCCACGAATTTGGGCCACTGTTGGATGAAGCGGGCCTCCTCCGGGCTCTGCTCGCCGGGCAGCGCGGGCAGGCGGATGTGGCGTCCCTCGAGGGCGATCTCAAAGCCGATGTCGTCGAGGCTTCTCATCGCAGCGACGTTGGCGAAGATACGGCCGTTCAGGGTGCAGGTGCCGTCCCGCCATTGTCCGACGAGCGATATGTCCACCGCCGAGCCGTGAAAGACCAGCTTCCCTTCCACGTGCGTGAACGTGAGGTATCGCTGCTCACGCGGCGTCGCGCGATCCTGCTCGCCGGCGGGCACGGCGATACTGGCGTTGTGCAGCGTGATCTGCGCGCTGCTGCCGGCGGCCGGGTCATAGGAGAGACTGTCGGTGCGTACCTGGCCGCGCAGGTCGAGAAGCTCGATCCACCGTTCGAGTTCGAGGGGCGCTGCCCACCGGATGCTGGCCATGGGAATCGTCGGAAGCCCGCCCTCGGCGGTGCGGAGTTGCAGGGTGGACATGTCGAGCATGAATCGCCCGTTTTCGATCGGTTCGCTCCGCGTTCGCCATCGCACGTCATAGAGCGAACCGGATACGCCTGTCGCGGTGACGTCGAGGGCCAGACGGCTCGGCGTGCGCCCGGCCGAGGACCGCGTCCAGAGAAGATCCACCACCGCGCCGCGCAGGCGGATCGCGGGGCTTTTCGCCGCCGGGCGGCGGGTCCGTTTCCGCTGTCCGAGCAGGAACTCCCAGTTGCGGGCGCCGCTTTCGGGGTCGCGCAGCAGGCGAAGCGTCGGCTCGAACGCGGCGATCTCGGGCACGACCAGGTCGCCCGTGATGAGGCTCAGGGGGCGGAGCTTCAGGTACAGGTCCTGCGCGGCGAAGATGGTGCGGTCCTCGAAGGAATTGTGCGGCGCGTTGAAGGAGGCATCGGGTTGTGTGGCGACACGCACGTCCGTGAGGTGGAGCCCCTCGAACAGGTTGAACCGCGCCGCCTGGATCCGAACGATTCCGCCGGTGATCTCCTGAAGGTACACTTCGGCGAACGCGCGAATGCGCTGCGGGCGGGTCAGGAAATGGTACGCGCCGATCAACCCGAGCAGCACGAGCAGGCCCCCCAGGCCCAGCCATCGGCGGCGCGACGAAATGGGGCGGCGCCCGAACCGTGCATTTCGCAGGAGCTTACCCATCCCTGGCTCCGCGGGGATCGCGACCCCACCGTCGGGCGATGGCCCACCCGCTCAATACGTAGATCAGGGGCATCGCCGGCACCCGGTATCGGACGCTGCCGACGTAGATCATGTGAAGCAGTGTGAGGTAGACCGCCGGCAGAAGCAACAGCAGGATATCGCGGCCACGGCGGATCCGAAACGCCCCGATTATCGCCGTCGCCAGGACAAGCGTCATCCAGACAGCGCTGACGGCCATCTTCAGCGGCGTGCGGCTGCCGGGTTCATTGGGGACGAACGACCACATCCGCCCGAACTTCGCCCGCGCCAGCGCCAGCGCGCGGGCGGGGTCGTCCCGGGCGATTCGCCACGACTCGTGCGTGAAGTAGGCGTCCCATTGCGTCTCGGACAGGCCCTTCAGGTTCGGCATGGTCTTCGTGTATGCCAGGTCGCTTGCGCCGGTGGCCCGCGGCCCGAGCCCGTCATAGAGCGAAATACCCGACCGCGTCGTGAGCCAGACCCATTGGCCGAGGACGATGCGATTCCGTACGGCCCACGGCAGCAGGAGCAGGATGACGGTCGCCGCGACCACCATGCCCGAGCGGACGGCGGCGGCTGCCGGCCGGACGACAAGCACGAGGGCGATGAGCCAGAGCGGTATGAATGCCGCGATCGACGGTCTCAGGTAGACGGCCGTCGCAAAGAGGACGCCCGTGATAAGGGCTCGCAACGTGGTGAGAGGCCGCCTGCGGGCGCCTGGCCGACATGCGGCCTGCAGGGAACCCGACGGCGTGCGCTCGGCCGTCGTGTCAGCGTCCGGCCATCCCGCTGCCAGGGCCGCGCACAGCATCGTCGTGAAGCTGGTTTCCGTCAGGAGCAGATTCGAGAATCCGAAGACGAGAAAGGGGTCCGCCGCAATCAGCATCGCCGAGGCCGCCGCCGCCCGACGTCCCGCCAGCCGCCTCGCCAGGACATATATCGGAAAGACGGCGGCAGCGCCGACGATCGCCTGCACCAGCCGCGCCAGAAGCATGCCGTGCGGCCGGTCCGCGAACAACGACAGGAACGCGGGGTACAGCGGCATGAACGTTGCGCGGTAGCCGAACTCGTCGACAAGCCCGCGTCCGCCTGCCAGCGACTGCGCCAGCCGCCAGTATTGCTCTTCATCCGGGAACGTCAGGGCGGCCGAGGTGGCCGTGTGAACGAGGATCCACGCCCACCGCAGTGCCAGCGCGAGGCCGAAGATCGCCAGGACCGGCCGCGCGGCGGTCGTCCCGGTCGTTACGTCCGCCGCCACCGCAGCCGCAGAACCCGTTGCGTCTGCTCCGTCACCCGTGCCCGGTGGTCGATTCGCAGTGGGATCACCCATAACGGTCCTTCTTGATCGCAGAGAACGGCTGCCCGCTCCCGCTGCGACTTGGGTATCTTCTCATCGAGCAGGAATTCGGCAACCTTCTTCTCGGCGGTCATGCCGAGCGGACGGAAGCGGTCGCCGGGCCGGGGCCGTCGGACGATGAGCGGGCCCGCTACGGCGTCCCGGTCGAGCCACTCCTCATCGGCCGGCTTGGTTTCGCGGAGACGGGCGGCCGCGCCGCTTTCCGCCGTTTCGACGTCGGCCGTGATCTCCAGCCCCAGCTCCGGCAGCACGGCCCGCCCGGGCACATCCAACGGCACATCGAGCATCGCCACGGTTTCCCTCTCCGCCGGCCGCCGGAGAATGAGCTTCGTGTACGACTTCTCCGCGCGCAATCCGCCCGGCAGATCTACGGACTTTCCGCTGGCGGGCTGCGCGGCCAGGTCCGCCACCGCGGTCAGATGGCGGGCGTTCAGGTCGCCCTCTCCGGCGCCCAGTGCAAGCAGGGCCAGCCGGACGACTTCGGTCTGCAGGAGCCGCCGCTTCTTCGTCAGCGCGGCGGCGTCCAGTGCGATTTCGCGTTCGCCCCGATCCACCAGGATCGTTTCCAGCAGGCGCGCGGCGGTCTCGCGGAGGTATTCGTCGAGGCCCGCCGCCTGCTCCGACAACCGCAACAGCGCGTCGACCGCCTGCGGATTGAGGCTCCTTTCGACAAGCGGAATGATCTCGTGCCGGATGCGATTGCGCGTCGCCGCGAGGGCGTCGTTGGTGGAGTCGTGGCGAAACGGCACGCCGGCCTTCGCGAGGAACTCGCGCACGCGGCTCCGCCGCATGGAGAGCATCGGTCGGACGAGGCGGACATCGCTGCCCGGCCGGAGCGGCCGACTGGGGCGGATGCCCGCCAGCCCGTGCAGCCCCGTGCCGCGGAAGAACCGCTGCACGATCGTTTCGGCGTTGTCGTCCGCATGGTGGGCGACGGCGAGCACGCGGGATCCGGTTTGCAGGCACACCCGCTGGAAGAACGTATAGCGGCAGTCGCGGGCGGCTTCC
This sequence comes from uncultured Planctomycetales bacterium, assembly GCA_964653435.1. Lineage (GTDB taxonomy): Bacteria > Planctomycetota > Phycisphaerae > UBA1845 > PWPN01 > CAZMVY01. Next base: position 15,321 of record CAZZFA010000015.1, on the reverse strand, counting down.
TCGATGGATACCTTCCGCCGCTCGGCCTCCGCCGGTACGTCGGCCCGCCCGGCCGAACACGGCAGCCCCAGCGTCTCCGCCTGCTCGCGGACGAACCGCTCATCCGCGTCGGCCTCCGCCCCGCGGATGCCGTGATGGAGATGGGCCACATGGAGCCGGATGGGCCAGTCCGGCGACTTGCCCAGCCGGAGCAGACCGTGCAGCAGCGCCATCGAGTCCGCGCCGCCCGAGACGCCGACGACGACGAGATCGCCGGGGGCAAAGAGGCCGTGGCGCTCGATACTTGCTCGAAGCTCTCTGACGAAGGACTCCACGGAGTCTGCGGTATCCTGTTGTGGTGCCGGGCCGACGGCGCGTCTGCTTATCGTATCGTCCGGGTTGCACGCGGGGCAACAAGGTCTCTCGGAGCCCGATTCACACCTGGGCGGCGTCGCCTTCCCCGACGAATCCACAGTGCAGCAAGCCCCCGGCCCGCAGGGCTCGCCATCACGTGCCCACGGGTGGTCTGTGTCCGGTTCCGGCCGCCGGCGCGTCTACAGGTTTGCCAGCCGCGAGCGGTGATAGGCGAGGCGCTGCGCCGGCGTCATTTTGGCGAAATCCGGCGAGCCGTCGGCCTTGCGCGGGAAGTCGAGCTTTGCGCCCGGCGGCGTCTCCGCGGCGGCGGTCTCAGGCGGCGGCGCGGGCGTCGTCGGCTTGCTCGTCGCGGCCACGCTCCCGGACGGCGGCGCTGCTCCCGTGGGGCGGGCGACCGGCGAACCCGTGGCTCGCCCGGCCGGTGCCGGTTGGGGGGGGACGGCGGGTCGGGTGCCGGCCGGCTCGTGCGTCTGGGGGACAACCACGCCGGACGAACTGTAGCTCATCACGTTGGTCTGCAGCTTCATGTCATCTTCGAGCGATCGCAGCGGCTTGATGCCGAGCCCCTGCAGGATGCCATGATACGCGCGAACGGCCTCTTCCGGAGAGATCTGCCCGTCCACGATGCGACGGAGCATCTCGATGAAGGCGAGCTGGTTCTCGGAGTAGTTGATTTTGCGGCCGAAGAGCGCGACCTTCGCTCCGTATTTCTGCGCCTCGGCGATGAGCTTGAAGGCGTCGTAGGTGGTTCCGGCGGCCCCGCCGAGGATGCCGACGATCAGGGTCGGGTCGAAGCGGCACAACTCCTCCATCCACTTGGGGCCGTGGTAGACCATCTTGAGAAAGAGCGGGCGCCCGGCTTCCGGCACGCCGCCGAGGGTACGCACGATGATGTCGTTCACGAATCCGCCGAACTTGTCCGACGGGATCGGGTTCACGGGGGCGTTGGCGTCGAAGACCTCCAGGAAGTGACGGAAGCCCTTCCGCTCCGCCTCGATGCGGAACTCCTTGTACTCCTGCAGGGTGTGCCGGTCGCGCTCGGCGTCGTTGTTGAACGTCACGCTGTAGAGCCCGAGGTTTGCACCGCGGATCCGCTCGCCGGCCTCGCAGTCGATGTGGCCGCACTGTATGTGGTCGATCGTCGTTGTGCGGAACGGCAGCGACGGCTGCGACGTGTACACGCCGCCGCGGATGACGTGGATGTCGGTCGTGTCGTTGGCGCGGGCGGCGGGCGTCACGTGCGAGTTGTCGAACAGCCGCTCCTGGATGGTGAGACGGTCGTTCACGTACGCGGACATCAGCATGATGTCCACGAGGCCCTGATGCACGATCTGCCGGATGATTTCGCAGAACTCCGGCATGGTGCGGAACCTGCCCTCCTGGGAGTAATGCTCGGGCGACTTGCCCGGCGCGCCGATGCCGTGCGCCATGTCGGCGTCCTTCGCGTCGGCGATGATGAACTCCCTGCACGAGGGGTTGGCCCTGATCTTCGCCAGCTTGATATCGAGCGATTTCGGGGTGTTCATGATTCGCAGTTCCGTCAGCTCGTTGTCCGGCTTACCGGCTGGGGCCTGCCCGGGTGCTTCGCGGACTTCAGGATACCACCGCAACGAAGCCCGGACGGACAGCCCGCAACCCGGTGCTATGCCGACAGCGACGCCATCACCTGATCGGTCAGTACCTGCACGAGGCGCTCCAGCTCGTCATTCGCCGCCGCACCCGTTGACGCGCCCGGCGCGGGTGCCGGAGAGCAGCCGCACGATTGGGACTCGAAGCCCCGCCCGAACTCCGTGTTCACGCACAAGTCGGCGTTTTCCAGACGCCGCGGGTCGATGCCCATTCCGAACTTCTCTTTCAGGTCCAGAAGCTCCTCGACCTTCTTCGGGTCGATCCGTTCGACCTTGCCGATCTGCTTGGCCAGCACGAGCATACGGCAGTAGGCGTCGAGGATCTCCGTCCACCAGTACGCGTGTTCGAGCGTGTCGCCCCACGAGACCGTACCGTGGTTCTTGAGGAGGCAGATGTTGGCCCGCCCGACGAACGGCCGCAGCGTCTCGGCGAGCTGCACGCCGCCGGGCGTCTCGTAGTCGGCCGTCGGCACGATTCCCAGAAACACCTCCACCTCGGGCAGGATGCACGTCGGGATCTGCTCGCCGGCGATGGAAAACGCCGTTGCATGCGGCGGGTGGCAGTGCACGATCGCCTTGACCTTCGGATCGAGTTTGTACACTTCGAGGTGTACCAGGACCTCGCTGGTCCGCTTGCGGTGGCCGGCGAGCTGGTTGCCCTTCATGTCCACCTTGCAGATGTCGTCGGGCTTCATGAAGCCCTTGCAGATCTGCGTGGGCGAGCAGAGCACCTCGTTGTCGTTGAGCCGGTACGAGATGTTGCCGTCATTCGCGGCGGCGAAGCCCTTGGCGTAGACGCGTCGTCCGATCTCGCAGATTTCCTCTTTGATTTTCCATTCGTTGACCATACCGGCCTCCTCGGCTGCGGCTTTTCGCCGTGCGCCTCCTCCCCTTCGCCGCTACGTCGCTTTGTCGCTGCGTCGCTTTCGCGCCTTCTCGCTTTCGATCACCACCTCGTCCAGCAGGCACCCGATGTACACATCCAGCGCCACCGGCTTCGGGTGAAACGGCATCGCCGCCTCGCGTCCCTCCGAGATGCCCACGGGCATGCCGTCGTCTGCGCTCAGTTCGTCGTACGCCACGACCGCCTCGCCGGTGGGGGGGGCCTCGCCCGTGAGGGCCTTCAGGTCGAACGGCCGTACGATCAGGAAGCGGCCCGCCTCGAACTCGCGGTCGCAGCGCGAAAGCACCACCCGCCCGATGACTTCACCGATTCGCATCGGCCCCTCCTTCCGCCGCCGCGATCGCTTCCAGGGCGGCCTTTGCGGCCTCGCCCGCCCGCAGCGTGACAAACCGCTGGACCATCTGCCGGATCTGGTGCATCGTCTGTCGGCCCGGCTCGATCACGAGCACGTTCGCCGCGAACTGCCGTACGGCCTGCTCCACGGACGGCAGGCAAAGCCCCAGCGCCGCCCGGATGCCCCGGCACTTGTTTGCAACGCACACGGGCAGACCGCCATCTTCCGCGAAGATGATCCCGCGCGGATACCGCCCCGCCGCCACGCCCGAACAAAGCGTGCGGACGGCGGCGACCATGCCGCCGGCCTTCTCCGAGGGGTCGATCGTCTCCGTGGTGCCGAGGATCCGCTCGAGCGCGATCAGCAGCGATCGCAGCATGGGCGTCTTGAGGTCGATGACGATCGGAACCCGCCCGCCGACACCCCCGGCCGGGGGGGCATCCTGCCAGGTGACGGGGATCTTCCGGTCGCGCAGCCAGTCGCGGGCGGCGGGCGTAAGCAGGGCGTCGCGCGGCAGCTCGATCGGCCCGCGGGCCGCGAGCATCTCCTCAAGCATCCGGGCTGTCACGACCGCGCGGCTCATTCGACGAGCTGGCCCTCCGGGTTGTCCACCAGGCCGATGACGGTCCACCGGGCCGGCGATTGCATGTCGTTCACGAGCTCCCGCGCGAAGATCCCGTCGCTGCTGGCGACCACCACGTCGCCGACGTCGCAGCCGAGGCAGTCCAGCGCCAGGAACGGGTCCCCGCTGGCCGCCCGGTGCGGCAACACCACGACCAGCCGCCGGCCGAGCAGCGAGCGGTGCTTGATCGTCGAGGTCGCGTGACCGATTACGTGGCCGATTACCATGCTGCAGTCCACATCGCGCCGCGGCGGCGAAGCGGCGAAGTGACGGAGGGAGCGCGAACCGCAGCGCGGACGCCCCTGGTCGCTTCGTCGCCTGATCGCTTCGTCGCTCGCATGTTCCCGCGCGCCTACAGAATCCGGAGGTTATCGACCATCACGCACCGACGCACCCGCGTGAACGTCAGCGGGCTCGTCGGGCCTTCGCCCGTCGGCGTGGCAATGCTGAACGACGGAAAGCCCTCGCCTCCGCCGCCCAGCCCCGCCATGCACGGCCCGTTCTTGATGAAGAGCGTGGTGTCCACCGCCTTGCCCATCTTCGTCATGTTCTCGACGTTCCTCGACCAGATGATCGCCGTGTGGCCGAAGCCGTGCTCGTACTTCACCGCCAGCCGGATGGCCTCGTCCACGTTCGGCACGCGAACGATCGGCAGGAACGGCATCATCTGCTCGCACGGCACGAACGGGTTGTGCTCGTCCGTCTCGCCGTAGAGCAGTTGCGTGCCCGGCGGGATCGACACGCCGATCGCCTGCGCCAGCACCGACGGATCCTGTCCGACGAACTTCTTGTCCGCGACGTAGTGGCCGCTCTTCTCGTCCTTGTGGATGGCGATCTTCGTGAGGGCGTCGATCTGCTGGGCGTTGAGGCGGAATCCGCCGTGCCGGCCCATGGCATCCATGAGCCGGTCGGCCACGCTGGCGACCACGAAGACCTCCTTTTCGCCGATGCACAGCAGGTTGTTGTCGTAGGCGGCACCGCGGACGATGCCGTCGGCGGCCTTCTCGATGTCCGCCGTCTCATCCACGACGACCGGCGGGTTGCCCGGCCCCGCGACGCACGCCTTCTTGTTGCTGGCCATCGCGGCCTTCGCCACGCCCGGCCCGCCGGTGACGCACAGCATGGCGATGTCCTTGTGTTTGAAGATCTGGTCGGCCGTCTCGAGCGTCGGCTTCTCGATGGTGCAGATCAGGTTCTCGATGCCGATCTTCGCGTGAATCGCCCGGTTGAACCGGCGCGTGCCCTCGCAGGCGATCCGCGCGCCGGAGGGATGCGGGTTGCACACGAGCGAGTTGCCCGCGGCGATCATCATGATCGCGTTGCAGGCCAGCGTGGGCAGGGAGTGGGTGACGGGGGTGATGACGCCGATGACGCCCCAGGGCGCGTGCTCCGTGACGCCCAGACCGTGGTCGCCGCTGACGCACTCGGTGGTGATCATCTCCATGCCGGGGATGTTCCTGCCGACGTTGACGAGCTTCTCGATCTTGTGATCGAGGCGGCCGATCTTCGTTTCGGCAAGCTCCGCCCGGCCCAGTTCCTCCGCCTGATTGATGCAGATGTCGCGGATGCACTGAATCGCGGCGCGGCGCTGCTCGAGCGTCGCGGCGACGAGCTGCTTCTGCGCGGCCCTGGCGGCGCGGACGGCCGAGTCCACGTCCGCAAAGACGCCCCATTGCCCCGGGCTGCCCGCCGAGGCGGCCGGCTTCACCGAGCCGTTGCCCAGTCGGGCCAGTACCTCGGCCACCACGTCACGAATCAACTGGTCGTTCAGTACGGTGCTCATGGCTGTCTCCACGACGAAAGCGGAACCGCGGGAAGACTACCTCGCGGGAAAGTGACCCGCGGGCCTTCCGGCTTCTCGTTTTTCCGCTCTCGGGTTTTTCCGCCTTTCATTTCCCTTCCCTTTCTTTCGAGTACAGGCACTCCGCTCCGACCTGTACGGTGTCGATGATTCCCACCACGACCGCGTCCACCGGCAGGTTCTTCGTATCCTCGGTCAATCGGGCGGAACTGCCCTGGGTGACCAGGACGAACTCTCCCTCGCCCGCCCCGAGCACATCGACGGCAATGGCCACGCGGCCCGTGGCCTTGAGCCTGGGCGGTGTGTCCGTCGTCACGTTGTACGCCTCGACCATGAGCAGCTTCTTGCCGTCGACGCTCTTGATCTTCTGCGTCGCCACCACGTTGCCGGTCACCTTGCCGATGAACATGGGAAAGCTCCTTGCTGCGGGGAACCGCCGACGGCGGACGACGGGGACGGGCGGCAGGCGGCGCGGCGGCCCGCCGCGGCGAGTCCTTCATCCTTCCGCATTCGTCATTCACTTCGCCGGCAGGATCTTCGCCACGTCATTGTGCGGGCGCGGAATCACGCTGACGGAAACGATCTCGCCGACCTTCGCGCCGGCGGCCGCCCCCGCGTCGGTCGCGGCCTTGACCGCGGCCACGTCGCCTTCGAAGAAGACCGTGACGAGCCCGCTGCCGACCTGCTTCCAGCCGCGGTATTCCACGTTCGCGGCCTTCAGCCCTGCATCGGTGGCCTCGACGAGCGCCACCATGCTCCGCGTCTCGATAAACCCGATCGCCTGCTGTGCCATTTGCGTATCTCCGCAGTTGCGTCCGTTACTCCGTTCTTCCGTTATTCCGCCGACCCGCTGATGCACGCCCCGGCGCCTCGCGCGCCGGGGAATCACGGATTCGCGGGTCCCGGACTGACGGTTCCACCTAACACATCCATCGTCTGTCGTGCCACAACCCACTCCTCGTTCGTCGGGATCGTCATTACGCGGATGCGGGAGGCGTCGCTGGAGATCGTCGCCTCCCGTCCGCGGACGTTGTTCCGCTCCCTGTCCAGCTCCAGGCCGCAGTAGTCGAAGCCGCGGCAGATCCGCTCGCGGATGGCGATGCCGTTTTCGCCGATGCCGCCGGTGAACACGATCACGTCGGCCCCGTTCAGCACCGCCAGGTACGCGCCGATGTAGTGACGCACGCTTTCGACGAAGACGTCGACCGCGAGGGCGGCGCGCTCGTTTCCCGCGGCGGCGGCCTGCTCGACTTCGCGGAGGTCGTTGCTCACGCCGCTGATGCCGAGCAGCCCTCCCTGCCGGGACATCACCTCGAGCGCCTGTTCGAGCGTCAGCCCGAACTTCGGAAGGGCCTTGAGCAGGGCGTAGGCGTCGAAGTCCCCGACGCGGTTGTTGTGCGGCAGGCCCGACTGGGGCGTCGTCGAGAAGCTGTTCGCCACGCTCCGCCCGTGTTCGATGGCGCAGAGCGAGCTGCTCCCGCCCAGGTGGCAACTGATGATCCGCAGGTCCTCGCGCTTCAGAAGCTCCGCCGTCCGCACCGCGATATAGCGATGGCTTGCTCCGTGGAAGCCGTAGCGCCGGATGCCGGCCTGCGTCCACTCCCAGGGCACGGCGTACGTCGTCCGCGACGGGGGAATCGTCTGATGGAAGGCCGTCTCGAACGCCGCGACCTGCGGCACGTTCGGCAGCGTCCGGGCGAAAGCCTTCATCGCCGCGACATAGGGCGGGTTGTGCGCCGGGGCCACGTCGGCGAATTCCTCCATCGTGGCGATCACGTCCGGCGTCACGCGGACGGCTCCGCGGATCGGCCCGCCGTGGACGGCCTTGAAACCGATCGCGTCGATCCGCAGCTCGCGGTCGGGCAGCAGCGAGAGGCATTTGTCGATGGCCGCCGCGTGGTCGGTCAGGCGGCCGGTCCATTGCGCCTCGCCGACGTTCACGCGGGCGTCGTCCTTGCCGATCCGCTCGGCCCCGCCTCGCGCAAGCTCCTTCTGCCCCTTCGCCATGTCGAAGAGCTTGAACTTGAACGACGTGCTGCCGATGTTGGCGACCAGAATCAGCATGGAAGTCGAACCGAAAAAGCGAAAAACCGAAGAAGCGGGAAAGCTTCGCCGTCCGAAAGTCTTTCTGCGTTCTCGTTTTCCCGCGTTCGAGGCGTTTTCTTACAGAAAGACGCCCGTAAGTCCCTCGTGCGGCCGCGGGATTACATGCGCGCTGACGAGTTCGCCGACGCGGTTGGCGGCCTCGGCTCCGGCGTCGACGGCGGCCTTCACGCTGCCGACATCGCCCTTCACGATTGTTGTGACGTAGCCGCCGCCGATCGGGATCTGTTTGATCAGTTCCACGTTGGCGGCCTTGCACATCGCGTCGGCGGCCTCCACCAGCCCCGCAAACCCGATCGTCTCGACCAGTCCGATTGCATCGCTCATAGCTCTGTCCTCGTTCCGGAATGCGGCCTCTGCCGAGACCGCCGTCCCGTCGAAAGCGGTCCCTCGAGAGACCGCACTCCATGTTCCTCACGACTACTTCGTCTTGTTCGCCTTCGGCGCCGGCACCAGGTGGCTCAGGTCGTCGTGCGGCCGCGGGATCACGTGCACGCTGACCACCTCGCCGACCTTGCTGGCGGCCGCCGCCCCCGCGTCGGTCGAGGCCTTCACCGCCGCCACGTCGCCCTTGATGAACGATGTGACGAGCCCTTTGCCGATCTTCTCGTATCCGACGAGTGTGACGTTGGCAGCCTTGAGCATCGCATCGCTCGCCTCAATCGCCGCCACGAGACCCCGGGTCTCAACCATTCCTAACGCCTCTAACGCAGCCATGGCACTCTCCTTACGAGGAAAGCGAAAAGGCGGAAAAGCGAAAACAGAAAGCCTTCCCGATACGCTACGCCTTCGCCCGCTGTCTGCTCTTGCGAACCACGGTCGCAAGAATCCTTTCGATCCCACGCCCCTCCCGCACGAGGGGCCCTGTCCGTTCTCGTTCCACGATCCCGGCCTCGACGGGAATCTCCCGCCGGCCGATCGCCTTGCAGCACTCCCGGAGCCCGAGTTCCGCTCGAGGCACGAACGCGGTTCGCGTCGCGGCGGAGCCGGCCTTGCGTCGGGGGCCGCCGATCCGGACGCTCCGTTCGCCGAACCCGGACATGCAACCCGGGATGTCTCCGGTCATTCGACCCATGCTCCGCTCGTTCCCGCTTCCGCCCTTCAGGCCACCAGCTCCACCCTCTCCGCCTTCGTCAGGTTGCACGCGTTGCCCTCGTCGGTATCCAGATGCACCTCCAGCTTCCACGCCGGGTTCACCCGGACCAGCAGGTTCTCGAAGGTCGTCGCGCAATCGCCGTACACCCGCAGGCGGATCCGGTCGCCGTTCTTCACGCCGTAGTACGCGGCGTCCTTGTCGCTCATGTGGACGTGCCGCTCCGCGCGGATCACGCCCTGCCGGAGGTCGATGTGCCCCTTCGGCCCCATCACGATGCAGCCCGGCGTTCCCTCGATGCTCCCCGAGGCCCGCACGGGGCAGTCGATGCCCAGCGCGATCGCGTCCGTGAAGGACAGCTCGATCTGCGAGGCCTTCCGCTCCGGCCCGAGGATTCGCAGGTTGTTGATCATCCGGTGCCGCGGGCCGATGATCGTCACGGTCTGCTCGGAGGCGAACTCGCCGTCCTGATACAACGGCCGCATCGGCGTGAGCGTCGCGCCCCGGCCGAACAGGATTTCCACGTGTTCCGGACACATGTGCATATGCCGGGCCGAGATGTTCACCACGAGCTTCGGCCGGTACCCGTCGCGGCCGGGCGGGGCGAAGCGGGAGTAAACGATCTCACGGACGATCTGCTCGACCGCCGCCCGATCGATCGGTCCGCGGGTCAGCACGCTCATACGGATTCCTCCACAACCCGCCGCGGCGACGCCTCGACGGGAGCGAGCACAAGCGTAACGCCGGCCCGCTCAAGTGTCGAATGCCACGAGGCGTCCAGCCCGTCGTCGGTGACCACGCGGTCGATGTCGTCCCAGGTGCCGAGCTGCGCCAGGGCCCGCTTGCCGAACTTCGTATGGTCGGCCACGATGATCACCTCGTCGGCGCACTGCATCATCCGACGTTCCGCCTCGACCATCAGGACGTTGTGGTTGAACAGCCCGGCCTCGTTCATCCCCGCCAGGCTGATGAATGCCTTGTTCACGTGCACGTTCGCCAGCATCTGGGTCGTCAACGGGCCGAGCGCCACGCCCGTGCGCGGATAAATATAACCGCCGACAAAGATGACCTCCATCGCCGCATCGCTTCCGAGGAGATTCGCGATCGGCAGCGAGTTCGTCACCACCTGCAGTCGGCGACCGGCGAGGTTCCTGGCGATCTGGAAGGTTGTGGTTCCGCCGTCCAGGAGCACCGTCTCCTCATCTTCGATCAGGGCCGCCGCGGCGCGCCCGATGGCCGTCTTCTCCTGCTGCTGCGCGGACTCGCGGGCCGCGAAACTCAGCACGCTGAACCGGTCGCTGACGAATACGGCTCCCCCGTGCGTTCGACGAACGATGCCTTCGGCTTCGAGCTGCATGAGGTCGCGACGAACCGTCGATTCCGATACGCCGACTTCCTCCATGAGCGCAGAGAGCTCCACGAACCCGCGCTGGGCCAGAAACTCGATCACGCGCTGTCGGCGTTCATCCGCGGTCATCGAAGTCCCGATATCCGCCGTTGGCATTATCGACGGTTTCTGACGGAAGTCAATCACAATCCGTCAAAAAAAACGCAGGACGCGGCTTACTTCGTGCACGATAGTAGCGGGATGGCTTCGGAAGCCTCCCTGATCCATTGTCTTAACATCCTGTGGCATAGTATGTTAGATGTCTGCTTAGATTGCGTCAGTGTGTTCCGGTCTAATCAGTTCGGAGCACTCTTATCCGGACATTTCGGAACTCCGCCGACGTGCCGTGGTTCTGGAGGCCGATGTAGCCCTCATTCGGCACCTGTTGCATGGTCGGGATTGTGGCCATGTCGAAGTCCTGGATCGTTACGCCGTCGCAGGTGATGTGGACCTTGCTGCCCGCGCAGGTGATTACATAGCGGTGCCACCGGCCGAGGAGGTCGGGGATGGGCGTGTTATTCGGCAGACGGTTGAAGATCGAGCCCGTGAACTCCGTCGGGCGTCCTTTGGCGGTGGCGTCGTCGGCGATCTGTACCTCGAAGCCGGCCAGCGACGCCCGTCCCTCGCGCTGCGGGACGCGGCAGAACACGCCCGTGTTGGCGCGCGGCCCGATCCGCCACTCGAGCGACAACTCGAAGTCACCGTACTTGCGGTCGGTGCAGAGCCAGGCGTAGCCCGTCTTCTTGCCGTTGCATTTCAGAACACCGTTTTCGATTGACCAGGCCCCGTCGCTGTTGACCTCCGTCCAGCCCGTCAGATCGTTGCCGGTGAAAAGCGGCTCGAAGCCGTTCGTTGTCCGAGCGCACCCGATTGCCGTCAGCAGGATTGCCGAGAGGCCGACGGCCAGGCCAGATGCTCTGCGTCGCCGCCCCGGGCCCGAAGCGCGAACGCGGCATGCCCGAAGTGTTCGTCGCACGGTGTTACTTCGCCTCCTGTCGCACGAGTGCACAGTCGTCGTAGGTTACGTGGCCCTCGGTATACGGGCATGCGATTACGGTGTCCAGCGAGAATCGCACGGTTGCGGTCGTCTTGGTGGTCGTAAAGGTCCGCGAGAGTTGCCTGTACTCGCATGCGGCTGTGACGGCAATCTTCGGGTGATTCACGACGATCCGCCCGTCCTTGTCGAGTTCCTGCACCCACAGCCCGGCCGAGTCGCAGGCGTCCTTGCCGAAGCCGTTGCCGTGCAGATCGACGGCACGGACCCACGCGGTTGCCTGGTAGGGGGCTTCGGGGGCGACGGCGACATCCTGGTAGATCACGGTGTGGCCGCAGCCGTCGGTGTGCGTTCGAATCGCCTCGCGGCCGTGATGAAACGCCGGCAGCCCCCAGTCGGGATGCTCGCTGTACGCGGATTCGCCCCAGATGTAGCTGCGGGCCGGGCCCGCAAAAAGGTAGTTCCAGCCGAATCCACCGCCGCCCGGCATCATCGCGCCGACCTGACCGTTGACGCCGCCTTCGAAGTCGGGGTTCCGCAGGAGATTGCCGCCGGGCGCCGCTCCGGTCGGCAGGGCGGCGGCGATGCTCACGGGCCTGGCGCCCCGGCCGCCATTGCCCGGGCCGACCTCGATCGCCTGGACGATCGCCTCACCGCCCTGCGGCCCGAGAAAGCGTATGTCCACGACGCCGTTTTTCGGCTGGATGTCCGGCACAACGACGTTCACGGCACGTCCGAACCCGCCGGCGGTAGCCGCGATGTCCATGTTCGTAATCGCCTCGCGGTCGTTGACGAACACCGTCACGGTTCGCAGCTTCGGGTCGATCGTCCGCGTCTCGGCGAACTTGAGGCGCGCGTAGTACGTGCCGGGCCCGACGGTGAATGTCGCCCGGAACTCGTGCGCGTGCATGCCATAGCGGTACAGCTCCGGGTTGTCGGTGCCGGCGATGTGCAGTCGGCGTCGCTGGGTCCACCAGGTGTCGGCAACGGAGTCGCCTCCGTCGCGCGACGGGGTCACGACTTCCGTGGCGGGCCGCCAAGCATGGCCGCGCGAATCGATATAGTCGGTGCGTTCCGGGTAGCCGAAGATCCACCGCTGCGTGTCGATCGGCCCGCCGCCTTCGCCGAAGGTCTGCGGCGACGTCGGCGATGCCGAGGACCATTCGACGGCGTCGACGTAGACATTGGTTCCCTGCGAGAGCGGGTTCTTCGTGCCTCGGACCACGATCTTCAATGTGTGCTTGCCGTTCGTCAAACCGTTTCTGTAGTACAGCACCTGCTCGTATCGGGGTACGGGGTTCCAGCAATCGATTCCGACGAGTTGCTTCACATCATCCACGTACACGTCGGCCAGCCCGCCCTCGGGACCGGCCTGCCCGATCAGTCGCACCTGGTTGCCGGTGAACGGGGCCGTCATCGTCGCTCCCGCGGCCGAGGCGATGTGGACCGTCTGATCGAAGAAGACCCTGGCCTGGTCCGTTCGCCATGAGCCGGTGAACGTGAGCCCCTTGTCGTCCGCCACTTCTTGCGGATCGTCGCCGCTGATCGCCACATTCCTGTAGCCGTCATGCCGGACACAAACAAGGAAGTCGCCGCCGGCCAGTTCCTTGACCTGATACCCGTTTTCCTCCGGATCGGAACGTGGCTTCAGCGGCGTGGTATTGTCCGCGAGGACCTCGGTTGGCCGGAACGCGAGCCGCAGGACCTCGATGGTTCGCGGCGGCGCATCATACGTCGTGTAGAACACGCCGCCCTTGCGGTAGATAACGGACCGGACGACGGACGAGGTTCGCATCATGTGATTCTCGCGGGCCGCGCCGAACACATCAGGCAGCCACGCCATCGCGGCGAGCGCGTACTTCAGCGCCATCGGGTGGGCGATCTTGAACCAGTCGCCCGCGACGCGCGGTCCGCCGTCGATGTTGTCCTCCACCACGCCGGTTTCGTGGCAATCGTACGTCGCGAGGATCGCCTGACGGCGCCCAAGCTCACGGCCCCACTCGCTGTCGGCCAACTCGCCGTATTGGGCGTACACGTGGGCCAGTTCGAGCGGTCCGTACCAGAGGGAGCGGTCGCAACAACTGCTCGACTCGGGATAGGCCCAGGCGCCGCTGTAAACATCGCCCTTCGACCCCGGCGAGACGCTCGTGCGATTGAGGAACAGCGACAGGATGTTCCGCGCGTCGTTTTGCCAGTTCGGAAAGGCGTCCGGGTTCTCCATCAGGTAGCGGACGACGAACTCCGTGACGTTCTCCGCCTGCACGGGGTCGGGCCAGTCCCAGTAGTTGCGCCCCCACGTGTCGTTGACGGTCCAACGCGGCAGCAGGACGTCGCGGAGATATGCTCGCCCCGCGTCACGGGCTTCCACGATCGCGTTGTTCTTGCCCGTGTAGCCCGCGCGGATCAGCTCGTCGAAGAACGCCAGTATGAAAGCCACACCGCCGGTCTGCTGGTCCTCGGTCCACGTCGGGTCTTCGGGGTTGGCATATCGGTTCCACGGCGGCATGCCCGGCTCGCGGCTGCGTTTCTCCGCCAGGAGGTCCGCCCAGTGCTTGACCGCGTCAAACCATCGTTCGTTGCCGGTGATCTGGTATGCCCGCAGCAGGCCGATGCCCGCCTCGGCCACGATGTCGAGCTGGATCATCCCGTGCGGGTCGCACTGGCCGTAGACCTTGCCCTTCGTCGGCACGCTGATGAGAAAGCGCGGCCAGGGATGATCGGCGGGGGTCTGACAGTGGTCCAGCAGCACATCCCCCAGGATGCTCATGTGCGCGATCGCGGCCGCGTCGCCTGAGTAGCGGTAGTAATCGACAAGCGCGCTGAGCACGTACGCCGCCCGCTGGCCGAGGTCGCCGTTGGCCCAGTCGCGGATCTCCGGGATGGTGATCTTGCCGTCGGGGGCGATCTTCCACGCGCCGTTGAAGACGTACTCGGGCGCGGCGGCGACGGCCTTCTTCGCGTCGGTCCACGGGTAGCGTTTGAGCGTTTCCGCCGCGATCCGAACGCGGAAATCGAGCTGCCCGTTCTGTCCTTTGTACCAGGGCGCGATGACGCCGTGTTTGTCCTCGACGGCGTCGTGGGCGTAATAGCGTTTCTGCGTGGTGGCGGCGCGAGCCGAAGCGGCGAAACACCAGGCCAGAGCGATAACGGCGACGGTCTGTGAGAAACGATACAACATGGCAGCAACCTCCTGGGCGGATGGAGTTCCGTCCAGCAGACTTTTTATACGCCGCTGCACGATCACGCAAGCCGTCTTGCAGTGCTGTCCCCCGAAGTCCTCGCGACCCGCACACCTTCAGGCGGGCGGGACGCCCGCCCCCCGTGTGGAGTGCGGCCTCTCCGAGACCGCCGCGGCCTCGGAGAGGCCGCCGGGTGCATGGCCGTACTTGCGGTGCGTGTATGGCGAAGGCGTGGAAAGCCTGGCTCAAGCCGGCCCGGCAGATCGCGAAGGCAAGAGCGGGATGAGCGCCCGGTCCCGGCGATTGAATGCGTAGAGTCTCGCGTCGCGCCTCTTGTGCGCCTTGCGAGCGGCGCGCCTTGTGCGCGGTGCATCTTGCGCGCGGCGCGCCTTGCGCGCAATACGCCTTGCGCGCAATGCACCTTGTGCGCGGTGCATCTTGCGCGCGGTGCGCCTTGCGCGCAATGCGCCTTGTGCGCGGTGCATCTTGCGCGCGGTGCATCTTGCGCGCGGCGTGCCTTGCGCGCATGGATCGCGCTGCGGCGGTGGCGCTACCCGTCATTCTGAGGAGCGCAGCGACGAAGAATCTGGCTGAGTGGCGCAGAGAAGCCGGATGCTTGGCTTCGCTCAGCATGACGGGATCCGGCGCGCCGTGTCCGGTTGCGGCCGAAGGCCGCCTTGGGTTTCCCCACATTCTGGCGTGGTCCGCCGGGCACCCAAGCCAACGCCCCAGAGAGGCGCCCGCCGGGTGCCCAAGCCAACGCCCCAGAAGCCAACGCCCCAGAGGGGCGCCCGCCCGGCACCCAAGCCAACGCCCCGCAGGAACACCCGCCGAGCACCCAAGCCAACGCCCCGGAGGGACACCCGGCGGGTGCCCAAGCCAACGCTCCGCAGGGGCGTGCGCGGGGCGCCCAAGGCAACGC
>CAZZFA010000014.1:0-72096 GCA_964653435.1 uncultured Planctomycetales bacterium | reverse complement strand
GGGACGGCTGAGCGGCGCGCACGAATATCAGTCGTCCCTACAGGACTCTGCGATGGGGCGGCCCCCGCGACCCAGCGATAAATCGCTGGGCTATTGTCAAATGTCCCTCCGGGACAAGGCGTTGGCGCCACGATGTTAACGACAAGGCGTGGGCGACAAGGCGTGGGCGACAAGGCGTGGGCGACAAGGCGTTGGCAACAAGGCGTTGGTGTCGATCCGAATAGCAACGGTAGTCATCAGTCATCCGGTGGCTTCCAGACGTGTGAGCAAGTCTGATTTCGACTTCTGCCCTTTTTGAAGCGGCTCTTATGGCCGATTCGTGGGGCCTTCTGAAGGGCCGGGGGTTCTAAAAACACCCCGCTCCCGGTGGGGGTTTTCAAATACCCCGACCGAAACCAGCGGGATCCAAGCCAAATCGAGCCACGCGGGTCTCGAAAAACGGCAAAAGTCGTGCGGACACTCCGTTGAAAGAGTCACGAACCGTTGCCGCCGACCGTACCGGCGAAACCGAAAACGCGATCTCGGCGACTGCCCCGACACCGTCTTATACGGACTGACAAGCCTGAACGCGGCGGCAAACCCGCGCCGGCTCAAGCCGACGGTATGCCGCGCACACAACGCCGTTTCCAACCGGCCTGCCTTTGTCCGTCGCCTTCGGGCGGTGGAGGCACGGGCTTCATCCCCTTCCACGCCTGCCGCCCAGCGGGCTTGAGCCGGACCTGGGGAATGCCCGCCACCCACCGTCTGCAACTACGGCCATGCACCTGCGGCGTCCTGTCCACTTGTGGCGCTTGGCCATTCCCGGATATAATGCACCTGTCATATCCGACGTAAGGAGGAGGCAGGTCGATGGACTCAAAGCGAACTGTCGCTGCGGTGTGCGGTATTGCGCTATTCTGCGCGAATGTGGGATTGACCTCAGGCGTACAGCCTGCGGGGTCTTTGGACGAGTTCCGGTCGAGCCTCGATCCCCGGGTGTTTCAGCCCGGCGGGTACGGCCCCTGGCCCGAGCCGCTCGGACCGATCTTTGACCTGGCGGCCCGAACGTACAACGTACCACGCGAACTGCTGCTGACACTGGGCTACTTCGGCAGCGGCTTCGAGAATCGCGGCGACCAGCCGACGATCGAGTACGGCTACGGGGTCATGGCGCTGCGGGACAATCCGTGGGGCGGTGATTCGCTCGCCCTGGCCGCGAGGCTCCTGAACGCCTCGCCGGAAGTCCTCAAGACCGATCCGCGGCTCAACATCACGGGGGCCGCGGCCGTGCTCGACGCCTATGCCAACGAGGCGAAGCTCGACCGCACGGCCGGCCTCGACATCTGGCTCGGCCCGGTAATCCGATACGCCGGTCTCGATGCAGAATCCAGCCGGCTGTTCGCGATGGAGGTCTTCGCCTGGCTCAAGCGAGGGATGAACGAAACGAACACCTGGGCCGAGACGTTCAGCTTCGCGCCGCAGCCGGTGGCAATCGACATTGAAAGCCTCGCCCCGCCGCCGGAAGTCGAACCGCTCTCGCCCGACTATCCGCCTGCGACATGGGATCCGGCGGCGTCGTGCAACTACAGCACGGCGACCAGCACCAAGGACACGATCGTCATTCACACGATAGAGGGCAGCTACGCGGGATGCATCTCCTGGTTCAAGAACTGTGCGGCCAGCGTGTCGGCGCACTACGTCCTTGCCTATGACGGACGCATCACGCAGATGGTCCGCGAGAGCCAGACGGCGTGGCACGTCAGTTGTTATAACAGTCGCGCCATCGGCTTCGAGCACGAGGGCTACGCCTCGCAGAGCCACCCCACAAGCCAGTACGACGCCTCGGCCGCTCTCGCCGCGAACGTCTGCGACCGGTGGGGTATTCCCAAGCAGAAGCGATCGACCGGACCGGGCATCCTGGGCCATCATGACGTGACCATCTGCTGCTGCGGGACCCATACGGACCCGGATCCCGGCTGGAACTGGACGTACTACATCCAGCAGGTCAACGGCGGCCCCCCGCCACCCGCCTGGGCGGCGACGTTCAACGCGCAGTCCTATCCCTCCACCATCGAGGCCGGGACCACCGCCATCGTCTGGGCGGAGTTCCGCAACGACGGGACGGGCACCTGGACGCACTGTGCCACCAAGCTCGGTACGTCAAGCCCGCACGATCGATCGAGCCCGTTCTGCACGCCGACCAACTGGCGATGCGCCGATGGCAGCAATCCGAGTTGCGGCCGACCCACCGACGTGGACCAGTCCAGCGTCGGACAGGGCGCCGTGGGCCGCTTCACCTTCATCATCACCGCACCGGACACGCCCGGGACGTACACGGAGAAGTTCCAGCTCGTTCAGGAAGGCGTCACGTGGTTCGGACCGGAGATCACCTGGACGATCACCGTCACCGCCTCTCAGGGGACGCTTACGGGCACCGTGCGCAACGCGACGAACAGCGCCGCGATCGCCGGTGCTACCGTCACGGTCACGGGCGTCGGCAGCACCACCACGAACGCCTCCGGCGGGTATACATTCAGTAACGTCAACGCCGGCACCTACAACATCTCGGTCTCCGCAACCGGCTTCAATCCCGCCAGCGGAAGCGCGACGGTCACGGGTGGACAGACGACGACCAGGGATTTCTCGCTGACGCCCTCCGATACCCAGGCGCCGACGACGCCCACCGGCCTGACCGCAAACGCAACGGGACCGACGACGGTCCAACTGAGCTGGACAGCTTCGACGGACAATGTCGCCGTGGCCGGGTACGACATCCAGCGCGACGGCTCCGTCATCGGCTCCAGCACGGGCACCACCTACACGGACTCCGGCGCGACGCCCGACAGCACGCTTACATACCGCGTGCGCGCAAAGGACGCCGTGCCGAACTACTCCGCCTGGAGCGACCCGGCGAGTGCACGGACGCCGCCCTCGCCGCCCCAGTGGAACACCGTGTTCACCGACGGGTTCAACGGCAACCTGAACAACTGGACGCAGCAGGTCGGCGGCTTCGCCTACAGCACGACGGTGAACCACGGCACCTACACCGGCGGAGGCGCCGCCTACTGTGCGGCCGGCGAGACCGACCAGATGTATCACCTGTTCACCCGCCCGTTCGCCCAGGGCAAGGTCTCGGGCTACTTCTACGACGGCAAGGGAGGCTGGAAGCAGAGCGTGTGCGGCTGGGCCTATCGCCAGTCGCTCTCGCTGCGGGCGCTCGACGGCACGGGCACCGCGATGATCATCGACAACTGTCTTGCCTCGAACGTCGGCAACGGAAGCTACTACTGGCGCACGGTCGGCGCCGGCGGCGTGACCTACACCGCCTACGCGACGCGCAACGCCGCGACCGACTGTAACGGCGCATGGATCTACTTTGAGACCAACGTGACCCCGGGTGCCCCGGGCGCCTCGCCAAGCGGAACCTTCGCCGCAACAGTCACCGACGGCGCCGGGACCACCACGACGACTCAGAACCTCACCGCCGACTTCGGCAGTTACGGCATCGGACGCATCACGCTCGGCCTGGGCGTGTCGTCGGCGAATGAGTGCTACTGGGACGATATCGCCTTCAGCGCCCTGCCGCCGGACTGGCCGATCATGGGCACGCCGACGGCCATCTCCTCCACGAGCATCCAATGGAACTTCAGCCCGCGAGACAACAACCACTTCGGGTGGGATGTGGCCGACAGCGCCGGGGCCATTCTTTCGCCTCAGTATCCCGCCGCCGGCTGGCTGAACCGCAGCGCCACCTCCTGGATCGAGGGCGGCCTGACCCCGAACACGTTGTATACCCGCAAGGTGCGGGCATGGAATGGCATCCTCAACAGCGCGTTCTCGCTTACGGCGTCGGCATACACCCTGTCCGTCCCGCCCGGCGCCGGCAGCGTCGTGCCCGACAACGCCTCCGTCTGCGTCGGCGATAACGTGATCTGGACCGCCGTCGGCGGCTTCGGCCCCGGGAAGGTCCAGTACTACCGGTACGCCTGGGACCGGAATCCGACGCATGCCTTCACCGGCACCGAGCCGGTCTGGTCGAGCGGAGTCATCGCCACGCAGCCGACCGCCGCAGGAACCTGGTATCTGCACATACAGGGCTTCAACGGCGCCGATGCGCCGAACGGAACCTGCGACTACGCGGTGGTCGCGGGCACGTCGCCGTCGATCGTCCAGCAGCCCGCGCCCCAGAGCGTCTGTATCGGCGCTGTCGCGCAATTCACCGTCGTCGCCGACGGCGCGGGCCTGACGTATCAGTGGCAGGCGGACGGCAGCAACCTGTCCGAAGACGCCCACCATTCCGGCGTGACCACGAACACGCTCACCATCACGAACACGGACAGCGGCGACGCGGCGAACTACCGCTGTGTCATCACCGGCACCTGCGGAAGCGTGACCTCGGAGACCGCGGCACTGACACTCGAGGAAACGGTCGCAATCGCGGAACAACCGGTTACGCAGGATGTCTGCCCCGGCGGCACGGCGACCTTCCGCGTACAGGTGACCGGTGATCCGTCGCCCACGTACCGATGGCAGAAGGACGGGGCGGATCTGAGCGATGGCGGCCACTACTCCGGCGCCACGAGTCCGACGTTGACCGTCGCCGGCGCCGATGAGAGCGACGTGGCCGACTACCGTTGCATCGTGACCGGCAGGTGCGGAAGCCTCGCCTCGGCCCCGGCAACGCTCGTTCTTCAGACGGCGACCACAATCACCCGGCAGCCGGAGCCGCAGAGCGCGGCCGCGGGCTCCGCCGCAGTGTTCACGATCGTCGCCGCGGGCACGGGATCTCTGACATACCAGTGGCAGAAGGATGGCGAAGATATTCCCGGTGCGATCACGGATACCCTGTCGCTGAACCCCGTGCGGCGAGCAGATGCGGGGAACTATCGTTGCGTCGTAAGCTCCGACTGCGGCAGCGTGATCTCGAGCGAGGCGGCACTGACCGTGACGGTTTACGCGGCGGACTTCGACGAGGACGGCGACGTGGACCTGGCCGACTTCACCACGTTCCAGGCCTGTTTCAACGGGCCGAACCGGCCCCCGAAGCCCGGCTGCGCGGGCAATGCCGATTTCGACGGCGACTCGGACGTTGACTTGACGGACTTCGCGACGTTCCAGGCCTGTTTCAACGGCCCGAACCGGCCGCCGAAGACTTCGTGCCCGCAGTAGCCCGTCGAGACGGGCGGGCCCGATCGCCGAACGGGACACCGGGGGCCGGCGAATGCGGTTTCGCCGTCTCTTCCTGCTGTCGGCTCGGATGCGCCGACGCCCGGGCGCGCTGCCCGCCGACATTGCCGGATCAGGCGATGCGAGGGTAGACTCTCCCACGTGCCACGGGCAACGGAACGGACGCCCGCAGGTCCCAATGCGACCCGACGTCCGCCCAGGCCCGCGCGAGCGGAACGCGACGGCTTTGCCCCGGCGACATGCCGGCAGCGACTCCAAGCGCCGGTTTCCTCTTGCGAAAGGAGTTGACATGATTGGGCGATCAGCGATTCTCACGGTCTTTTCCCTGACGTGTCTGCTGGCCTCCGGCGGATGCGCCACGCAGTCGCTCTTCGACGGCAAGACCCTGGCCGGCTGGCAGGCCGTCGGCAACGCCGTCTGGAAGGTGGAAGATGGCATGATCGTCGGCACGCAGGATGCGCAGCGGCGGGCCGGCGACCTCGTATCCGAGAAGGACTACGGCGACTTCGAACTGGATGTGATGTACAAGGTTGTCTGGCCCGCCAACAGCGGCATCTGGTTCCGCTGGAACGACCACAAGGGCTATCAGTTCGATATCCTGGAGTGGCCGAAGCCGGTCGCTTACTCGGGCACGCTCTACTGCGACGGCAAGATGTTCCTCGCAAGGCAGCTCGACAAGTCGCTCGAGAACCACGACGGCTGGAACCACGCGCGGATCTCAGCCATCGGCGACCACCTCCAGTTGTGGCTCAACGGCAAGAAGACCGCCGACGTGCACGATTCGACGTACACACGCGGCAGGATCGGCTTTCAGATCCACCCGGGCGATCAGTTCAAGGATATGAAGATCCTCATCCGGGACGTCCGGATTCGCGTCCTCGACAAACGCGGGTCATAAGAGGGCCGGGGCGACCCCGCAAGCGTACGGGGCGATCCCCCGGCGGCCGACCGTTACATCGCCGATTGATACACGTGCCGTTCGATCTCAATGTGGTCCCCTGCGCCGAAGTCGGCAATCCACGCGTCTGCGCCGACGACGAACGGTGCGGTTTCTGAACCGTCGCTCAAACGTATGGCCGTGCCGGTCATCGATGCGATAAGCGCCGCATAGTCCAGTTGCGACGTGACGAGGTGCATGCCGGCAAGATTGTCCGGGTAGAGAATCGCCGTATTCGTCAGAACCGCAAGGGAACCGGCATCGACCGACTGCACCTTGATCCGACCGGTGAAGACATCCGACCCGCTCAAGCCAAGGATCAGGCTCTCGCCGTTCGCTTGTGCCTGGTCGATGGTGTAAACGCAGGAATGAGCGTCGTTGAAGATCCGCACTCGGCTTCCGGGCAGCGAGTTGACACCCGTCGGGGCGGCCGGGAGTTGCACGGTGATGGTTTTCCCCGCGTAATCAGTTGTGCGAATGACTCCGATGATGGTCGCGGGGATGGCAACCGGTGCGCTGCCGGTAAGCACCGTGCCGCCGGCGGCGAACGTTCGGGTTCGGACGCCGCCGGATTCACTGATGACGGCGACGGCCGCGTCCGAAACAAGAGCCGGAGTGACACCCGGGACGGTACAGGAACGGCCCGCGGCAGGCGAGACAAGAATCCGGTCGACGGTGTTCTGGCGGTAAACGGACAGAGCCACGATTCGATCGTGGCCGACACCGAGGGAAGGATCCTCGTGCGTCTCGATCCGGTCGATAAGGCGTCCGCCGGCCGCGGTGGGTTCCCAGACGGCGACGAAGGTCGTGCCGCCGGCGTCGGCGGTGCGTTCCGCGAGCAGGTACTTGTACATCGTCGGAATCGTCTGTAGCGGCGAGACATAGGCGTCCGCAACGACCAGGTCCTGTCCGTCCTGCGGCAGAACATGCACGCGAAGCTCAGGCGCGGAATCGCCGCTGAGGATCCAATGCCCCGTGGTAATTGTCGTCGGGGTCACCCGCTGCCAGTTGAACAGGTGCTGGTAGCCGCTGCCGCTGTAACTGGTATACGAACCGCTGAAGCCGGGCGCCCCGAGAATCGGGTCGTCGTACAGCTCGCCGTACGCCACGTCGGGACCGGCCAGCGTGCCCTGGGTGACGGGTGGAGGCAGTGCGGCGCCGACGAATTCGAACGTACCCTCGGCACCGTGGATGCTCAACACGTGGTGGGTGCCGCCCTGGATACGGAAGACGTCGACGAGATACGAATCGTCGTCGCCGGTGTCCACAAGGACGAGCGTCCGTCGGTAGCGGCTTGCCTGATCGTAGGAACCCGGGGCGTCCACGTCCGCGACGTGCACCGTGGGGGTGTCGTGGAAGCGAAGGACGACGCCCGGTCTGTTGCCAAGCTGTTTGCGATCGTCGACGACGACGCAGTTGTGGCTGATTGTGTTGTTCGTCCAGCTGAAACGGCCGGAGCAGTAGCCGTTTGTGAAGTCGGGTTTGCCGGGATCGGGCGACAGGCGACGGCCGTAGCCGAAGAGTTCGATGCCCAGGCGGTCGCAGTGGCCGTGGCCACCGCGGATTCCGTAGTACATCGAGAGCGCAAGCGTGTCCCGAGCGTTGTTCAGAATGGCCAGGCCGTACCCATCGAGGAGACGGCTGCGGGGCTGACGCACGTAGCCCTGCACGGCAGCGTTCATCGACTGCGCGAGCGTCTGCGGGCTTTCTCCTGCCGTCAGGTCGTCGAACGTCTCCGCATAGTTGTTGATGAGCCCGCGAAGACGTTTGACCGCCCAAGCGTACTCCGCAGGCGGTGAACTCACGTAACGGTACGCGTCTTCGTACGTGGATGCGACGGGGCCGAGCCACCCCGCATCGGGACGACCCGCGTCCCCGAGTCCAGGGGTGAATTCCCCCGTGCAGATCAACTGAAGCGGGGCGTCGAGCATCAGCCGCATCCTCGGCTCGGCGTAGAGATCGCGACCCGCCACCGAAAGCGGCTGCGCGGCACGGGTGAAATTCGTGACCCAACTGAAGCAATACGTCGGCGATGTCTCGTAAGGCATCCCATCTTTGAAAACAAGGTTGTACCATGCGTAGTTGAAGCCTTCTTCGACCGCCAGGCCGCCCGTGTGCGCAAGGATTCCATCGAGCAGCATCCCGGTCGGTCCGTTCTGCCGCACCACGGCCGCATAAGCCAGGGCGCTCTGGTGCATGCCGAAGTTGCCCTGGATTGCTCCGCGCCCGATGGCGTCGATGGCCTCTTCCAGGAGGTTGGCTTCGATATTCGCGCGAATCTCTTCCGCCGACCGCCAGGGAAGAGACACGGGGTCCGGTCCGATCAGCGCGTCGAAAACGAGGTCGTAGGCGATGGCCAGATCCCGCACCGTCCAGGTTTCCCAGATCTGGTCCAGGATCTTCCCTCGGATTCCCCCATGGGCCAGCACGCCGGCCCGTGATTGCGTGCCGAAGTCCATCTCCGGGTAGATCTCCGCGATACGATCGAGCATGACGATGGCCTTGCGAGCGTATGTCCGATCGCCGGTCATCACGTACGCCTGACTCAACGTGGTGACCGCGGGCAGCCACATCTGACGCCAGTTCCAGAGGCAGGCGTATCCGACCATCCGATAGACCTGGCCGTCCGGGGCAGTCCATCCGCTGCCGGAGTCGGGGTAGTCCCCGGTCAGCATCGCCGGATTCCTCATCCCGTCGCGGTAGTAAGCCTCGAAGTCGTTGCTTGGGTAGGTTTCTCCGCCGATCGGACAGGTGATGCGAAAGGGGTGCTCGCGATCCAGGATCCACGGATAGGCGCCGTATTGGTAGACGGTGGTTCCGTGTCGCGGACAGCCAGCGATGGAGACGTCAATGTCACGAGGTACCCGGGCATCCGGCAAGAGATCATGCAACTGCTGGTCAGACATCGCCACCCAGTACGCCGCAGCCGCCACGGCCGCCTGGCGAAGCGCGACGCCGCCGAGGTCCGTCTGGCACAGAACTCGTGCCTGCGAAATCTGGGCGTCGCTGAGCAGCACGCGCGACGTCTTCAACGGCCACTGCGGTGTGCGGCTCAGGTACGTGTGAGCCGGCGGCGGCGGGGGAATCGCCACGGCGCCGCCACCGCCGCCGGGGAAGGAAGGCGGCTGAGCGACAATAGAAACCGTCGCGCAACTCGGCACGCGGCCGCCGTCTGCGGCAACACACAACCTGACCGCGTAGGTCCCGGCCGCGTCAAACACATGGACTGTCTCAGGACCTTTGGCCGTGGCTCCGTCACCGAAGTCCCAGGAATACTCCCCGTCTGGAAGGCTCTGACCCTCGCCTGCCGAGGCAGCAAACGTTACCTGCAGCGGAACCGGACCCACGCTGGTCGATGCCACGATCTGAAGCGCCGGTTCCGCCGGGGCCGGCGCCACAACATTGAGAACCACGACCTCGACCGTCCCCGTGGTAACCCTGCCGTCCTGATTCACGCTCACCTGGAACAAGAGCACCGCGTCCGCTTCAACCGCAGGCGCGACAAACCATGCGGAAGCGCTTTGTGCCAGGTTCAGTTCCACGCGGGGCCCGCTCAGTTGGGCCCATTGAACGGACGCCGACCCGGAAAACTGATTGCCGACGCCCTCCGCGGAGGACAGCACCACGGTGTCTCCCTCATAAACGGTGAGATGTCCGACGAAGGATGGTGTGACAACAATGTCCCCCGGCGAGCCGCTTTGCGACGGGGCGGACGAATCCGATGACGAAGGATCAAACGTCTGCGAGGATTCATTTGACTCCGCCGCAAGAGGCGCTGACAGATACACCGGTGCCTCATAACACGTCTGCCCGAGGCAGAACACGAAGACCAGGAGGCCCCCGGTCTTTCGCAAAGGCAACCGCCGCGTACCGCGTGCTACTTCAGCACGCTCACGCTCACCTTTCGTGCCAGTCGTCACGGGCACACGGGCCGAGACCCCAGTCCACTGGCGGGATGCGATGCGCGCGGACTCAGATTCCCCCACCCCAGTGCTCCTCCCGATTTCCCTGTTTGTCTGCCGAAGCCACCCAAGCCCGGTGGGTCCATCTCTCAGGTAAGATATGTTGGCCTGTGGGGCAAGCGAATCTGGGTGTTCTGGGTCAGATGGCAGACCCTGTCGAATCTCAGCATCGCAGGGATTGTACGCGGATTGCGGAGGATGGCGGCAGGATCAGGACGCGTTTACGCATCCGGTTGCGAAGGTTTCTTCCGGTGAGGCCACTTGGCGACCGGTTCTCGGACCGTCTTCTCGCTCCTCGCCAGGAAATCACGAGTCGATGACGTCGTAGTCGTCATCCGGGCGATAACGTAGCAGGCTGCGGGTCCGCAGCCCGGCGCCGATCAGGCTCAGGCCGCCGAGCACGATCAACCCCGAGATCAGCGCGACCAGGATTTCCGGAAACACCGCGATCAGAATCCCCGCCAGGACCAGGACGATTCCGGCGAGGATCTCCACTTGCCACAGGAAACCGCCCGAAGACCCGATAATGACCCGACGAACCGCCATCGAGGCACCGCCTTTCGCCGGCCTGGCCGTGATTGCAACCACATGCAGCCGCCGGCGGGCTATTATTCGCCGACTCCGCGACGAACTTCAAGGCGCGTTGACGCCGCCGCCGAGAACCCGGAGAATGATGAACGACATTGGAGAAGGCGAGGCGGATCGAGGCATGGCCCGATAACGATAAGGAGACCGGATATGGCATTTCGCAGGCGGGATTTCCTCGCGGCGGCGGCGGCGGCAGGCGTTGGAGCGATCGGCGGCAGACCCGCCCCGGCGGACTCACCCGGATCGACGGATGCACCGAAGAGAAAAGCCGTGCTCAAGCTCTCCAGCCAGGAGGGCATTATTCCGGGCGACAGCCTCAAGGAGAAGCTCGATACGATGGAAAAGTGGGGCTTCGAGGGCCTTGAGGTAGGCGGTGGGAACCTGCCCGCACGCGTCAAGGAGCTCAACAGCGCGCTGAAAGGCCGGCCGATCAGGATGAGCGCGATCTGCGCGGGCTTCAAGGGATGGCTCATCGCGGACGACCCCGAAATCCGCCGCCAGGCGATGACTTCGATGAAGGAGATCCTCACCGCGGCCGGCGAGGTCGGATCCACCGGGCTGATCATCGTGCCCGCGTTCAACGCGCAGAAGTCGCTGCCGCACAAGGAGGCGCGCGAGCTGCTCACCGGCTTCGACCGCTGGGACCGCCGCAAGGAGCACGACCCCAAGCCCCTGCTTCTGGAGCTCGGCGAGCATGCCGCAAAAGCCGGCACCCGCATCCTGCTCGAGCCGCTCAACCGCGACGAATGCTACTTCCTCCGCACGCTCGCCGACGCCGCGTCCATCTGCAGGGATGTCAATCACCCCGGCATTGCGATGATGGGCGACTTCTGGCACATGACGTGGGAAGAAACCGATGACATGGGGGCGTTCCTCACCGCCGGCGACTACCTGCACCACGTGCATATCGCCAGCCGCCGGAAGCGCCGCACGCCCGGCGAAGACGGCGAGGCCGACAACTATGTTCGCGGCTTCAAGGGCCTCAAGGCGATCGGCTACCAGGACTTCGTGAGCTTCGAGTGCGGTTGCTCGGGCGACCGCTCCGTCGTGATTCCCAACGCCGTCAGGCTCCTTCGCGAGCAGTGGGACCAGGCGTAGCGCCGGGGCACATACAAAGCGGACCTTCCGCGTGCCGGGTCAAGCGATCCACAATCCCTCGATCCGCACGCGCAGACCGTCCGGG
The DNA here is from genome assembly GCA_964653435.1 of uncultured Planctomycetales bacterium. Classification (GTDB taxonomy): domain Bacteria; phylum Planctomycetota; class Phycisphaerae; order UBA1845; family PWPN01; genus CAZMVY01. Next base: position 60,260 of record CAZZFA010000014.1, on the reverse strand, counting down.
GTCCTGCCCAGCGAGTTGACAAGGCCGCAGTGACGCCATTGCAGCATGCAGTAACGGGGCAGGAAGTAGTATCGGCGCCCGATCCGCAGTTCCTGCCTCGTATGTCGTACCAGGCCCTCGTACGCGGTCGTGTTGTAGCCGCCGATGGAAATGCCGCGCTGTCGCGCCGCCATCGGCCCCACGATGCACCAGACCAGCGTACCGTTGAAGTAGTCCGGCTCCTCCACAACGACGCCGCAGTGCGTCACAGGGCAGCCGCACGAGATCCAGCCGGGCCGGCCGTAGAGCACGTCGCCCTTGCGAATTCCGAGTTTCTCGACGTTGGCGGGATTGAAAGGAATGATCGTCTCCCGCGGACCTTCCTCACCCGGAAACTTGTCGAGGATGAAGTCGTATTCCCGGCCGAGGTGGTCTCTCCATGTGATATCCGCCTCAGCGAATTGCTCGGCCGCGCGGCCGGCCCGACGGGCCGCAACGCCTTTCGTGTGGATACACCGGCTGACGGCGCCCGGGTCGACGGCCACCACCTCCGCAAACGCGGCGCACGTCCTGCACCCGCAGCCGCCACAATCCTTGCCGGGCAATGCGTTCAGAATCTCCTTCGTATCCGGCATCGTCATTCTCCTCTGTAGAAGACATCCGATTCCAGTGTTCGCAACACGCCGAAGTGGGCGTCCTTGCCGATCTCCTTCTTTCCCACGCAGATCGTGCAGGTGCCGACCGGGGGATTGCCGCGCAGCAGCATCGGAGGCACCAGCTCGCCCACTGCCTCGATACGCCGAACGATCTGCTCGATGTTGATACCACGCAGCGCATCGCTTTCGATGACGACGGCGCCGGCGGCTTCCTGGATGTTCGCGCGCAGCACCTCACGCTCTGCCTGCGACACGAGGTCGATCTTCGTAACGACGGCCACGTCGGCCAGCGAAAGCATCGGACCGATCTTCCGGGGCAGGTTCATGCCGCTGGTGGCCTCGATCACGACGATGCCCAGGGCGCTTTCGATGTACGGCGAGCAGCGCAGACACAACCCCGCCGTCTCCACGAGCAGCACATCGGCCCTTCGCTCGCCAGCCCAGCGAACCGCGTCGCCCAGCACGATGACGTTGCAGTGATCGGGGCACAGGTCCCCCGAGTACACCTTCCGCGCCGGGATACCGAGGGCAGACGCGAACATCTCGTCCTCGTCAGCGTACTGGACGTCGATCTTCAGATACGCCAGGTGATGTCCGCGATCGAGCAGCCGGCGGGCCGCGTGTTTCAGCACGGTGGTCTTCCCGCTGGTCGGAGGACCTGCGCAAATAACGACTCTCATGGCGACTCTCCACGTCGAAAGGCCGGGACTGCGGCCCGTCGGGCGACGCGGCCGAGGGCCCACAGTCTCTCTTCGAGAATCCGTTCGGTAATCTGCTCGCCCGCGCGGATTCGGCCGCGGAAATCCAGCAGGAGATCGTCCAGCTTCCCGATCTCCTCCCCGACCCGTTTCTCCTCGTCATCCGTCACGATGACGTTCTGCATGCCGCCGTTTCTCAGGACGATCCGGAAACTGGAAAGAAGCGCGATCCGCGGGTCGTGTGTGACGAAGACGAACATCTTGCGATACCGTCTGAGCAGATCGAGGGCCTTCGTGCGGTGAATACCCGCATTCTCGATCTCATCGAGAAGGATGATCGGCGAGTGGCCGATGACGACGGCATCCGCGATCAGCAGGGCCCGGGTCTGGCCGCCTGACAGTTCGGTCATGGCGGTCTCGGGCGCAATCGGCTCGCCCGTGAGCTGGTTCGCAAAACGCAGCGTCTCCTCCACGGCGGTTTCATCCCGGCCACTGCGCCGGATTCTTGCGTGCGTTTCCAGAAACCGCTGCACGGGGAAATCCGACAGGAAGTTCGTGTGTTGTGTGATCCGGGCGATCGGGTTCTGTGAAGGGTCTTCCGCGAGTTCCATCGGCGGGGGTGAGCCGTTGATGAGCACGCGCCTCCCCGAGGGCGTGCTGCCGTCGGCGTACAGCTCAAGGTCATTGAGGAGCGTGCTCTTGCCCGAGCCCGTCGGGCCTACGATGCTGACCACATCTCCCATCCGCAGCACCACCTCGCTCACAGGCTCCCTCTCGCCGTTCCTGGCGCGGCCGCCCAGAATCCTCAGCTCACCGATCTCCATGTGTATGCCTCCTTTGCGCGCAGACCTTCCCCGCATCCCGCGCGGCGTCTGTTGCGCGCCGGCGTTCTCCCGCCGGACTACTCGATGTAGCCGAGTGCCCGGAGCCGCTGCCGGATCGCCTCGATCTCACGCGCCGTCAGGCCCGGCGCGCCTTCGCTTGCGTCAAGCCTGCCGCCGGCCGCCACGTCGCGAAGGACGTAGATGGCGAATTCGGTTACGCTCCGGAAGCCCGTACCCTCGATGACCTTCGCGAGGTTCCGGTACAACTCGCCGGGAATCTTGAGTGTCACGGCCCTGGCTTTGCCTGGCCTTCTGCCTGGCATCGGCTTCTCCCGGTATACTCCTATAGGAGTGTACATACGCTCCTATAGGAGTCAAGAGGGAAAACCGGCCGCTTCGCGTTTTTTTTTCGCGCGCCCGGAGGCGGCCCGCCGGACGACACCCGCGAACACCACCCTTGCCCCGGACGCAGCCCAGAGCATGGCCGCTGGGCCTTTACGAATATGACGATACCCTGTAGATTGCCGACCGGCCGCGATCGGCCGGGAGGACACGCTAATGCCTGAGGTGCCGACCACCATTTCGTTCGACGAGTTTTCGAGGATCGACCTGCGCGTCGCGCGCGTACTGGAATGCGTTGCTCACCCCAACGCGGACAAGCTCCTGGTACTCAAGGTAGACCTGGGAACCGAGCAGCGGCAGCTCTGTGCCGGAATCAAGGGACACTACGACCCGGCATCGCTGGTCGGACGTCTGATTATCGTGGTCGCGAACCTTGCCCCACGAATGATGCGGGGAATGGAAAGCCAAGGCATGCTGCTGGCAGCCAGCACGCCGGACCACAGCCGTATCATCCTCCTCCAGCCCGACGCGGAGATCGAGCCGGGCAGCAAAGTCAGTTAAACAGAAGGCACCGCCGTCGCCGCGAATCGCGTCAGTGATCGCGGCACCGCGGCCTGCGATTGTAAGGTACGGCACACAATGTAGTTAGGGACGCATACGGCCGGTGGTCTCCGTCGCGCCCGGCCCCCGGAAACCCGCGCGGGACGCAGGGATCGGACCGGCCGCCGTCCTCCCTGCCCCGGCAAACACAGACTCCAGCCCCCCGCGGAGCAAAGCGGGACGTCGCCGGTTGCGGACAACGGCTCTTGCGGTATAATGATGGGCTCGCCGTCGCGCTCGAAGCGGCGGGCCAACCATGAGGAGTGAACTGTGGCGGTCAGATTGCGATTGAAGAGGACAGGCCGACGAAACCGGGCATGTTTCCGCCTGGGGGCGTTCGACGGCCGTGCCGCTCGCGACAGCCGGGCGATCGAGGAACTGGGCGTCTACGATCCCGGTTGCAAGGATCCGGCCCGGCAACTGGTGCTCAAGAAGGAACGCATCGAGCACTGGCTTCGGGCCGGGGCGCTTCCGAGCCAGACGGTAAGCGAGCTGCTTCGGCGCGGCGGGATTACCGTGAAGCCCGCGAAGGCGGAGGCCACGGCGTAGATGGCGGCGACACGGCATCGCCTTACCCGACGACCATGCGTATCGACGTGCTCACGTTGTTCCCGGAGATGCTCGAGCCGTTCTTTTCGGCCAGCATCGTCGGCCGCGCCCGTCGGGCCGGCATCGTGGACATCGTGTGCACACAGATCCGGGATTTCGCCACCGACCGGCACCAGAGCGTAGATGACAAGCCCTTCGGCGGCGGCCCCGGGATGGTGCTCATGTGCGGGCCGGTCTTCGACGCCGTTGAGCATGTCGAGGCGCTCGATCCGCGGCCGGCGACACGCATCCTCCTGACGCCACAGGGAGAACGGCTGACCCAGGCGATGGTCGAATCGCTCGCGCGCGAATCGCGGCTGCTCGTCCTTTGCGGGCACTACGAGGGATTCGACCAGCGGATCATCGACGGGCTGGCCCCCCGCGAGATCTCGATCGGGGATTATGTTCTGTCGGGCGGAGAGCCGGCCGCCGCCGTGCTGATCGACGCGGTCGTGCGATTGCTCCCCGGGGCGCTCGGCGACGAGAATTCGGCGGCGACCGAATCATTCCGGGGAAACAGACTGGAGTATCCGCAGTACACCCGGCCGCGGGAGTTCCGCGGAATGAGCGTGCCGGAGGTACTGTTGTCCGGCGATCACGGCAGGATCGCCGAGTGGCGCCGCGGACAGCAGGACGCGATCACGCGGTCGAGGCGCCCGGATCTGCTGGAGAAGTAAGCTACGGCCCGCACCGGCCGACGAAGCCGACGGCACTGGGCCCGCGAGTTCATGAAGGAGTCGAACGATGTCACACAAGCTGATCGAGGCCGCCGAGGCCGCGTGCCGCAAGAGCAAGGTTCCCGGTTTTCGCATCGGTGACACCGTCACGGTGTCCGTCCGGATCGTCGAGGGCGACAAGGAGCGGCTGCAGCCCTATACAGGCGTTGTCATCGGCCGCCGGGGCAGGGGCATGGGCGAGATGTTCACGGTCCGGCGCATCGTGAACAACGAAGGAGTGGAACGCGTCTTTCCGATCCACTCGCCGAGCGTCGCCGGGATCAAGGTCATTCGCAGCGGCAAGGTTCGCCGCGCGAAGCTCTACTTCCTCCGCGATCGGGTCGGCAAGCAGCGCCGCCTCCGCGAACGCCGTGGCCGAACGGGCCTTGATGCGCAGGGAGCGGAAACGCATACGAGCACGGCGGCGGAACCCGTTGCTGCCGGCTCGTGATGGCGGCTCCGGGCGGGGAACGGCCGTGCCGTCGACCTCTTTGCCTGCGACTACGGAGGCTTGCCGTTGGCCGACGACCGAGCCAACCTGGGCCGCCGGGGCGAGAAGCTCGCCCGCAAGTTTCTCGAGAAGCTCGGATACCGCACCGTTGTGCGCAATTACCGCTGCCCCGCCGGCGAACTCGATCTGATCAGCCTGGACGACCGCTCGATCGTCTTCGTCGAGGTAAAGACCCGTCGCAGCGAAGAGGCCGCCGACGTCGAACGCGCGGTCAATCCGGCGAAACAACGACAGTTGATGCGTGTCGCCAGATACTACCTGGCGAGCACGCCGACGGCGCGGCGGTATCCCTGCCGCTTTGACGTGGTCGGCATCGTGTGCTCGGATGACGGCAACACCGAAATCCGCCACATTCGCGATGCGTTCTGAGCAACCGCGGTGCGTTTTTCGATGAGACGATTTCGCATGCGGCGAGCAGCACCGCGAACGTTCAGTCACCCGTGCGCTGTCACTGCGCGAGACACTCGCGACTTGCGCGGCTCTGAGGTCGGGGCAACTGTGGAGTGCGGCCGCTCCCAGACCGCCGTTCCGAAAGCGGGCGAGACCCCCGCGCCGGGCTACTGGCGGTCGCCGCTACGGGGCGGGGACCGAACGAAACTCTCGAATCGAAAGCGACCGTAGCGCGGGCCGGCGCCCTGCGGAGTCGGGGCGTTGCCCGCCTGTGAACCGTGGGATCGCCGGCTTCGTCCGATGGAACTGATCGACACGCATTGCCACCTGACCTCCGAAGCCTTCGCCGGGGCGGTCGACGCGGTGATCGATCGTGCCGTGGCCGCGGGCGTTCGGCAGATGATCACCGTTGCCACCGACGCGACCGACGCCCGGGCAGCACTGGCGCTGACGAAACGACGAGCGGAGCTGCGAATGGCCGCCGGCATCCACCCGCACGAGACGGCCCGGGCCGGCCCGGGCGATATCGAGGAACTCCGGCGGATCTGGAGCGAGCCGCTCTGCGTGGCCGTCGGGGAAATCGGTCTTGACTACCACTATGACTTCAGTCCCCGCGCCGTCCAGCGCGATCTCTTCGCGCGTCAGCTCGAGGCCGCCCGGGAAACCGCCCGACCGATCATCGTACACAGTCGCGAGGCGCACGAGGACACCGTCGCCATCCTTCGCCAGGCCGGTCTCGTAAACCGGCCCGTGGTGTTCCACTGCTTCACCGGCACGCGCGCCGAGGCGGACCGCATCAGCGAATACGGCTGGCGGATTTCGCTCAGCGGTGTGGTAACATTCAGAAAATCGACGGAGCTGCAGGCCGTCGCCGCCGCGTGCCCGGCCGATCGTCTTCTGCTCGAAACCGACTCGCCGTACCTTTCGCCCGAGCCCGTGCGTCACCTTCGGCCCAACGAGCCAGCCTGTGTAGCGCACATCGCGAGGTTCGTCGCGACACTGCGCGGCGTCCCGGCCGAGGAACTCGCCGCGCAGGCGTCCCGAAACGCCCGTGCCTTCTTCTCGCTTCCCGCAACGACGCAAGCAGGGGCCGCCGACTGATGTCCGCCGTCGTCCGCCTGAGCAATGTCTACCGCCGATTGCTCGCCGCCCTCCTGGGTGCCGCCGGACCGGAAGCCGCCTATCGCATCACCGGCGCACTGGCCCGTGTGCTCTACGCATCGCTGCCGATCGTGCGGCATCGCAGCGAAGCGCAATGCCGCGCCGCCCTCGAAGGCCGCGTCCCCGCCGAAGAGGTGCCGCGAATCGCCCGCGAGGCGTTCCGGCATCGAATCTGGAATCTCGCCGACCTGATGCTCGCCGATCGTCTGCTCCACCCCGGCACGTACCAACGCTACGGCGGCACGATCCCCGAACCCTATCGCGCGACACTCCTGGCCGCGCAACGCGCGCACCACCCGGTCATTCTCCTGACGGCCTATTACGGACCCTTCGACCTGCTTCCGGTATTCCTGGGTTACAACGGATTGCGGGCCACGGTGGTCTACCGGCCGCATGCCAACGCGGAGTTCGACGCATATCGCCGGCGCATTCGCGCCCGCAGCGGCTGCGAACTCCTTCCGGCGGACCGGTCGGCCGCCCGCCTTGCAGACGCTCTCCAGTCAGGGGGCACGGTGGCGATCGTCGCCGACCATCACGCCGGGCGACGCGGCGTCTGCGAAACGTTCCTCGGCCTGCCCACCGTTGCCATGCGGTCGGTGGGCCTGCTGGCCATGCACTACGGCGCCAGCGTCGCCGCCGCCGGCATACGCCGCATCGGCGCCTTCCGGTTCGAAATCGTCGTCTCGGACCTGCTGCACGAACAGGATTGGCAAACCGCGGACGATCCGGTGGCGTTCATCACCGCGCACTACCTGCGCGCGCTCGAACGGCTCGTCCTGGCTGATCCCGCCCAATACCTGTGGGTACACGCCCGCTGGGGGGAGCAGTTCGTCCATCACCTGCTCGAGCGGGAAGACGGCGCGCCCGCTGCACGCCGAACCAGACCCGGCGGGACCGCGTGAACGGGGCGCTCACCCTCGGCCCGGCGCCCTACCCTCTCCGCCCGGCATCCCGGCAAGCCGCGTCAACTCGCTTCGAGCGCCGCCGCAACGATGTCGAGCGCCGCGCCGATGGAGGTGCCGACGATGTCGCCCGTATCGCTCGCCACGGCCCTCTCGGCCAGCGGCAGACCCACCAGCAGCGCCGCCAGCGCCGCTACGTAAAAGCTGATTCTCGATCTCATGCCGACTCCTTCCGTGTTTCGCCGGCAGCCACCCACGACGGCCGCACGCCCTGCGCTGTATGCGCCCCCGTCCCGGGCGTTACGCCGGTTCGAACCTTCAGTTCACGCCTCGTCCATGACGCAGGTCGTATCCGTCAACAGCATTCGCGATCCTGTTGACTCCGCGTGAACGACGGCTCGCACGATAGTATCCGCGTTCCAGGCGGTGCGGTCAATGCGCGGAGCCTGTCGGACCGGGCCACGTGACCCGCCCGCATCCGATCAGTTCGCACGGGCGCGTGCGTGCGGCTTGCCGACCGCCTGGGAACGGCGCCACCACCATGGATTCGCCGGCGACCGCCCCGCCGGCAGTTGGCGACCGCAGAATCGTCACGCGATCCGCCTCGTCGGGCCGCGCGCGGACGGCCCAATCCCCCGTTCATGCGAGGCACGAATTGCTTATGTCCCGTGTCGTGGCGTGCCGATAGGGTATATAGTGAAATCCCAGGCCCCCTCGCGGGACGGCACCGATTGGGCTGTCCCCAGAGCGGGTTCGCCGCCGGGTAGCCCCGCTAAACCCGATACGGAGATGCAAACATGAGTCTCAGGAACGCGATGATTTTGTCGGGCATGTTGGCTGTCGTCTTCGCGACCGGCTGCATTCCGTTGCCGACGCCGAGTACGACGAGCACGGCGATTGCACTGTTCGACAAGGACAACAACACCCAGGCGCGCGTCGCGATCGATGGCGTCGTCACCGTTGTCCTGGCGGACAACTCCGGCTCTACCGGCTGCACCTGGCAATACGTCCCTGCCAACGATCAGGTCCTTGAGCCGCTCATCAACGGCGTCAAGCCGGGCACGGGCATCGGTACCCCGGGCCAGGCGGTCTTCGTCTTTTCCGCCAAGACGGTGGGCGCGACGAACCTGCGGATCGAGAAGACCTGCCCGGACAACAGCAAGACCGAGTATCGCGTCGAAATCATCGTCATGCCCGGCGGGTTCTGACCTGACAAGCCGGGATTCCGGCGTTCACGGAGTATCTGCGCCGTCGTCGCCCGGCGTCTTGCCCGCCATCGCGCAATTCCGGGCCAGGGGCGGTACGTCATTCTGAGGGAGCGGAGCGACCGAAGAATCCGGCCGGAGCGTTGCGGGGGCTTTGCGCGTGCAAGGATCTGCGCAAATCGGACGCCGGATTCTTCGGCCCCCAAGGGGGCCTCAGAATGACGCGACGCGCGCTACGTGCGTCCGGCGCCGCCGTGTTCGGCTGCGGGCGAGGCCGGCGCTACGACGCACACCCGCAGGGTGCGTGCGCGGCTTACCCGGTCCCCTGCCTGCGTGCGCTCTATGGACGCCGCGGCCGGCCCAGTGCCGGCCGAGTGGTTGTCCGACTCCGCCCGGCAGGCCGGCTCGCGGCGGAGGAAACCCAGTCCTCCCACCACGCATCGAATGCCTCGCGAAGCGCGGCATACTCCTCGGGGTCGGCCTCCGCAAGAACCGCCATCGGCCGACGCCCCAGCCGTACCCGCAGCCGTACCGGCTCGCCCGTGCCGGGTCCCCGCCGCACTTCCAGCAGGACCTCCGTGCCCGGCCGGTGTCGCGAAACCAATCCACCGAACGCCTGTCCCGTCGGATCCTCCGGGAACGTCTGGCCATCGCACGCTACGATCAGATCGCCCGCCCGCAACCCCGCCCGATCCGCCGCCGTATCCCGAAAGACCTGCAGCACCTCCACCCACGAGCAACCCGCCGGCACGCGAGGGTCCGTCTGCCGTAACCGCGGCCGCTGGCGCACCCCCAGGAAGCCCCCCCTCTCCGAACCGTGGGTCTCTGCGAAGATCGCCTCGGCCAGTTCGCGAATCCGCAGGCGAGCCTCGTGACGCGGATCCTCCAGGTACGCGCGCCGCAATACCGGCAGCGCCGCCTCGCCGGCGTCGATCAGCCGGAATCCGGCGGCGCGGCGCACCTCCCACCGAACGTCGGCGAGTTCCGCGACGGCGCGATCAAGGTCGGCCACGCCGCACGACGCCGGAGCGCTCGTCGACGGCGAGGCGCCTGCCGCGGCGACCGGATTCCACCGGCCCGCGCCGAGCGACACCAGCAACACGCAACTCGCACGTGCGATTCTCATTTCCTGGAGATCCGCGGTAAGCCCGGCCGCGCCGCGAACGGGCCCTGCGCCCCGGCGTTCGCCGATCGTTGCGCCGGCCCCTGCCTACGCGACGACGACGGCCTGCTCCCCGTTCCTCTGAAGCCACTCCGCCTTGCGCTGAATCATCCGCAGGAACCGGAAGCCCTCGAGACGGCCGAACATCCCCGTCGCCGCGATCGGCAGCACCGCCTCGGCAATCAGGGCCTCGATCATCAGGTGCGGCAGGACGCGGAACTCCTCGGGGCGCAAAGCGTGGGTCTCATCATACCCGAGCAGGAACCGCCGGAGGCGCATCGCATCCGCGGCAGGCGGCCACGCGAGCGGGTCGCGCCCGCCGCCCACGATGGAAAACTGAAGCGCTCCGTTCGCCACGTCCGTCACCGGCGGCATCCAGCGGAGCGAATCGTAATCGATGACGCCGGAGACGCGCCCGTTGAGGAAGAGCATGTTCCCGGGGTGCCAGTCGGCATGCACGATCTGCCGCGGCCAGAGGCGGAAGTCGGCCGCCTCGACGGCCTCTGCCGCCTGATCGTAGAGGTCGTAAACCCGCGTCGCGGTTACCAGCAACTCGGTCTCCTTGCCCGCCACGCTGTCGTGCATCCCGATGGCCGCGGGAATCCCGTTCAATGCGGTGCGGACCGACGTGTTGTCGTGGTAGCCGACGCGCGACGGTTCCCATTCGCACCGGTAGGTTTCGAGAAGCTTGTGAAACAACCCGAGCACCCGCCCGGCGTCGTACGCGGCTTCCGGCGAGCAGTCGAACGGTTCGCCCGGCAGGTGCTCGAACATCTCGTAGATCTTCCCCTCGCGTGCGAGCATCGTGTCGCCGTCATCACGCGTGGGTTGAAGCCGCGGCAGCGGAAAATCCGCATCCGCGAGGTAGCGCTGCACGGCGTGGGAAAAGGCCACCTTCAGGACGTCGTCCCGGCCGGGCGCCCGCCGCTTCAGGAGGAACCGGCCGCGGTCCGTCGTGATGATCAGTTTCGGGGCCTTCCGCGAGCCCTTGAGCAACGGATCGATCCGCTCGATCGCGCCGATGTCATAGTGGCTCAGAACGGCCACCAGCTCTTCTCTGCCGAACTCGGCTCGAGCACGCGTGGACACGGCATGCGACCCTGCGGAAGAACCGGCATCGTTTCACGTTACACCCCCGATGCTATCGGGGGGCAGTGGGCAGGTCAAATCTGCCGCCACCGACGGAACGCCACCGGCCGCGGCACCCCGCACTGTCATCCCGTGGAATCCTCGCGCCCCGCAGACATTCCAAAAAGCGGCGGGACGCCCTCCCTCCTGTTCGGCGGCGGCCAAGGGTCGCGCTATGGAATCGCGCCGGGCCGCGCCGTCGAGACCGGCTGCGAAGTGACCGGCCCGATCTGTTGCAGGAGCCCCCGGGCGAAACTGTCGTCCGGTTTCAGGGCGAGGATCTTTTGGCATGTCTCCGCCGCATCCCGAAGCTTCTTGACCCGATACTGTGCCGTCGCCAGTTCCTGCAGGATGCTCGTGTCGCCCGGGGCCGCCTGCGCCGCCTCCGCCCACGCATCGACCGCCCGGTGAAGCTCGATCGCCTGGTTCAAATCGGCCAGCTCCCCGACCAGCCGTGCCCGCGACGCCAGCAGCTTCGGATCCCGCGGTTGCCTCGACAACCGGGCCTGAAGGACCGCGTCGGATGTCTGGCACAACTGCACCATACCGCGAAGCAGCGTCAGATCGTCCGGCGTCTGCCGCAGCTTCTCCCGCGCCGCCTCCAATCCCAGACGAATGTGCTGTTCCGCCTGGTCCACGTTCCCGTTGTCCAGAAGGATCGTTGCATACGTGCTGATCTGATCGGCGAACCCGGACGGGACGTTCTTCAACCCCTCCGGCGTGGTGAACATCTGCTCGAGCATCTCGACCGGTCGAGCCGCCACGCTCCTCGCCTCCTCATAGTCTTTCACAGCGTAGTAGGCCTTGGCGAGCGTGATGAGCGTCTCGGCATCCTGCGGGTTCAGCACGTCCGCCTGTTTCAGCGCGGCGATGGCCTGCCGGTACAGTTTGCCTGCCAGGTAGAGCTTGCCTAACCCCAGGTACGGTCGGTAATCGTTCCGCTCCGTCTTGATGTACCGGCGATACATCTCGATCGCCTGCGCCTCGCGACGCGTCACCTCGTACACCCGCGCAAGCAGGAGCGCAACCCGCGAATCGCTCGGGTCGATCCCCGCCGCCTGCTGAAGCAGTTGCTCCGCCGTTGCGTACTGATTCATCCCGATCGCCACCTGAGCCGCGCCCAGGTACATGCGGATGGATTCGGCCAGCTTGTTCTGTTTCAGGAATATCCCCGCCGTGCCGGCCATCGCCGCAACGCTCTTGGGGTCCTTTTCGTACGCCAGCCGGTAATACCCCAGGGCTTCGTCGTACTTCTTCAGTTCCTCCGCCTTACGGCCAAGCTCTACGAGGCCCTCGGCCGTATTCGCGCCGGCCCGGGTGGTCGTCGCCTGGACGGGCTGAGTACCCGGCCCCGTCGCCGGCTGCGTCCCGGCGAATGCGACGGATGCCTCGCGGGTAGCGGTCTGCGCCCGCGCCGGCAACACTGCCGCCAGCCCGACGACTGTCACAACCCCGCAGCAGATATGCCACTCACGCGCCTTCCTGCCGTGCCGCCACGACGCGCCCATTCGCTGTAACCTCCGCCGCTTCCTGCGTCCCCGTTGTCTGCCTGCCTGCGAACAGGATCAGGGCGCACTATAGATGCGGCCGCGTCGAGGGTCAAGCAACGCGTCAGGATTCACAGAACCCCTTCCGTCGGCGTCGTAGGAGGCGTCGGTTCCAGCGGGGGGCGGCACGAGCCACGATCGACCACCCGGCCCGGCACGACCACCATCTGCGGCATCTGCCCAGGCGCCGCCGTCGCCAGTAACCGGACAACCCAGCTTGCGATCCGGCCCGGCTCGATCTCGTAGGAGGTCAGCCCGAAATGCTCGGGTACCGGGTGGCCGGGCTCGGCCACGACCGCCAGGCTGAGATCCCACGGCAGTTGCAGCCGCCGCTGGCCGGCCGCCATCATCACCGACCGCGCCAGCTCCGTGCCCACGCACACGACCGCCGCCGGCGGGCAGTCGCCCGCAAAGAGCACCTGGGGAGCGTTCAACACGTTCGCCACGACGGCCGGCATTGCCGTCAGCGCATGGCGGATCATGGCGGAACGGTAGCCCAGCTCCGCCCCGGCGGCGCACGGAAGCCAGTCCGAATCAATGGCGAGCCGGATATCCCGGTGCCCCAGCGCGATCAGGTATTCGCACAGGGCGAACGCCCCCCCCGCAATGTCGCTGATCACGCAATTCGTTCGGACTGCCTCGGACTGCACGTCAACCAGCACAAGCCCGATTTGCATTCGCAACAGCTCGGCGAGCAACTCGCCGGACGGCTTCGCCCCGAAGAGTGCAAGGCCGTCGTACCCGCGTAAGTCCGCCGCGGTAATCGCGTTCTCCGACAGCATGCCGTTCAGGCTGCTCTGCAGCGGTCGAAGAACTATCTGATGTTGATCCGCCCGTGCCGCCTCCGCCGCCTGCTCGAATAGCAAACGTCCCAAAGGCTCCTTTCGATCAGCCGCCACCCCCCACACAAACCGCTTACCCGTGGTCCTCGTCATGACGGGCTCCACCGACGCCGTGACGAACGTCCCCCGGCCTACCTGCCGCACGAGCAGCCCCTCTGCCGTGAGGTCGTTCAGCGCCTTGCTGATCGTTTTCGCGTTCGCGTCAAAGCGACGGGCCAGTTCCCGCTCGCCCGGAATCTTGCCCGACAATTCCCCGGAATTGATCGCGTTGCGAATCCGTTCACGCAAACGCTCGAACTTGTACCCCCGACGCTCCCTGCCGATGGGCCCATCCGCGCTGCCGCTGTCGGTATTCATGCCCTGCCCCGTTTTTAGTAAACCGATCCCCCTGGCGAACGTTTCGAACGGCAATAAACGTGATATGACGGAAGCCGATCTGCGCCGCACCGCAGACGCCCCAGGTGGCCGCACCCCGAGCGACCACCTCGCTTATCCGTCAGCCACTGTATTATGGGCGGCCGTCAAAGGGAAGTCAACCAATGTCGCACCGGATTGTCAACAATGAAATACAGCGGCGACGGATTATTGTCCGCTAGTCCTTTCGTTCCCGTATGCCCAGCCCGGGGTTGTCGTTGAGCGTCAGGATGCCTCGGGCTCCGCCGATGCCCTCGAACGGGTCGTCGGCCAACAGCAGGTGACCATCCAGGTCCACGTAGTCCACCAGCGGGGCAAGCTGAGCTGCTGCGGCAATGCCGACCGAGGTCTCCACCATGCAGCCCAGCATGATCTTCAGGCCCAGGGCCCGCGCCACATGGATCATCCGCAGCGCAGGCCGTATCCCGCCGCACTTGCTCAACTTGATGTTGATACCGTCGTACTTGCCCGCACACCGCACGACGTCCGCCTCGCTTACGGAATCCTCGTCCGCAAACAGCGGTGCGACGCGGGCGCTGCGCAAACGGGCCACCACCTCAAGGTTCCCCGCCGGAATCGGCTGCTCGATGAACTCCACATGGAAGCTCGCCACCATTCGCATCCGCTCCAGGGCGTTTGCCGGCGTCCATCCGCAGTTCGCGTCAACACGAAGAACCTTCTCCGGTGCCGCCGCCCGCACCGTGCGCAGGAGCGTCTCATCGTCGGGGGTTCCCACCTTGATCTTGAGGATGGGATACTCCTGCGCCTCGCGAATCTTTCTCGCAACCGTGTCCATGTCGTCGATACCGATCGTGAACGACGTGAGCGGAACCTTTTCCGCGCTCAGGCCGAGCATCCTCCACACCGGCACGCGCAGGAGTTTTCCGATCAGGTCGTGCAGCGCGCCGTCCACGGCGGCGATGGCGGCCGACTGATCGGGCATCTCCTTCCACAATCGTTCGTGGATTTCCTCCAGGGGGAACGGCGAATCGCCGAGCAGGCCGGCGGCCCGGGCCAGGGCCGCTTCCGCCGAGTCCAGCGACTGGTGGTAATACCGGATCGGCGCCGCCTCGCCCCAGCCGACCTGCGATTCGTGCTCGATCCGGACGAGGAGCACTTCCTTCCGCGTTTCACCGGAGCGGCTGACGCGCGCGATGTTGAAAGGATGTCGCAAGTGCAATTGTCGCCGCTGCCACGTAAGCTTCACCTTCGTGTTCTCCCGTCGAGTTTCGCTTGACCCTCGCCATCGCCGCGCTATGCTAGGCTGGGATTGCCGATCCGGGGCGTCCGGGTGGCGTACCGATGCCGGATCGGTCCCTGGACGCATTGCAACACAGGAGGTGTCGAATGTCCACTCGTCGTGACTTTGTCAAGGGCGTTGCCGCTGCCGGCGGGCTGGCCGCCGTATCGGGAATCCATGTGCCGCTGGCGATGGGAGCCGCAGCCGCGGGAGCGGGCGCGGACGGGCCGTTCACCCTCCCTCCGCTGCCCTATGCGTACGACGCCCTCGAGCCCTATATGGACGCGGAAACCGTGAAACTCCATCACGACAAGCACCACCAGGCGTACGTCAACGGGCTCAATGCCGCGCTCGCGGCCCTCGCCAAGGCCCGCGAGTCGGGCGACTACGCCCTCATCAAGCACTGGGAACGCGAAGCGGCCTTCAACGGCTCCGGGGCGTTCCTGCACGAAATCTTCTGGACAAACATGGCCGGCGCGAAGGCCGGCGGAGGCGGCGAGCCGACCGGCGAGCTCATGGACCGCATCCGCAAGGACTTCGGCTCGTACGACGCGTTTACGAAGCAATTCAGCGCGGCGACGATTGCCGTCGAGGCCAGCGGCTGGGGCATCCTCGCGTGGCAGCCGCAAGGCCGCCAGCTCATCATCCTCCAGGCCGAAAAACACCAGAACCTCACACAGTGGGGCGTCACCCCCCTGCTGGTTTGCGACGTGTGGGAGCACGCCTACTATCTGAAATATCAGAATCGGCGGGCAGACTTCGTCAAGGCCTGGTGGAACCTGGTCAACTGGAAGGATGTGGCGGAGCGATTTGCTAGGACAACCGCGTAAACGTTCAGCCGGGAATACTCGGACATGCACATGCGCGATGTTTGCCGCGGCGCGCAGGGCCGCCGGAGAGTCCGTTTCGCCGCAGCGCGCCGCACGAGATCGGGGTGATTTCCGCATGGACGCACCGCTGCCGGAGGCGGGGGGCCTATGCGGAATCGCAGACGGTTTCGCGCACCCGTTGCCCGCGGATCCCCACCGACATCATCCGGAGCGGGCGCTGATGAGGCGCATGCGGGCATGCGTTACGCCGGGAGGCACACGTGGAACATCGTAAACTCGGCACGAGTGATCTGGAGCTGCCGGTCATCACGTTCGGGGCGTGGGGAATCGGCGGGCTCTTCTGGGGCGGCAGCGACGACGACGAAGGCATCAGGGCGATCCAGGCCGCGATCGACCACGGCGTCGACGCGATCGACACGGCCCCCATGTACGGCTGCGGTCATAGCGAGTCCCTCGTCGGAAAGGCGATCAAGGGCCGGCGCGACAGGGTGAGAATCCTGACGAAGTGCGGTCTGCGCTGGGACAGCACGGAAGGCGAGTTCTACTTCACCATCAAGGCGCCGGACGGCCGCGACGTCTGCGTTTACAAGAACACCAAGGCAGCCTCCATTCGCCACGAATGCGAACAGAGCCTCACGCGTCTGGGCGTCGAGACGATCGACCTTTACCAGGTTCACTGGCCCAGCGCGAGCGCCCCGGCCGAGGAAACCATGGGCGCCCTCGTTCGTCTCAAGGAGGAGGGCAAGATACGCCACATCGGCATGTGCAACTACCGCGCCGCCGACCTGGCCGAGGCCTTGCGGTTCGGCCCGGTCGTCTCCGATCAGATCAAGTACAATCTCCTCGAACGCGAGATTGAGTCCGACCCTCTTCCCTTCTGCCGCCGCGAGAATCTCGGCGTGCTCTGCTACAGTCCGATGGCGCTGGGCCTGCTCACCGGCAAGGTTACCATGGATCGCACGTTTCCCGAGACCGATATCCGCGGCAGGATGCCCTGGTATCAGCCGACGAACCGCCGCCGCGTCCTAGATGCGCTGGAGAAGATACGGCCCATCGCCGACGCCCACGGCGCCACGCTCGCGCAGGTCGCCGTGGCGTGGGTGCTCACCCGTCAGGGTGTCACCACCGCCCTCGTCGGTGCGCGGAACGCCCGACAGGCCGTCGAGAACGCCGCAGCGGCCGGGCTCAGACTTTCCGAGCAGGAGCTGGCCGTGATCGGCTGGACATTCGAGGCCATAGGCAAACCGGCATGTTGACGGCCCGGGGAACGTCGCTGCCCCGGTGTGCAGGACCTGCCTCCATCGGACCGGTCAAGGGCGGTTGCCGGCCCCGTTGACCGGCCAATCGTCCGACGGTATAAGCATCGGCTACCGAGGCAGTTGAAGCCGGCGCGGGCCCACGGATTCTGAGCATGATCGTCGATTGTCACACGCATATATGGGAAGGGCCTGAGCAGCTCGGCCGGTGGGCGCCCGGTACGGTGGATCGCGCCGCCGGGCGTCGCGGCTGGCCCGAGGCCGATACCCATCACCATTTCGTCGCCGCCGAGCCCGTGGATAAGTCCATCGTTCTGGCATTCCGCAGCTACTACCTTGGCGCGCACATCCCGAACGACTACGTGGCCCGCTACGTCCGCCAGCACCCGGATCGACTGATCGGCTTTGCCGGGGTCGATCCCTCGAATCCCGTCGAGGCCGTCCGCGAAACGTTACGGGCCCGCCAGGAACTCGGCATGCGCGGCCTTACGGTCTCGCCTGCGGCGCAAGACTTTCATCCGGCCAGCACCGCCGCCATGAAGCTGTATGCCGAGGCCGACCGCCTGCGGATGCCGGTCGTTTTCGATCAGGATATCCTGACGACCCCGGCGGCGAAGATGGAATTCGCCCGCCCGTATCTTCTCGACGAGGTGGCCCGCGAGTTTCCCGACCTGCGAATCGTTGTGGCTCAGCTCGGTCATCCGTGGGTCGAGGAAACCGTGCTTCTCCTGGCGAAGCACCCGAACGTCTACGCGGATATCGGCGGCCTGCTCCACAACAACTGGCAGGCTTACAACGCGCTGCTCGCGGCCTACCAGGCCGATGTGATGGACAAGCTCCTCTTTGCGAGCAACTTCCCGTTCACCTCCGCGGCCGCCTGCATCGAGTCACTGTACAGCATCAACCACTTCTGCCACGGCACGAACCTGCCGACGATTCCCCGCGAGCAGCTCCGGCGAATCGTGGAACGCAACGCACTTGATCTGCTCGGCATCGTGGCGGAAAGCGGCTCCGTTTCGCACGCGCGGCCCGCGGAAGAACCTTCCGGCGTGGCTCACCCGGCACAGTAGCGCTTCCCGGCAGGACGGTTTCGCATGCGGCGCGCATCGCTGCGAGGGCTCCGTCGCTCCTGCGCTCCCAAGGCGGCCTTCGGCCGCAACCGAACACGGCCGCGCCGGCGGCCGTCATGCGGAGCGAAGCGAAGCATCCGGCTTGCCTGCGCCAATCAGCCAGATTCTTCGTCGCTGCGCTCCTCAGAATGACGGGTCGCGCCACCGCCCCAGCGCGATAACACGCGCGCAAGGCGCGCAAAAGCTGCGACGGAAGAGTCTATCCCCCGGAATCCTCGCGTCCCGCCAACATTCCGGAAGCGGGCGAAAGCCCCCCCCTACCGCGAAAGGTCGCCGCCGGGGACCGCCGACCGGACGATTCCGCCCTCGCCGGGCGCCGGCAAGGACCGTGACGCCCGATGCATACTCGTCCGCAGGGCGGCGCCCGGCACGAGAGACTCGTCCGACTGGACAATCGCGATATCGTGCGCGTTTTCGTGAAAGAACGTGAAATAGTCGCGCCACCGCAACGCCAGTCCGACGCATGCCGCTGCCACCAGCCACAGGAGACATTCGCTCAGGAGACGGGTCCGACCGCACCACAGAATCACCGAGGCCAGCAACACCAGCGATGCCTTGAACACGATCACCGCGACGGGTCCGCGCTGCAGCAGCCACCCCCCCGCCGGGTTCAGTTCCGCGAATGTCCCCGACTGATGCGCAACCAGGGTAAACCCCAGGTCAAAGCCCTGCACGATCCAGACTGCCGCCAGGAGCAGAAGGACCCTCCGCGGGCGATTCCGATGGAAGCGCCGGCACCAGCCTTCACCCCCGTTGTTCGCGGCGGCCGCACGCATGGCCGGTCCTCGACATCAGGTCGGTTGACAGTTCATATGCGTATCGGATATCGGAAGAGTGCAGTTCACCACGGCCGTATCCCGGACATCGCCGCGCGCGGCACAAGGAGGCTTTATGGGACGCAGAAGCGACGGAACCGCACCGGGAAAGACCTTGTCCCACCTGGACCGCGCGGGCCGCGTGAGGATGGTAGATGTATCTGCCAAGCGGCCGACCACGCGGACGGCCGTCGCCGCGGGCGGCGTAACGGTTTCACCCGAGACGCTCCGGCGGATCGCCGGCGGGCGGCTCGCCAAGGGCGACGTCTTCGATGTGGCACGTGTGGCCGGCATTCTCGCTGCCAAGCGAACGGGGGAGTTGATTCCGCTCTGTCACCCGCTTGCCTTGGATTGGGTGGACATCGACTTTCAAATCCGCCCGCCGGACCGCGTCGAGATCCGTGCGACGGCCCGCGTGGCGGCCCGTACCGGCGTCGAGATGGAAGCGCTCACCGCGGTAACCGTCGCTGCGCTGACGGTGTACGACATGTGCAAGTCGATGGACCGGACGATCACACTCGGCCCGTTCCGGCTCGAATCCAAGACGGGCGGCCGATCGGGCGCCTCCCGCCGCCGGCGGTAGTCGAACCGACCGCCACCCACGACGAGGCGCGTTTGCCCGCGCGACCTCCCGCCGGTACTATGCCATCGGCCCGGCAACCCGGGGCGGAATCGACCACATGGCGAAAGAATCCTACGCCGTACTGCTCGATCAGTTCAAACGGTGCAAGAACCTGATCGTCACCGAACTGGGCAAAGCCATCATCGGTCAGCGCGATGTGATCGACCAGATGCTCGCGGCCGTGCTCGCGCGCGGGCACTGCCTGCTGGTCGGCGTGCCGGGCCTGGCCAAGACGATGATGGTCTCCACGCTCGCGAAGATCATGACCCTCTCGTTCAAGCGGATCCAGTTCACACCGGACCTGATGCCGTCGGACATCACCGGCACGAACGTGATCGACGAGTTGCCGGGCGGCCGGCGCGAGTTCCGCTTCGTCCGCGGCCCGGTCTTTGCGAACATCATCCTCGCCGACGAGATCAACCGCACGCCACCCAAGACGCAGGCCGCCCTGCTTCAGGCCATGCAGGAGCGCGAGGTGAGCGTCGGGCAGGAGACCTACCCGCTGCCCGACCCGTTCTTCGTGATCGCCACGCAGAACCCCATCGAGCAGGAGGGCACCTATCCGCTGCCCGAGGCGCAGCTTGACCGTTTCATGTTCAACGTCTGGGTCGATTACCCCAGTCCGCGCGAGGAGGAACTCATCCTCACGGAGACGACATCCGGCGCGGTGCCGCAGGTGGCCAAGATGCTCAACGACCGCCAACTCCTCAACATGCAGAAGCTCATCGCGGCCGTACCCGTCAGCGAGTTCGTCGTGCAATACACGGCGAAGCTTGTGCGGGCGACGCGGCCGAAAGATCCGAGTGCCCCCGAGTTCATCCGCAAGATGGTCGATTGGGGCGCCGGGCCGCGGGCCGGGCAGTACCTCATCCTCGGCGCGAAGGCCTTTGCGGCGATGGACGGCCGATACAGCGTGAGCCTCGACGACATCCAGCGGGTGGCGATCCCCGTGCTGCGACACCGGATCGGGCTGAACTTCGCCGCACAGGCGGAGGGCATCGACGCCGTCGAGATCGTCAACCGGCTGCTCGACGCCGTACCGGAACCGGAACTTCCCAAGTACGAAACGCCCGTGCCCGAGCCGTCTCTGCCGGAGATGGACCTGCTCGACGTAGCCCCCCCGGAACCCGCGCCGCCGTCATGACGCGTCCGCGTACCCGTCCCGGCCGTCCGCCTGCACGCCAGAGATTGCGCGCGGGCCATCCGCGCGCCGTACACGTGGTGGACGGCCCCCAATAGCCCGTTGGCGTAACGACAAGGAGACCCGAGAATGGACCGCATCACACAGTTCTTCGCCGAACGAGACCTGTTCGCCAGGCATTGCGGCATCGAGCTGGTAGAAGTCGGCAAGGGCACCGCCAGGACGCGAATGAAGATCCAGGAACACCACCTGAACGGTGTCCGCAGCGTCCAGGGCGGCGCGATCTTCACCCTCGCGGACCTCGCCTTCGCCGCCGCGTGCAACTCGCACGGCACCGTCGCCGTCGCGATCAACGTGAGTATCACGTTCATCAAGGCGGCAACGGCCGGCACCCTCACCGCCGAGGCGAAGGAGGTCTCGGTGAACCCGAAGCTGGGCACGTACTCGATCCAGGTCACGAACGACGCGGGCGAAGTCGTGGCGACCTTCCAGGGCCTGGCCTATCGCAAGAAGGAGTCGCTCGAATCGGTCATGGGCGGGCGCTGACCCGGCACGCGGCATTACGGCCGTGAAAGGGCACAGCGAATACGGTCCGCGGCGGGCCTGCCGGTTTCCGTTCCGCGGGCAGAACGAAGTGCCGCGCGTTCCGCGTCGAGAATCACCGCCCGGACGAATCCGCACGCAACGGCGTGCCCTGTGCCTCGAAGTAACGAGGGCCCTGCCGCCGCAATGCGGAACATGCGCGCCCTGCGCGTGTTGCACCCCAGGAAGCTATAATGCCCGTATGAAGCAGATAGACATGAGCTTCTGCGCAGCCTCAATCGCGTGCATCGTCCTGACGGCATCCGGTTGTACGCCGCAGCTTCGCGCCGTGCCCGGTCCGTCGCAGGGGCCCATCGAGGGTGAACGGGGCGTCTTCGAGTACAGGGACGATCTTGTCGTCTCCGCAATGGGCATCAGCCAGCCGCCCATCGGCGCAGGAAACGAGTTTGTCGCCTTCGGCATCCAGGTGCAGAACAACTCAAAGTCCCCACTCGCCATCGACGTGAGTCGGATTCAACTCGGCCGTGGCGTCGGCCCGCAATGGGCAGAGGAACTGCCGATTCCGCCGGACGACCTGCTCCGCGCGTTCCAGTCGGCCCGCGTCTTGACAAGCGGCTTCGCGGAACTCACGCCCCCGGAGGCGGTCCGATGGGAGGGGCCACACGGGGCATCCGTGTATCGCTACTACGGTCGCCGCAGCTATCCGTACTGCGGCTATCCCGGCTGGGGATACTACGGCTATCACTACTACTATTACGACAGTGCCCGCGACATCTATCTGCAACGACAGGCGACCGCCGGCTTCCTCGCCCGCCTGTTGCGCTCGCAGGCAATCCCGCCGGGGCACGTTGTCGGCGGGTTCGTGGTGTTTCCGAAGGCGCTTCGCAAGGGCGACGACTTTCGGCTTCTCGTGCCGATCTATCCGGCCGTCACGCCGACGTCAACGCCCACGACCGCGCCGGCCGCCACCGCCCCGGCAGGCAGGGCCGAGCTCTTCGAGTTTCATTTCGTCGCAAGATGAGAAACCCGCTGTGCGCGGGTCCATGACATTACCGGCCGGAGGCGGCCGCCGTGACTCTCGGTATCTCGAAAAACCCGCCGCAGCTCAGACATCGGACGGCCTTACCCAGCATTGAGGCGGGGAACATCGCAATGACTCGGCACTTCGGACAGACGACGCGAGCCATTGCCGACAGCGGCGGCTGTGCAACGGCGGGTTTCTCGCGGCTCGCCGGTCGAGCGACGTCCTCGCGCGGGGTGCTGCGGCCGGCTCGCCCGGCGCGCCGGGCCGGCGGACTGCTCCGGCGGGGAACGCTGCGGCGCTCGGTTTGCGCCTCGCCGACCGGTCCGAGCGTAACCGCCTCCCCCGTAGCGCCTTGATAGCAATGGGCAAGAAGCCGCTCGAACTCGCGGCACTGAAGCCGGCGGACCGATTCCTCGCTCGCGGCGTCGAGCCGGCCGGCCGCCGCCTGCGTGTACAGATCAATGAATGCAAACGGCTCCCACTCCCCGTTCAGCTCCAGAATATCGTGGAAGCGTTTGACGGCAGCCTGCGTCTGCTTTCCGACGATCTGTATGCCGTCGGCGCCAAGCGCAGCGAAAAGCACGTGCCCCGCGAGCTGCTGGAAGGTCCTTTTCGCCGCCTCCGTCCGGCCGGCCTGACGTTCACAGAGCCCGGTCAGATAGAGCCTCTCGGCCGGATCGGCCGCCTGGCTGTACATGCTGCATTCGCCGA
The DNA here is from genome assembly GCA_964653435.1 of uncultured Planctomycetales bacterium. Lineage (GTDB taxonomy): Bacteria > Planctomycetota > Phycisphaerae > UBA1845 > PWPN01 > CAZMVY01. The sequence goes on along the minus strand of CAZZFA010000014.1, from coordinate 37,283 downwards.
TCCACCCGTTCCACAGGTAGAGCAGGGCGCGGACGCCGGCCGCCATCGGCTCGCTGACAAGGCTCCTGCCGGAGAACAGCCGGGCGTCGTCGGATTCGTCAAGGATTTTCTTGGCGCCGCGGTGCGACTGATTCTGCCACTGAAGCGGCGGAAGGCCGGCACCGCGTGTGAGCAGCAGCGACGCAATGTTGGGAGCGAAAGCGCCGATACTCGTTTCGAACATGGACCGTAGTCCTCCGGGTCCGCCTTCTCTGTATCGGTTGCAGACCGGGCAACTCCAACCGAACGAGTGCAATTATCGCCGAAGTCCGCTAAACTGCCCCGCGGCGAAGGCGCAGGGGATCACCGGGCTCGCCGAAGCGGCAGGGGTCCCGACGGAGTAACACTCGAACCATGAATGCTGCTGAAAGAACCGCGTCGTTATTCGGACGGCACAAGGCCGTCATCGGGATGGTCCACGTGGGGGCCCTGCCGGGCACACCCCGCGCCGTCGCTCCCGTACGCAGTCTGGTGGAGCGAGCCGCCGTGGAAGCCCGCGTCCTCGTCGCCGGAGGCGTGGACGCCGTCATGATCGAGAACATGCACGACCGGCCTTACCTCCGGCAGGGAGCGGGACCGGAGATCGTCTCCACGATGACCGCCATTGCCGTCGCCGTCCGCGCGACCGTCCACGTGCCGGTCGGCGTGCAGATCCTCGCGGGAGCCAACCGCGAGGCGCTGGCGGTCGCGCTGGCGGCGCGATGCAGCTTCATCCGGGTGGAGAACTTCGCCTATGCCCACGTCGCCGACGAGGGGCTCATGCCCGAGGCCGACGCCGGCCCCCTGCTGCGGTACCGGCGGATCATCGGGGCCGACAACATCGCCGTACTCGCGGATGTGAAGAAGAAACACTCCAGCCACGCGATTACCGCGGATGTCGATATCGCCGAGGCCGCCCACACCAGCGAGTTCTTCGGCGCCGACGGCGTGGTCATCACCGGTACGGCCACCGGACGGCCGACCGCGCCGGCCGACGTGCAGGCCGCTGCCGCCGCCGTACACGTGCCCGTGCTCGTCGGCAGCGGCGTGACGCCGGACAACATCGCCGACCTGTGGCCTTACACCGACGCATTCATCGTCGGATCGTTCCTCAAGCATGATGGCGTATGGTCCAATGAACTCGATCCGTGGCGGATTGAGCGGCTGATGACCGCGGTGGAGAGACTGCGGTAATCGCGGACCCCTGCGCAGCAGGCCCGCCCTGCGCGAAGCGGCGGCATGCGGCCGGACCGAGGCGGGAATCGGATTCATCCGGCCGGTCGAGTCGTGGGCGAAGCGGCAGCGGCGTTCGCTGTGCGATCGAAGGGATTCGCGGCGGAATCGAGCCACGCCTCCCAGGCCTCGGCATCATATCGATAGGACCTGCCCGTCAGGCGTACCAGCGAGTTCTGCGCCTCGTACGCAATGCCGAAGTCCCGACAGCGCAGGGCGGCAATCAGGGCACGGAGAACCCGCTTGTCGGGGATCGCCCCGAGGCCGCGTGCGGCGGCCATCCGCACATCACGATACGGATCATCGAGGAGCAGCGTCACGAGCACATCGACGACTTCGGCACGACGGTCGCTCGGGATCAGGGCGTTTTCGGCAAAGCGGCCGAGGGCGGCCGTCGCATCCCATCGGACCGGCGGCGGGGCCGGTGCCGACTCGTTCGGATGCGCCTTCGGATTGAGGATCGCCAGGAGCGGATCGAGCGGCCGCGGGTCCCAGTAGTTCTTCATCGCAAGGATCGCGGCGCAGCGGACCTGCCCGTTGGGGTCCGTTCGCGCGGCGACATCGAGCACGCGGAACGCGTCGTCATCGGCGGCCCGGCCGCTCTGCACGATCCGGTTGACGGCCCGCCGGCGCGCGTCGGCATTCGGATCGTGCAGCACGATCTCGTAGTTCTGCTCGGGGGTGTAGTGCCTCAGGCTCTCGCGGAACGCCGCCCCGGCCCCGGAGGAATTCGCGCAACCGACCAGCAGAATCGCGAAGAGACCGGCCGCGCCGCCGACTCCTGCGGCGGCAAGCCCCGGCCGCCGCGACTCACGCGACGTGCTCCGGCGTCGGCTCGTGCTCCGGCTCGTGAACAAAGAACTGCTCCGGCGTCGTCCAGGCGACATCCTTGATCGGTTCGCCGAGGAAGCGGCTGCCCACCTCGCGGAACCGCTGCGGGTTGTCGCTCACATAACAGCGCAATCTACCGCCCGCCCGCCGCTTGCTCAAGGCCGCCCGCCGGCCCAGCAACTGTTCGGCCTCCCGGACCGTCGCCTCGGCGGAGTCGACCAGGGCGACGTCGTCACCCATCACCTCGGCCACGGCCCGGCGGATCAGCGGGTAGTGCGTGCAACCGAGCACCAGCACCGCCGGGTTCATCAGGCGGATCTTGTCGAGGTAATCGAAAAGCAGCATGCGGACGATCGGGTCTCGGTCGGTCCGCCCCTCCTCGATCAGCGCCACCAGCGAAGGGCAGGCCTGTTCGATCACCGGCAAGCGCGGCGCCATTGCATGAATGGCCCGCGTGTACGCCTGGGAGTTCACCGTTGCTTCCGTCGCGATGACACCGATCAGCCGCCCGCCGCTCTGACGCACGGCCTCGGCGGCCCCCGGCCGGACGACCCCGAGCACGGGAACTGGCAACCGCTCCTCCAGTTCGTCAATCGCCAGGGCGCTGGCCGTGTTGCACGCCGCGATGATCAGCTTCGGATCGAACCGCAGCAGGAACGTGCACACCTCGTACGCGAAGCGAAGGACCGTCTGGGGCGACTTGCTCCCGTAGGGAACCCGGGCGGTATCGCCAAAGTAAAAAATGTCTTCGCCGGGCAGGCACCGCCGCACCTCACGTACGACGGTCAGCCCCCCGAGGCCGCTGTCAAAAATCGCGATCGGCTGGTCGTTCATCTGCACATCCTTGTGCCACGACGGGAGGGTCGGAACTCATGACGAACGGATCTTCCCTGACCGCGCGATGGCTACCCCAACAGTATCGTGTATCGGGGGCCGATTTGGCAAGCGAAAAAAAGAAAAAACCCGGGACGCCGGCAGGAGACGCTACGGACCGCCGCCCCGCACATCCGGGCAGGGTAATACGGCGCCGGCCCGCTGGCAGCCCCCGAGCGGGGCCGCGACCTCCCGGCAAACAGCCGGCCATCGGGTTACTTCGCCGTCTTGACCTCGACGGCGTCCCCCAGACTGGCGAGATCCTTCAGCACGTCCACCGAGGCCACGATTTGGCAGGAGGCCCCCCGCTCGATCCGGAAGGGCTTCAGTTGCGGCGGGCGGTCCGCCCACAACCGGCCCCCGCGTCGGTGCCACCGCGTCACGCGGGTCTCCTGCAGCCGCTCGATGGCCTTCTGGATCCCGCGATCCTTGCGGAAAAGCCGCTCAAGCGTCTTGACCGCCGCCGCACGCCGCGGACGGCGATTCACCTTCACCTGCACCAGTGTTCCGGGAGCCACGTCAATCGCCATGTTTCGGTCCCACCTGCCTGTCCTGCGATCCCAAACCCGTCGAGCCCCATAGTATACCGCAGGGGCCCCTGCCATGCCAAGGCCGCCCGGACCGCGTATCCGCCGGCCGGCCGCACCTTCTCCGCGCGGCGCGCAGCCGCTACAGCTTGAGAATGTCATTGAACGTAACCAGCACGAACGCCGTGATCAGCAGCGCCAGGCCGATGATCTGCGTGACGACCTGCGTCTTGATGCTCACGGGCGTGCCTTTGATCTTCTCGATCAGGAGAAACACCATCATCCCGCCGTCCACGATGGGCAACGGGAGGAAGTTGATCACCGCCAGATTCGCGGACAGGAACCCCAGGAAGAACAGGAGCCGCGTGATACCCGACTCCGCGACGGACATGCCGATCTGGAAGATGCCGACCGGGCCCGACAGGTGCTCCACGCCCACGCTCCGCGTGAATATCATCCGCTTCATCGTCTCGTAGGACTGAATGATGAAGTCGAGGGTCTTGTTGATCCCGATCCACAGGGCCTTGGCGGGGTTCCACGTCTGGACCCGCGAGGTCTCGACGTTCGCGAGCAGGTAGTCGTTGTACTGGAGGCGCAACGTCCACGGGTCGAGATCGTCCGGGCCGATCTTCACCTGCCGGGTCACCACGGTGCCCCGGGGATCCAGCAGGTCACGGTACCGGACGGTGACGGGCTCGCCGGGGTGGGTCTTGACCCAGTTCTTCAGAATCTCGTACGCGCCGCGCCAGTAGCGCACCGAGTACGCCACAAGCCGCCCGTTCGGTCCCGGCAATTCGATCGAATCCTGCCCCGCGATCTCGACGATCCGCCCCAGCGGCGGCATGTTGAGCAACGTATTGATGTCCGCCGGCACGCGGAACGGACGGGACTGCTCCGGCTCGTTTTCATATCGCCACGTGAGCTGCACCTCGTGGCCGGCGTGCTGCAGGAACTGCGCCACCAGGTCGTTCCACGAGGCCACGGGCCGGCCGTCCACCTTTGTGATGGTCGAGCCGCGCCGCATCACGGAACGCAGGGCGGCGGCCGGCGTGGGCTGACCCTCGACGCGATCCACGAAATCCGATACGACGACCGGCGCCTCCTCCTGGCCTGAGGGGTCGAACCCGACCTCCGGTCTGCCGCGGCCCCAGAAGTCCGGCCGCACCGGCCGCACATACGTCTGCACCGGCTCGCCGTCGCGCTCCAGGACGACGTCCAGGTCCACGCCCGGATTATTCTCGATCGACGTGGCGATTTCCTTCCACGTCGGCGCCCGGATGGCGGCCCACTCCGCGATCACGTCGTTGACCCGGATGCCGTGCACTTCGGCCGGACTGCCGGGATCGACCCGCACCACCCGCCGACGCGGCACCAGCCCGAGAAGATGTCCGACGTCATACGGCCCGTCGCCCGTCTTGGTGAAGCGGACCCACGCCCGGCGGGTACAGGTCACGCGATCCTTCCGGGACGGATCCTTCGGGTCCGGGCGCAAGACCTCGATCGAGACGCGGTTGCCGCGCGCCGCCTGAAGCTCGTAGAAAACATCGAAGAAATCCCGAACCGGCTTGCCGTTGATCGCGATGACCTCATCGCCGGGCCGGAGGGCATCCGCCCGCGGCGGCCCCGGCTCCGGCTCCACGTCGGTGATCACCCGCGTGAACTTCGGCGGCACGCCGATCTGAAGCAGGTTGCGCTCGGGCTCATACTCCGGCGTCACCTGGCACTCGATGACGCGGCCGTCCCGGAGGAGCTTGATGTGCATCGGGGTGTGCGGCTCGGCCAGGACAACGGCCATCCGGATGTCGTCGTAGTCGCGAACCTCCTTGCCGTTGATCTCCAGGATACGGTCGCCGAACTGCAGGCCGGCCTTCTCCGCCGGGCTGCCGGGCAGCGGCGCGCCGATGACGGGCGTCGGCACGTCGAAACCGCACATGAACACGATCATGAAAAGGAATGCGGCGAAAACCAGGTTCATCGCCACGCCGGCCGAGGCGATAAGCATCCGCCAGCCGACGGGCTTGCTGACAAAGGAGCGAGGGTCGGCCTTCACTTTCCATTCGCCGGACTTGTCCACGGCGAAGTCTTCCTGGCCGAGCATCTTGACATAGCCGCCCAGTGGCAGCGCATTGAAGACGTATTCGGTTTCGCCGAGATTGAGTTCGCGGGCGGCCGCGGCCAGCTCGGCGGCCGTCGGCTCGGCAGCCTCCTGAAACGGCAGACCGGCCTCGCCCTTCTGCCGCACGTACTCCACGAGCCGCTGCTCGTACTCCTCCGCGCCCGAGCCCCAGCGGATGCCCATCCCCCGGCGATACGAGAAAAGCGTCCTGCCGAACCCGATGGCAAAACGATCCACCTTTACGTCGGCGAGCTTGGCCACCATGAAATGGCCCAGCTCATGCATGAAGATCACGAGCGAAAAGCCGACGAGAATCAGCACCACCGACTTGGCCGTCCCGAGCACGCTGCCGAGCAACAGGGCATTCAGCCACACGGGATCCGAACCGATCATGCATCCAAGCATCGAGAAACCTCTTGCCGCGCCCAGCGATCGGCCGCGAGCAAATCCTCCATCGTCGGCGCCGCAAGCAACCGATGACGGCGGAACACCTGTTCCACCGTCGAGACGATCCGCCCGAAGGGAATCCGGGCCTCGCGAAACGCCTGCACCGCTTCCTCATTGGCGGCGTTCAGTACGGCGCCGGCCGTACCCCCGGCGCGCGCCGCCTCGTAGCCCAGCCGCAGCGCCGGGAAACGCTCCAGGTCCGGCGGCTCGAAGTGCAGCCGGCGGATCGCGGACCAGTCCAGACGATCGCTGCACCCCGGCCGCCTCTCGGGGTATGTCAGCGCGTATTGGATCGGCGTGCGCATGTCCGGCGTTCCGAGCTGCGCCACGACCGACCCGTCGCAGAACTCGACCATCGAATGAATGATCGACTCCGGGTGAATCAGGACTTCTATCGAATCGACATCGAGGCCGAAAAGCCACTTCGCCTCGATGATCTCCAGGGCCTTGTTCATCAGCGTGGCCGAGTCGATGGTGACTTTGGGCCCCATGTTCCAGGTCGGATGCCGCAACGCATCCTCCACCGTCGCCTCGGCCATCTGCTCGGCGGACCAGGTCCGAAAAGGCCCGCCCGAGGCCGTCAGGTAGATCCGCTTCACCTCCTCGCGACGACCGGACAACATCGACTGGAACACCGCCGAGTGCTCACTGTCGACCGGCAGGATCCGTGCCCCGGTCTCGGCCAGACGCGGCACGATCAGCGATCCGGCCACCACGAGGGCCTCCTTGTTCGCCAGGGCAACGGTCTTTCCGGCCTCGACCGCCGCCAGGGTCGCCGGCAACCCGGCCGCGCCCACGACCGCCGCTACTACTACGTCGCAATCGCAGCCGCGGACCAGATCGACGAGCGACGCCTCGCCGGCCAACAACTTCGTCCCGCCATTGAGGCATCGCTGCAATTGCTTCGCTGCCGCCTCGTCGCACAGCGCGGCAACATCCGGCCGCCAGCGACGGATCTGATCCGCCAGCGCCTGCCAGCTCTTCCTGGCTGCCAGACCACATACGGCGCAGTCCGTCCCGAGGTGAGCCGCGACCTCCAGCGTGTTGCGACCGATCGAGCCGGTTGATCCGAGGATGGCAATTCGCTTTGTCATCAGGAAGTAGCCGGCCGTAACCTTCGCCGGCGCACCCGATTAGTGAAGGAATCCCTGTCCCGGCATACTATACGGGCGCCGCCGCCGGCTGGCAAGCACCGCGTCATTGCGGCCCGTCCGGCGCAGACCTATAATCCAATATCTCGCACGAGTTGCCCGGAAAAAGCCGCGGGTTCCCGATGTCCGACATCCTTCTGACAACACGCAAATTCGCCGTGCATCGTCGCACGTATTCGACCCCGGGACGAGCCGCCGTGACCCGGGAGATTGTCGTTCATCCGGGGGCGGTGGTCGTCCTGCCGGTGCTGACCGATACAGATATCGTGATGATCCGCAACTATCGCTACGCGATCGAACGGGAACTCATCGAATTACCCGCCGGAACGCTGGAGCCGGGCGAAGACCCGGCGGCCTGTGCCGCACGGGAGCTGGAGGAGGAAACGGGCTACCGGGCCGGGCGTATTGAGCCCCTGGGCGAGTTCTACACCACGCCCGGCATCACCGACGAGCTGATGCGATGTTTCGTGGCCCATGATCTCCGCAAGACGTCACAACGGCTGGATACCGGCGAGCGGATTCGCCCGGAGGTCGTACCGTTCGAGCAGGCCATCGACTGGATTCGCCGGGGCACGATCGTTGACGGAAAGACCATCGCCGTGCTCCTTCGATACCACCTGGATCGGAGGCCCCGCTGATGTCCTGGAGGGAGCGGCCCTATTCCCGGGAGGAGGACGGCCCACAGGTGCGGCTTGCGATGCCGCGTCCGACGACGGCGGTGATGTGGCTCATCATCGCGAACGTGGTCGGGCTGGTTCTCGACGCCCTCTCTCGGCACTTCGACGCCGGCTTCTGGCACGAAACCTTCGGACTGAGCTGGTACGGGCTCTCGCGGGGTTATCTCTGGCAGCCGATCACCTACATGTTCACGCACGCGGGCGTCTGGCACCTCGTGTTCAACATGTTCGGACTGTATGTTTTCGGCATGGAGTTCGAGCGGACGTTCGGGCGCGACCGCTTTCTGACGTTCTATGCGATCTGCGGCCTCATCGGCGGGCTCGCGTACCTGGCGCTGGCCGCGTTGTCACCGGGGTACCGGGCCATCCCGCTGGTGGGCGCCAGCGGAGCGGTGTACGGTCTGCTGATTGCGGCGATCATCTTCTTCCCGCACATCCAGGTGGTCGTGGTGTTCTTCCCGATGCCGATCCGCGTGTTCGGACTGCTCCTGCTGGGCTTCCTGTTCTTCTATCTGATCAGTCCGGGGGGGCTTGAGAACCCGGGCGGCGAGGTATGCCATGCCGCCGGGGCCGTCGCCGGGGTCGCTACGCTGTATTTCTGGGGGATGTTGCCACGAATCCGTCTCATCCGGTCCCGACCGCACGCCACGAACGCGGGCGCCTGGCAGCGCCGCATCGAGGCCGAGGAAGCGGAGCAGGCCGAGGTGGACCGAATCCTGGCCAAGGTGAGCGAATCGGGTCTGCAAAGTCTTACGCGCCGCGAGCGGCGCACGCTGGAGATCGCCACGCAGCGCCAGCGGGAACGGGATCGCGAGGCCGGGCGCATCGACCGCGTCTGACATGGGATGCGGCCTCAGAGAGGCCGCACCAGGGTACGGTCCCGGAGAGGCCGCACTCCACATGAGCACACAACGCCGTACACCACCGGGCGAGGAACCTCGCGACCCATGAGCATCGTTGCCGCCCTGCACATCCACACGCACCACAGCTATGACTGCATGCTGCGCCCGGCGGCCATCGTCGAGACGGCGATCCGGCACGGCATCGGCCTGCTTCTCGTGTGCGACCACGACTCGCTCGCGGGCGGGCTGGAAGCCGTGGAGGCGGCCCGCGGCAAGCCGATCCGCGTGATCGCCGGGGCCGAGTATTACACCGAGCTCGGGGACGTCATCGTGCTCGACATCGAGCGCGAGTTCGAGCGTCGCGACAGCGAATTCGTTTTCTCGGAGGCGAAGCGGCTCGGCAAGCTGACGATCCTGCCGCATCCGGCCAAGAGCCACCGCGAACACGAATCGCTCGTCGCCCGGGCCGACCTCATCGAGATCCTGAACGCCCGCACATACCGGCACCTGAACGACCGGGCCGCCGCCTGGGCCGGGCAGGCCGGCAAGCCCGTCGTCGCCGGCAGCGACGCGCACTTTCTGCACGAGATCACACACGCGCTGACGATCTTCGAAGGCGACTGGGACCTGGCCGACCCGGCCGCGGTCCGTGAGATGCTCCTGCATGCCCCCCGCCGGTGCGAGCTGCGGACGCAGACGAGCTATCTCGACTTCATGAAGTCGCAGTACATCAAGGCTTACAAGCAGCGCCGCCCACGCGTGGCGTGGCAGACGACGGTCAAGGCCGTGAAGAAGGCGTGGCGGACGGCGACGGGACGTGCCGAGGCGTAATCAACAGCGGGACGATGCGCCGGGCGATGAATGTCGGTGAAGCGGTTCCGACGTGGCCGCCGTAATGGCCATCGGCGCGCATGTCGGCGGTCCACCGAATCTCCTGTACGCGCGCCTGCCATGATGAATCGGAACGCCCGTGCCCCCGCAGACATCGGAAACCCGTAAGCCCCGCCGCGGGGCAGTGCTCCCGGTCGACCGTCCCGAAGAGCCGGGTGCCGATGCCGAGCATCACGCGATCGCGCTCGCTCACGAACGCGTAGCACCGATCCACGTGCTGCATCGCTCTGGCGAGCGGATACTCGGGCGAAAGCGCCGAACAGCAGAGCACGAGCGTGTCGATCCTGGCCCGCTCGTTCAGCTGTTCGGCGGCGAACACCGCGATTCCCGTCCCGCCGCTGTAGGCCAGCACGTGCAACGGCGCTGCCGGATTGGCACGGCGAAAGCGCCGAATGAGCCGGGCCAGCTTCATCGCCTCCAGTTGGTTGCGACGGCGGCCGATCAGATCGCCCAGGAGATCGCCGCGACGACCGTGATTCCAATCGAAGACGTACGTGGCATACGGCAGGCCGGCCTCGCGAAACGCCTTCCGCGCCAGCACCGGAGCCATCAAAAAGCCGCCCACCCCGTCGAGCAGGAAGACGGTGCCATTGCCGGGATCACCCGTCAGCGCGGGCGTGCCGTAGCGACGGCGCTCCCGCACGTACTCGGCGATCATCCGCAACCGTGAAGCAAGCATCCCCACGCGCTCACCGATCCGTCGGCTCGATCCGCAAGACCCTCACCTCGCCCGGGCCCAGATGGAGCGATAGTTCTGTCTTGCCGTCCTGACGCGTCGCATCAAGCGCGTTGGCACTGAGGAGATCCGAGATCCTGGCGGAATCGCTGTCGGCCGGCATCAGCGTAACGGCGGCCCTCGTCTCGCCGTGGTTCATCACGATGACCAGGCGCCGGCCGTCGCTCGCGTCGAGGGCCCTCACCTCGATCGGCGCCGTCTGCGGCTCGTGCCGCACCTCCACGGGCGGCCTCACACCGGCCCAGGATGCCGCGCCGGCAAGCAGCTTGTACGCGTTGCCATTGAGCGTCTCGTCATACGCTCGCGTCAGCGGCGTCGCGACGTACAGCGTCTTGCCCTTGCCGAATGTCCCCGCGACAATCGCCGGGCTCGCATCGGCGAAGGATGCAATCACCTCCGCGCCGTCCAACAGGTCCAACTCCTCGCGCCAACGGAAGACCGGCATTTCCGCGCCGACGGGCAACGAGGCGACGGCCTTATGGCTCCGGGCAATCCTCATGACGGCGTTCTGCTGCGGGGCGGTCTGCACCTCCTTGCAGTGCAGAACCTCCGCCAGCCCGCCGCCGGGAACCGTCTCGTACAGGAACGTGCGATCGTCCTTGAACCCGCACCACATCTCCGCATAGAGCGTGCCGCCGCCGGCCACGTACGACTTGAGCTGCGCCGCCTCCCGCGCCGAAAGCGTATACGCGAACGGCAGGTAGATGATGCGGTAGCGGCTCAGGTCGCGGCTCATGAGCTGCTCGGCGACAAGAATGTCCACCGGCAGCCCCGCCTTGAACAAGGCACGATAGACGCCCCGGAGGCTGCGCGTGTACATCCCCTCGTCGCCGTCGCCGAACGCATGGATCGAAGTCCTTGGCGAGTGGAAGATCGCGACCTGAGCCGGAGCGGGCCGGGCCGACCGCAGCAGCTTCGCGTGCTTCTGGAGCACATCGCACACCTCGCCGGCCGCCCGGACGCGATCCGTCAGGCTCCCGTCGTAGTTCACGAGACCGAAGCCACCGGCCTCGACGCCGGTCGTCTCCGGACGCCAGTTCCAGTAGAAGATGCCCGTTGCCCCATGCGCGATCGACTGCCATACCCACAGCCGGATGTCCTGCGGCCGCGGAAACTGCGAACGATACGCCAGGCCGTTGATGCTCGGCCCGCCCTGCAGCTCCTCGATCCACATCGGCTTGCCGTCGCCGGCCGACCGCACACCGTCGAGGTACAGCCCCCCGAACGCCGGATCGTACGCGCCGTGGCCGTACTGGATCCAATACGGAAAGAACGAAAGGCTCACGATGTCGAAGTGGCGGCCGATCCGGTACTCATCGGTGGACGCGTACACGCTGCCGGCGCCCCACCCGGCCATGTGGCATGTGACCGGGTGCGCCGGGTCGGCCCGCCGGGCGGCATCGGCCTTGAGGCCCTGGAACTCCGCCGTGTTCCAGAGCATGAACTCGCGCCAGTCCACCCAGAACGCCTGCGCCCGTTCGAAGATGCCGGTGCGGACCGGCTGCACCTGCGACCACCTGTCGTAGTACGTGGCCCAGGTCTCGTTGAGCTTCTCGATCGAGCCGTACTTCTGCTTGAGCCAGTCGCGGTACCGCCGCACGGTATGGTCGCAGTAACAGTAAAGCCGCGCCGTCCGCGGCTGGTCGATCGGATTGTTGATCGAGGAGACCCAGTTGCCGGCCTCGGCGCCCAGGTCCCAGGCGAGGACCGACGGGCGGTCGCGATAGCGGCGCACCACCCTGTCCACGAAGCGGGCCACGAGCGCTCGCACGGCCGGGTGATCGCAGCAGGCCACGGAAGGCCGGTAGCCGTCGGAGGCGATCATCTCGCTGTCCGGGTATTCCTGCACGACCCATTCCGGTTGCAGTTCAGGCCACGGCCAGAGCAGGACTCTCAGCCCGTGCTTCTCGGCGAGATCCATGACGATATCGAGCCGGTCGAACTCGAAGCGCCCCGGCGCAGGCTCGATATCGCACCAGTCCACATGTACGGCCAGCGTGTTGAAGCGGACGCGCTTCATGTTGGCAAGGTCGCGGTCCATGTAGGCAGCCCATTCGTCCCGCGGCGGCCGATAGTGCTGCCACCGCGAAATCGTGGCCATGTGCATGGCGCCGTAGGGGAAGAAGGACTCCTCCACGGCCGGGCGCGTGGACGGAGAAAACGCGAGCGGCGAACGCTCCGGCGAGCACGCCACGATCGCGCCCAACGGGGCGACAAAGACAGACAGGCAACACGCGGTTCTCAGAGAATGTACGCGACTCATGACAGGGCATCGTATTGTCGGGTGCGACAACCGTAAAGCGCACGCGAGCCTGTCGAGACTGCCTCTTCCGCCGTCGGCGGCCCCTGGCCTGGCATCGATGCCTCGCGCGGAGTGGCAACCCCCTCTCGCCCATGATACCATACGCATCGACCCCGGCGGCCGGTTTGCCGCTGCAATGGCTGCGTTCACCCAAGGAGCACTGCTCGTGGCGGACAGAGCATTTCAGGTCTGCATCAACCCCGATTGCGGGGCTGCCTTCGACATCACCGAGGTCCTCTTCAGTTGCCCGAAGTGCGGCAGCCTCCTCGATGTCGGCTACGACTGGGATCGCCTGGCCGTACCGAGGAAGATGGACTTCTTCGAGCATCGCTGGGCCACGAAGGGGCTGCGATCGGAAGGCCGGCTCGACTTCTCCGGCGTCTGGCGCTTCCGCGAGCTGCTCCCCTTCGCCGAACCCGACTCGATCGTCACGATCGGCGAAGGCCGCACCGTCCTGGAGCAGAACGACCGGATCGGCCGCGAGTTCGGCATGAAGCCCGGCCGTGTGTTCTTGCAGTACGAGGGGCTCAACCCGTCGGGCAGCTTCAAGGACAACGGCATGACCGCCGCGTTCACCATCGCCCGCGTCCTCGGGCGCAACCGCGTCGCGTGCGCGAGCACCGGCAACACCTCCGCCTCGCTGGCGATGTTCGCGCACAAGGCCGATCCGGAGATGCAGGGCATCGTCTTCATCGGCAGCGGCAAGATCGCATACGGCAAGCTGTCCCAGGCGCTCGACTACGGGGCGCTGACCCTGCAGATCGAGGGCGACTTCGACGCCTGCATGAGGCGCGTCAAGGAGGTCGCCGACCGCCTCGGCATCTACCTGATGAACAGCATGAACCCCTTCCGCCTGGAGGGCCAGAAGGCCATCATGTACCGCATCCTTGAGGCCCGCGACTGGGACGTGCCCGACTGGGTGATCGTCCCGGGCGGGAACCTGGGCAACTCCAGCGCGTTCGGCAAGGCGTTCCTCGAACTTCACAAGCTGGGCCTCGTGCCCCGCGTACCGCGGCTGGCGGTGATCAACGCGACCGGGGCCAACACGCTCTACACGCTCTACGAGCAGCGGGGCGTGCGATGGGACGGCGGCCGAATCCGCAACAAACCGGAGATTGACGCACTCTACAGAGACTTCGACAGCCGCGGGTACAAGGCGCACACCATCGCCTCGGCCATCGAGATCAGCCGACCCGTCAACCTGCCGAAGTGCCTCCGGGCGCTGGACGTGATGAACGGCGTAGTCCGCGAGGTCTCCGACGAGGTCATCCTCGAGCACAAGGCGATGGTCGGGCGATTCGGCTTCGGATGTGAGCCGGCCAGCGCGGCCAGCGTCGCCGGCCTGCACCTGCTCCGCGACGAGGGTCTTATCGCGCCCGACGAAAGCGTGGTCTGCATCCTCACCGGGCACGAACTGAAGGACCCCGACGCCACGGTGAAGTACCACACGGGCATCGACATGAAATCAGTGACGCCGCCGGAGCCGAAACCCACGCACGGCAAGCTCGCCAACCGCCCGATCCGCGTGGCGGACAATCTGGCGGCGATCTGCGCGGCGCTTGGCGAACCGCACGTGGAGTAAGGAAGAGCGATGATGATCCGTTTGGCAGTGGCCGGCGCCGCCGGCCGGATGGGATCGCGGCTCGTCGCACTGGCTCACGGCGACGACCGGTTTGACCTCGTGGCCGCCCTGGAGGCCGCCGACAACCCGGCCGTCGGAACCGACGCCGGCGAACACGCGGGTATCGGCCGTATTCACCTGCCGATTCAGGATCGCACCGAGACGGCGTTCGACGTACTGATCGACTTCACCACGGCCGCAGCGACGATGCACTGGCTGGACTTCTGCGCGTTCGCGAAGTGTCCGATCGTGATCGGCACGACCGGGCACACACCCGAGCAGTTGACGGCGATTCGCAAGGCCGCGAAGAAAATCGCCGTCCTGAAGTCGTCCAACATGAGCGTCGGCGTGAACGTGCTTCTTCACCTGGTCGGCGGAATCGCCCGGGCGCTGGGCGACGAGTACGACATCGAAATCGCGGAGACGCACCACCGCTTCAAGGCCGATGCCCCGAGCGGAACGGCCCTCGCCCTGCGCGATGCCATCTGCGAGGCCACCGGCCGCAACGCGGACCAGGACGTGATCTTCGGCCGGCACGGGATCACGGGGCCGCGACCGGCCAGGCAGATCGGCATGCACGCTCTGCGAGTCGGCGACACCGTGGGCGAACACGAAATCCTCTTCGGGAACCTCGGCGAGACGGTCGCCATCCGGCATAGCGCACACACGCGCGACACGTTCGTACAGGGAGCGCTGCGCGCTGCGGTGTGGGTCGCGCACAAACCGCCCGGTTTCTACACGATGCAGGACGTCCTGGGGCTGAGCCGGTAGGCAGCACCGCACGGACGCCCGCTCGCCGCCTGCGTTGCGCGATACAGGCCGCTCCGGGCGCTACGCGGGGCGGACCTCGCGTTTCGCCTTGTCGTAGACTACCTTGCGGCCCAGGTTGTACGCCATGTCGCCCATGATGACGGCGATCCCCTGCTTGTGGCCGTATTCCACATTCGCCGCCGGCTGGCCGCCCTCACGGATGCAATCCAGCCAGTTCTTCACGTGAGCCGCGCCCGGATACGGCGGATCCTGATCGAGCAGCTTGTAGGGCTTGATCTTGTCGTCCACGCCGTCGCTGGATACTTCCGGGTTGCCCAGGTGATGCCCGAAACGGGTCTTGATGCAGCCCTTCTCGAACATGAATATCGTCCGCTCTTCGTCGATCGCGCTGCCGAAATGGCTCGTGAACTGCGTGTGAAAACCCTCCGCATATTCAAGGAAGACGGCCGTCTGATCCGGCGCATCGCAGCGCGGATCATTGGTCGGCGCAAAGCGGCCGCCGTAGGTCACCGCGGAGACGGGGGCACCGCAGCCGGTCACAAAGTGCACGGTGTTGATGAAATGAGTCATCCAGCCGCCGATCGTCCCGGCCGTGAAGTCGTGATAGCCCATCCAGCACGCGTGCTGATGGGCATCAAACGGGCGGGTCTTGCGGTTGTACAGGAACGCCTTCCAGTCGGTCTCGCCCTCGCTCTGCGGCCCTTTGTACGCAACCCAGTAAGGCCGATACAGGCTGTTCGAGGACTCGACCCGGAAAAGCTTGCCGAGCTTGCCGTCGGCGATGAACTGCCGGATCGCACGGGCCGCGGGGCAACTCACGCCCTGGGTGCCGTTCTGCACGACCATCTTCGAGGCCTTGACCACGTCGCAGCATCGGTTGAGTTCCGCCAGGTCCTCGGCGATGCCGATGATGGGCTTCTCCACATACACGTGCTTACCCGCCTGAACGGCGTCGATGGTCTGGCCGGCGTGCTGGTGATCGGGCGTTGCGATGATTACGGCGTCCACATCCCGCTGCTCCAGCACCTTCCGGTAGTCCGGGTACGCCCTGGGCTTGGCTCCCCAGAGGGCCTCGGCCTCGCCCGGGTAACTCTCCAGACGCTTCTTCCAGATATCGCACACGACCACCAGCGTGATGTTCGGATCCGCGGGTTTCGCCATGTTCTGAATGATGTACCGCCCGCGACCACCGCAGCCGATCAGGCCCAGGTTGATCCGCTCATTGGCGCCGATGACCCGCGCGTAACTGGAGGCCGTGAATCGCGAGAGGGCAAGCCCGGCCCCCGCTCCGACTGCCAATCCCCGGCGAAGAAAGTCCCGACGATTCGTCCTTCGATCTGCCATGCTCCACGCTCCTCTTGTCGATAGCCCCCAATTCAAAATGCTCCCGCCGCCGCAAGTCAGCCCCCGCCGGAATCATACCCGGGTGGCCTTCAATCGCAACCAGGATATACAATACCATCGAGGAAGGGGCGAAGCTCGCGGACGATCGCTGGACCGCAGACGGGCAATGACGGCTGTGTCCACCACATCGAACGGCATCGAGGAGCTGACGCACCGCTACGGACGCGAGATTCTCGCAGCCGCCCGCGCGGAGCAACCCCTGCCCCTCACGCCCCGCTGGTTCGATGACCGCATGATGGCATGGGCCATGAACGATGAGGCCCTCAAGGTCCAGCTCTTCCGCCTCGTTGATGTCCTGCCGATGCTCCGTTCGGCCTCCGAAGTCACCCGCCATCTCCGCGAGTACCTCGAAGAGGCCGATGCCCACCTTCCGCCGGTGGTCCGTCTCGCCGCGCATCGGATCCCGCGCGACGGCTTCAGCGGGCGCCTGGTCGCCCGCGCTGCCCGGTTCAATGCCGAACGCCTCGCACGCCGTTTCATCGCCGGAACCGACCTCGGCGAAGCCCTCCGGGCCATCGAGGCCATGCGGGCGCGGTCGCTGGCCTTCAGCGTCGACCTCCTGGGCGAGGCCGTCCTCACCACCGAAGAGGCCCTCCAGTACCAGCGGGCGTATCTCGATCTGCTCGACGGGCTCGCCCGGCAGGTCAATCACTGGCCCACCGTCGATCGGATTGACCGCGACGACGCCGGTCCGCTGCCCCGCGTGAACGTGTCCGTCAAGCTCTCCTCGCTCTACAGCCAGTTCGACCCGATCGATCCCGCCGGCACCGGCGAGGCCGTCAAGGAACGATTGCGGCCGATCTTCCGCGCCGCCCGGCAGCGAGGCGCCTTCGTCAACGTGGACATGGAGCAGTTCGCCTACAAGGACCTCACGCTCCGGATCTTTCAGGATGCCCTTTACGAACCGGAGTTCCGCGACTGGCCCGACGTGGGAATCGCGATTCAGGCCTATCTGCGCAGTTGCGGCGACGACCTGGCCGCTCTGGCGGACTGGGCGCACGCCCGCGGCACGCCGGTATGGGTACGGCTGGTCAAAGGTGCGTACTGGGATTACGAAAACGTCATCGCCGCTCAGCAGGGCTGGCCGCTGCCGGTCTTTGCGAACAAGTGGGAAACCGACGCGAACTTCGAGGCGCAGACGCGATTCCTCCTCGAGCACCGCGCGCTCCTCCGGCCGGCCTTCGGCACGCACAACATCCGCAGCATGGCGTTTGCCATCGCCTGCGCGGAACACCTGGGCCTGAGCCCCCGGGCCATCGAGTTCCAGCTCCTCTACGGCATGGGCGATCCGATCAAGACCTCGCTGATCCGAATGGGCCGGCGCGTCCGCGTCTATTCGCCGTACGGCCGTCTGCTGCCGGGCATGGCCTACCTCGTCCGCCGCCTGCTGGAGAACACCGCCAACGTGTCCTTCTTACGCGCGAGCTTCATGGAGCACGCGCCCGAGGAGAAGCTGCTCATGAATCCGCTCGAGATCGCCACGCAACGATCCGTCGGCGCCCCGTCCGTGCAGAGCCGCGCTGCCGAACCCGCCGCCTTTGCCAATGAACCGTTGACCGACTTCAGCCGCGAGGCCGGGCGGCAGGCGATGCGGGACGCGCTCACGGCCGTCGCCGCGCAGCTTGGCCGCGAGTATCCGCTGGTAATCGGCGATCGCGAAATCCGCACCGAGGGCACGATCGAGTCGATAAACCCCTCGCACAGGCGGCAGCTCGTCGGCCGCTCCGCCCGCGCCGGCGCGGAACATGTCCTGCAAGCCGTGCTCGCCGCGCGCGAGGCCTTTCCGGAATGGCGGGACACGCCGGTCGTCCGGCGTGCGGAGTACCTCCGCCGCGCGGCACAGGTCCTGCGCCGGCGCCGTTTCGAGCTGGCGGCGTGGGAGGTGTACGAATGCGCCAAGCCCTGGCGCGAGGCGGACGCCGACATCGCCGAAGCGATCGATTACTGCGAGTACTACGCCCGCGAGATGCTGCGACTCGCCACGCCGCGTCACCGCGACCTGCCCGGCGAGCGAAACGAGTACCTCTACGAGCCCCGTGGGGTCGCGGTCATTATCGCACCGTGGAACTTCCCGATCGCCATCCTGTGCGGCATGACCACGGCCGCCCTGGTCGCCGGCAATACGGCGGTCATGAAGCCCGCCGAGCAGTCGCCGGTCACGGCGGCGAAGCTGATGGAGGTCTTCCGCGAGGCGGAGTTTCCGCCCGGCGTCGTGAACTACCTGCCGGGCGCGGGCGAGGAGATCGGGCCCCTGCTCGTGGCCCATCGCGACGTGGAGCTGATCGCGTTCACCGGCTCGCGGGCGGTGGGCCTGGCGATTCAGCGACTGGCCGCCGAGACGCCCACCGGGCAGGACCATGTCAAGCGCGTGATCACGGAGATGGGCGGCAAGAACGCCGTCATTGTCGACGACGACGCCGACCTCGATGAGGCGATCCACGGCGTGATCGCCAGCGCATTCGGCTACGCCGGGCAGAAGTGCTCCGCCTGCTCCCGCGCGATCGTCCTCGATGCCGTCTACGACGCGTTCCTCGACCGGCTCGTGGCCGCCGCCCGGAGCCTGAAGGTCGGCCCGGCGGAGGATCCGGCGTGCTTCGTCGGACCGGTCATCGACGAGGAGGCCCGGCGGCGCGTCCTCGACTTCATCGAGCAGGGACGCCGGGAGGCCCGCCCCGTCTTCGCCGGCGATGCGGGGGCAATCCCCGGCGGTGCCGACGAGGGCTTCTACGTCACGCCTCATGTCTTCGCCGACGTGCCGCCGGCAGCCGTCATCGCGCAGGAGGAGATCTTCGGACCGGTCCTGGCGGTGATCAAGGCCCGCGACCTCACGCATGCCCTGGAGATCGCCAACGCGACACCCTACGCCCTGACCGGCGGCCTCTACTCGCGCAGCCCCGCGAACATCGCCCGCATCCGCCGCGAGTTCCGCGTCGGCAATCTCTACATCAACCGCAAGATCACCGGCGCCCTGGCCGACCGCCAGCCGTTCGGCGGTTTCAAGCTCTCCGGCATCGGCAGCAAGGCCGGCGGCCCCGATTATCTGCTCCAGTTTGTCGTCCCGCGGACGATCACGGAAAACACGATGCGCCACGGCTTCGCACCCGCGGCCGAGGAATCCACAGAGCAGTTGTGACGATCCGCGGATTGCGCGGAGTCGCAAGCACGCCTGATCCGCGGACGGATTCCGCGGATCGGGTCCGGCCGGCAGAGCACTTCCAAGGCGGCCTTCGGCCGCAACCGAACACAAGCGCGCCGGCGGCCGTCATGCTGAGCGAAGCGAAGCATCCGGCACCTCCGCGCTAATCCGCCGGATTCTTCGTCGCTGCGCTCCTCAGAATGACGGGTGGCGCTACCGCCGTGGCGCGATACATGCGCGCAAGGTGCGACACGCGCAAGGCGCGCAAAAGCTGCGACGCAAGACTCTACCTCACACGATGCAGGATCTCGCCGGCCTTCGGAACGTACAATACACCTTCCGCTTCGCGGTCGGCATAGTCGGCGGGGCGGATCGTGTCGGGATCCATGTAGCCGAGATTGATCCTCCGGCATCGCTCCGGCGGGATTCGCGTCGCGAGAACGACGTTCACCCGCGGCCTCTCCACACTGTTCTCGTATGTCCCGACGCCCTTGACGTGCGTGCAGTGCGCGAGCACGCCGCCGGGGTATCGGCCGTATCGGTCCCACTGCTTCACGAAGAAATCGCGGCAGTGGTAGCCGACCTCCTCGATCAGCCGCCCGTGCGTCACCGAGACCTCGGTGATGTGCGGCGCGTAGATGATGAGCGTGCCGCCGTCGGCCACCGCCGGCTCGAGCTTGTACATGCACTTGCCGGCCGTCCAGATGTCGTCGTACATTTTCGGGGCGCAGCTCAAGACCGTGTGGTACGGCCGGGCATGGTAGCGGATATGGACCTGGTCCGAGAGCGCCGCTGCCGCCCTCCAGGCCTCGGGCACGGGGCCGATGAAGATTCCGCGAAGGGCCTCCGGGTCGACGACGTACGCGATGCAATGCCGCTCGATCGGGACCAGGGCGGCCGCCTCTTCGATGACCGCCCGGACGGGCGTGTCGCGGCGGCCGATGATCGCCGGATTCGTGATGAGGGCGCCGAGCCAGTGCGTCGCGTTGATGATCTCCGGCGCGGCGATGCCCGGGAAGAGGTATTTGTGCCCCCCGGAAAAGCCCGCCACCTCGTGCGGAAACACCGGGCCGCAGATGAGCAGACGGTGGTAATCGAAGATGTGCCGGTTGAGCAGGACGGGGACATCCTGTGTCATCCGGCCGCCGGAGATCTCCGCCAGGCGCCGGCCCGGGATCGTGCCCACGGATTTCAACTCGCCGGGCTCGTCCCAGTGGTGGTTGAGCACCCCGACGCGGCCATACTTCGCCGACCGCTCGCCGGGCGCAAACCCGAGCAGATCGTCGATGCGCCCGTCGCTCAGCGGCGGATGCGTACCCAGGGCGACGAGAAAATCGAGTCTCTCCACCCGCGGCATCAGCGCATCGGCGATGGCCCGGAAGAACACCCCCGTCGGCCCGCTGCGGCTGTGGTCCGGAATGATGACGAGCACGCGCTTCCCGTCCAGGTCCGCCTGCGCGAGCCCCTCACCCACGATCCGTCGAATGTCCGCCTCGCCGAGATTCGCCGTCCTCGATCCTGCCGAAAGCAGCACAGAGTCCTCCTTGCCATCACGCTACTGCGCGACACCGCACGGCTATTCTATATCGCGCGCACGCATCGCGGGAATCCCCGACCTCGTGCACACCCGGTCTCGGCGGCCGGCCGCGATCCTCGTCGGGGCCGGCGCTTTCCGTTCGCCCGTTGCATTTCGCGCGGAAATCCGGTCGAATCGGCGAAAAGCCGGGGCGACGCGGCTGTCGCGTCGGGCCGCTGCGCCGCATCCCGGCGGGAGGTTGCCGGATGGCGATCCCGATCCTTCTCGACACGGACATCGGCAGCGACATCGACGACGCGGTGGCCCTGGCGTACCTGCTCAGGCAGCCGCAGTGCGAGTTGCTCGGCATCACCACGGTCACGGGCGAGCCGGAGAAACGGGCATGCCTCGCCGACGCAATCTGCCGCGCGTTCGGACGCAGCGATGTGCCGATCTTCAGCGGCGCGGCCCGGCCCATTCTGGTGCCGCAGCGGCAACCGGCGGCACCGCAGGCCAGCGTCCTGCCGAAATGGCCGCATCGGGAAACGTTTGCACCCGATACCGCCGTCGACTTCCTCCGCCAGACGATCCGCTCCCGCCCGGGCGAGATCACCCTGCTCACCATCGGACCGCTCACGAACGTCGGCCTGCTCTACGCACTTGACCCGCAGATCCCCTCACTGCTGAAGAGCCATGTGCTGATGGCCGGCCACTACTTCAACCGCGCGGTCGGATACGGGCCGACGGAGTGGAATGCCGGCGGAGACCCTCACGCGGCGGCCGCCGTCTTCGCCGCCAACCCGCCCGCCGTAACATGCATCGGGCTGGACGTAACCTCACGCTGCGTCCTGCCGGCCGACGAGTTCCGCCGACGATTCTCCGCCGGGCCGCTGCGCGTCGTGCTGGACATGGCCGAGGTCTGGTTTCAGCAGCGGCCGTCAGTGACCTTTCACGATCCGCTCGCGGCGGCGGTCGTCTTCGAGCCGTCGCTGTGCCGGTACGCCACCGGGCGTGTGGAGGTGGAACTGCAGAGCACGCGGCTGATGGGCTATACGGCCTTCGACGCAAACGCCCGGCCCGCCCCGCACCGGGTGGCAACGGAAGTCGCGAGCGAGCGGTTCTTCGAACGCTACTTTGCCGTCGTTTCGGCGTAACCGCCGCTGCGCGACCGGGGCACCGCCCGCCCCGCGATCACCGACACCGCGGCCGACGATTGGGGCCGTTGAAACAGGCCTGAAGGACCGCAAAGTCGTTCAGGTCAACGTCGCCGTCCCGATCGACATCCGCCTGCCGGCAGTTCGGGTCGCGCGGCGGGGAATTCGGACCGTTGAAACAGTATTGCAGGACCGAGAAGTCGTCGAGATCCACGTCGCCGTCCTGGTTGAAATCCGGCGACGGGGCCAGCTTCAGGATCAGCACCGTCAGCTCGGCATCTTCCATCGTGAACGGGAAACCGGTCGTGTCGAACCCGGCCGTGATGTCCTGCGCATCCCAGCTCATGCCGCTGGAGGTCGTAAGGCTCGTGTCGCCGCCGGCCGAATCGGGGCCGGGCTTGCCGTAGTGCTTGAGCGTCGCCGAGAGCAGCCGGCAGGGCGAGAGAGCGAGGTCCACCGTGACCGGACGGCTGTCGTCGAAGTTCAACCCCCAGATCATGAGCGTGAAGTCATCCCCGCGGTTCTTTGTCACGTAGATGCGGAAGTTCGTGTTCGCGTAGGCGTATCCCATCTGCGCGCTCGTTGTGACCAGCACGTCGCCCATGTGCTCGACCAGCCCGGCGAACGCCCCGCTGACGCCCGGCTTGCTCTGCGGCTGCTCCCAGAACGTGGCCGCCAGCACGCCGTCCTCGGCGAACGTGAAGCACGTCTCCACCACGCCGAGCGCATTGGCCATCGACCCCTGCATGACCCCCGGAGCGTCCCAGTTGACGGGATTCCACTCCGAGGCGACGAGGTCCACGTTCGCCCGGCCGTACTGGCTCAGGATGGATCGAATACCCGCCGACTTACCGTTGAGAAACGCCTTGCACTCCCGCAGGGCGTTCGCCATGCCCTCGTAGTAGCCCCAGTTGCTCTTGATGTTGCCGTAGTACGGATGGTACCCGACAAAGTCGACGCGTGCCGCCGGGTCCGCCGCCAGCGCGGCCAGCCACAGCCCGCTGCCGCTGTTCGGATCGGTCGGCGTCATCAGGCACGGGCCGAACTTCAGCGTCGGATCGACCGCCCGCATCGCCTCGCTGATCAGCTTGTACCGATCGCGGTACTCGGTCGGACCGAGGTAATGATTCGTCAGAAAGTCTCCGTACCCGCCCAGCTCCGGCTCATTGCCGATCTCCCAGTATTGCACCCTGGGCACGGGCGCCTCGTTCGGTGCCGGCAGCTTCGGCTTGCCGCCCCAGTTGGTGATCGAGTTGTACACGCGAAGGTCTTCGCCCGTGAGGCTGCCCTCGTCGCCCTGGCGGTAGCTCTGAACGATGAAGTTCGTATAACGTACCCAGTCCGCCGCGAGCCCGCCGGGGTTGACCGTCTGGCAGACGAAGACGCCCGGATAGACCGGATCCGACCAGTCGCGGTAGCCGCCCCCGAACGCGTTGGCCGTGATCAGCGGGGCCGCACCGTGATCGCGGGCGCCCTGCAGAAACTCGAGAGTCGTGAAACGCCCGCTCCACGCCGGCGTACCCCAGCCGGAGCCGCTGTCGATGTCGCGCCAGTCATACGTGTCCGCATCAAGCCCGCCCGCCAGACCGCGCCCGATGGACCCGATCGCCAGATCCCATATCGGCCCCCACGCGGAGGCCGACACCGACCGATACGGACACTGCCCACGCACCCACGGACTGAATGCCGAACCGGTTCGGAAGTCGATCACGGCAGGGCTGCCCGTCGTGGTGATCTGTGAATCCGGCCCCCACGCCGACGGACAGTAGCCGGCCTCCGCCCGCGAGGCTCGTGCGGCGAACGTGTAGGTCGTCCTCGGCAGCAGGCCCGTGACGGTCTTTGTGCCCCACGTCGCCCGGGTTAACCACTGAGGAGCCACCCCCAGGGAACCGTCGGCCTGCACGTAGACCCTGCCGCCAACCGACGGCGAAACCACAATCGCATAGGCGTCCGACGACGAATCGGCCGGGTCGATCGCCACGTTGATCGTCGTCGCCGAGGGGTCGGAAAGGACCGGCGCCCGGGGCGCCGCACAGTACTGCGCGCAGGGCGCCGAAACGACATCGAACGAGCTCTGCCCGTCAATCCAGCCGACGACGTACGACGTGCCGCCGATCACGCCGTCCGCCACCCACGCATCCGCATCGTTCATGACCGGGTTGAACGCCCAGGCGGCATTGACCGTGAACGTCCACGTGACCGTGCGCGAACCGGCGCCGCCGCTGGCCTTGCCCGCCGTGCTCGTCGCACACGAAAGCGGCGTAATGTAGGTGATGCCGCCCCATGCGTCCGTGCGATAGCCCCAGCGGCCGCCCCCGTTCGCGTCGGCCACGACCCAGGCGCCCCCCCACTGCGTCACGTCCGCATCCGTCTTGCCCCAGTTCATGTAGCCCCGGCCCCGGCTCTGATCCCCGTTCGACTCCGTGTAGTTGAACAGGACGCGGACGCATCGAATGTCGTTGTACCCGTCGTTGTCCGAGGCCGTCAGGGTAACCGTGTACGGCGTAACACCGTCGGCCACCAGCACGGCCGCATTCACGACCGGCAGACTGCTGACCGACGGCGGAACAGCCCCGACGGCCGCTGTGGCAGCCGCCAGAAGCGCGCCGCTCGCCACCACGCTTACCACACTCCTCCTGATGGAATCCATACTTCTGCCCCTGCGCTGATTCCGTTGAATTCGAAGCCCCTTCCCGAGAGCTACGCATGCCGCCGACCTCTCACCGGCACGCGGGCAACCGGTTGGGGCCGTTGAAACACCTCTGAAGAATGGCGAAATCCGCCAGATCCACGTCGTTATCCTCATCGAGATCCGCCGCGCTGCATCCGGCATAGCCCGGCGACCGGTTCGGTCCACCGAAACAGTACTGAAACCCCGCGAAATCAGTCAGATCCACGTCGTCGTCCCCGTCGAAGTCCGGCAAGGGCAGCAGGTCGATTATCAGCATCGTGAGCGTCGCGTGATCGAAGGTGAACGTGAAATCGGCGGGGTCAAGCCGACCCGTCAGGTCGCTCTCCGTCCAGCCGACCAGCTCGGCGGTCGAACTGCCCGTGATCAGGCTGGTTTCTCCGTTGTACGCGGCGAGCTTGCGGCATGTGATCGCCGACACTCTCCCGCCAGGATGCCGAAGCTGAATCCGCAGGACCGCGGGACGGTCGTCGGACAGATTGATCCCCCAGAGAATGAGCCGCCGGCCCGCATCGCCCTTCGTGGTGTAGAGTCGGAAGTAGCCGTCCGCGAGGCTGTCAAGCAGGACACCGTTGAGATACGTCTGAAGGGCCTTGAATACCTTGAAACACGGGACTTCCAGCCCGGCCTTGTTCGGTATGTTCGGCTGGTCCCAGTACTGGGCTGCCACAATGCCCATCTCGATGAAACTGAAAATGTCCTCGGCGGTGCCAAGCCCTTGCGCCACCGTCTGGCCCAGGCCGTAATAGTATGTCCCCTGCCAGGAACTCGTATTCCACTCGCTGAGGATCAGGGGCGTGCCGGCGGGGCGGTTGTTGGCCACAAGCCGGTCCACGATCTTCTGCCTCGCGTTGCTCTGCGCGTTTTTCTGTACGTTCAGTCCCCTCATCAGCTCCGGCGGACTGAGCGTACCGCCCGTAGTGTCCCGCGTGATCCCATACAGATTGCCGTACGGATGGTACGCCACGAAGTCCACGCGATTGCCGCCGTCGCTGAACACCGCGTCCAGCCATGCGTTCCCATTGTTGGCGGTCATGCAGCCCGGGCCGAGCTTGATGGCGGGATCCTGAGCGAGCATGGCACTCGTGATGATCCGGTAGCGGGCCGCGTAATCTCCAGGCGTCAGCGCCGGCGGCGGGTACGGCCCCTCCGGCTCGTTGCCGACCTCCCACCAGACCACCTTCGGCACCATCGCCTCGCCCGGCGCGAGAAGCTTGTCGTCGCCACCCCAGTCGAGCGAATCGAGGATCGCGCGCTCGCGCGACGTCAACGGATCGCCCTGACGCTTCGTCTGCACGAGCGTGTTGCAGTAGTACACCCAGTCGGCCGCCAGCGCCGCCAGCGTCTCCGGCGTCTGGTCCGTGTATACCCACGTCGAACCGTTGCCCGTCCCGATGCCCCGCGTGTTCGTCAGGATCTGCAGGTAGGAATTGCGGTCACGGGCGTAGCGCAGATACTGCAGAGTCGATGTGCTGTTGGAGCCCCACTGCGCCGTCCGCGTCTTCCAGTTATAACCATCCCCGCCGAATCGCATGCTCGTGTTGCGGCTCACGTCGAGCGTGTACGCCGTTGACAGGGCGCTGACCATCTTCGGCTGGGCGTCCATCCCGTGAACGCCCTTCTGTACGACGACCCCGGCCCCGCGACAGTCGATCGCGTGCGTCAGCATCGACGTCGCGCCGACGGCCGCAGGCCCCCACGCCGAAGGACACGCGCCCGGCTCATCGTTGAACGCCCGAACGGTAAATGTGTACTCCGTGCCTGAAGTCAGCCCCTGAACGGTGACTGTCCCCCACTCCGCCTTCCTCCGCCACACGGGGAAGCCACCGATCGTACCGTCCGCCTGCACATACTCGTATCGGACGACGATGTATTGCGGATCGTCACGCGGAGGCGAAACGCGGATGGCGTAAAGGTCGGTATCCGAGTCGAACGGGCTGATCGCGACATCGATCGTGCCGGCGGTCGCATTCGACAGAATCGGCGATCCGGGCGTCGCCGCGTATCGTGTGCACGGGGCTGCTACCACGTCGAAGCTCGCCGGGTTGTGCAACCACCCGACCTTGCAGAAGTCGGATTCGTTCGGGCCGTCGTTGGCCGTCATCGCCCAGCAGTCGGCGATGTTGATTACGGGGTTCGCCGCCCACGCGGGCTTCGCGCGAAAGGTGAAGGTGACCGTTCGTGTGCCGACGCCCCCGGTGGCCTTGCCGCCCGTGATCGTCTCGCACGCCAGAGGCGTGATGTACGCGACACCGCCCCAGATGTCCGTCGCGTATCCCCAGCGCCCGCCGCCCGCCGCGTCCGCGAAAACCCACGTGCCGCCGTAGTTGTTGATATCGCCGTCGGTCTGCCCCCAGGCCATATAGCCGCGGCCTTTGCTCTGCTCGCCCCCCGCCACCGTAATGTTGAACAGCACGCGAACGCTTCGAATGTCGGCATATCCCGCCGCCGCAGAAGCGGTGGCGGTCACGGTGTACGCCATGGTATCGTCGGCGACGAGCACGGGCTCGCTCACGTCGGGCAAACTCGAGAACGTGATCTTGCCGCCCAGGAGCGGTCTGCTCAGCCCGACGACGCAGACCGTCACCATCAGCCCCCGAAACACCCTGGGTACCATGCTCGCTTCCGCCACCTGTGGGTAATTCCAAATCGCTTGCTCCGCCCCTGCGGCCGAGGGCTACCTTATGCTACGAGGTACAACGGCCCGAATCAAAGAATACTGCCGAAGGGCGCAACTGGGCCGTCGTGCATCGTGCTCCGCTCCGCACAGCACACAATGCTCACATTCGTACTGGCTTATACCAAGTAGGATGGAACGGAAACAGAAGCACCCCTGTTGCGGTCGCTTGTAACGGCGTCTTCGGCTCCGCCCACCAACGACCTGTAGCGCGGTCTGCCGCCGCGGTCATGCGGGCATATCGCGCCGCTATCGACGCTCCGGCGTAAGCTTGATGGATCTCAGGTTGATTGCTTCCCAACCGACCTTCGCCGGTTTGACGGCGACGGAGACCATCCCCTTCTGCCCGATTTCCACGGAGCCCAGCGAGACTTCCACGAACTTGTCGGCGGCGCCGGACGCCGGGACGGTCGCCTCCAACCTGCCGGTTCCGGCAACGACCTCGATCTTCGATTCCGCCTTCGACGCGACCTCGGCGCTCACGACGAACCGGCCCGGAACATTGATCTTCACCTGCCACTCGGCCCAGTCGTCCGCGTTCGTCCACGAGCCGATGCACTCGCGTTTGCGGCCGGCCTCGTACTTGATCTTCTCGCCATGCAGCGTCGCCTCGGCTCCCACAAGCGTGACGGAGCCGTCGGAGGCCTGCATGAGGGGTGCCGGCACCACATCCAGCGGGCCCTTGACCTGGCAAACGACAACCGAGCAGATCGCGTCGGGGCACTCGCGCGGCACCTCGATCACTACGCCGTCTTCCGTCCTCTGGCATTTGAGGGCAGCCTTCCCACGATCGGCCAGCAGCCACGCGGCCGTCACGCGATTCTGCAATCCTGGGACCAGCAACTTGCCGTCGGTCGGCCACGCGAATACGTGCAGGTACAGCGTCGCGCCGCCGCTCGTCAGTTTCTTCGTACACCGGCCCCACGGCAATCGCCTGAACGGGCTGGCGGTCGTGCCGTAGATCGCCTCGCCGTTGACCTTCATCCACTTTCCGATCCCCTTGAGCCGCTCGACGGACGGCTCCGGAATAAGCCCCTCGGACGTCGGCCCGACGTTCAACAGGTAGTTCCCGCCTTTCGACGCGATGTCCACAAGATTCCGAATGAGCGTCTCCGTGCTCTTCCAGTTGTTGTCGTAGCTCTTGTAGCCCCAGGTGTCGTTCATCGTCATGCATGTCTCCCAGTCGCGGCCGCCGGGGTAGCCGGTCGCCGGGATGAACTGCTCCGGCGTCTCCGTATCGCCGCGGTATCCCCCGCCCAGGCGGTTGTTGTGAATGATCCCCGGCTGCAGCCGGAGCAGCGGGATCAACATGTCGGCCCGCTCCTTCGTCATATCGACGGGGGTATCCCACCAGAGGACGGCGATCGGCCCGTAGTTCGTCAGGATCTCGCGCACCTGCGGCACGGCGACAGTACGGATGTAGTCGTCCATGCTGCCTTCCTGGGCCTTGTCCCAGTGCCCGCCGGCGGCGGCGCCGCCCGGGTTGTTCCAGTCCTGCGCCTGCGAGTAGTAGAACCCGAGGCGGATACCGTGCCGGCGGCATGCCTCGGCAAGCGGCTTGAGCAGATCCTTGCCGTACGGCGTGGCATCGACGACGTTCCACTTCGACGCCTTCGACGCGAACAGGGCAAAGCCGTCGTGGTGCTTCGACGTGATGACGATGTACTTCATGCCGGCCTCCTTGGCCAGCCGCACCCACTCATCCGGGTTGTACCTGACCGGGTTGAACTGCTTCGCGAACGCCTGGTACTCCGCGCACGGAATCCGGGCTTTGTTCATGATCCACTCGCCGATCCCGTCGATCCGCCGGCCCTGGTACGTCCCCGCCGGGACGGAATACACTCCCCAGTGGATGAACATCCCGAAACGAGCTTCGCGCCACCACTTCATCCGGGCGTCGTGCTGCGCGGGCGACTCGTCGGCGTAGGGATCGGGGCTTTTCACCCGGGCAGGCCCGGGGCCCGCACACCCGGCCGTCGCGATACCAGAAGCCGCCGCAAGGATCGTGATCACGAGTCTCCTGAAGATCATCTCATCACCTCGGTTTCGCTGGTTCCCGGCATCCACACTTCCGAACACCGCGGAAAATACGGCCAACCGGCCGCTCACGCAAGCCGCCTCACCCCGCTCCTGCATCGCCGGGCCGCCAAACACCGCCGATCCCTTTTTCCCCGCGATGACAAACGCCGGACCGTCCGGTAGAATGCGGGTCCGTCGCCGGCACGCCGGGACGGGACTGGTATTTCATCGCACGCGAGGAAACGAACGATGTCCAATCCGATCCGAATCACACGACGTGGGTTTCTCAGGACTTCCTCCGCCGCAATCGCCACGCTCGGGCTCGGCTCGTGCGCAACACGCCGCCCGCTGCCCGCCGCCTCGGCCGCCCGCGTGATCGGCGCCAATGAGCGCATCGTGGTCGGCCTCATCGGTGCCGGCGGCATGGGCACCGTCAACATGGTCGCCTGCATGCACGAGCCGAACGTCCGCGTCGCCGCCCTTTGCGACCTCGCCGAATTCCGCCTCAAGGCCGCCATCGACCACACCCGGAACCAACCCGGCGGCCCCGCCGAGGGCGTTTTCGTCGATTACCGGCGCATCCTCGACAATCCCGACGTCGACGCCGTAATCATCGCCACGCCCGACCACTGGCACTACCGCGTCTTCCTCGATGCGATCGCCGCCGGCAAGCACGTCTACCAGCAGAAGCCCATGTGCCACACCATCGAACAGGGCATTGAGATGGTGCGCGCCGCCAAGGCCAACCCCCGCCAGGTCGTCCAGATCGGCACCCAGCGACGCAGCGGACGGCAGTATGCCCAGGCGAAGGAGTTCATCGACTCCGGCAGACTCGGCCGCATCACCTTCATCCGCTGCTGGGACACCCGCAACTGGGTACACAACGACCCCTTCAAGCCCCGTCCGTTCGAAGGCAAGCTGGACTGGGACCGTTTCCAGGAACCCTGCGCGCGGAATCAGAAGGTCCCCTTTGATCCGCAACGATACTTCGCCTGGCGCTGGTACTGGGCGTATGCCGGCGGCCTCGTCAACGACGTGGGCGTGCACGTCATGGATGTCGTCCACTGGCTCACCGGCAACGACACGCCGAAGACGGCCGTCGCCAACGGCGGCGTTTACGGCCTGAAGTACTGGGAAACGCCCGACGTAGTGAACTGCGTCTGGGACTACGGTACGCACTCCGTCGCCTTCACGGGCAACTTCAACAACGGGTTCCTCAACGCCGGCCTGACGCTCTACGGCACCGACGCCACGATGGAGGTGCTCGGCTTCGACGGTCACATCGTCGTCAAGGCCGAGGACGGCAAGCTCTCCCAGATCGCCGAGTTCAAGCCCCAGAACGACAGCCATGAGGGCAACTGGCTGCGCGCCATTCGCGGTATCGAGAAGGTGCACGCACCGGTCGAACTCGGCTTCCAATCCCTGCTGCCTTCGCTGTTGGCGAACCTGGCCTATCGCAGCGGGAAGAAGCTCGCATGGGATCCCGCGCACCAGAGGGTCGTCCCCGCATGAGGCCCTCCCGCTCCGCGTAGCACCTGTGGTCAACGCAACCCTCGCCCCCAGCCGCGACCGTAGGCAGCCCGCTACGCTGGACGCTTTGGTGGCTGTACGCGCTGTGCCGCTCTGGCAACTGCAGCAACCCTGTACCGAGGCGCATGCCCGTCAAGGCCATGCGCGATTGGCCCGCAGCGACAGACGGCGCGCCCTGCGACGACTTGTCTCCAGACCGGCCCCGAGCACGGGCGCTGCCCGCTTGCGCCACCGAACGGCCAGCCGCACCCCGCGGCGCAGCCAGTCGTCCGCAACCTCATGCCGCTACGAAGCTCACAGACAAAAAAGAAAGCACCAGGTGCCACTTGGGCGGTCCCGGTGCTTTCCGGAGGGGAAAGAAGCCATTGCTTGGAATAAAGCGCCTTGGCGACCCTCCGTATGAATCAGACGGTCAACACATAGTATTATACCGCCTTCAGCGTCCTAGGTATCGGCAAAAGTCTCAAAAAAATTGAGCGCATTTGCGGAAATATGGCTAGCGCCCGTAAAAAAGCCGCCGAGGGGTCCCCAAATCAGGTAACCGCCCCACCCCGGCGCGCGCAGACCGCACCACGAGGTTTCATCAAAAAACAGTTAGACACTATATTATAATCAGATAGTAAAATACTAAGTTGTCGCGCGCCCGCAAGCCACCGTCCCAGATAGCCGACCCAGTATATCCTTTTCCGCAGCCGCCCGGCACCGATGTCGGCCGCCCTGCCCCCTCTCCCACACCGGACGTTCGAACACGACGCAGCCGCCTACGCCGACGTGGTCAGCGCATCCGACGACAGGAACACACGACGATTCAGCAGTACCTCGGGGAGCTGGCCCGGCAGGACGTGCGTGGCCGCGTCGAAGTTGTGGCCTGCCGACTGCGCGAAGGGCAGCGCCACGCTGCAGCCGATCCCCGCCGCCCGAATAGCGATAACTCCAGACTCGCTGTCCTCGAAACCGATCACGCGTTCGTACTCGTCCCGGCGGACGCCCATGCGGTAGAGCGCGATGCTGTAGAGGTCGCGATGCGGTTTCAATCGGATCTCCGACGAGTCCGACGCCGTCACAAACGCGTCGTAAAACGCTCGAGGGTCGGTGAAGCCCTGAGAAACGCGAGCCCGCTGCTCCGCCGGCAGCGGCCACGCCTGCACCTCTTCGCGAAGTTCGCGGAACACCTCCGCGAGAACGATGTCCGCCTCATACGCGATTGACGACGTGACGATCGCGACCCTCGCGGGATGCGCCGCGAACCACCGGCCGACCGCCCGAAGCGTCCCCGGCGGATTTGCCGGGGGCGAGCCGGTCTTTTCGCGAACATGCACCGCCAGTCGATCGTGGAACGCCTCGGCTGCGTCGGCGAGCCACCCTTTGACGACGGCCAGAAAGACCCCTACGCCCGGCATCGGCGCCACGAGCGACGTGCCGGCATGTGCCCCGAGCCCCAGTGCCGGATCGTGGGCGCGCCCGTCGCGAATCGCCGCGAGAATGGTATGGTAACGAACGTAGTAGATGTCCACCGCGGCGCGGACCTGGTCGGCAAAACCCGACAGGGACACCGCCGCCGCGTACTGCTCTACCAGGGCGTCCGCGCGCGTGTCGCGAGGGTCGAACGGCTCCGCGCGATCGCGAACGAGCGAGTGAAAACGCGTATCCCGGAGCATGTTCGTCAGTCCGAGGGCGGCCGCGTCGGCCAGCACCTCGCGTCTGCGGCCCTCGTCCCGGCCGTGAGTCAGCGTCCACAACACGGCCCGCACGAAAACCCGGCGAAACACGGCCGGACGGATGTGCGAGCCGTACGCCCCGAGCAGGTACTCGACGTGCTTCGTCGTGGAGTTCCCGATGATGTGGGGATGGTCCCGTTGATGATCGAAGCCCGGCCAGCTCCGCGGGTCCGGCCGG
The DNA here is from genome assembly GCA_964653435.1 of uncultured Planctomycetales bacterium. Lineage (GTDB taxonomy): Bacteria > Planctomycetota > Phycisphaerae > UBA1845 > PWPN01 > CAZMVY01. Next base: position 4,226 of record CAZZFA010000014.1, on the reverse strand, counting down.
TCCGTGATGGCGCGCACCATCCATTCGAGCGAATGCAGGCACAACGGCTCGGTCGTCGTCGTCGTGCCGTCCATGTCCATGACGATACCGACGACCGCGTCGAAGGGACCGGGATTGCGATTCGCCAGGGGATACAACTCGCACGGACTTGCGACGTACGAGGGATTCGCAACGACGGCCACTTCCCGACAGTGCCCCGTAGCGGCCCGCCACGCCCGCAAACCCTCCTCGTAATCACAAACCGTCCGCCGGTCGTTCATCGCAGGTCCCCCGCCGTGCGAATCCGTCGCACGGCAAGGGTGAGACTGTCCCGCCTGGGGCGTGAATCGTCAAGAGTCCCTTCCGCTCATTGATGCGACATGTCGTGTCCCGCAGAAAAGCGCCGCCAGCCGCACGGGGGCCGTATGCGACGCGAGGGCTTCGTTGGTTTTGCGCGGCAGGAGCGATCGAGAGTTGCCTAGAGTCTTGCGTCGCAGCTTCTGCGCGCCTTGCGCGCATGTATCGCGCTGCGGCGGTAGCGCCACCCGTCATTCTGAGGAGCGCAGCGACGAAGAATCCGGCTGATTGGCGCGGAGAAGCCGGATGCTTCGCTTCGCTCAGCATGACGGGGGCCGGCGCGCTTGTGTTCCGTTGCGGCCGAAGGCCGCCTTGGGGCGCAGACCCTGGCTTCCGGGCGTCGACACACGCAGAGCCCCACACCGCGGCCTCCGGCCGCAGCCCGATATGGAATGGAATATGCAGTGCGGCCTCTCCGAGGCCGCGTCGGTCTCGCAGAGACCGCAACCCACATGGAGCCCGGGCATCCCGCCCGCTTTCGGAATGTTTGCGGGCCGCGAACCCGAAGGCAGGCCTGTACTTCACTGTGATGAACACGGCGAAGGAGTCGCGCCGCGCAAGCCTCGCGATCGAATTGAGGGAAGCAGCGCATCATCCGGTGCGATCTTTGCTCGGGTCTCCGGTCACGAAGACGGCATCGGGGATCGCGCTTGAGCTCGCACCGGCTGCGGTGGAGTTCCCCGCGGTGGGTGAACGAATGAAGTGAAGGATGCCGTGCGGCGGGCGGCGGAGGATGTATAATGCCCGCTACAGCCCGGACGGCGTAGTCAGGGAAAGTTGTTTCGAGGAATCGGCAGGCGCCGACCCTCAAGGAGCCATGACATGATTCGGTTGGGGGCACATGTGCCCGGAAGGGCGTTGTTATTGCCCGCGCTGGCGGTTGTTCTGGCGGCGACGGCGGGATGCCAGCAAAGCAGGATGATCACCGGCGGAGTCCGCGCCATCTGGGTGACGCGAGGCGACTTCCGGACCGCGGATGACGTTACGCGGATCATGGAGGATTGCAGCCGCGGCGGCTTCAACACGGTGATCTTCCAGGTCCGCGGCAACGGTACGGTGTTCTATCCGTCGAAGATCGAGCCGTGGGCCGAGCAGTTCAACTTCACCTCGCCCGGGTTCGATCCGCTGGGCCAGGCAATCCAGGAAGCGCACAGGCGGGGGATGGAACTGCACGCGTGGGTCAACGTGATGCCGGCCTGGCGCGGCACGAAGCCGCCGGCCTCGCCGGAGCAGCTCTATAACAAGCATCCCGAGTGGTTCTGGTACGATCAGCACGGCAAACGTCAGCCGCTCAACCCGTTCTATGTCAGCCTCAACCCGTGCCTGCCGGAGGTGCGCGAGTATCTCGTGGACGTGTTCCACGAGATCGTCGCGAATTACCCCATCGACGGGCTGCACCTGGATTACATCCGGTTCCCGAGCGAGCCGCCCGCGATTCCGGAAGGATCGGACAGCGACTATCCTCGGGACGCGAAGACGCTCGCCCTGTACAAGGAGGCGACCGGCCTGACACCCGATGCGAACCGGGCGGCCTGGAACAGATGGCGCACCGATCAGGTGACGAACCTGGTGGCCGACATCCGTTCGATGATGCGTCAGACACGGCCGCGCGCGGCGCTGTCCGCCTCGGTCGGGGCGGAGTACCAGGAGAGCCTGCGGTTTCACCGCGACGACCGGCGATGGGCGCGGGAGAGGCTGATCGACGCGGCCTTCCCGATGAACTACCGACCTGATCTGGCCTCGTTTGACTCGCGGCTGGCCACCTGGCTGCCGCTGCGCGACACGGTTACGGTCGTCCCGGGGCTGTGGTTCGCCCCGCGGCTCGATACGGCCGAGGGCATCGAGGTGGTGCGGCAGCAGATCCGGTCCTCGCTGCAGAAGACGGGCAATTTCTGCGTGTTCAGCTACGGCGCGCTGTTTGACGTGCGGGATGATCGGGAGCACCTCGGCGGCGACGACGGCGGTCCGGACCGGCAACGCGAGGCCCGCCAGCGGCGGGAGGCTCGCCGCAAGGCGCTGCTCCCCGTAACCAGGCTTGCGGCGTCTCCGCCGCCGGTCTGATGAAGACTCGGGCCGCCGGGGTTGCGACGCACTGCGGGCAATTCGCGCGGAGCTGCGGGTGCCGAACCGAGCCGCGAAACGCTCACTCCATTCACTGCACGCGCCAGACGTGGATCACGGGCTTGGCGCCATCAGCGAAGCGTTCGGGAATGTACAGCAGGCCGTGCTCGCGGTCGTAGGCCGTCTCACCCAGGCGGAAACGACGCTGATCACCTGTTCCGATGCTCTCCGTGTCGGTGGTTGCGTTCAGGAAAAGATACTCGTCGATGTCGAGGACCGCGTACGGCTGCGGCGTACAGGGCCCGCTGGTCCCCGCGGCAACGGCCGCCAGGTCGGCCGGGTCGTAGAACAGGATCTGCGCATCAAACCGTGAACTCCACCAGCCGCGGCTGGCCGCGACGTGGCCGGGGCATTCGCCCTGGAGGGCCGGGGGGCATTCCGTTCCGTCGGGATTGAAGCAGCCGACCATGGTCAATCCCTGCTCGACGCAAGGCATCCCGTCGCCCGCCGGCGAGAAGAAGCCGTACCACAGGTAGCCGGAACCCTTCGTACCGACGAAGACGACGGCGGAGCGATCGCCGGAGGCGGTGAGCCACGCGCCGCCCTCCCACTCGTCGGAATGCTGGTAATTGTTCAGGCGGCATTGCGTGGTGTCGTCGCCGCGGGTGTTGGAGTAGAGCAGAAGGCGGCGGCTGCTCAGGTGCGCCCCCGGAGCGGGCGGGTTGCCGTCGAGCCAGGGTGCAAAGGCAAAGAGCGATGGCCCCATGCCGGACCAGCCGCCGTCGCGGAACCGCCCGGTCGCGAGGGTCATGCCGCCCGTGTGTTGTGCGGCCCAGGCCTCGGGAATGGCGAACATGTAGCCGTTTGTGCTGTAAAGCGATTCGTCGCCGATCCACCAGGCACCTTGCGTGTTCGGATTCGACAGGTCCACATCGCACCAGGCATGCGACGGGATGGCCGCCGCGCCCTCCTCCTGGAAGTGCTGCCCCCAGGCCAAGTACAACCTCGCCGGCGTTCCGTCGGCCTGCGCTGGGACGTACTGCATGCCGACGCGGGGCAGCTCGTTCAACGGGTCGAAAAGGCCGCCGCGCACATCGTGGAAGCCCTGCAGTGTCGTCGCGGTGTTGAGCTCCTCGATGTTGCGCGAGAGGCTCGGGGCCGGGATGCTGACTTCCGAGACGTAGTTATACACATCGTGACCCGTACCGAACAGCGACCCCGGGTAACCATCCGCATCGCCGCCGGGGTCGCCGTCTGGCCGGTGGGTGAGGGCTTGACCGCCGTACTCCCATCCTTCGGCGTCAGGGCTGTCGGGCGCCCGGTCGGGGAGCCGGAACGCGCCGAGGTACTGCAGGTCCGACGGCTGGATGCGCGCGGCCGGATTTCCTCCGCCGCCGGTGCTGCCACCTGTGCCAGGCGGCGTCGAGCCGTCGGTCGCGCCACCGCCTGCGGGGGTACCGCCGTCCGTCGGCGTGCCGTTGTTCGGCAGGGCACCGTCGCCCGGCGGGGCGCCGCCTTCATCTCGACAGCCGGCGACCGCGAGGACTGCCACCGAGACGAACGAAAGGATGAGGCTACGATTCATGGCAATCACCTCCGTGCCATGTGCGAGGTCGATTGCGACGCTCCGGCCCTCACGCATACCCAACCGCGCCCTCATCGTCGTCGAGATGATGCGCGGCGTGGCGTAGACTCTTCCTCCGTAACTTCTGCGCAGGTTGCGCAGATGTATCGCGCTGCGGCGGTAGCGCGACCCGTCATTCTGAGGAGCGCAGCGACGAAGAATCCGGCTGATTGGCGCGGAGGAGCCAGATGCTTCGCTTCGCTCA
>CAZZFA010000013.1:0-72799 GCA_964653435.1 uncultured Planctomycetales bacterium | reverse complement strand
CTGCGTCACTTGCGGCATGCGGAGCCGAGTGATGGGGTAAAATCAACGGAGAGGGGGGGATTCGAACCCCCGGTACAGGTTTAACGCCCGTACAACGGTTTAGCAAACCGTCGCTTTAAGCCACTCAGCCACCTCTCCGAGCGATTGCCCTCTCTGCTTCTCGCCGGATGTCGGCCGCTGCCCTGCGCAATCGACCGTCACTCCGGAGCCATCCGTTTTTCGAACCCGTGACCGAATCCACCAGCCTGTGACAGGCACGATAATCGGTCCACGCCGAACCTGTCAACGGCTACCCACCGAAACCCGAACGCCCAGCCGGACCCTTGAGGACTACACGGCACGACAGGTCAACGCCGGAATTGTAACCGATTATCGACGGCACCCGCAAGTACGCCGAGGAACAAGCAAGCCCCTTGCGTTGCTGAAATCGCCCGTGATGCCGGGACCGCAGTGTGGTCCGCGAAAGGGCGTTCCCCGCAGTCACCGGCGCTTCTGCCGCGTGAGGGCCGACGCCAAGAAGATTCCTGGTCTCCTGCCCCAGTGCGCTCTTGGCACGGGGATTCTTTGCGATGGTAATGTAAGCTCCTTACGGAAAGGAGTCCGAGCCACGCATCTTCTGACCACGGATGCCCTCTTCGCCTGCGACATACCGCCGGACAGTCCGGACCTGACGGCCGTGCGGTTCCTGCTGGATCTTCTGCCCGACGAGCGACTGCTGACGACCCTGCGGGCGTATCGCAACCAGGGGCGCAACGACTATCCCATGCCCATTCTGTGGGGAGCACGCATGACCCGACACCTGCTGCGGCGCATGTCGATGGAGGCGTGCGGGGTGGAGTTGGGGCACAAGCCGGCGTTGCGTCGCGTGGTGGGCAGCGAGGACGGCCAAGGCGTTCCCGATGCCCGAACCATAAGCCGGTCCCTGCAAGCTCCGAGCCCGCCAAGCACCAGAATATCGCCACGACGCCGACCCGCTACCACTGCGGCAACGATGACGACCTGAAGCCCCGTATCGAAGAACTCGCAACGCGGAAGACTGGACGACCCTGCTACCCTCTCGCTACCGAAGCCGCCCCACCGTCCAAACACCGCGTTCTTACGCGCGCCGGGGGGGACTCGAACCCTCGACCGCGGGATTAGAAATCCCGTGCTCTATCCAACTGAGCTACCGGCGCATGCTCCTGCAACTGCCTCAACAGCAGCAGGTTACACCATGGCATCCACGTGTTCAACTCAGCCGTGCGGCCGATCACCAGCGACGAGTTACGCCACAACGGTCCATCGCGGCGCTTTCGGAGACTGTTCGCGCCCGTCGGTAGACGCCCTGCGCTTATGACAAAGGCGGAGCCTCACGGTAATCATCGTTTGTCGCCCCGGTTATGCTATCGCGGACGCCGCCTGCGGAGGCGGCGCCGAAACTCCGGGTTCGCCATAGATAGAGGGAGGCATGTTATGTCCAGTGCCCACGCCGCCACGCGTCCCAAGCATCGTTGGCTTCGCGGCGGCCGTCTTGTTTCCAGCGGTCGGCGGACGCTCGCCGCCGTGGTGCTGTTCGTCACACTCTGCAGCTCGCCGGCACCCCTCCACGCTGCGGCGATCGATCGGGACGTCGTCGTGTACGGAGGTACTGCGGCGGGCGCGATGGCCGGAATCGCGGCGGCGCGGCATGGGGCTTCGGTGATCCTGTTGGAACCGGGACGACACATCGGCGGGATGGTGTCCGGCGGGCTTGGCCGCTTCGACGTGGACCGCCAGAAGGATCTCATCGGCGGGCTGACACTCGAGTTCTTCACGCGGATCGGGCGGCACTATGGACAGGCCATATCCTGGGCGTGCGAACCCCACGTGGCCGAAGACGTCTTCCGGACAATGCTCCAGGAGGCGGGCGTGGAACTGCGTTTCGGCCAATCGCTCGCGGCGGCCGAGGTGGACGGGACGTGTCTGCGTATACTGCGGATGCGGGATGGGGCAACATACAGCGCGCGGGTGTTCATCGACGCCACATACGAAGGCGACCTTCTGAAAGCCGCCGGCGTCTCGTACACCATCGGGCGGGAGGGACGCGATCGATACGATGAGTCCCTCGCCGGTCGCCGCGAGCTGTTGCCGGGCCACCATCAGTTTGTCGTGGGGGTCTCGCCGTGGCGCGACGGCGCATTGCTGCCATATGTCACCCCGCAGGAAAAGCTCGTGCCGGTGGGCACCGGCGATGGGCGGTTGCAGGCATATTGTTTTCGGCTGTGCCTGACCGATCGAGCCGAGAACCGCGTGCCGATCACACGGCCGAAGGACTACGACCCGGCCCGATATGAGCTGCTGCGGCGTTATCTTCTTGCGGTGCGACACCGCACGGGCGAGCCAATCCGTGGCCCGGTGGGATTTGCGCGAATCCCGAACGGAAAGTGCGACGCCAACAGCAGCGGCGCGGTCTCGCTGAATCTCCCCGGTGCGAATCAGGAGTACCCCGAGGCGACGCCCGAACGGCGGGCGCAGATCCGGGAGGAACATCGGAGCTGGGCGCACGGGCTGATGTTCTTCCTTCAGAACGACCCGGCCGTGCCGGAGGAGATCCGCGCCGCCTGCGCACCGTGGGGCCTGTGCAAGGACGAATTCCAGGATACCGGCGGCTGGCCGCATCAGCTCTACGTGCGCGAGGCGCGGCGCATGCTCGGCGAATACGTCCTCACGCAACACGACCTGCAGCAACGGCGACGTAAGCACGACGTGATCGGGATGGCCGGGTACAACATCGACATCCGCGAAGTACAGTGGGTTTCAGTGCGTACGTTCCGCTTCCCGAACGCACAGGATGAGACGTTCATGGAAGGCTACGTGAGTCAGCCGGTCGAGCCGTGGGACATTCCGTATCGTGCGATCCTGCCCCGATACTCCGAGTGTTCGAACCTGCTCGTGCCCGTGTGCCTCTCCGCGTCCACGGTGGCGTACGCATCATTCCGCATGGAGCCGAACTACATGATCGTCGGCCACAGCGCGGGCGTGGCGGCGGCCCTGGCGGCCAGCGCCTCGGTGCCGGTGCACCGCGTCAGCCTCGAAACGCTCCAGGAGCGTCTTCGGGCAGACGGCCAGATCCTGCAGGCCGAGCGGTGACGCAGCGCCCCACCGGGACCGGCGATCCGGCGGCCCAACTGCCGACGGCGCGTGGAACAAACGCGGATTGGCACCTGGTCGTCACCGGCGTGCAAGGAAGTTCGTAACGCGAGTTTGCACGGCCGGGTGCAACGGGGGCTGAGGCGTTCGCCGCAGGGCCTGCCCCGACAACGTCAGGGCGAGCCCGCATCCGCCGATTCGCAACCGGATGCGAGGCTCGCCCTTTCGTTATTCAGGTCGCCTGTAACAGGCTCCCGGCAATCCGCTCGCGGTGCTCTGCGGAAGCCGTCAGAGACCGGGCTGGCTCAGGCCCGGCACTGCGGCAGGCGGTTCGGCCCGTTGAAACACGCCTGGAACACGGCGAAGTCCATCATGTCCACGTCGCCGTCGCCGTCCACGTCCGAATCGCGGCACCCCGAGGCTGGAACGCGATTTGGCCCGGCAAAGCAGTCCTGGAAGTGCATGAAGTCGCGGATGTCGACGCTGCCGCTGAGATCGAAGTCCGGGCCGCCCACATCCGCCGGCAGGTCCTCCGCGGCGGGGTCCGCGGCCAGCGCCACAGCCGAAGCCGCCTACGTCTCGGGAACTGCCGGCTTGTCACAATGGCCCGGACCGACAAGCCCCTCGTTATAGCTGCCCAGTAGCCCGGCGTAGCCGATAAACACGGCGCGCATCTTCGACGCCGAGCCGCCCTTCTTGTTCAGGTCCGCGGGCGTGTACGTCTGGAACAGCTTGGTGGCCTTGTTGAACGCATCGAGCACATCCGCGGGTATCGGGGCCCCGGCCAACTGGTTGAGCTGGGCCGCGATGTACTGGTGGGCCAGGATATAGTACGCGTTGCCGCCCGCCGGGGAGGTCTGGAGCACCTGGTAATACGTCTGGCCGCTGATGAAAAAGGGCGTGTCCGGCCCGAGCGGGCCGAGTTTGTACCACGTCGCATCCGGATGCGCCGCCGGCCCGTAGATGGAGTGGGTCTTCCAGTAGCCCCAGGTGAGCGTGCAGCCGCCGCCGCACTCGATGGAGACGCCGCACGTCGCCGTGCTGGTAATCCTCCTGTCGTTCGTAACAAGCGTGGCCGTGTCGGTGAACTCCGGAGCGTTTTCGCAGGTAACCGGGATCTGACACGTGAACGACTTGCACCCGTTGACCAGGTCAGTATCACCGACGCATATCTCTACCGGAGTAGTGACACAATGCTCGTCCGAAACGGTGACGCACTCATCGATCTCGTCCGCTGGCGGGACGTTGGTGAAATCGATCGTGCACGGATCGCTCACGTTGCCGTCAACGGCGCTGTCGGCGGTGGTGGTGACGGTGGCCGTGTTCGTGCGGGTGGACTTATCCGGCAAGGCGGCGTGATAGCACCACTCGTGCGTCTGCCCCGCCGGGAGGGTGAACGGGAACACGGCCGGGCTGCCGTCGCACTCGGTGACGGTGGCTGCGATGTCGGGCGACACGATGTCGGAGATGCCCTCGATCACCGCGTCATCGGAGCAGGGGTTCTTGACCGTGATCTTGCCGCTCACGGCGAAGTCGCTGTCGGTGTAGCCCTTCTCGCAGACCTTGATCGCGACGTCGATCGGATAGCTCTCTCCCGGCGACAGACGCAACGACGAAGGCGTGCACTCCTTGGTAATGTCCCAATCCCACGTCCGCTTGTACGACGGCTCGCAGGTCTTGCTGACCTCCAGCTTGCACCGGGCCAGCTCAAACGTCACCGACGCATCGTAGGACGTGATCGCATCGCCCACGAAGTCATAGGCCGTCACTACAGCGTGGGTGCCGTTGGTAGCCGTGTCTACATTCGTAAATGGGATGTCGTTCCAGTTGACGCTGAAGACGCCGTTCGCATTGGCAAGGGAACCAAAAAGCGAGCCGCCGTCCCAACGGATATCGCCCTGCGCCTTGATCGTCCGCCGGACCGTGCCGGGCACGGCTACAAACTGGCCATTCGCCAAAACGGGGTTCCCCCTCGCATCGAGCAGGATCTGCGCGGTCCAGACGTTCTGGATCTGGATGTTCGAGAGTTCGCCCGTCAGAAGTAGCGCGCCGTCCACCGCATCGTTGAGTTCGTCGCCCGGCTGTGCATACGTTCCACCGTTGTGATTGAAGTTCCGCGCGTCGAACACCCCCGTGACCGGATCGAAGAGTTCGCCGCCGCACCACACGTCGACGCGGGCAGTGAGCGCCGAATGAACCTGCGCCGGCGTAACGCCGACCCCGAAGGCATCCGGGTCGGCCGCAAAGTAGCCGTCGATCATGGCCCGATCCCACGCCTTGATCCCGTAGCCCGTGATCAACTGGCCGGGGTTGTTCAGATTCCGCACCCAGCCAAGGAAGTCCGCGATGCCGTCGCCGACTGCCGATCCGGGCGCGCCGCCTGCGTCGGCGGGCGTAACGATCGTCACGGCCCCACCGGGATCCATGCCGAACGCTACAGAGAACAACGTGGCAGGCGTTATCCGGTAGGCTTGCCCGCTGACCATTCCGAGCGGATTCAGCAGCCGCGATGCGCCGTCCTGGACCGTCTGCCACTGAACCGCGACACCGGCCCGCACACCCCACATCCGGCCGGGCACACCGTAGGTTGCCGGAAGAGGCGGAATCGGATTAACCAGGCCCGCCCGCCCATCCGCCGGCACGCCGGACACGTCGCACGGCTGCGGGACGTTGACACCCACGTACCCCCCGCCGCCGGCACGCAGCGATTCGATCTGACCGGGCACCTGACCGATGCCGACCGGCACGCCGTTCTTGATGTTCGCCGGGGTCAGGTACGTACCGGCCGAGTTGATGTAGATCTCGTCCGTCCCCCGACGAGGATCGCCGATCAGCCGGTTACTGTCCCCCGCGAACCAGTAGAAGGGACACGTCTCGGCTGCGGCTGCAGCAGCAAGCATCGCAACCGCCGCAACGCTCAGAACCACACTCCGAGTCACGGATGGCATGAAGCAGCTCCTTTGTTCCGTGGGCCGCACTCTGGGTGACGGCCCCGACACCTGGACCGGCATCGAGCGCGCCGCGCGGAACCGCCGACGCGCTCACGGTCACTCCGTCAGCCGCAAGCCCTGTTGCCTGCCACCGACAATCCGACCCCGAAAAAGACCCGTTGTGGTTGCTGCCCGACCACGCTCGCTTGCGCGGCGACTCACGCGCCGTACCACGCCGATAGGCCCCTTCGACGACGCGATGCGAGACGCCCGCTTCAGCCATATTCTAAGCCTGGAGACCTCTTCGTGTTCAACAAAAAAACAGCGAATTTCAATAAAATGATTCTCGGGGGAACACCCGGTCGGGAGGAATCTTGACCGTGCCGGATCCCCCGTACCATGCCGGCGAGGGACAAGGCAGTCAAGGGCACGCGGTATTATCGGATTGACACCGGTTATTGACGCGCTATCCTCGATGTCGAAGTGAAAAGATTGGCCCCTGCCCTGGATTCAGATAAAGTGCGAAGCAGACGCTCCGATTCCAGGAAGCGGGATCGCACTGTCAAACCGAGTGTCGCCGGGGTATTGCACGAGCCAACCGCCGAAGACTGACCGTCCTTGGTTCTGCGGCGATTGAGGGCCACGAACGGGCCGAGGCGGGGTTTGATGAACGGGTCAGGCGTAGTTCTCGCTACGACAGCCATCGCGCTCGGGGCGTTGCCGATAATGCTCGCGATGCGATTCCGCCGGTATGTGCTCCGCGAGTTGGCCCGGCCGCCGACCTGTTACACGCCCAGGATCAGCGTCATTCTTCCGTGCAGGGGACTTGATCCCGGCTTTGAGGAGAACATTCAGGCGATCTTCGACCAGGACTACCCTGATTTCGAGATCATCTTCGCCACGGCCACCGCAGAGGACGAGGCCTGCCCGGCGATACGCAGACTCATTCAGCGCAATGCCAAGGTGCCGGCGAAGCTGGTGCACGCGGGCCTGTCCCTCGAGCGCGGCCAGAAGGTGAACAATCAGCTTCGTGCGCTTCGCGAGGTCCGAGAGAGCACGGAGGTGCTGGTGTTTGTCGATTCCGACGGCCGCCCCGATCGCGGTTTTCTCCGGCACCTCGTGGATCCCCTTGTGGACCCGAAGATCGGCGCCTCGACCGGTTACCGCTGGTATGTCCCGGTCCGCGGCGGATTCGGAAGCTGGCTCCGAAGCACCTGGAACGCCGGGGGCATCCTGTTTCTAACGCATCCGAAGTACAACTACGCCTGGGGCGGCGCCATGGCGATCCGCCGGGAAACCTTCGAATCCTCGGACATTGTTTCCGCGTGGCAACACAGCATCAGCGACGACATGGGCCTAACGCATGCCCTGCGTCGCCGCGGGCTACCCATACGGTTTGTGCCGCAGTGCCTCGTCGCATCGGAGGAGGATTCGGGAACGCTCGAGACGATCGAGTGGACGAACCGTCAGACTATTATCGCCCGCGTCTATACCAGGGATTTCTGGACGCTTTCCGCATCCACATACGCCCTGACAATCGCATTCGTCGCGATCGGCGCACATTCGATCGTCCGATTCGGCATATCGGCATTCGCGGTCGCCTGTTTCTTCCCCCTGTACGCAAGCTTCCTTACATCGCCGTTCATCCTTACGACGGCCCTGCGCATGCTGAAGGGTCGGCCTCGGAACGTCGTCCGGCGCGGAGCACCCTGGTATCTTCTGGTCGCCCCCGCGGCCGTGCTGCTGTTCATGCTGAACGTCGTCGTCTCCCTGTTCCGATCTCAGGTTACGTGGCGAGGTGTTACGTATCGCCTGGACAACGCCTCGCGAGTCACTGTGGTGCAGTCGTGAGCGACATCTCCCCGACAAGCTCCGCCCCGAAGGAGAACCCGACCACGAAAGGCCGCACGTTGCGACAGGCGGCGCGCCGCGCGGGTTGCCTGACGCTGGTGTTCGTCCTCCTTGCCGACCCTCTCGCCCTCTCCGCCGCCACCCTGGCGACGCTTGGCATCGGTCACGCTCTGTGGACCCCGAACCTTGTGCTCGATGCGCTCGTCCTGGTCCTCTGCTACTTCACGTTCCCGGTCGGTGCGGTTCTCGCCCTCCTCGTGCTGCGCCTCCTGTTCGCCCGCGGCAGGATTCAACCCGGCACGTATCCGTTGGACTCGCCGGCGGCGCGGCTATGGCTTCGAAAGGCGGCCCTGGCCTCGCTTCCTCGCCGCAGTTTCTTCCGGAACGCCGTAACAGGGTTCTCCTTCCTCGGACCGTTTTTCCTGCGGGCAATGGAGGCCGCCGTGGGCAAGCGCATTTCGCTGGGAGTCGACGCTACCATCGCCGACCCCTTCATGACAACGATCGGCGACGACGCCCTCATTGGCGACGGAGCGTTTCTTTCTGCTCACCTGATTGAGCGAGATGCGATCACCATAGCGCCGGTCACGATCGGCAGACGCGCAACCATCGGAGCCTTTGCGTTCGTCAGCCCCGGGACGCAGGTGGGAGACGACGCGATTGTCGCGACCGGAGCGGTCGTGGCGAAGAATACGAGAATCCACGCCGGGGAAATCTGGGGCGGGATTCCCGCCAGGAAGATCGCCGAAGTCAAGTCGCGCGTTCCTCAAGGGTCCGACAACGCGCCAGCTTCCTTCCGGGATGCATAACCCGCCCAGCCAGCAAAAGGAAACCGCCCGGCGGCCCTTGATCGGTCCGTCGGGCGGTCCAATTCATCAGAGAACATCGTTCGTGCCGATACGCCGATCGCTCATCGCCGACGGCGGATGTAGCCACCCAGCGCCCCGATCGCCAGAACGCCCGAAAGCATCGTCAGCGGCTCGGGAATCGCCTGGAACGTCTGCGAAGCGTCGTACGACGTCGTCCGGTCGCCAACAAAGTCGTAAGCCGCGATATTCGCATGGGTTCCCTGCGTCACCGTGTCGACGTTCGCAAACGGGATTCCGTTGTAGTTGGCGCTGATCACGCCGTGAGTATTCGTGAGCCAATGCAGCAGCGTCCCGCCGTCGTATGTGACATCGGCCACGATCTTGATCGTCCGCTTGACGGTACCGGGCACGGCTACGAACTGCCCGTTGTTGAGGACCGGCCGACCCTGGCCGTCGAGAAGAATCTGGGCCGTCCAGTAGTTCTGGATCTGGATATTGGAAAGCTCACCGCTGAGCAGGAGTGTGCCGTCGACCGCGTCGTTGAGCTCGTCACCCGCCATCCCGTTCGTCCCACCGTTGTGGTTGAAGTTCCTCGCGTCGAACGAACCGGCGACCTGATCGAACAGCGCCCCGCCTTCCCACACATCGACGCGGGCAATCAGGGCCGCGTAAACCTGCGCGGGAGTGACGCCCACGCCGAAGGCATTCGGACCCAGCGCGGCAAAGTACCCGTCAATGGCCGCCCGGTCCAGACCATTGATCCCGAACCCGGTGACCAACTGATTCGGATTCGCGAGATCACGCACCCACGGGACGAAATCGGCAAGGCCGTCGCCGCCGACCGACCCCGGCGCGCCGCCGACGTCGACGGGCGATACGATTGTCGGCACGCCGGCAGGATTCAGGCCGAACGCCACGGAGAACAATGTGCCCGGAGTAATGTTGTAGGCCTGCCCGCTGTTGACGCCCAGGGGCGTCAGGGACACGGCAGAACCATCCTGGTCGGTCTGCCACTGGACGGCCGCACCGGCACGGACACCCCACGTGTTGCTCACCAGTGGATTCGCGCCTGCCAATACCTCCGCGGGGTTCGACCCCAACACGCTTCGCGGATCCGCCGGCACTCCCGTAACATCACAGGGTTGCGGGATATTGATCCCCGTGTACCCGATACCGACATTGCGAAGCGACTCGATCTGGCCGGGAACCTGACCGGGCACTGTCGGCGTGCCATTGATGATGTTGTCCGGGTTCCTATAGGCAACACCCTGATAAATCTCGTCCGTCCCCCGGCGCGGGTCCCCGATAAGGCGGTTTGCCTCAGGGAAGAAGACCTGTGATAAAGGCAGCGCCCAAGCGCCGCTCGACAGCACTGTCGCGAACGCGAGCGCACTCACGATCACCGCGTTTCGTACCGACGTTCTCATCGAAAAGCTCCTTTCGTTCCGCCGGACACCCGCAACGGGCCCGCCGGCACAGTTCCCACAATGACACCCAGCCGAAAAAACCCGGTCAGCCGCCGACACGCCCGGCACGGACGATCGGCTGCCTCGATCGCGCTTCCTCAAATAAACGTTTCACGAACCGTCTGGGAGATGTGGGTGCTGCCAGCGCCACACTCGCCGCTGCCGCGGTTCCCTCAAATCGTTTTCGCTCCGTCCCCCCAGCGAGCGGCGCTGCCGGACTGCCCGGTGGGGTAATTACCCACCATTCTATTCGACCCGCCTCGTGTGTCAATACGAAAAAACGCCCACTCGAAAAAAATCTTCTGGCCGTTCCCGCCCGCCCGGAGCGTCGGCGCCCCGCCGCCACCCCAACGGAACCCTGTATGGGCCGGTATCGGCGAGGCTGTTTCTGCACCTATCTGCTTATTTGACAGATGTTTACGGCCGAAGCCCCGCCGTCCGTGAAGATTCCGCGTACCGGCAAGCTGGTCGCCTCCGCCCGGAGGCATATTCGGCGCATCCCCCTCCAGCCACAGAGACGGCCCTCCGTGCGCCGGATGCCCGCGCCGACCACCCGGGGTACCCAACGGCCGAGGCCGCTGAAAAAGACCTCGGCCATGCGCCTCGGGGCGTCCCGGCAGCCATGCCACCAAGCGAGAAATGCAGGATCGCAAGCCGGGGCTACCCGACGAGGTGACCACTCACGGGCCAGCGCTACGAGTGGTGCTCGAAGTCGCCGGGTGCGTCGTGGGCGTGGCACCGTCGCTGCCAGGGGCTGCCTCCGGCGCGACCAGGAGGCGAAGCAGAAGCTGCAATCGCTCCTTGCCTGCGGCCGGCTGGACGGACGGAGGCTCGAAACGCTCTTGCGACTGCCGGGGCGTCGGCAACGCCACCGTATGCCCGGTCCGCCTACTCTGCACAGGCGCATTCGCCTTCGCCGCGGCGACGGTCTGCGGGGCACTCGCCTGGAAATCCCGATCGCTTGCGGGCGCGGGAACAGCCGCAGGCGTGGGAACCGTCCCAGGGGCGGGCGTCATCGCGCGCGCGTACGATGCAGACAACGTCGGCTGCGTCTCGGCCCTATAGCCCAACGCTTCCGACGACCTTGATGAGGCCGGCACCGCTGCAGCAGGCTGGACGCCGAGGCTGACCACAGAGTCATGCAGAGACGCCGGAGCGGACCCGGACGAGGCGATCCACGTCACCTCGCCTGTCGAATTCGTCAACGAGGCGACGCTCGCCCCGGCCGAATCGCCCGGCGACCCGGCGCACCTCGCTACGTACGCTTGCCCGAGCGACTGCACGGCCGACCAACCGGAAGCAGCACCCTGCTCAACGGAGACGCTGACCGGCGCGATACGGCAGCCAACATCTTCGATCGCCGACAGGACGATCGACGCGGTTTCCGGCGTCGCATCGACCATGATCGCACTGTCCCGAGAATCGGGGGCGGATGGCATGACGACGTACGAGAAGCAGACCTCAGGATGCGCAGGCTCGCCGGGTCGTGATGTCGGCGCGGAGGCAGCGGCCGACGCCTCCGCACTCCGTATCGCCGGCGAACGGCTCAGCGTATCCTTGATGAGGCCGACGGCCGCATCTTTCGCCTCCTGGTCCGCATAGACGAGGCTGATCTCGAAAGTGCCCGCCTTCGCCAGAGTGTGATCGCGCGCCACCGGCGCGGACGAAGCGGTG
Organism: uncultured Planctomycetales bacterium; assembly: GCA_964653435.1. GTDB lineage: Bacteria > Planctomycetota > Phycisphaerae > UBA1845 > PWPN01 > CAZMVY01. The sequence continues at coordinate 60,961 of CAZZFA010000013.1, read as the reverse complement.
CTGATCTGATCTACAACGACGCCGAGGCACCTGTCGAGCGCATCGGCGATGTGTCGGCTTTCTTCTCTCGCGAGAGCCGCATCTGCGGTCACGCCCCCGCCCGTACTCCGTGTGTGGTCTGCTGCCGGAGGAGCCTCCGCAAGCGTCGGCCCCCGCTTGCGAGGAACTCCGGCAATTCCCTTCGCTGCAATCCCGCCATCCTGCCGCCCACCTCGCTCCGCGAACTCCTGCCGGCCGCGCTCGGGATAGGTCCGTTCCCCGGCACCCTCTTGGGCCACCCCGTTGGTCACGGCGAAATCGCCAACAGAATGGACGCTGCCTCCTGTGCCGCTGACCGTCGGAGTTGTCATCCTCAACATCGAACCAGCGCCGCCACCTTCATGCCCGCCACCCGCCCCGTTCTGCTCCGCCGCCGGCTCGGCCGGCCTCGCATCCCTCATCTCGTCTCGCGCTGCCCCTGATGAGCCGTCGCGCACGTCGGCAATCGGCCCCAGGGGGGCCGGCGCCCGTCGCGGAGAACCCTGTCGCAGGTGCGTAAACGTCAGCAGGCCCGCCGACGCCGCGAGCACGATGACCGCTGCCGAGGCGAGCCATCGGCCCGCACCGCGGGCGGCCGGCCGCGAGCCTGGCTCCCCCAGCGGCTCTTCGCCGAGCAGCTCCCTGCGCTCCAGCTCGGCAGTGACCAGTTCCGGCAGGCCGTCCGGTGCCTTCGCCCGCGGCAGAGAACGCAGCAATTCCGCGTTGCGCCTCAGGTCCTCGAAGACGCGCCGCGCATCCTCGCTCGCGGCGAGGTATGCCTCCACCTCCGCGCGCTCCGCGTCGGTAACCTCGCCATCAAGGTAGGCCGATAGCTGCTGTTCCAGATAATCCGAACGGTCCGGTTTCATCGCCATCGAGCATCGCCACTGCCGAACAGGCAGCCAACACTCCCTACGAAGCCACCAATACGCTGTGCTGCCGCCGCGGTGGTACCTTCCGACATTGCGTCGCTCCCGGAACTGCGTCACACCGCCGCGTTTCACGCCCGGGATTACCCCGACCGCTTGCCGCCTCACTGAGGCAACCGGCCGGCCTCGCCGCCGCTCATCCGGGCGGCCAGCTTCTCCCGCAGCGCCATCCGGGCCCGGTGCAGCCGGCTCTTCACGGTCCCCGGCGGGATACCGAGGATGTCCCCGATCTCCTGGTAATCGAAGGACTCCACATCCCGCAGGACCAGGACGGCCCGAAACTCATCCTCCAACTCGTCCAGCACACGCAGGAGGATGCGATGCGCCTCGCGCGTGTCTAACGCCACGGAGGGGTCCGCCCCCCGCGGCCCGCCGGTACGCCGCACCAATTCCGACGCCTGCGAATCGATCAGCCGGGTGCCGTCCGAATCGTGCAGCGAAAGCCGGACGGCATGCCGATCCTTGCGACGGTGCGAAATCGCCAGGTTCACCGCGATGCGAAACAGCCATGTATAGAAGCCCGCCTTGCCCTGAAACCGGTCAATGGCCTGTAACGCATGCAGGAACGCGTCCTGCGTCAGGTCGCGGGCATCCTCGACATTCCCGCACAGCCGCCAGCAGGTGTTGTAGACGCGATCCTGGTACTTGCTCACCAGCCGCCCGAACGCGGCCATGTCCCCCTGCCGCGTCTGCTCGACCAGGGCAAGATCCTCAATCGCAATTGCCGCGGCTGACGACACCGGCAAATCCTTATGATTGGACGCAGGCGGGCCGCTCCGGTTCCCCGGCTCGCCGCGAATGCGGGCCGTCCGTCAAGTCCGAGAAGTCATCATGCCACCCCGCGATATCGGGGTCAATATCTTTTACGGTGCGGACATATGGCGGTTGCGGGAAACGCATCGCGAACCGGGCCGCCGCCGGTCCAGCCCCGAAGGCCAGGACCCTGCGGTCGCGAGGTCCGTCTTTGACCCGCAGCCCGGCAGTTCATACACTCCCGCCATCATGGCCAAGCGAATCCGCAACGTCTACGAGAACCCCCTGGTCACGCGCAATGCGTCTGCCGAGATGTGCGAGATTTTCTCGCCGCAGCGGCGCGTGGTCACCTGGCGGCGGATCTGGGTCGCGCTGGCCGAGGCCCAGCGGCAGCTCGGTCTGCCGATCACGGCGGCGCAGATTGCCGCGCTCCGCCGGGCGTGCCATGACGTCGACTTCGACCGGGCCGCCCGGTACGAGCGGCAGACCCGCCATGACGTGATGGCCCACCTGTACACGTTCGGCGACGCGGCCCCGGGCGCCCGCGGGATTCTGCACCTGGGCGCCACGAGCATGGACATCGTGGACAACGCCGACCTGATCGTCATGCGCGAGGCCCTCCGGCGAATCGCCGAGTGGCTTGCGAACGTGATCGAGGCCCTCGGCCGTTTCGCCCGGCGCTATCGCGACCTCCCGACGCTGGGCTTCACGCATTACCAGCCCGCACAGCTCACGACCGTCGGCAAGCGGGCCTGCCTGTGGTGCAGCGATTTCGTCCGTGATCTCGACGAGGTTGAGCAGCGGCTCGCCGGGCTGCGGTTTCGCGGGATCCGCGGCGCGACGGGCACGCAGGCCAGTTTTCTGGCGCTGCTGGGCAGCGCGGCCCGCGTGCGCCGACTGGAGCGGCTCGTGGCGAAGAAACTGGGCTTCGACCGGATCGAACCGGTGACGGGCCAGACCTACTCCCGCAAGGTGGACGGGCAGGTGGCCCACACCCTGGCCGGCATCGCCGCCAGCGCGCACAAGTTCGCCAACGACCTGCGCCTGCTGGCGAACATGAAGGAAATGGAGGAGCCTTTCGAGAAGGGCCAGGTCGGGTCCAGCGCGATGGCGTACAAGCGCAACCCCATGCTCTGCGAGCGGGCCACAGGCCTGGCCCGGTACGTGCTTTCGATCGCGACGTCGCCCCTGCAGAACGCCGCCGAGCAGTGGCTCGAGCGCACACTCGACGACTCGGCCAACAAGCGGCTGAGCATCCCGGAGGCGTTTCTCGCGACGGACGGAATCCTGCGGATCGTCACCCATGTCGCGCGGGGCATGGTGGTGTACCCACGGACGATCGCCGCCCATGTTCGGGCCGAGCTGCCGTTCATGGCGACCGAGGAGATCCTGATGGCCGCGGTTTCAACGGCCCTGAAGGAGGGCGACCGGAAGGCCGCAGATCGGCAGGCGCTGCACGAACGCATCCGCCGTCATTCGCAGGCCGCCGCCCGGCAGGTCAAGCTGCTGGGCAGGCCGAACGACCTGATTCAGCGACTTCAGGCCGATCCGGCGTTCGCGCGAATCGACTGGTCCAGGGCACTCGACCCCTCGCGCTACACGGGCCTGAGCGCCGAGCAGACCGACGCATTCCTGCGAGACTGCGTGGATCCGGTCATACGGCGATACAAACGCGTCCTTGGCCGACGAGTGGATCTCGATGTGTAGTCGGCAAAGGCATCTGCGGAAGGCCGGCGTGCGGTTGCCCGGGTTTCCCCCGGTTGCCGGTCCCGGCAAGGCGGACAAAGCGAGGTGAATACATGAGATCGGCCCGTTGCGGGTGTGCGGTGTTGATGACGGCGATGGCCGCGGTCGGGGGCTGCGCATCGAGCGCAGGCAGGCCGACGGTCGGCGTCCAGCAGGCAAAGACGCTCCACAAAACGATCGTCAGGACCGTCGAGTGCCGGTATCTGCTCTTTCTGCCTGCGGAATATGGCCGGGACAAGGCCAGACGATGGCCGCTGCTGCTCTTCCTGCACGGAGCGGGCGAGCGCGGCGACGACCTGAATCTGCTGAAGCGGCACGGCCCGCCGAAGATCGTCGAGAAGGATCCGCACTTCCCGTTCATCGTGGTCGCGCCACAGTGCCCCGCAGACCGGTTCGGTTTCGCCAACGACGTGCTGATCGCGCTTCTTGACGACGTCATCACGCGATACGCGGTCGATCCGGATCGTGTCTATGTCACGGGTCTGAGCATGGGCGGCTACGGCACCTGGAGCCTGGCCTGTGCCTACCCGGACCGGTTCGCCGCGATCGTGCCGATCTGCGGAAAGGGTGAGACGTGGCAGGCCGGCAACCTGAGGCACGTGCCCGTCTGGGCGTTCCACGGCGCGAAGGACACCGTCGTCCCGCCGGAGGGCAGCGAGAAGATGGTCGAGGCCGTGAGACGAAACGGCGGCGAGGCGAGGCTCACGGTCTATCCGGAGGCGGGCCACGATTCGTGGACCGCGACGTACGACAATCCGGAGTTGTACGAGTGGCTGCTGGAACACCGCCGGCACGAAGCCGGGACGAAAACGATGCCGAAGAGCGGGCGCACCGGGGTTGACCCACGTGCCGGTTCGCACGATTGACGACCCTGACTCTCCCGTATACGGTACGCCCCACCACGGGTCTTGCCGGGACGGGCATCGCGCGGGGCGCGGGTTGCGTCAGCCGGATGCCGCGGCGTATCGCCGAGGTGCTTCAGCACAGAGGAGCGGAGCATGGGCGTTGCCGACATTCTCGTATTCGTCGCCTTCGTCGTGGCCGTCATCGGGATCGGTCTGTGGAAGAGCCGAGGCGAACAGACCCGCAGCGAACACGGGGCGCAGGACTACTTTCTCGCCGGCCGCGGGTTGACGTGGTGGCTGGTCGGCTTTTCCCTGATCGCGGCAAACATCTCGACGGAGCAATTCGTCGGCATGAGCGGCCAGGCCGCCAACTGGCTCGGCATGGCCATCGCCAGTTACGAATGGATGGCCGCCATCACCCTTGTAGTCGTCGCGTTCCTCTTCCTGCCCACGTTTCTCAAGAGCGGCATCTACACGATTCCCGAGTTCCTTGAGTATCGATACAACACGTTTGCACGCACCGTCATGGCCGTCTCGACGCTGATCATCCTGGTCGGCGTGCCGACGGCGTCGGTGATCTATTCCGGCGCCAAGGTGATCACCGTCAACTTCCAGGGCCAGAAGCTTTTCGGCCAGGACCTCGGCAGCATCACGGTGGGGTGTTGGATCATCGGCTCGCTGGCGGCGATTTACGTTTTTGCGGGCGGACTCAAGGCCTGCGCCTGGGCCGACCTGATTCAGGGCTCCGCGCTGATTGTCGGCGGCGCGGTAATCGCGTGGCTTGCCCTGCGCACGCTGGGCAGCGCCGATCCCACGATACTGGCAGCAACGGCAACCGTGCCGGTGAAGCCTGAGGATCTGGCGAACGCCGGGGTGCTCGATCGCCTGCGCATGCTCAACGCAGGCGACTGGAGCGTCGGGAAGCTGCACATGGTCAAGCCCGCCTCGGACCCCGCGGTCCCGTGGACCGCGCTGGTCGTCGGCCTGTGGATCCCCAATTTCTTCTACTGGGGCCTGAACCAGTACATCACCCAGCGAACCCTGGGATCGAAGTCGCTCGCCGAGGGCCAGCGCGGCGTGGTGTTCGCGGCGTTCCTCAAGCTGCTCATTCCGTTCGTGGTCGTGATACCGGGCATTCTCGCGTTCAACCTCTTCAGCACGCAACTGGCCGGGGAGGCCGTGCGCAAGAACGAGGCCGTGGTGAATGCCTTCCGCGCCGGCAAGCAGATGGCCTTTCCGTTCACGGCGAAGTTCGCCGAACTCAGGCCGGAACTGGCGGCCGAGATCTACGCACACAATGCCTCGCTTGTGGGTGCCCGCGACGCCAACGCCGCGGGGATGAATGCGGCCCAGTTGACGGCGGCCAATGACGCACTGCTCGCGCAGGCGACGGAAAAGGGAATCGCCCGGTCCACCCGGCTTGTCGGCTACGACTACGACGCGGCCTTTCCGACGCTGATCCGCCAGTTGCTGCGGCCCGGAAACGGCCTCAAGGGATTCGTCCTGGCGTCGATTTTCGGCGCGGTGGTCAGCTCGCTCGCGTCGATGCTCAACTCGTCATCGACCATCTTTGCGATGGATATCTTCCGCAAGCTCAAGAAGGACGCGTCGCAGTTCCAGCTCGTCACCGTCGGACGCATCTGCGTCGTGCTGTTCGTGCTGATCGCGGTGATCATCGCGCCGATGCTGGACGACCCGAAGTTCGGGGGCATCTTCACGTTCATCCAGGAGTTCCAGGGGTTCATCTCGCCCGGCATCCTCGCGATCTTCCTCTTCGGTGTGCTCGTGCACAGGGCACCCCGGACGTGCGGCACGGTCGGCCTGCTGCTCAATCCGGTCCTGTACGGGGGCCTGAAGCTCTTTGCGCCGCAGATCGCCTTCCTCAACCGCATGGCCATCTGCTTCGTCGCGGTCCTGATCGTGCTGACCGTGATGCGACTGGCCATGCCGATGGCGCGGCCCGTCGATCTGCCCGTCAATCCGAAGATGAACCTCCAGACCCGAGGCGACGTGAAGATCTGGGGCGCCCTCGTCGTCCTGATGACGCTGGCACTGTATGCGATCTTCTGGTAACCGGGCCGAAGCCGGCTACTCGATGATCCACTCCAGAATCCCGCCGGAGTAGCCCTTCTGGAGCTGCACCTCGATCCGCAGCGCATCCGCCTCGACCGGCTCGAAGGTGACGCGATTGAACTGATCGGGGCGGCATTCGTACGCCGAGGCGCCGGGCACTTCCCGCCATTGCCCCCCTGCCCGATAAACGACCTTCCAGGACGCCGGTACGCGGCACTGGCCCCGGCCGGTGTCGGCGAACCAGTACACCTCGCACGCCGAAACCCGGCGCGGCTTCTCGAACGTCCAGCTCACCCATTCCGATGTGCCTTTGTGATCCCACCATGTGAACCGGGGAATCGTGGCGTCGTTCGAGGCCTTCGGAATCCGCCCGTCGCTGAGGGCATTGATGTCGTTGCACACGTGCGAGGCGTGATGCTTCGACGGCGGCGGAACCGTCCACTCGTGCGCATCGGGGCCTTCTCCGATCGTCGGGAAGGCCGAAATCCGCAATCGCGCACAACCCATCGGGATAAGCGTGACCTGCTCCACGGGCTGGTCGGACTTCGCCGGGCTCGCCTGGAGCGGGCCCACAAGCCCGAATTCATCCATCTGCCATGCAGGGATACGCCGGCCCTGTGCGATCAGCTCGATCGGCGCCGCATCCGGCGTGAACGGCTGCGCCGCAACCGGCCCGGGCTTCCGCACGACCCGGAACGACGATGCCGGGTTCGCCGCCTCGATCCGCAGACCGTAGTTCCACGGCGTGGCGGGGAAGACCTCCCAGTCCGGCCACTTCTCCGAGCGGCCGCACTTGACCCACTTCTCGCCGATCTTGAGCGAATACGCCAGCGGCCCGCGATACACCGAAACCGAATCCCCGTTCGACCGCCACGTCTTCACCTCGATCCGCATCGGCAGATCGAAACGGACCTTATCGCCGTCGGACCACGTGCGGTCGATCCGCACGTACGTAAGCGGCGGTATGGGGCGCGGCCGCTGCAGGGCCGCCCCGGTCACGGGAGCCGCGGTCTGCGACGCCGTCGGGGGCTCGGAGAGACCGCCCTCCACGGCGGGCTCGCCGTTGACCGACACCCTCGCCGCCTCGCACCAGCGCGGCACCCGGAGATAGAGCGGGAAACGAACGGGCTTCGGCGTCGACAGAACGAACACGACCGTCTCCTCGAACGGGTAATCCGTCGCCTCCGCGATGGCCACCTCGGTCCCGTCGCCCACCTTCGCCTTCACCTCGGCGGCGGCGTAGAGCACCGCCGCCAGACCATTGTCGCGTGTGGCCGTCCAGAGGTGTTCCGCGTAGTACGGCCAGCCCATCGCGACATTGTGCTGACAGCAGCGGTAGCGTTCGTCGGGGCTGTAGGCGAGCATGCATCCGCTGTTCTCGAGTCCGGGGGCCTTGTTGCCCGCATCCAGTTGAACGACGTTGGGCGAGGTGATGTAGTGCAGGGCCTTGAGGTCGGGCGTCATCGACGGCGGGAACGTGTTGAGCGCGACGTCCTCGCAGCGGTCGGCCCACATCGGGTCGCCGGTGAGCTTCAGCAGCATCTCGTCGCTGTGCATCATCTCGACGATCGCGCAGGTCTCGGCCCCCTGGCGCGGGCCGTGGTAGCCGTTACGGCAATTCTCGTCGGCGCCGTACATGCCGCCCGGAACCTGACCCCACTTCACCCGCATCTCCATGTAGTTACGTTCGGTCGCATCAAGGTCCGCGCGGTTCCGGCTCAGCATGTAGTACTCGGCCGGCTCGCGGAAGCCCTGGGCGAAGTTCACGCCGTGCAGACAGAAGCGGTCCATATCGGGCCCGAGGTCCCACCGGGTCGTCCGCTCGTGAATCACCCGGGCCAGGTCGAGCAGCCACGCCTCGCCGGTGCGGTTATAGACCCAGTAGACGCTTTCGAGATTGTCGCCCGCGCGGATCTTCTGCCAACTCTCGGGGAAGAGATCCGCCCGCGGCAGGTCGAACTCGTAGCGGAAGTACCGTAGCATGAACGGGATCACTCGCGGATCGCCCGTAACCTCGTAAAACGATTGCAGCGCGTTCAGGATCGGCATATTCGGCCAGAGGTCGGGTTTGCCCTGGATCGCGGTCTTGCCGACGCGCGGACCGAAGTAGCCGCTGGGCTCCTGGCTCGCCAGGATGGCGTCGATCCAGGATCGGGCCTCGCGGATGATCCGATCGTCCCGAAGCACATACCCGAGGTCGCCGAAGCCCTTGAGCCAGTACGGCAACTCCTCCCAGCCGAAGCGCCCCTCGCCCCGCGGATTCATCCACGCGCTGCCTTCCGCCTTGCACCACTTGCTGATCTCGGACAGGTGCCCGGACATGCCATCGGCTTCGAGCAGGAGCTGCTGTCGCAACCAGCCCTTCGGCGTGATGGCCCCGATCGGAAGCTTGATCAGCGGGTTCGGCAGCAGCGGCGGGCGATTGCCGACGTAGAACGCGTTTGCGCCTGCGGTCGTCGGAACGCGGACGACGGCGAAGGTGACGGGGGCTTTTTCGGCATCCGCGGCAAGAGCCGTGGTCGGCACCAACCCCAGAACGATCAACCGCACGACGAAACCGGCTTTCATGGCGTACTCCTGCCAGTGCACTCGCAACTCCGGGCAAACGCCCGTTTCCCGCCCCCGCCGGGCGGGCCGCCCGCAGCGGTCTTGTACACCGACGGGGAAGGACGATCAAACACGCTGCCGGGCGCGAAGGAAAGCCGCAGGAGAAGCGAGGCGCGTCTTCGTGCTCCCCGGTGCTTCACAATGCGTCGGCGGCAAGCGAGGAGCGATTCCGACTATCCCGGGACGCGGAACCGCCTCGCATCGATGCCGTGCTTCTTCACCCGCAGGCCCATCAGGCGCTCGCTGATCCCCAGCGCCCGGGCGGCCTTGGCCCGGTTGCCCCGGGCACTCTTGAGGGCGTCGAGCAGCAGCTCGCGCTCGACGTTATCGAGGGTCGCCTGCAGCGTCCCGCTGAACACGGTGCCGCTGGCCTCGGCCGTCTGCAAGGTCGGCGGCAGGTGATGCCCGTGGATCACGTCGTCGTTGCTCAGGACCACAGCCCGCTCGATGCAGTTCTCCAGCTCACGGACATTGCCCGGCCAGTGATACGCCATGAGCATGTCGATGGCCGGCGTGGAGATGCGGCGGACGGCCTTGTGATTCGCCTTGGCGTACTTCTCGACGAAGTAGTCCGCCAGCAGGAGGATGTCCGCCTTGCGCTCGCGCAGCGGCGGGATGTGGATAGGGAAGACGTTCAGACGATAGTAGAGGTCCTGGCGGAACTTTCCGCTCTCGATCAGCGCCTCCAGGTTGCGGTTGGTCGCGGCGATGACGCGCACGTCGGCCTTGATGGTCGTGACGCCGCCGACCCGCTCGAACTCCCGCTCCTGAAGCACGCGAAGCAGCTTGATCTGCGTCGCGGCCGAGAAGTCGCCGATCTCATCGAGAAACAACGTACCGCCCTCCGCCAGCTCGAACCGCCCCTTCCGCATGGCCAGGGCGCCCGTAAACGCCCCTTTTTCGTGGCCGAACAGCTCGCTCTCGAGGACGCTCTCCGGCAGCGCCGCGCAGTTAACCTTCACCAGCGGTTTCGAGGCGCGCGGGCTGTTATAGTGGATGGCGTTGGCAACCAGTTCCTTGCCCGTACCGCTCTCGCCGCGGATCAGTACCGTCGTGTCGCTCTTGCAGACCTGAGCGATCAGGTCGTAGACGGCCTGCATGCCCCTGGAGTTTCCCACGATGTTCGCCGGGCGGAACCGCTCCTTCAGCTCGTCCCGCAGCCGGACGTTATCCTCAAGCAGATGCTGCCGCTCCTCCAGCGCCGTCTGCCGCAGTCGGACCGCCTGCGCGATCATCGACGCGATGATCGACAGAAGACGCACATCCTCCTCCAGCGAAACGTCTTCCGCGAAAAGGCGGTCGGCGCTGAGAGCCCCGATGACTTCGTTGCCGAGCTTGATCGGCACGCAGATGAACGAAATGTCCTTCTTGCGGAGGCGTTTTCGGGCGCCCGTGCGGTTGAGGAAGAGCGGCTCCTCCGAGATCCGCGGGACGACGGCCGGTCGGCCCGTCTGGACGACGCGCCCCGTGACACCCTCGCCCGGACGATAGCGACCTCGCTCCTGCTGGCTGGCGGAAAGGCCGTGTGCGGCCGCGATCGACAACTCGCCCGTCTCCTTGTTCACCAGCGTCAGCGTACTCCGCGCCACGCCCATGCGCGCCGCCAGCGCATTCAGAACCGGCCCCAGGACGTCCCGCAGGTCCAGACTGGCATCGAGGATCTGGCTGATCTCGAACAGCAGGGAAAGCTCTCGAACCTCGCGCTTCACCGCCGAGGGTGCGTTGCGATCCGACATAAGCGCCTCGCCTCGTCGGCCGTCATACCGATCGGTAGGCCGACTTGCCACATCCTACCAGCTTGTAGGCAGCTCCGCCAAGTGGCCGTTCGGCTGGTCGCGAGACCCGGATCCCGATTCGCAGGAGACGGCCCTGCGATATCCGGCGTTCGTCTATCGGTTATTTCCGCGACTACCCCGGCGCGGCGACAGCGGCGCGATTATCGGTCGGGCGACGGGGCATGCACAATCGCGCCGGCGTTTTGCCAGCGAGGACTTTGCGGCCGAAAGTAGCCCTTGTGACTGACCGAAGAAAGGCCCGGGCGGATCGCGTTGGCGTATCCACACCCTCATGTGCGGAGGTCCATCGTGAGCGAAGAAAACGCGCAAGATATCGCGCCGGGGCCGGTCGACTTGGCGGCGGAGTTGGAGGCCGTCTTCGGGGCGCTGCGGGAGCAGAAGGAGCGATTGGCGGCTCGCGCGGCCGAACTCGACCAGCGGGACAAGGCGCTGCGCGAGATCCAGGAAAGTCTCGAAGCAATAGACCGCAATCTGGCCGAACGATCCGCCGCCGTCACGCAGCAGGAAGAAGCTGTTGCCGCGGCGAAGGCCGAGGCAGAAAGGGCATCCGCCGCCGCCGCGGAACGGCAGAACAGTCTGAATGCGGAGGAACAACGGCTCAAGGCGATCCGGGAGGAACTCGAAAGGCAACAGGCGGAGATCGCAAGGCATCGGTCCGAGCTCGCCGTCCGGGAGCAGCAGCTCGCCGCGCATGAGCAGCTTATCGCCTCGTCCCGCCAGCAGATCGTCACGCTGCGCAACGAAATCGCCTCTCTGGGCCGGCAGCTTGAACAAGCCGTTATGGCTTCGCCGGCGGGTGCGGACCCGGCGAACGGCGGTAAGCCGCGCGGGGATGATGCGGAGGCCGAAACCGATCCCGCCCTGCTGAAGCTGCGGCGCGATGTCAAGCGGCGTGCGATGGGCGTGTGAGGACGAATGCTCCCCGAGGCGGCGCAGACGCGCGAGGCGTCAAGGCGGAATCACGGATGGCATTGAGAATCTTCTCCAGACGAGGCGCGACGAGGAGCGAGCGAACCGCGTCGGCCCCGGCGGTTCGGACGGCCGAGGCCTTCGTTCCGGCGCCGACCGAGAAGGCGGAAACGGACCCGCTCAAGGCGCTCTGGCAACAGGAGCGCTACAGCGTAATCCTGGCCCGACGGGAAGAGTGGGCGAACCATCCGGAGGGGAAGACGATCTGCCGTGAAGCGGCGATGCGTCTCGAGCAGCAGATGGCGCTCGTGCCGGCGGGACGTGCGAGCCTCCCCCAGGGGCTGGTCGACGCCCCCGGCATGCCCGAGACGGAAGTGGAGGTCGCGCCGTTTCTGCTCGACATTCACGCCGTGACGAACGCGCGGTTTCAGCGATTCGTGGACGCGGGAGCGTACGAGAACTTCGAGCTCTGGCCCAAGTCGCTCTGGCCGCACCTCATCCAGATGCGCGACCAGACCGGCCAGCCGGGGCCGCGGTTCTGGCGGAACGGGCGGCACGATCGCGCGCTCAGCCGCCACCCCGTCGTGGGAATCAGTTGGTACGAGGCGGCGGCGTACGCCCGCTGGATCGGGCAGCGGCTGCCCACGGAAGCGGAGTGGCAGATGGCGGCGACCTGGCGGATCCGGAGCGATACGGACCTGCTCCGGCGGTTCCCCTGGGGCGACGCGATGGATCGGGACCGCTGCAACATCTGGTCGTCGGGGGTGGGCGGCACGGTACCCGTGGATGCGTATCCGGCGGGCGCGGCGCCGAACGGTGTGCTGCAACTCGTCGGCAACGTGTGGGAATGGACGGACGCCGATCTGATGCTCACCACGGAGACGGGCGCGCCGATCATCGCGGAGATGGACCTCAAGGTCACGCGCGGCGGGGCGTACGACACCTATTTCGAGTCGCAGGCCTCGGGGCTGTTCCGTACGGGGCACATCGCGCTGGCGCGGACGCACAACGTGGGCTTCCGCTGCGCCATGAGCCTCGAGGAAGCCACGTGGCTGAAGGATGAATAGCGGGAAAGGCCGGGCGAGAACAGGGCCGAACGAGCAGCCGCGCGGCGCGCGGCCACTCGCCGACGGCCGCGTGTCCGCCTGAGTCGACGGAGGCTTCCGGTGGCGTCAGGAACGACAGCTTTCACGGCCAGCCAATGCCTTATCTGCGAGCGGCAGAACCCGCCCGACGCGATGCTGTGCTCGGGCTGCGGGGCTCCCATGTCGCTGATCGAGGAGGCCGCGATCCAGCAGCGCGAGCCGAAGATCATCACGATTCTTGGAGAGTCGAACGTCGGCAAGACCGTCTACCTCGGCTTCCTGCTCGACATGCTCTCCAAGCGCGCCGGCGGCTTTGAGGCCATCCCGAAGGGCGCATACTCCGTCAACCTCCAGCAGTCGGTGATCGGACACATGAGCGCGCGGCGGTTTCCGCCGAAGACGCCGCTCGAGGTCGACAACTGGAAATGGGCCTACTACCAGGTCCGCCATCGGGACGGGCGAAGCGAGGAGTGGTTCGACCTTCTCCTGCCCGACATGGCCGGCGAAGCGCTCGCCCAGGAAGTGGAAACACCCAAGACCTACCGCGCCATCACCGGACTGCTCGCCAAGAGCGCGGGCGCTCTGCTCCTGATCGATGCGGCCGTCGCCGCGTCCGGTTCGCCGCACCCGGACTACTTCGCCTTGAAACTCATGAGTTACGTCGACCGCAGCTTCGCCACGCGGCGCGGCGGACGGGCCGGCAACCCCATCGCAGTGGTCCTCTGCAAGGCGGACTACTGCCCGGAATGCTTCGATAATCCGCGGGCCTTTGCGGAAACGAACCTGAACCGGCTCTGGAACATCTGCCAGAGCCGCTTTGAGAACGTCGAGTTCTTCGCCGCGAGTACCGTCGGCTCGCTCGCCTTCGCGCGGGACGAGGACGACACCGTGGTGCCCATTCCGCTTCATGTCGCGCCCCGCGGCATTCTGGAGCCGTTCGAATGGATTATCGATCGGATTCGGACCAGCTAGCGACCGCCCCCTGTGAACCCATCCGAACGCAGCCGGACTCCGCCACGGTGACCTGCGACCAGGCGATCTTCACGTGTATTCGCTCCGCCCTGGGCCAGGGCTACCGCATCGTCGCCGCTACCAACGGCCTTCACCATACCGAATCCGCCGAAATCGCTTCGCGTTCGCCCTCCGGAGACGGGCTGTGCGACGATACCCCCGCGGCATTCGGGATCGCCTTTGCCCCGCTGAGCACCGGCCGGTATGCCGTGCTCCACAGCACGTACGCCGGCAAGGAACCCACCGGGCGCGGAGGCCTTCGCGCATATACGCGGGCATTCGTCCTGGATGCCGACGCGCTGCGCCGCTTTCACAACAATCCGTTCGACGTGCTCCGCGCCGCCGAGGCGGCGGGCCTTCTCCAGGCGGACCTCACGCCCGCCCGGACCCTGCAGCCCGCGAGGCTCGTCACCGGAACCCGCACAACCCGCGCCTGTTTCGCCACTGCATTGAGCCGGGTCGGCCACGCCTGGATCACCCACTGCGTCGAGAAGCTCGTGTCCGACGAAACGGTGATCGTCCACACTACGGGAGATCTGCCGGCCGTTGCCGAGGCGGTGCTCCTGTCGGTGCCCGGCATACTCCGGCCGGCCATCCCGCTCTCCGCGGGCGTCCGCTTCTCGATCGGGAGGCTCGGACGTCTCACCGTCCTCACGGGCGAGCCCGCTCGCACACTACAGGCGGTTCGCGGCCGGTCGCTCGCCTTTGCGGACACCACGCGAACCCCGCCGCATCCCCCGGGACATCCGTGGGCGCTTGCCGTTGAGCGATTCCTGACGAGCGAGCGAACCGACCGCCTCCTCTCGCTGACCGCCGACGCCTTCAACGAAGCCGACGCGGCCGAGCTCGAGCGAATCGGCAACGCCTGTCTCGATCTGGACAACCTCGACACGGCGCAGCCCGCGGAGGTCATCGACACGGCCGCCGCCTACCTCGAGCGGCCCGTGCGGTGCCCGCTCGGAGAAACGCTCTCCCGCCGCATAATCGAGCGGGCCAGAGGCCGTCTCAACGCCCTGCTGAGTCAGGCCGGCGCGGCGGAGCTGGCCGCCATCTGGCGCGACCTCGCACCGCCGGCGGGTCCCTCGCCGCAGATCATCTGCTTCGCCAGCGAGGTCGCGAGGCTGGCCATAGCTCGAATGAGCGGTCTGGCGCCCCTGGAAGCGATTCGCATGACGATCGAGGCCGCCGACCGCGGGTGGTTCGCACACTCGCCGGACGAACTCCGCCGCGTGGCCGGCAGCGTCGTCTCCCGCGTCGCCGCCTGGGCCGCCTCGGCATCCGCACCGGAGATGGACGCCGCCAGAAGCAGCCTGGCCGCCTTGTGCCGGCGGTTTCCGAACGACACGGCGGCGAGCCAACTGCTCTCCTGCATCGACCAGCGGCTCGCCGGCTGACGCTCGCCGAGCGGTGCGTGTGCGACTAGAATCCGGGCATGATCGTCGGCATCCTCTCCGACAGCCACGGGCGGCTCAAACGTGTTCGTCAGGCCATCGAAGTGTTCCGCAGCAACGGGGTAAGCGCGGTTTTCCATTGCGGCGACATCGGCGGGGTGGCCATCCTGCAGGAGCTGGCCGCGTTCACGAAGCGATTCTGGTTCGTCTGGGGCAATACGGACGTACCCGATAACGGCCTGGCGGGCGAGGTGGCGCAGCTCGGCCTGACCTGGCCCGACGGCCCCATCGTGGTGGAGCTGGCCGGCAGGCGAATCGCCCTGGCCCACGGCCATGAGGCGAAGTTTCTGCTTCTGCAACACGATCCGTCGCTGGACTACGTTTTCAGCGGTCACACGCACGGGCGCAGCGATTTTCGCCGGGGCCACACCCGCTACATCAACCCCGGCGCATTGCACCGCGCGACCGTGCACACCGTCGCCACGCTGGACCTGGCGACGGATGACTTGCACTTCCACGAACTGCCACGGTAGTCGGGCCGGCACGCCAGTGCGCGCCGATTCGCCTTTGAAAGCGAGCGAAACGCCCACCGCCATCTTCGGCTGCGGCCGGAGGCAAGACCGCGGGGCTGGAAAGGAACGAGACTCTCGAACCGAAAACGACAGTAGCGCGAAGGAGGCGCAGGGGCCGCCCGGTGTGCGCAACGCGAACGAGACCCCCTGCCTGGTGCGGTATGGCGTCCGCGCCCGCGGCGTACGCGGTTGACGACCGTCGGCACAGGGCCATAATGAGGGTTCCGCCGACCTGGCGCCGGAGGGGTTCTCTCCGGGCGCCGGCTTCCCGAGAGTCGGGATCGCGTCGGGGCGACGTGAAGCGGCCGCGAACCACGGGTCGGCTCTGGAGGACTACCGAATGCATCGCGACAAAACAAGCCACATGTCCAGAAGGGATTTCGTGAAGGCCACGGCTGCCGCCATGGCCGCCACGGGCGTCGTGCCGCACCTCGTGCGGGGTCAGCAGTCCGGCACGCCGCTGAAGGTCGGGCTGATCGGCTGCGGCGGACGCGGTACGGGAGCGGCGCAGAACGCGGTGGAGGCGGATCCGGGCGTCAAGATCGTGGCCCTAGCCGACGTCTTCAAGGACCGGCTCGACGGTTGCCGCAAGAGCCTCAAGGAGAAAAGCCACCAGGACATCGACGAGAAGATGTGCTTCGAGGGCTTTGACGCCTACAAGAAGGTCCTGGAAACGGACGTCGATTACGTAATCCTCGCGACACCGCCGTACTATCGCCCCGCGCACTTTGAGGCGTGCGTTGATGCCGGCAAGCACGTGTTCATGGAGAAGCCGGTGGCCGTCGACGGGCCGGGCGTGCGCCGAATCATCGCGGCCGGCCGGAAAGCCAAGGAAAAGGGTCTGTCCGTCGTGGCCGGCACGCAGCGGCGGCATCAGAAGGGATACATCGAGACGATCAAGCGGCTTCACGACGGGGCGATCGGGACGATCCTCTCGGGGCAGGCATACTGGAACGGCGGCCAGCTCTGGTACCGGCTGCGCGAGCCGGGCTGGTCGGACATGGACTGGATGATCCGCGACTGGGTCAACTGGGCGTGGCTCTCGGGCGACCACATCGTCGAACAGCACGTGCATAACCTCGATGTGATGAACTGGGTTCTGGGCACACACCCGCGGAAGGTGGTGGGCATGGGCGGCCGGGCCCGGCGCGTGACGGGCGACCAGTACGACTTCTTCGCATGCGATTTCTTCTACCCGAACCCGAACGCCCCCGATAAGGCCGACCAGGACATCCATGTGCTGAGCCAGTGCCGCCAGATCAACGGCTGCGTGAACGACGTGTCCGAGCGTGTGATCGGCGAAAAGGGTGTGTCGAACTGCAACGGCTGGATCAGTACTCTTCCGGAACTGATCAAAGGCGAGGGCAACCCGTACGTGCAGGAGCACGCGGACCTGATCGCGGCGATTCGCAGCGAAAAGCCGATCAACGAGGCGCAGCAGGTGGCCGAGTCGACGCTGTGCGGGATCATGGGCCGGATGTCGGCCTACACGGGCAAGGCCGTCACCTGGGACGAGGCGATGAGCTCCGATCTCGTGTTGAGTCCGCCCGACTACGAACTGACCGAGGAGAACATCAAGGCGGGCGTGATCCGGGCGCACATTCACGTACCGGGAAAACCATGAAGGACGCGCGGCCCGCGAAAACGCCGCGCACGCGGAAATCAGCAAAGGCGTAAACCACGGGCTCCTGCTGCCGCACGGCGGCGGGGGCCCGTTTTCTTTTCAAGATGACGGACGGCTCACCGCGGATTGCGTGCCCGGGTGACGGATGGCCGCGTGCCCGGCCCGGCGTACATATGGCCCCGGACACCCGAACTATGCTAGAATGCCTTCGTGCCCGCCGGCGTCCCACGACCGTACCGGGCCGGCGCGGCTCCGGAACGACGCCGGAACCAACAGGAGAAAGACAAATGCCCGGCTGTATCACGTCCTCCGCAGACACGTCGAGTTTCCGCGGCATGACGGCCTTCGCGCTCTCCGGCCTGTTGCTGCTTCTGGCAAGTGCCCCGGCGGGCGCACAGAGTTTCTATCAGCTCACGAATCCGCGGATCTACCGCGTGGACCCGCCGACGAACAATCCGTGGTATCACGGTTACGGCTTTGGCGGTCTGGCTTGGCGCCCCGTTTCCGGAAACCCGGACGGGGTGCTCATGATGATCTGGGAGGCCCCGCCCAGCCAGCGCGGCGATCTCCTCGAACTCCGGATCAACTTCGGCTCCCCGCCGAATCCGGTCGGAGCCAATGACGCGGCAGCCCTGAGCCAAGTCCTGGACTTCGGCTGGTGTTACGACATGGACTATGAATCCGATGACCGGGTGCTGGTTCACTCGCGGGCTGACTATGCCGGCAGCGGCCGCTCGCCCGGATCCGGTATCGGGCGCTTCGTTCGCCGGGGCGAAGGTATCGTCTCTTTCGAGATGACCAACCCATACAGCGTTTTTCGGATGGGCCCCGGCGAACGGATGCGCGGTGCGTTTGCCGGCACACGGGACGTCGCCGGCCAGACCTACGACACCGTAGCGCTGGTCAAGATGGACACCACCACGGCGGGGATCTTCCTCCTCGACATCCGGACGGGTAATCTGATCGATGCCGACCCCGCCGCCCCGAACGGAGATCTCTCCGCGAACCCGTACATCGGCCTTGCGGGCGAAACCGGGGTGGCAAACATTACGAACCCTGTGATTCCGGGCAGGACTCGCATCGTTGGACTCGACGTGGTCGGCGACATCGCGTTCGTCTTGTTCGTTCCGGACGTTGACGCGTCCAGCCCGACGACATCACTGATGCAACTCGATCTGTCAACCAAGCAGGTGCTCGCCGTGGCCGACGTAAGCCGGATGTTCGACCCCGAACGGAGCGGGCGATGCGTGGGATACACGTGGGGCTTCGACGTCTCTCCGTTGGATGACGGCAGGGTTCGCGTCTTGATCAGCGATTGCACGGATCATTCGCTCACCTCGCTGGCTGCGATCGACGGCGTGAGCGTCCCCGTGGGCAGCGAGCCTGTGGATCCGGCGGCCGTTTACGTGCCTGCGGGCGATAACGGCAACGGTGGAACGTCCAACCAGCCGGGTGGCGGCGACGGTTCGCCCGCCACCGAGGGCACGGGGGGGCAGGCCGTTATCTGGGTCTGCCCGGGGATCGGCCTTGCGCTGCCGATGTTTCTCTGTGGCGCAGCCTTCGGCTTGGCGCGCCGAACGCGGGAAGCCGATCTGTCTGCGTAGACCGCAGGCCCTAAGGCGTCTCCGGCGCAGAGGTCTGCGCCACTTCGTTCCGGCGGGTCCTGAGCCACCGAATCGTGCGGACCATCCTGCCGTACAGATCCGACCGATAGATCGTCAGATTCACGTGCGGGCGAAACGCAGGAGTCCAGTCGAGCTTCCATCGCTCATCCTCTCCGAGGAAGTCATGCTCGATCAGGCCCCGCTCAAAATGACTCTGCACCACGTGCCGGCAGATGACTTTCCCCGGGGCGCCGGCCTTGAGGTCGTCCACATAGCTCACCTTGAGCAGCGAGTAACGATTGCCATAAATGAGGCCCATGTAGTAGGCAATGGGGCGTCCATCCAATCGCATGACGGCCAGTTCGGCGATGTTCCGTTTCGCGGCGCGCGGCAGGTATGCCTCGTAGAATGCCTGCTCCCAGGGACGCGACGTAATCGCCGAACCCGCCCGGTGCTTCCAACTCCGTTGCTCAATAGCCAGGACATCGGCAAGACCGCGCCTGACCTCTTCCGGCGAGCGCAAGAACTCGATGCTCACGGTACCCATCGCCTTGAGTGCTTTCTCGTTTCGCCTGAGAGCGCTGCGGAAGTTGCCGCTCCGCTCCTTCAAGCAGGTTTCCCAGCTCCCCTGGAGACTCAGGTACGGCGAGCGTTTGCCTGCAACGGTGTCGGTCGACAGCCGCAGCTCCCCACAGGCCTCCCGCAACGCCGCGTGAGTCGCACCGCCCTCGATCAGGTTTGCAACTACAAGCGCATCCCACCCGCGAAGACGGGCGCGGACGTATCGGAGCATTTCGCGCGCACAGGCAGCGGGATCACCTCGGCAGACCAGGCCGTTGTGCGGCACAAACCAGCCGCCGGAATCGAGTAGTTGTCGACAGGGGATCACCTTGCCGAGTCGCGTTCGATCCGGGTGAAGCGGCCATACGGCCAGGAGCCCGGCAGAGTCGTAAGCGAAGAGGGTCGGCGTGGGGCAGCCCCGCCCGAACGCTTCCCGAAGGGATTCGTACCATTCGAACGTGAGGAATGGGTCCTCCGGGCGCGCACCGTCAAGGAGCGCGTTCCAGTCGTTGGCGCGCTTGCGGATCTCGGCCCACTCTTCGACGAGTTGCAGTTTCACCGGTCTGGCAGTGCATCCACAATGACGTAACCGGGTTATCGACACGCCGGTGGACGATTCGGACCGTTGAAACAGGCCTCGAACACCGAGAAGTCCTGAAGGTCCACGTCGCCGTCCGCATCGAAGTCGGCGCCTGTGCAATGACTCGCACGTGGGCGAGCATTCGGACCATTGAAGCAGTCCTGGAAGAGGGCAAAGTCCTTCACGTCGGCGTCTCCGTCTTTGTCCAGATCGGCGTATCCCAGGTGCAGGATCACCAGGCCGCCCTGGCTGTACGCTACATAAGCATAGTTGCCGGCCATTGCCACGCCCATAGCCCACTTGTTTTTGTCGTAGCCGCCCACGACGCGCGGCGAGGCCGGGTCTGAGATATCGAGGACCCGGAAGTCGTCGTCATCGGCCACACACGCCGTGTTGCCCGACAACGCCACTTGTTGAGCGATCCCGCTGGTGTCGCAGGTTGCCACCCACATCAGCGAGGGCGGATCGGAAACGTCAAGAATCTGCACGCCGGCCGGTCCGTCGGCAACGTATACGTAGTGCCCCTGGGTTGCCACGTCATAGGCGGATCCGCCGGCGTCGTTCGGGTAGCCGGCCACGCGAACCGGTGAGCGGGGATCAGAGATGTCAATGACGTGCAGACCGGCTTGCCGGTCAGCCACAAAGGCATAGCCTCCGGATACGGCTACGCCGTGCGCAAACCCGGGTGTATCGCAGCCGCCCACGCGAAATGGCGAAGCAGGGTTTGAGACGTCGATGACCTGGAGGCCGGCTTCGCCGTCCGCCACATATGCATAGCCCCCGACGACGGCCACGCCGTACGCGGAGCCCGAGGTGTCGCAGACGCCCGCCCGGAACGGTGCAACCGGATTTGAAATGTCGATCACTTGCAGGCCGGCTTCCACATCGGCCACATACGCGTAGGTGCCCGAAAGGGTCAGGCCCCGCGCGCAACCGCTCGTGTCGTAGCCGCCCGCACGAACGGGCGAGGCGGGGCTCGACATATCGATGACCTGCAGGCCGAAATGACAATCGGCCAGATATGCATAAGTGCCGCGGACGGCGACGTCGAAAGAATAGCCGGTTGCGTCGTACTCGCCCACGCGCGCCGGTGAAACGGGGTTCGAGACGTCGATCACCTGCACGCCGAGGTCGTGACTGGCTACGTACGCATAAAGACCAACCACGGCGACATCATGAGCGTAGCTTCCTGTGGCACAGCCGCCGAGCCAAACCGGCGAGGCGGGATTGGATATATCGATCACTTGCAGGCCCCCGTCATTGGCCGCCACATACAGGGTTGTGCCGGACACGGTGACACCCAGCGCTTGCCGCCCCGTGCTGTAGCCACCCACGCGGACGGGCGAGGCTGGGTCAGATATGTCGATCACATCGATGCCTGCGTCAGAACAGGCTACGTATGCATAGGCCCCGGCGACGGCCACGTCATAGGTATACCCCGTCGTCCCGCAACCGCCCGCGAGGGTCGGCGCCGCAGGATTCGAGATGTCGATCACTTGGAAGCCACCGGTATAGGCGGCAACATAGGCGTACCGGCCGGCAACCGCCACGCCCCGCGGGCGCCCCGGCGTATTGTACCCACCGACGCGGACGGGCAAGCTCGGATTCGAGACGTCGATAACGAGTAGACCAAGGTAGTAATCACAGACGTACGCATAATTGCCGCATACTGCAACGCCGAGAGCCAGTCCGCCCGTTGCGCAGCTCCCCACGCGGACAGGAGAGACCGGATTCGAAACCTGGACGACCTGAAGGCCGGCAGCGTCGTCCGCGACATACGCATAGCCGCCAGCAACCGCCACGCCACGAACGATCGCCGGAAGCGTCTCGCTCCATGCGAGCACGCGCGGAACCGCCGGACTCGCGACGTCCAGGATGACTAACCGCGGCCCCGCGCCCAGATAAGCGCGGTCATCTTCGACCGCCACGGCGTAGCTGATCCCGCCGTACTGGCCCACCAGTTCGACACTGATAGCATCGACGGCGAGACTGCGAGCCGGGCTCGCCACCACCGCCAGCGCCGTCAGCGTTGCGACAAGCGCATCCCGCGCGGGCCGGCGGCCCTTCAGCTTGCCTTGCGTGACGCCCCTCACGCCGCCCGCGACCGACGGGCGCCGCTCACGAATTTGCCGCTTTGTGACGTGAGCCTTGCCCACGTCGAGCGGCTCCCGCAACCCACGCGCGCCTCCGAATCGCCCCATTCAGCACCTCCGTCCAGCCGGCTGTCCGGGCTCCGCCGGTTACCTCACTGGCCGCGAAGCAACCGCCCGATCGCCGCCTGTGGCCACACTGAATGAATCCTACCCACACTTGGCGTTTTTTGCAAGCGGTTCCGTCCGCGGAATCCTAATTATGCGTTTTCGCTGACATCCCGTCTGGCGTCGCGCTGAACAGACATCCGCCTCTTGATGCGTTTCGCCGCTTCTCGAAAGCGCGGGTAATGCTCCAGGCGGCGCTTGATGCCGACCTGGAGTTCGTATGCCAGCCGCCCCCGCAGACCGCGGGCGAACAGACAGACGCTGCGGAGATCCTGGACCTCCTTGGTCCATCGCAGCTTGGAGCCGCTGGCCGCGCCGAGCATGTCGAACTTGTCGTGCGCGCGCTGCTCGAACAGCGGTTTCAGAATCAGCCACTTCAGGACTGTGCCGGGCGAGTACTTGGCGAAGGCCGGATCATAGCCGATCTTTACCGAGAACATCGTTCGTTTGTAGTCGAAACAGTAGTGAAATGCGATGGGCCGTCCGTCCAGCTCAAGGAAGAACAGGCGAAACCAGCCCCTCGCGGATGCCGCCGCCGCCAACTGCGTGTAGAAGCGCTCTTCGTTCGGACGGTCGGCGATAGCGCTGCCCGCCGCGCCTTTCCAGCTCGATTGCTCGACGACGTATGCCCTGCGTAGCGCCTCGTTGAGGCCGGGACCACCGCGGACTTCCACAACATCGAGCCGTCCGGCTTTTCGAAGTCTGCGTTCGGCCTTACGCGTCTTGGAACCGAAGTTGTCGGACAGCGACGCCTCGTACTCGTCCCAGGTCCCACGGATCGTGACGTACGGGCTGCTGATACACCATTCATCCGACGTGCGCAGACGCCTGGCAAGACCAAACGCCACGAGGGCGGGCACCGTGGCAGAGTCGGCCGGCACATAGTCAAGCCGAAGCACGTCCCAATCCGACCGCCGGCAAATCGCATCGAGCAGCACGGTGATCGCCTCGGTGTCTCCCGGTCGCCAGAGCCAGTCGTACTTCGGCGTGTGCTCGTTGGTAAGCGACCGGAGCAGACGCAAACGCAGGCCCGCAATCCTCTCGCAGCGCCACCGCAGCGGAGCGACGGCGCAGAGCTGACCGTCCCGGAAGGCAGCCGCCACATACAGGCGATCTTCCGGCGAACCGAAGCTTTGCCACCAGAGTCCGAGCCATTCGTGGGTAAGGAACACGGAATCCGTGGGACTGGCCGCGAGCAAGGCCTCCCATCCGCCGGCCAGTGCGGCCCATTCATCGGGCCGTTCGACAATGCGTACCGTCAGCATCCTATCCGCCCTCCCCGCTCGGCTGGTCCCTCGGCGAAAGGAGCCCGACGGTGAATCTCAGGATACACCGCACCATCGCACCCACATAACAACCGACCGTCCGCGCCTGCGTCGGGGCAATCGCCATTCCGACGCCGTAGTGCAGCAGGGATGCCGCAAGCAGGTTCCTCTGCAGATCATGCAGCGACAAGTCGAGATAACACTTCGCCAACCGCCGCCGTAGCGCCCTTCGCCCAACGCGCTCGCGCAGCCCGGGCGTGCGATCCAGGTGGCGCCGGATCACGCACAATTCCGGGGGAGTGGTGCGGAACCGCTGTGACCTCGTCACGCTCTCGCGGCGCAACCGGATCGCCCCAACGTAGTGGGACACGCAGCAAACCGGTCCCTGCCCGGCGATGCGAAGCCAAAGGTCGTAGTCCTCACCAACGCGAAGCTCCTCGTCAAATCCGCCCGTGCGCACAAGGACGCTCCGGCGGATCAGTGCGGCGCAGGTCGCCCATATCGTATCGTGAACCAGCGCCGCAGAGACGTCGCCCTGCGGCCAGAATCTGTCGTGCGGCGTCGCACGGCGGAGTTCCGGGGAGACCGCTCCGACAAATCGCCGAACGTATCCGTACGAGAGGACGTGCCGGGGATGCTCGCTCAGGATCCGAACCTGCAACTCGAGGTTGCGATCGGTCCAGATATCGTCCGCGTCCAGAAAGGCGATGAACTCGCCGGTTGCCCTGCGGATCCCGGCATTGCGGGCTGCCGCCGGTCCGCGGTTGGGCTGCTGAAGCAGGATGACCCGGTCTCCGTAGCGCCGTACGACCCCGACCGTATCGTCGGTCGATCCGTCGTCGACCACGATAATCTCGTGCGCCGGATACGTCTGCGCCAGCACGCTGTCGATGGCATCGGAAACGTACGACGCGGCATTGTACGCCGGGATGACGACGCTGACTGTGCCCGGGGCCGCCGGGCCTGCCCCCGTATTCGCCAGGCGACGCGTCGAGGTCGCATGAGCGGCTTTCGAACCGCACGCGGTCCTTTTCGCGCGACGGCCGGCGTGGGACGACGCCAAACCGGCCAACTGGTCGAGCACGGCATTCGTCCGCCCCTGCGACGCCGCAACATGCGATGCGATCACCTCGGCCAGGCGCGATCCGTGTTCGACGCAGCCGCGCACAAGCCGAACGATCCCGTCCGGTGTGGCCTGCAGGGGATCGATGCAGTAGTCCTCCAGGCCCACAGCGCGCATGAATCCGCGGACTTTGGGCTCGTAGTTGATTCCGACACACGGCACGCCGCCGCTCGCCGCAAAAATGAGTGAATGAAGCCGGGCACCCACAATAACGTGCATCCGTCCCAACATCGCCTTCGTGCGCGGAGCGTCAAGCACATCCGTCACAAGCACCGCGCGGTCCCGGCGTGCCATTCGCTCCTGTATCTCCCGGCAAAGCACCTCATCGTTGTCGTTCGCGGAGGCACGACAGAAGGGTACCAGCCAGACCTCGGCCCCCAGACGTTCAACCATCCCGTCCGCCGCACGCGCCAGGACCTCCGGCAGCCGCGGGTTACCCGCCGCACCGCCGCGAAATCCGGTGAGCATCCCATGACATGGACAGATCGCAACCCGAACCCGATCGTTCCTCTCCGGCAGCTCGATCTGCGAACCGGCCATCAGAAGCAAGGCCGGGTCCCCGACGATCCGGATGCGGCCCTCCGCAACACCAATCGAACGGAGGGCGGCGGCGCTGATCTCATCTCGGACGCTCACCGACTGAGCCATCTGCACGAGCGAACGGATCAGCCGTTTGCCCAATCCGGTGACGAACGGACCGGCCCCGATGGCGAACAATGCCGCCGGCGTACCGGTGAGGCGCGCCCAGAACACGTCGTCAAGCAAACGGAGAAGGTTGCTACGCCGGAAGTTGTCGCGAAGCAGACCCCCGCCGCCAAGAATGAACAGATCGCATGTTGCCACAGCCGCCCAACAGCGAACGAAGCCCGCCCAGAGACGGGGAGTCAGCGCATTGGGCAGCCGGTACGGGGAATGATGCGGCAACCATCGCACAGGGTACCCGTGCAGCAGGCGGGTTTGCGGCGACGACACGGCCTCGGTGATCACGGTAAACAGACACGACCCCAGCCGCCGGCCCAATTCCGCGACCAGTACATCCAGGATCGCGTCATCGCCCAGGTTATTGTGACCATACCATCCGGACACGACGATATGGGGCTGTGCGGTGTCATTCGTCGAGGGCCTGTTCACGGAGTCTTCCCTGTGACGCCGGGTATCGGACCAATTGCGTTCGCGGGTGGCCCCTCACATCCGTTACGCCGTTCCGGATCGCGTCTACCTGGATTGTAATCGGCCCGAACCGGCACGCAACGTGAGTCCGTGAAACCCGGGGCGGTTTCCATCGCGGGCCGCCTGCCAACGAAGCCGACGGTCCCCCAACGCCGGCGTTCCACGAACGTTGCTCGGCTCCGCATCACCCCGGGGACTGGCCGAGGACGCCAATACCTCGCCTATCCCGCGCGCTCTGACGGACTTTCCCGTTGACCGCGCCCAAAGCGCGCGGTGCCGAAGGCGCCTCGCACAGAGCGCCTTCCGGTCCTGCGGGCGATCCGGCGGATCGACGACGAATGCCTGAACGCTCCTCTGCGGCGCATCGGCAACAAGGTCGGGAGCCGTCCCCCCGGGCAGGAGCTCTCCCCGGCCGCGTCACTCGGACCGGAGGAAGACCAATACGAACCCGCAACGGGAATCAGACGCTCGAGGGCGGTGAGACACCTCGCCGGAACCGCCCCAACCACGCTCGCAGCATCGCACGCTCCTCCTGCCGCAGAAAGCCGGAGGCGACAAGCAGCAGAGGGTAGGCGAGTACGAACAGCGCCTTCAATGCCACCCCAAACACCGCATGATCGACGTCGACACGCACTGCAACGACATAGACAAGGCCCGCGGAACATGCCACAGCAAGGAGACGTCGCCATTCGATCGGCATGGGATAGGCACGCAACGCGAGCCCGACCAGAATCACGCAAGTGCCCCCGTAGGAAAGCAGAGTGCCGATCGCACCACCCAGCGCCTTCATCTTCCAGATGAGCAACGCGTAGGCACCAATCCATACGACGCTGAGCAGGCCCATAGCCTTCCCCACGACGGACGTACGGTCCGTCACCAACAGGCCCAGCGTACAGTATGTGCGTACGCCGTTGAGGACGTAGGCCGCCGCAATCAGCCAGACGTACGTCCTTGCGGACCAGTACGGCTGCGGCGAGATATGCGGAATGACCGCGTGCGCGCCGACCGACAACGCCAAGGCCCCCCAGCACAGCCCCGCAAACCAGTACGTGAGAATGCGGGCGAAAACCTCTTGCGCGTTCGGCCGTTTCGCGACATCGAAAACCCGCGGGTCCCAGACCATGTGGAAGTTCGCGACAAAGAGAAACTGCACAAGGAAGCCGAACTTGTACGCGAGGGAGTAGACTCCCACGTCACCGAGCTCGCCGAAGGCCCGCAGCAGAAAACGATCCGCATATGCCACCACGAACGTCGCGAAGGCAGAAGGCACCAGCGGCGCTCCGTATCGCCAGAGTTTCCAGAACAACTCGCGATCGAAGCACATGCGAACCTGGCGCACCAACCATGCCGACTGGATCGTGAATGCCACCAGCGCCCCGGCAAATCCGCCGAGGAGGACCCCTGCGACGCCGAGACGCAGACCAGCCACGAACAGAATGTTCAATGCGAGCCCCACCACCAGCCGCAGCATGGAGACCGTCACCAGCAGACCGGACCGCCCGCCGATCCGCATGTAGGACTGCGCGATGCTGCACGAGCCGTCCAGAAACAGACCCGCAGCCTGGATGAGCACCAGCCGGTAGAGGCGGCTGTCCTCCAGCAGGATCGAGGCGATCGGGCGCGAGCACAGACATAAAAGAAGCGCCCCCGACCCCATGAACAGCATCCCTCCGATAAACGCCGTCGAGATGGCCGTCCGGCTGCGCACCGGGTCGTCCGAATCGTAGTAGTACCGCATCGCCGCCGTGCCAATGCCCATCCCGGCCAGCATCGAAATCAGCGTGGCGGTCAGATCCAGCAACTCAAGACGCCCGTAGTCCGCCGTGCTGAGGTAGTGCGTGTACAGCGGGATCATCAGAAAGCCGACAGCCTTCGAGGCCAGCGCGGCCAGCATGTAAACCGTGCCGTGCCGGGCAATCCCCCGAACCTCGTTCCGAATTGATGCGCCCGCCGTACTCATTGCCGTGAACTGTATCAGCTTCTCCGCACCACGTCCCGCACCACGTCAGGAGCCGCGTCGCCGTCTGTCGCGCGCCTATTCCGGAACGGACGGCTCTCATCGGCCCCGGCGCGGCCGTCTCACCGCCAACAGACGACCGGAAAATCACCGAAGGAAACGCGACTCGACCGCCTGCCTCGCCTGCTCGAATGCCGCGGCGGCGGCCGCAAAGTCCACCGCCATCGCCTTGACCTGCCCGGGCCCTTTCACGCGGGGATTCGGCGCGGCGGTCTGGTTGAGCGGAATCTGTGCCGACGGGCCGTCCGCCAATCGCCTTTCTACGGCGGCGGAGAGGAGATAGTTCACCAGCTCCGCAGCCTCGGCCGGGTGTGGTGCGCCCCTGATGACCGATAACGTGTTCGGCAGAAACAGCGTGCCGATCCCGTCGGAATCGCTGTCGGGGTAGACGATCCGGACCGGCTTGCCGGCCTCCAGCTCGCCGATCGCGTCGTCCGTGTCGGTGAGGGCAAAGGCGGCGGCCCCATCGGCCACGGCGGTGGCACAGCCCTTGTTCCCGCCGTGGACCTGTACGTCGTTGGCCTTGAGCGAGTCGAGGTACTTTCCGACCGCCTGCGGACCCAGCGCGGCGAAGAGACACGCCACATGCGAGGCCGTCGTACCGAAGAGCGGCTTGGCGATGCCGGTCCTGCCCTTCCACCGGGGATCGGCAAGGTCATGGATGGACCGGGGAAAGGCCTGGTCCGGCACCAGCCGGGTATTCGCGAGGATGACACGGGCGCGGGCCGCGAAACCGTACCAGTATCCCTCCGGGTCCTTCCACGGGGCTGCGTAATTCCGCGCCTCGGACGGGTGGCACGGAGCGAGCAGCCCTTCCTTCTTGAGCATGAGCGTATTGAGGATCTCGTTGTTCCAGAAGACGTCGCACCGCGGCCGCAACGCCTCGGCCCGGATGCGGTTGGCAAGCCCCACCGTCTTGGTGGATTCGACGTCGTACTGCGCAAGAACCCTGATACCCGTCGTTTTCTCGAAGTCCTTCAGGATCGGCTCCGAAAACTCCCGATCGAGCGCCGTGTACACCACCACCTCGCGGCTCGGCGGGGCCATACCGGCCTCGCGACGATCGCACGCCGTCATCGCGACAGCCAGGAACGACGCAATCATCAGCCTTCGGCAACCCGCGTTCATGGAAGAATCTCCCGCCAAGCCTCTCAGCTCAGCAATCTCTTGCGGAGAAGCCAGACAAGCCCGCCCGACGGTACGAGCACGGCCGCCATCGAGATCATGCACAACGCCGCTGCATCAGGGTACAGGCCGTAATGAATCAGACTGAAGAAGCGGGCACCCACCGTGACATATCCTGGTGGAGTGACAAGCAGAGAGCAAGGCAGCTCCCCGATCGCCAGAACGAACACCGCGAACATCGCCACCAGCGCGGCAGGCAGGCACAGCGGCCAGATCAGGTACCACCAGGTCCCAACGGTGCCGCAGCCGTCCACCTTCGCCGCCAGCTCGCATTCTCCGGGCACCGCCCGAATCGCCGGTATCAGCAGCACGACCGCGACGGGCAGAAACCGGATCGTGTACGCCAGCACCAGGATCAGCGGCGAGTCGTACACCCAGCCCGGCACACCGGGCCGGTTGAAGATCCGGATCAGCCCCATCCCCAGAATCGGCGCGGGGAAGGCCAGCATGAGCACGACGTACGCCGCCAGAACGCTCCGCCACCGTCGCCGACAGACGAGAAACCACGCCAGCCCGACCGCCAGGGCCGCCGTCAGGACCGCCGCCGCGAGACCTGTCGCAATCGACGTGCGAATCTCCGGGGCGAACGACAACAGGAGCGTCATCCCGTCATGCGTCCGGGACAGCCGGCAGCCCAGAAACACGGCGGGGCCGAGTGCCAGCGCCAGAACAACGGCACCGGCCGCAACCGTCGCCGGCCATCGCCACCGGCCCGTCCTGAACCGATGCGGCGCGCCGCCGGCCGGAGGGTCGCCCTCGACGGGCTCGCCGGAGAGAAACCTCCTGCGAAGCGACCAGAGCAGCGCGGCAAAGAGCAGGACCTGCGGCACGCAGACAAGGGCCGGCTCCTGAAACCGCCCGCGAAGCTGGTATTGCGTATAGACTTCCTCGGCGAAGGTGCGAACGAGCAGGACATCGGAAACCGAGTAGTCCGTCGTGATCCAGAGGACCACCAGCACCAGCGACGCCACCAGTCCGCCGGCGGCCATCGGCAGCGTAACATGGCACAGCGTCCGCACCGGGGCGGCCCCCTCTGCAAGCGCCGCCTCCTCCAGGTCCGCGCGTACCGACCGCACCGCCATGCCGATGATGAGGCTGACGATCGGCACATAGGCCGCCGCGTGAATCAAGGCAACCATCAGCCGGGAACCCAGCCAGCGTTCCAGCCCGGCCATCGCGATGATCGAGGCGCTGACGACATACAAAGGAATCGTCGCCGTAAAGAGCATGACGGCGATCCAGACCCGACGACAGGCGATGTCCGTCCGAAACAGGGTCACGCCCAGAACGATACCGGCCGCCATGCAGACGGGCACGGCAATTCCCACGACAGCACCGGTGTTGCCGAGCAGCGTACCCCACCGGGACAGATCGCCGAAGACATGCCGCCAGGGGGCGACCGTAATGCGCGGGCCCTCATGAAAGGTGCTCAACAGGACGAGCACGGGACCGGCCAGCGAGGCGACGACGGCCGCCGCGTGCAGCAGGAACAACACCGTGCCGAGCAACCGGGCGAACACTGCGTCAACGTAATCCGCCTGCGACGTACGAGCAAGGGCGTCGGATGCCCTCATTGAAGACGCAACACGATCGGGTATGGTAGGGCGCACCGTCGGCCGCTGCGCCGACCGGGGAAAACCGAAGGCACGCATGAAGCGAAGCGTTGCTCATCTGCCTCTCCACACCGGACAGGCCCCCGCATGGCTCTTCCGGCGCATGCACCGGCTCGCCGGGGCGATCACGCAGACGATCGTCGGCGAGTACGGCCCCGCCGAGATGCTCGCACGGCTGGCCGACCCGGCGTGGTTTCAGGCTTTCGGGTGCGTGCTCGGTTTCGACTGGCACTCCAGCGGCCTCACTACCGTCACCTGCGGTGCCATGAAGGAAGCATACCGGACGCGCGGGGGCGACCTGGGCATCCATGTAGCCGGCGGCAAGGGCGCGGTCTCACGCAAGACCCCCGACGAAATCGCGGCGATAAGCGAGCG
The DNA here is from genome assembly GCA_964653435.1 of uncultured Planctomycetales bacterium. Taxonomy (GTDB): domain Bacteria; phylum Planctomycetota; class Phycisphaerae; order UBA1845; family PWPN01; genus CAZMVY01. Next base: position 29,851 of record CAZZFA010000013.1, on the reverse strand, counting down.
ACGGTCGCTGCCCGGCGATCGGCTCATCTACGCCTCCAGGATGGCGGCCAAGGTGGACAGCGCCGCCGTCCAGGATGGCTACGACATCTACGCCCACACCTTCTTCTTCGCCGACGATTCAAGCTGGTGCGTGGTCCAGCAGGGGATGAACGGCGCGACGGGTTACGCCCGTCGCTACCACTGGCTCAGCCGCGGCGATCTGGACTTCGTGTGCGAACCGCATCACGGCATCGACTCCGAGGCCGCGCCGGGCGAGCAACTCTGCTTCCTGAACATGGTGGCGCGCGAAGCGGAGGCCTCGCGACGGGCGAGCGTACAGGTGGCGGCCCTTGACCCCGAGCGCATCCTGCGTGAAGTCCAGGCCGGCCCGTCGCTCTTCCTGCCGGCTCATCATCCGGTCAGAACCGTCGATATCGATCCGAAACGCCTCTCCCGCATCCTTCGTGTGCTCCACGAGCACAGCCCCGCCGACTTCGAGCGGTTGCTCGGCCTGCAAGGCGTCGGTCCGCGAACGATCCGAAGCCTTGCGCTGATCGCCGAACTGATCTACGACGCCCGGCAATGCCGGCGCGACCCGGCCACGTTCAGCTACGCCCATGGCGGGAAGGACGGCCACCCGTTCCCTGTCGATCGCGAGACGTACGATCGGAATATCGCGATTCTCGAGGCGGCCGTGCGACGGGCAAAGATCTCGCCGAACGACAAGGATCAGTCGCTTCGGCGGCTCGCGGCCATCGTGGGAGCGCAGCCGCCTCGGCCACATTCCGCGGCGCCGGGCGGGCGCACGGCCGTTGGGGGGACCATTTCCGCCAGCATGATTACACAGGCGCAAGCCGGCGCCTTACCCCCAAAGCCCATGCCCCAACCCCCGACCGGTATAATGCTCACCCGCGCGAGCCGGGGTCTCACGGAGAGCGTCGATGACGCGTAATCGTTGCGACGGCACTTTCCGCATCTGCCTCTGCCTGCCTGCCGTCGCGGCCATCTGCTGTGGACCGGCGGCGTACGCGGCTGAGCCGGATGTCAGCGGCGAGCAGGTCAGACTGGCCATTCGTGCGGGTCTCGATTTCCTGCGTTCGACCCAGCGGGCAGACGGAAGCTGGCGCGAGATGCACCTGCCCGGGGGAACGACCGCGATGGCGATCCTGGCGATGCGCAACGCGGGCGTACCGGCCAACGATCCCGCCATCACGCGCGCCGCCGATTTCCTCCGCCGCGTCCCCAACCAGTGGACATACGTCGTCGCTCTGAAGGCCCAGGCCCTCGCCGCCGTGGACCCGGTGCGATACCGCGCCGACATCCAGGCGGCAGCGAACTGGCTCATCGACGCCCAGCGTCAGGATGGCGGGTGGGGCTACGAAATCAACCTCACGCGGACGGATCACTCCAACTCGCAATTCGCCCTCCTGGGCCTGCACGAGGCCGCCCGCGCGGGCGTGCGGGTGCCGGAGACCGTCTGGCGCCGGGCCGAGAGCGATTGGGTCCAGACACAGCGGAACGATGGCGGGTGGGCGTACGAAGGGCGCGGCCCGCTGACGACCGGCAGCATGACGGCGGCCGGCGTCGCGAGCCTGTACATCGTCGGCAACAGACTCCGCGTCGGCCACGAACACGGTTACACCACCGGCGGCCGGGCGCCGGACTGCGGCAGGTACTCGGACAACCGGGCCGTGCTGCGGGGCGTCGCGTGGCTGGCTGCTCACTTCGACGCGACGGAGAACCCGCCCCGCGGAAACTACTACTATTACTACCTGTACGGCCTCGAACGCGTCGGGATGATCTCGGGCCTGCGGTTCCTGGGCCGGCATGACTGGTACCGCGAGGGCGCGGCGGAGCTCGTCCGGCGTCAGCATGAGAACGGCAGTTGGCGCGAGATGAACGACGTGGTGGACACGTCCTTCGCGATTCTGTTTCTGGGCAAGGGTCACCGGGCCCTGCTTGTCAACAAGCTTCGCTGGTCCGCGGACGATCGCTGGAATCAGGACCGCAACGACATCAGCAATCTCATTGCCGCCATCGGAGACAAACTCGGCGAGCCGGTGAGCTGGCAGGTAGTCGATCTCGATGCGCCGCTCGAAGAATGGCTCACCGCACCGATCCTGTATTTCAACGGGCACACGTTCCCGACGTTTTCCCCGGAGCAGACGGAGAAGTTCGCCGAGTTCGTCCGCCAGGGCGGCGCCATCCTGGCGGAAGCCTGCTGCAGCCGCCCGGAGTTCCGCGCGGGCTTCGAGAAGTTCGCCGCGCAGGCCTTCCCCGACACCCCGCTGCGGCGGCTCGGCCGGGACCATCCGATCTTTCATGCGTACTCCGAGATCGCCGGGGATGTCGAGGTGCTCGGCATCGATGCCGCCTGCCGCACGAGCGTGATCTTCCTGCCCCGCGACGTGTCCTGCCTCTGGGAGCAGGCGGATGTCCCGACGCTCAGCGCACGCGCCTTCGCACTCGGGACGAACATCGCCGCCTACTTCGTCGGGCGGCAAAAGCTCCGCGACAAGCTCGATGTCGTCCATGTCGTCCGCACGGAAGCCGACAACACGCCGCTGCCGCCTTCGGCACTCTACATCGGCCAGCTCATGCACGACGGCGACTGGCGCCCCGATCCGAAGGCCCTGCCCAACCTCGCGCGGTTCCTGCACGACCAGGCGGACGTGGATATCGTGCCGCAGGCGATACCGCTCCGCGCCACGGACGAGGCCCTTCGACAGCATCCGATTATCTTCATGACGGGCCACTTCCCCTTCCGGCTCACGGCGGATGAGATCCAGGCCCTCCGGCGCCACCTCGAGCGCGGCGGATTCCTCTTCGCCGATGCCTGCTGCGGGCGCAAGGCCTTCGACGCATCCTTCCGCCGAATGGTCGCCGAACTGTTCCCCGACGGCAGGCTCGAACCGCTGCCGCCCGCGCATTCCATCCTCTCCGGAGAACTCGGATTCCGGCTCGATCGCGTGCAGTATCGCCCGGCCGTCCTGGCCGAGCAGCCGAACCTCTGCACGCCGGTGCTGGAGGGCGTCACGATCGGGGGCCGCACGGTCCTCGTGTACAGCCCCTACAGCATCGGCTGCCCGCTGGACGGACACTTCTGCTACGGCTGCCGGGGCCTGGAGCCCGACGATGCGCGCAAAATCGCCGCGAACATCGTCCTGTACGCGCTGTCGTATTAGTCGGACGAATCGAGGTCGGCGATCTCCCGGCGTGCGTCGGCGAGATTCAGCCCCAGGTTGATCAGGGCGTTATAGGCAACGCTCCCCTTTTCCCGCAGGAGGCCGAGAAGAAGATGCTCCGTGCAGACCTCCTTCGAGCCGAGGTCACGCGCCTCCTCAATCGCCCGGGCGACGACGTTGCGGAAGTGCGGCGTGCCCGGCAGCCGGCCGAACACCCACGTATCCTCCATGCTCTTCTCGATCAGCCGATCGACCTCCGCCTTGACCTTCGGCGCGTCGATCGCGTGCCGCGCCAGCACTTCGACGCCTTTGCCCGTGCCCTCCTCGACGATCGCGAGGAGGACGTGCTCGGTGCCCACGTATTCCTGGCCGTACTCGTGCGCAATGCGATTGGCCAGCTTGATCACCTTCTCCACGCGGGGGCTGAGATGTTCGTACATGACGGGAAGACTCCCCCTGAACTCGACACAACCTACTGCGAAGCCCCCGGGGACGCCGCGCCGCGCTCCCCGTGGAGCGGCTGGGCGGCCGGCGTCGGCGCGGCCGGCTTCACGATCCTCGATCGCAACGCACTATAACCCAAACTCAGGGCCGCGACAAGAATCGACGCGATCAGAGTGATCTTGATGATCTTGAGACGGTTTGCAATCTCCTGGTCCCGCCAGTCCGCGAGCCGGTGATCGATCTCGTCGAGCTTGCGGTCGATCCGCGCCTCGATCTCATCGAGCTTCTCGCGCACGTAGTCGTCCGCGACGCCGCGGATGCGCCGGGCGATCCCGCCGACCACCCCCGCTTCCTCGATCTGCTCCCGGAAGGCGGCCCCGCCCGCCTCCTCCGGCAGGAAACGGTACTCGCCCTCCGCCGCGCCCCCCCCGCCGCCGATCATCTTCTCCAGCAGCGAACCGACCAGGGCCCGGCGTTTTCGCCGCAGCTTCTGCAGGAGCGACTCTGCATCCTTCATCCGGCGAATTACCGTCGCGTCGTCGTCCTCGTCGCGCGCCGGTACGCCGCGGAGCCTGGCCAGCGCGACGAGACCCCGGTGCGATAACCCGTCGAAATGCATCCGCGTGATCCCCGCGATCTCCCGCGCGAGCTCCTCCTTGCTGGCCGACTGCCGCACCGGACGGCGCGCCCAGACGCAGATATCCAGCAGCGCCTGCCGGTCCAGCTCGATAAGCAGTTCCTGACGCGCGCGGATCAGGCGAAGCATCTCGCCGGCCGCCATGTCGGGGCGCAGATTCAGCCCGAGCTTTCCGCCGTACTCGCGCAGCTCGTCGTTCGGAAGATCCGACAAGGCGGGGGATGACGTCTTCTCCGGATGGCTCATGCCGCTAACTCACGTAGCCCAGACGGCGATGCAGCCACAGCAGGGCGAACAGGGCCGCCGTCAGGCCCGCAATCTGCACCAGATCCAACGTAAACCGCCGTATGCGAATCCGCAATATCTGCACGACAGCGTAGCGACGGAGGACCCCCATCCGGGGCGCCGGGGACCAGAAATACACAAACCACCCGTAGGCCGTCTGCGCGAGGCGCACGATCGTGTAGATCGTGCATACGATCGCCAGCAACCACCGGTAACAGGCAAAGAGGTCCAGGTCTTTCCACATGATCGGCTCGCGTCCCGCTTGTCCGACCCGCCGTCGCCTTCCATAATACCGGATCGCGGCAGCCGCAGCGACGGCCGCCCGAGGGAGACTCTTCATGGCAACAGACAAACAGGTCGTCGTATCGTTTCGCGTGGATGCCCACCTCGCCGAGATGCTCAGTCGGCTGCCGGACAAATCGTCCTTCATCCGCGAAGCCGTCCTGAAGCGATTCTACGATGTCTGTCCGCTCTGTCAGGGCCGCGGCGTACTTCCCAGCCTCGTCGCGGGATGGTGGACTCGCCGCGTCGCGGAGACCAACCCGCGCAAGTGCCGCTGCTGCGGCTATGAATTCCCCGCGGAATTGGCGCCGACGTCGGGGCGATCCCGCAAGACACGGTTCCTCTGCCCGCACTGCGCCAAACACGAGCACGAGCATTGAGCGCTGCCACCGTCTTCGGCAGGACGATTTCGCGCGGCTCGCCGCATGCGAAACTGTCTCACCGGAAACGGCACTACCGACAGGCCTCTTGCATCGCCTGTTCGCAGCGAGCCTTGAGATCGGCCGGTGGCGAATACCGCATCGCCTCGCGCAAGAGTCCCGTCGCCCGGTCCGCGTGGCCGAGCCGGATGTGAATCATCGCCGCCCGGTACAGGCACTCGGCACACAGGGGATCGCCCGGGTAATGCACAGGGACGCGCATGTACGCCAGCGCCGCCCGCAGGCGGTCCTCGTCACTCTTTGCGGCTGCCTCCAGACACCGGCCCTGCCGGTAATACCACGGTGCCAGCGTCTCCACGGGCCCGGCTCGCAGCACGGCGTCGATGAGTCTCGCCGCCCGGTCGGTCTGGCCTGCGTCGATCCATCGGCTGACCTGCGTCAGTCGCGGATCCGTCTCCCGGCGGCCCTCGCGTGGGTGCGGATCGGGCTTCACGGTCGGCTTGACCACGGCCGGCCGGCTCGCCGGTTGTGTGGCCGGTGTCCCGGCCAGCCGCTCCCGGTACCGGCGGAGCAGGTCGCCGGCCGCCGTTCCCGCGGCCTCGGAAATCGCCGCAGCCAGCGCCTCCGTCGCCGCCGCATAAAACGCCGATTCCCGCGGCGGTACGTTTTTCGGCTCAAGGCCCTCGGCGCCCGCGCCCCACGCCTTGCACAGCGCGATATATGCCTCCACTGCACGGTCAAAGCGCCCCTCGCCGTCACACGCGGTGGCGAACCGCGCCAGTACGAGTTCCCGGCGATGGCGCGGCCGGCCCACGTCCGGCCCGGCCTGCTCCACATCGCGAAGGATCGCCTCAAACTCCCGTGCCGCCTGCCGGTATTGCCTCGCCGCCAGAGACGCCTCCGCCCGGTTGAATGCCTCCCAGCCGGTGATCATCAGCGTCCGTACATCCACTACCGCACGCTCCGCCGTACGGCCCTGTACGTCGCGAAAGATGAGCTTTCCGTCCCTCACATCCTCCAGTCGCACGGAGACGTACCGGGCGTTCGTGACGGTCTGAATCTCGTCCGCCGCCGCATCCGTCGCGGTAAGCAGGGCCGTGACCAGCGCGATCCGTACCCCCGCGCGGAAACGGCGCGTCGCGTTCTCCTTCGTCGCCTCAGCCCTTCGTGGCTCCGCCGCCGGCCGTATCATTTCCGCCCCTCGGCCTCGTCCGGCGAGACCCAGCGGAAGTTCCCGCCGTGCTCCTGCGCAATCTGACGCAGGATCGGCTCGCCGACGGGCTGGCCTCCGAGTTGCGCACTTGTGAGCTTCACACCGAAGCCGATCGTGGTGATATGAACGCGCCGGTCGGCATTCCATTCGCGCAGCCGGGCGAGCAGTTCCTTGCCCGCCAGGCCGAAGTCGCCGTCGGTGAGGAAGTAGATCAGTTCCGGACCGACGGCGAACGCACGCTGCATCGCCGCAACCGGATCGCACTGAAGCTCGGGCACCAGTTCGCGAATGAACCGGCGGGCGGGCTCCTTGTACGCCTCGATCGCCGGAACGAGCTTGCGCGGCGGCAGCTCGATGGGCCTGCTTCCGGCAAAGATGACGTGAAAGCTCTGCGTGGGACGAAGCTGATCGATCGACTCGATGAGCGCCCGCTGCACCGGCTCGAAGATCCAGCCGAGCGAGCCGGAGGTGTCAATGACGTACACGACCTTGTAGGCGTTGCCTCGCTGCCCGAAGAAGCCCGATGCCGGACCGTCGCCTGTGACGGCCCCGAACGAGCCCGACCCGCCGCCGGTCCCGGGCAACCCGTCGCCGGTCCCGCCCAGCCCCAGCCCGAGCCCGCCGGTCTCGCCCCTGCCGGAGGAGGCGGCGGGGAGTATCTCTTGCGCGCCCGCGTCAAACGTGCCGATCAGGCGCTTGAGGTCGTCATCCTTCACGCCTGCCGCGCCCGCGGAAACGCTGACGGCGGGCGTCGGTACGGGGCTGGGGGCGTCTGGTTTCCCGCGCGCAGGCCGCGGGCCGCCGGGCCCGCCCGGGGCGCCGCCGCCCGGCGGGCCGAGCCACGCCTCGGCGATGATCTGTCGCGGAGGCGGCGGCCGATCCTGCCAGACGACCTTCAGCAGCACGGCGAACACAAGCAGGTGAATCGCCACGGAGATCCCCGCTGCAGACAGCGGGCTCTCGCGCAACCTCCGGGCCAGTGCCGCCCGCCTCCGCCGGCCGGGCGCCGGCCCGTCCGTGGCGTTGATCGCACGATCGCATGGAGGACTCTGCGGGATCATGCCGGACCGATCCGAGACGCCCTACTTCTCTTTGTCCTTGCCGCAGCACTTCTTGTACTTCTTCCCCGAGCCGCAGGGGCACGGGTCGTTGCGTCCCGGCGTCTTGTCCACGTGGACCGGCTCTACCGGCGGCGGAAGCGCCGGTTCGTCCTCCGTGGGCAACTGCTTCCTGTGCCGCTCTTCCCTGATCCGCTTGCGGTCGAACCGATCGCGTCCCTTGTCATCGCTCAAAGGCATCGTGATGTACTCCGACCGACGGAAGCCCGAACCTGTTCCGTCGCAACATGATAGTAGCACGCATCGCACGGCTTGTGAATCGTCCTTGCCGAAGCCGCCGACGAGCTATAGCCTATCGGCGTAATGGCGACATGGAACCCGCACAATCCCACCGCCTTCACCATCGGTGTGGCGGCTCTGCTGCTCAGCGCCATCGCCTATGCCCTGGGCTACCGGCGATCCGCCCGCCGTTACAACGCGATCGTCGAGGTACCGACCGTTGCCACGAACGACATCCCCGGCCTCGGCGCAGACATGGTGGAAGTCAAGGGTGTGACAGGGGCCGCCGAACCGCTCATCTCCGACCTGGCCCGGATTCCCTGCGTGATTTTCCGATCCAGCGTCACCGAGCACTGGACGACCACCCGCGTCACACGGGATGCGAAAGGGCAAACCCGCGTGGTCACCGAGCATCACACCGAAACCCGGTACGCCAACGACGGCCGGATCGATTTCCAGGTCTACGACGGCACCGGCGAAGCGACGGTTCGACCGAACGGCGCCGAAGAGGACCTTCTCGACGGCATGGCCGGTCTCGACGGCCCCCTGCCGGACAGCCCGGCCTACCACATCCGGCCGCGCCACATGGGCGGCCATCTGAGCTACGCGGAGGCCGTCCTGCCCGTAGGCCAGCCGGTATACGTCCTGGGGCAGGTGGGAGAGGACAACACCATTCGCAAACCCGAGGTCGTCGATCGCCCATTCATCATCAGTTTCCGCACCGAGGAGAACCTCCGTGCACGCGCCGCATGGGGAATGCGCATCTGGGGATCGATCGCCGCCCTTCTCTTCGTGGCAGGCGTCGTGCTGCTCGGCGCGGGCCTGGGCCTCGTCGAGGACCTGGGACTGTAACGTCTGATCGGCAACTCGCCCTCCAGCCGCCACGCAGTGGTGCGAACGGCGGGAGTGCCCCCCCGGGACACGACATCCGCCCGCATCCGGTTATGCGGCCGGGGCGCCAAAGCTCCTCCTCGCGTTTCGCCGGCGGTTGCCGTCGCGCGGCCTGCCCGCGATAATGCACCGCTGCCGTAACGAATCGCTGGGGCAAGAAAGGCCTGGTGCTATGGGCGCCGCCTGGTGTGTCTGGGTCGTCGTTCTGTTTCTCATTGCGCTGGTCTGGGCCAGCCGGAACCTGGAGATTTCCCGCGCTCGGCGCGAGCAGCGCCCGCTTGACGAGCGGTCCTACGACGGCCCGCCGCCGAATCCGCCCATGGTCTCCGTGCTCATCGCCGCCAAGGATGAAGAGGAGAACATCGAACGCGCCGTCCGCACGATGCTCGCGCAGGATTATCCGCGCTTCGAACTGATCGTCATCGACGATCGCAGCACCGACCGGACGCCGGCCATCCTGGACCGCCTGGCCGCCGAAGCGAAGAACGCGGGCAACCCGGACCGGCTCAAGGTCATTCATGTGGGGCACCTCCGCGACGGCTGGTTCGGCAAGAACAACGCCATGCGCGAAGGCATGGAACGCGCCGTCGGCGAGTGGCTCTGCTTCTCCGATGCGGATTGCCGGCAGATCTCCACGCGCACCCTGTCGCTCGCCATGCGGCATGCGGTCGAGAACGGCATCGACTTCCTGTCGGTCCTTCCGATCCTCGAAACGCGCAGCTTCTGGGAGCGGATCATCCAGCCCGTCTGCGGCGCGGTGATGGTCTTCTGGTTCCACCCCAAGCGCGTCAACGACCCGAAGCATCCGGCGGCCTATGCCAACGGCGCGTTCATGCTCATGAAACGAAGCACCTACGACGCCATCGGCGGCCACGAGGCGGTGAGAACCCAGGTGAACGAGGACATGCACATGGCCCGCCTCGCGAAGGAGCGCGGGCAGCGCCTCGCCGTCGTTCAGAACGACAACCTCTATTCCGTGCGGATGTACTCGGGGCTGCGCCAGATCTGGCGCGGCTGGAGCCGGATCTTCTACGGGTGCTTCGGCTCCTTCCGGCGCCTGCTGATCTCGACGGCGTTCCTGCTTGTAACAAACGTCCTGCCGTACGGCAGCGCGGTGGCGGCCTGGGCCGTCATTGCCGCGCGGGGCTGGACCGACGCCGGCCCGTGGCGGCTGGTGGCGCTCGCCGCAACGACCGCCGTGGCGATGCATATCGTCACGATCGCCCGGTTCTATCGGCTCAGCCGGGTGAACGTGTGGCTGGCGCCGACGTTCATCGTGGGCGCCGTGATCTGCATCGGCATGCTGGTCAACGCCATGTTCAAGCTCGGCGGGCGCACGACCACCGTCTGGCGCGGAACCGCATACCGCGGCAACGCAGTCGAAACGCCGCCGCCCGCGGCGAACTCGCCGGCCGATTCCGCCGTCGCGGCGAACCAGGAGCCTCCGCGAAAGGCCCCGGCCACGCGACCGGCGACCGATACCGTATGACACGCAGGACGCACAACGCGGGAGACGCCACCCGGAACCGTCACTCATGGCCATGATCACCCTCTGGAGCATGCCGTTCGTACCGGATGAGTATCAGCTCTATGCGAAGCTTGGGGCTGTCGCTCTGGCCGCGCTGTTTCTCGGTCGGAGTCTGTGGGGGCGAATCCGGCGCTTTCAGCGGTCCCGCCGCCCCGCCGTGCTGCATCCCAAACTCCAGAAGTACGGTATAGATCCAGAGGAGGCCGCACGCGAACGCCGCGAACTGGCGGGCAGGATCGTCGCCACATCCAGCGGCGAACGGCTGGCCGGCTACGAGATCGTGCAACAGGTCGAAGCCGTGTTCGTCGAGGGCTTCCGCTCGCCGGCCGAGGCGATCGACGGGCTCAAGGCCGCCGCCGCCCGCGTCGGCGCGAATGCCGTGATCAACGTCCGGCCCGAGCGAAGCCTCGCAGGCCGCTGCGGCGCGTCGGGCGACGCGGTGCGGGTCCGGCGGATCGGCGAAGTGGAAAAAACCGGCGGGCAGGACCGGTGATCGTCATCTCGGATAAGGAGACGCGCGTGTCGCGAGAACCTTCGGCCATGATCGCCGTCATCGTACTGTGTACCGGCTGGCTGAGTCTGGTCGGCTGTCGGGAGACACCCCGGCCCGCGGGCGAGACGCCCGCCGCAACGCCCCGGACGGCGCCCGCTACGTCGGCCGCCCCGACGCAACCCGCCGCAAAGCAGACCGCGCCGCCGGCGTCAATGCCCGCCGAGGCATCGGCCGCCGGCCGGGAACGTCCGAAGCCCCCCTACCACGACGTGCCGCCGTACCGGGTCGCCTTCACGATCGACTCGCCCGACGACCCGCAGGCCGGCTGGCTTCACATCGAATCGTTTGCTGACAAGGGCCGCGCGGCTCGCGTCTCGGGCCTGTTCCCGGAGGCGAACAAAATCGATGTGGACACCGACAACGTCTCGGCGCTCACGCTGGACCTGTCGATGCTCCCGATCCGGCCGAAGCATCGCATCATCCTGCGGATCGACAGACAGGGCATCGACATCTCTCCCCGACACCGCGGCAAGATCCGCCTGGCGCGAAGCCCGACCGGGCAGTGGACAGTAACGACGCCCCCGCCGCCGTGATCGGCCGGCCCATCGTACGGGTCGGACCATAACGATGCGGGGAACGGTCTTCCCTGGACTCCTTATCCCGAAAGTCGTACTTGCCGGCGAAGATTTCGGCGACGGGCGAGGTCCATTCCTCGGCTTGGGGCACAGGCGCCGCCCGCGCTACGGGCACTTGGCCGGCCGGTCCGGGCCGTTGAAACAACCCTGAAACTTCAGGAAGTCCGCCACGTCCACGTCCGCATCGCCGTCGGCGTCGGCGTCCTCGCAGCCCGAGCCGAGCGGCGGACGGTTCGGCCCGTTCCAACAGCCCCGGAACACGTCGAAATCCTCCAGGTCCACGTCGCCGTCCATGTCGAAATCTCCAAAGGACGACGCCCGCAGGAAGAGACTGTGGCCTTGGCCCGCCGCAACCCCAGTCACGCCGGTCAGACCCGAGACCGCAACGGGCGTGAAGCGACCCGTCGTCGTCCCGTCGCCCAACTGGCCCGAGGAGTTCTGCCCCCACGCCCATGCCGTCCCGTCTGACTTGCACGCGAGGCTGTGATACGGGCCCGCCGCCACTGCGGTCACGCCCGTCAAGCCCGAAACCGCAACGGGCACCAGGCTATTCGCCCCCGTCCCGTCGCCCAACTGGCCGAAGTCGTTGCGTCCCCAGGCCCGTACCGTCCCGTCCGACTTCACGGCCAGGCTGTGATACCAACCCGCCGCCACCGCGATCGCACCTGCGAGGTTGGAGACCGCAGCCGGCGTCAAACGATTCGTCCTCCCGTTGCCCAACTGGCCGTAGTAGTTCCACCCCCACGCCCACACCGTCCCATCCGACTTGAGCGCGAGACTGTGACCCACGCCGGCCGCGACCGCGATCACGTCGGTCAGACCCGTAACCGCAACAGGCGTCGCGCGATCCGTTGTCGTCCCATCGCCCAACTGGCCGTAGGAGTTCCATCCCCACGCCCACACCGTGCCGTCCGACATCACGGCGAGGCTGTGATACTCGCCCACCGCCACCGCGATCACACCCGTCAGGCCCGAGACCGCGACTGGCGCCGAGCGCGAAGTCGTGGTGCCGTCGCCCAACTGGCCGTAGCCGTTGCCTCCCCACGCCCACACCGTCTGGTCCGATCTGAGCGCGAGCCTGTGATACCCGCTCGCCGCCACCGCGGTCACGCCCGTCAGGCCGGAGACAGCGACCGGCGCCGAGCGCGAAGTCGTGGTGCCGTCGCCCAACTGGCCGTAGCCGTTGTCTCCCCACGCCCACACTGTCTGGTCCGATCTGATCGCGAGGCTGTCAGTCGCGCCCGCGGCCACCGCGATCAGGCCGCTGAGGCCTGGCACAAGTACGGCCACTGAACGAATCGTCTCTGTGGTCCCGTCACCCAACCGGCCGTCGCGGTTCCATCCCCACGCCCACACCGTCCCGTCCGACTTGAGCGCGAAGCTGTGCCAAACGCCTGCCGCTACCGCGATCACGTCGGTCAGACCGGAAACGGCCACGGGCCCCATGCGAGTCGTGATCGTCCCATCGCCCAACTGGGCATGGTTATTGTAACCCCACGCCCACACCGTCCCGTCCGACTTCACGGCGAGGCTGTGATACTCGCCCGCAGCCACTGCGACCACACCCGTCAGGCCCGAGACCGCAACGGGCGTCCAGCGCTCCGTCGTCGTCCCATCGCCCAACTGACCGTAGTAGTTGCTTCCCCACGCCCACACCGTCCCGTCCGACTTCAGCGCGAGGCTGTGGAAGCCGCCCGCCGCAATGGCGATCACTCCCGTCAGGCCCGAGACCGCAACGGGCGTCCAGCGCTCCGTCGTCGTCCCATCACCCAACAGGCCGCCGTGATTCCATCCCCACGCCCATACCGTCCCGTCCGACTTCAGCGCGAGGCTGTGATACAACCCGCCCGCGATCGCGATTCCGCCCGTCAGGCCGGAGACCGCCGCGGGCGTCGGGCGATCTATCGTCGTTGTCCCATCGCCCAACTGGCCATAGTAGTTGTTTCCCCACGCCCACACCGTCCCGTCCGACTTCAGCGCGAGGCTGTGCTGGCCACCGGCCGCAACCGCGATCACGCCCGCCGGAGTCGAAACCGCAACGGGCGTCGCGCGATTCGACCGCGTCCCGTCGCCCAACTGGCCGTATTCGTTGCGACCCCACGCCCACACCATCCCATTCGACTGGATCGCGAGATTGTGATAGTAGCCCCCCGCGACCGCGATCACACTCGACAGGACCGAGACCGCAACGGGCGTCGCGCGATTCGTCGTCGTCCCGTCGCCCAACTGGCCGTACATGTTGTTTCCCCACGCCCACAACCTCCGGTCCGACGTGAGCGCGACGCCATGCGCCCCGCCCCTCGCGATCGCGGTCACCTGCCCGGCGATCAATGTCTGCCGCGGAAACCACGGTGCGTCTCCGGTACCGAGCTGACCGCACTCGTTATCCCCGGTCGCGCTGACAAGCCCCTGCGCCCCTTCTGCTGCCGAGCCGGCAGCCAACACCGCCACCATCGCCCAAGGCCACGCACCGGATCGTCGCAGCGGCATTACCATACGGTCGTTCCTCACATGGCTGGATTAATCAACGCGCGACTGCCCGCACCAGAGCAGTTCCATATGCCGACAGTTTACAGCCGTTCTTTCAGAAAAGCAAGCAGAATTCCCTTTTCTTGCCGTTGCGAGCTATTTCGTAATCCGTTTCGGTCGAGAGGATTACCAGGGCCAGCGCGCATAACTGGACAAGATAGGCAGGCTGGCGCGATGGGTGTTGATCGGTTATAGCTCCTGCAAGCTCGCCGCATGGAGTGGCGAGGCGTTCTTGCAGAAGGAGCGGATCGATGACGAAGGCGCGCGGCGGTTACGGTCGGTTTGCGTTCGATCGTCAAGCACTTTGAGTCGTTGCCGGACCCTCGGCATCACCGCAATCGTCGGCATTTGCTGGTGGAGGTGATTCCCATTGCGGTCTGTGGGGTCATGGTGGGTTGCTCGGGGCCGACGGCGATCGCCCGGTGGGCACGGGCCAAGAAGGAATGGCTCCAGAGCGTGCTGACCCTTCCGCATGGTCTTCCGTCGCGGGACTGTGTTCGCCGGGTTCTTTCCACCCTGCGGCCGGAAGCCTTTCAGACCTGTTTTCAGTCGTGGATTGCGAGCCTGATCCACGAAGAAGAAGGAGCCCGGATGATCGCCATCGACGGCAAGACCTTGCGTCGTTCGCATGATCAGCGCGAGGGGCTGGGCCCCTTGCATCTGGTCAGCGCCTGGGCCGGCGACCACGGCCTGGCGTTGGGGCAGGTGGCGACGGAGGAAAAATCGAACGAGATCACGGCCATTCCGGCCCTCCTCGACCGGATCGACGTGCAGGGGGCTGTGGTGACCATCGACGCGATGGGGTGCCAGAAGGACATCGCCCAGAAGATCGTGGACGGGGGCGGGGATTATGTCCTGGCGGTCAAGGACAATCAGCCGACGCTCTACGCGGCGATCGAAGAGGTGTTCCGCGATGAGCGTCAGGACGAGCTTCGGAAGCGTCCGCATTGGGAACATCAGACGCGCGAGACGGGACACGGCCGCCGCGACGAGCGCTACTATGGGTTGGCCAGGATCCCCCGCGATTTCCCTGGGACGAACGCGTGGCCGGGGGCCCGGGCGATCGGGATGGCGGTTCGCCTCGTGGAGAACCGCGACGGCACCCTGAGCGGAGACACCCGCTATTTCCTCACCAGCCGGTATCTCAGCGGGCCGCGGTTTGCGCAGGCCGTGCGGGGGCATTGGGGCATCGAGAATTGCCTGCACTGGGTCCTCGATGTGACCTTCGACGAGGACCAGAGCCGCACCCGCAATCGTCACATGGCCAACAATCTCTCCTGGCTTCGTCGCTTCGCCATCAGCCTTCTCAATCGCCACCCCTCCACCGACAGCATCAAGGGAAAGAGCCAGGTCGCCGGATGGAACAACGAGTTCCTTCTGGAAGTCCTTACCAAACAAGGAGCTTAATGTGCGCCGGCCCTGAGAGAATTACGACCGACCCCATGTCGGCGGCTGCCCCGAGGCGGACGTGCGGCCCCGTCGCGAGCCGGGAGAGCAAAGGGGCTTTGGCGCAGTAGAGCGTACGATCTACAACCGCGTCCTCACCCGGCCGCGGCAACCGCTTTCGACTGTGCCGGCGACGACGCCGCCGTGACGGCCGGGGAAGCGGCCTTTCCCTTAAGACCCCGCGCCGAAGAGCTTTCGCACATACTCCAGGTTCGCCTGCGTATCCGCGATCAGATCCTTCGGGCTTGATGTCTCCAGGACGATCCAGCCTGGGTATTTGACCTCCTTGAGCGCGGCGACGACGGCGGGCCAGTCGATGCCGGGATGCTCGAGCAGGTGTGGGCCGTTCTTGAAGTGCACCTGGCAGATGCGGTCGCCGCCGAGCTGTCTGATCTCCTTCAAGTAGTCGTGGCCAACGTGGTTGGCATTGTAGACATCGTAGTAGACCTGGACCGCGCGGGAGTTCACCGCGTCGATGATCTTCCGGTTCGCCTCGGCTGTCAGATAGCTTTCCAGGCCGAGGATCACGCCCGCTTTTTCGGCCCGCGGCGCAAGTTCGGCGAGAACGTCGATCACCCGCTGCATGTCCGTGCCGTTCTCCTCTTTCAGCTCGCCCTTACCGAAGAACGCGACCAGGATGCAGCGGGCGCCCAGGTTCCTCGCCACCTCGATCGTATCAGCCAGCCAGACCGCCGCGCGCGGCTCGGACATCAGCGGCACCTCGTTCAACACGCCCATCGCCACCGATGGAATCGCCACGCCGTACCGGCGGGCCGCCGCGAGGTATTCCTTCTGCACGGCCGGCTGCCGCAGCCGCAGCTTGTCGGCCGGGTAGCCGACGCTCACCTCCACGCCGTCCAATCCGATCCGCCTGGCCCATTCAAAGGCGCTCACGTCGCGGTGCTGCAAGGACCAGTCGCACATACCGACCTTGATGCCGGCCGAAGCGGCAGCGGCCGCCGCCCGCCGGACGTTCACGCCCAGCGCCAGACCGGCGGCGGCAGATGCCGCCCCGATCAGACATTCACGGCGCGTCGGCCTCGAATCCCGAGATCGGTCAGACATGGCAACTCCTCCGTTGCGAAAAGCCGAACGGCATCGTAAGGCGGACGACGCGGCCCGACAACCCGTCATCTGCGCGGCGGAGGCGGCACGGGCAAACGGCACTGCCGACACAGCGGGAGCACGCGTGCCCGCCGGCGTCAGGACCCGGCATCGAAGAGGCCCGGCTGGTCTGCCGCGACGCTCCGATCGGGCGTCTCCGGACACGGGAGGCCCAGGTGCTCGCAGGCCGCACGGGTCGTCATGCGGCCCTGACGGGTGCGGATCACAAAGCCGATCTGCAGCAGGTAGGGCTCGACGACATCTTCAAGCGTGTCGCGCTCCTGGCCGAGCGTCGCGGCCAGCGCCTCGACACCCGCCGGACCGCCCCGGTAGGTACCGATCAGCGTCCGCAGATACGCACGGTCCAGCTCGTCGAGGCCGAGGGCGTCCACCTGCAGAATCTCCAGGGCCTTCTCGACCACGGCGGAGGATAACTCGCCGCGCGCGCGAACCTGGGCATAATCGCGTGTCCGACGGAGCAGCCGGTTGGCCACCCGCGGCGTGCCCCGGGATCGACGCGCCAGCGTGACGAGCGCGCCGTCGTCGGTTTTCACATCGAGCTTCCGTGCCGAGCGCCGCAGGATTTCCGTCAGGTCCTCGACGGAATAGAAGTCGAAATGGTACTGGATGCCGAAGCGGTCGCGCAGCGCCGCCGTGAGCAGCCCCGCGCGGGTCGTGGCCCCGATCAGCGTGAACTGCTTGAGCGGCAGATTCACCGTCCGTCCGGCCATGCCGCTCTCGATGGCGAAATCGACGCGGAAATCCTCCATCGCCGGGTAGAGAAACTCCTCGATCGTGCGCGAGAGGCGGTGCACCTCGTCGATGAAGAGGATGTCGCCGCGCTCCATGTTCGTCAGCCAGGGCATCAGGTCGCCGGGTTTGGTGAGGGCCGGGCCGCTGGTGATCTTGATCGATGCGCCCATCTCGTTGGCGATGACATGGGCGAGCGTCGTCTTGCCCAGCCCCGGCGGACCGTCGAGCAACACGTGCTCGAGCGGCTCCCCGCGACGCCTCGCGGCCTCCATCGCGATCCTGAGCTGTTCGATAACCTGTCGCTGACCGACGCATTCGCCCAGCCGCGTCGGACGCAGCGACTGAATGAGCTGCTCTTCCTCCGTGCCGCGGGATTCCTGCGAGATGATCCGGTCTCGTGCCATATTTCGTTTCCGCCGTCGCCTCCGCTTCGCCTGCCGCTCTCGCCCGTCCGTCGCGATCCGGACGGCCCGGGCGACGCGCCGCGGACCCGAGGCGCCAGGGCGGCCTTCGGCCGCAACCGAACACCGGCGAGCCGGCCCCCGTCATGCGGAGCGAAGCATCCGGCTTCTCTGCGCCACTCAGCCAGATTCTTCGTCGCTGCGCTCCTCAGAATGACGGGTAGCGCTACTGCCAAATCGCGATACATGCGCGCAGGGCGCGCAAAAGCCGCGACGCAAGCTCTATCCCTCCGCCCCGGTCTTCACCCGGTACGCCGCGGCGATCCATTCATCCGCGGGCCTGGTCTCCGGGTGCAGTTGCGCCGCCCGCGCGAGCCACCGCTCCGCCTCGACCCGTCGCTCGCCGAGCGCCACGAGAACCTCCAGCGCATCACGCTGTTCCGCCGTCCAACGGTGCTCCGGCACGCCCTCCCGGCTCGCCGCGCCGATCGCGAACTCCGCCAGCTTGCCGCGAAGCTCGGCGATGATCTGATCGGCGGCGCGCTTCCCGATCCCCGGCAGGCGTGCCAGCGAGGGCGCATTGCCCTGCTCGATGTCCGCGGCCACCTTCGCCACCGGCTCGGCGAGCGCCTTGATCGCCTTCCGCACGCCGATGCCCTTGACCGTGATGAAGCGCTCGAAGAACGCCCGGTCCTCCGGGTGCAGAAAGCCGACGATTCGCGGGATAAGGTTGCCGCCGGCGGCGGAGCCCTCGTAGTACTCCATCGTGTGCAGCGTGACCGCCTGGCCCTTGCACGCGATCAACTCGCCGACCGCGTAGCCCGGCACGAGGATCTCGTAGCCGATCCCGTCGCGCTCGAGAATCATCGTTCCCACGCCGACGTCCGCCACGATACCGGTCATTCGCGCGATCATGCTCGACCGCCCTCCGTACGCTGCCGGTGGAGCGCGCAAATCGCGATGGACAGGGCGTCGGCCACGTCCGGCGGCCGGGGAACAGCGCCGAGCTTCAACACATGAGCAATCATCTTCTGCATCTGCGGCTTGCTCGCGTGGCCGGAACCCGTCAGATACCGCTTGACCGTCGTGGCCGGCAGATCGAGCACCGGCAGTCCTCGCCGGGCCGCCGTCAACAGGATGACGCCCCGGGCGTGGCCCATCAAGATCGCCGTCCGAGGGTGTTTGTAGTGCGCATAGAGCTGCTCGACGGCCAGCGCCTCGGGCCGATGCTCTTCGAGTAATTCGTCGAGGCCCGCGGCCAGGGCCGCCAACCGGGCGGCAAGGGTCCGGTCCGCGGCGCCCGGCCGGAGTACGCCCGCCTCGATCACGCGCGGCTCGGCGTGCGTGAGCTCCACGATGCCGTAGCCGGTCCGCCCGAGGCCGGGGTCGATGCCGCAGATGCGGGTAAACCGCGGTACGAGGCGCTGCTTTCCCATATCGCATCCGTGCCTTCTCTGGAGTGCAGTCTCTCCGAGACCGCGCGTGCGGCCTCGCGGAGGCCGCGCTCCGCATCACACGCGCCGCCAGTTCGTTCCGTCGGGACGGTCTTCCAGTTGGATCCCGGCCGCCAGCAGCTTCGCGCGGATCTGGTCGGCCAGCGCGTAATTCCTCGCCTTCTTCGCCTCCGCCCGCATCTCGATACACAACCGCACGACCGGCTCGAGCAGATCCTTCGAGGGGCCCGCGTCCTGCGGATACCGCTTCGGCACGATTCCCAGCACATCGCCGCCCAGCCGGTCGAACGTCCCGGCCACCGCCCGCCACGCGGCCGGCGACAGCCCGGCCGTCTGCCACGCGCTCACGTCGCGCGCCAGCTCGAACACAACGCTGATCGCCGCCGCCGTGTTGAAGTCCTCGTCCATCGCCTTCTCGAACCGCGCGCGGATGTCCGCAAGCCGCGACGCCACCGCCCCCTCGGCCTTCGGCTCGTCGGCGCCGCGGGCCGCCTCGCGCGCCGTTGTGACGGCCGTGCGCAGTTTCTCGAATCCGCTCTCGGCGGCAAGGAGCGCCTCGTTCGAGAAATCCTGCGGGCTGCGGTAGTGGCTGGTCAGCACGAACTGCCGCACCACAAGCGGGTCGAACTTCTTCTGCAGCCGCCTGTGCAACGGGTAGTCGGGGGCGAAAAGCTCCTTGAGCGTAATGAAGTTGCCGAGACTCTTGCCCATCTTCTGGCCTTCGACCGTGACCATGTTGTTGTGAAGCCAGTACTTCACAAACGGGCGACCGGTCGCCGCCTCCGCCTGGGCGATCTCGCACTCGTGGTGCGGAAACGAGTTCTCCAGGCCGCCGCCGTGAATGTCGAACGAGGTCCCCAGATACTTCATGCTCATCACGGAGCACTCGAGGTGCCAGCCGGGAAACCCGCGACCCCAGGGGCTGTTCCACTGCATGATGTGGGCGGGCTCGGCCTTCTTCCACAGGGCGAAGTCGGCCGGGTGCCGCTTGTCGGCGCTGACATCGACGCGGGCGCCCGCCTCCATCTCCTCCACGTTGCGCCGGCTCAGCTTGCCGTAGTCCTTCCACTTCGTCACGTCGAAGTAGACGCTGCCGTTCGATTCGTACGCGTAGCCGCGCTCCAGCAACCGCTGAACAAGCTCGATCTGCTCCGGGATGTGCCCCGTCGCCCGCGGAGAGATATCCGGCCGGGTGACGTGCAGCGCGTCCATGTCCTCGAAGTAGCTCCGGGTGTAGAACTCGACGATCGCCATCGGGTGCCGCTTCTGACGCCGGGCCTCGCGGACGATCTTGTCCTCGCCCTCGTCCGCCATGCCGTGCGTATCTTCCGTCAGATGGCCGACGTCGGTGATGTTCTGCACATACAGGACGTCATAGCCCCGGTAACGCAGGTAGCGCAGGATCACGTCGAAGCTGACGTAGCTCTTGGCATGGCCGAGATGCGGATGCCCGTACACCGTCGGTCCGCAGACGTACATGCCGACGTGCGGCGGATCGAGCGGTTGAAACTCCTCTTCCTGTCGCGTCAACGTGTTGTACACTCGCAGAGGCATGATGTCAGCGTATCCTGCCCTTACCCGGTTCGTTCCTCATCCCGCACGTCCGTCACGCGCCGCAACCCCGCCACGGCGGTACAGGCGATGGCCTCGCCGGTCCCGATCGGCCCGACGCCCTCGCCCGTCTTGGCCTTCACACTTACACACACCGCCTCGATGTCCAGCAGCCGCGCCAGCTCCGCCCGCATCCGCGGCTTGTACGGCCGAAGCTTCGGCCGCTCCGCGTGTACGATCACGTCCACGTTCACCGGGGCGTAGCCCGCCCGGCGCACCGCCGCCCGCGCCTCCGCCAGCAGTCGGCCGCTGTCGGCATCCTTGAATCGCGCGTCCGTGTCCGGGAACATCTCGCCGATGTCCGGCAGCCCGGCCGCACCGAGCAGGGCGTCGATCACCGCGTGAAGCACCACATCGCCGTCGCTGTGGCCGAGCGAACCCCGTTCGAACTCGATCGGCACATGGGCCAGCACGAGCCGCCGGTTCGGCGCGAGCCGATGCACATCGTAACCGATGCCGACACGATCCACTGACACGGCCCGCCACTATATCGCGCCGCACAGGCATGGCCAAGCGGCTGCGACACGCGGGCCGTGTTGCCCCCCGCATCCGTCGGCCGCAAGCAAGACAACGGACACGACCACTTCGCGGAACGGCCCCCTCGCGGCCACCCGCCAGGATGAAGCGTCCGTCTGCCGAGTCACGGCGTATACGCCAGCGCGGCGAGCGTCGCGACGATGAGGCTCTGCTGAATCTCGGGAATCTCGATGTATTCGCACGCCGCGCCGTGCCGCTCAAGCCGGCCCGGGCCGAAGATCGCCACCGGGCAGCCGGCCGCCGCGACCCGGTCGGCACAGGAAAGCCCGGGCCAGGCCGCCCCGCTCGGCGACGGCAGCGATGCCAGCGCCAGGGCCGAGGCAAACGCCTCGGAGACGGCGTTTGGGCCGCCGGCCTCGACGGGCCTCCGCTCCGGTTCCGGAAAACGCACCGTCACGGACGTATCAGCGGCCCCCTCCCCGCGAAGCCGGCGCCACGTATCCGCCCCGCTCTGCGCCGCCGCGCGAAGACGGTCTCGCACCGCCTCCGCCTCGTGGCATGCGCCGAAGGTCTGAACCCCGCGAAGGATCAGGTCGCCGCCCGGACCGCCGGCGGGCGGATCGGCCAGGGCAGCATCCGCCCGCACGTTGGGGAAGTTGCGATGGATCTGCTGCAGCGCGCCGAACATGAAGGCCGCTTTGGAAATCGCGCTGTCTGCGTCCTGCGACGCCCCCACCGGCGCAGACCGCCCGAACACGTCGATGCGGTATACCAGCGCATCGACGGCCGGCTCGAAGGTCATCGCGTAATGCCGCTTGAGCTTCGGCTCCCCGAGCACCGGATCCACTTCCTTCGTCAGGTCCGATCGGTGCCGCAGGTACTCGAAAAGCGTAGCGTCGAGCACCTCCGTCATCCGCATCGCGATCCGATCGGGATTGGCATTCGCCCGGATCCGCACCCGGACGGCAAGATGGTCGCAGGCCACGGCCGGATCCACCCCGTAGCATCCGAGCATCCCGTGGTTCGTCTGTGTTGCCGCGAGCCATTTCCCCGCCGGAGCCGCCCCCGTGCCGCATTCGTTGCGGAGTCGAGCCCCCTCCGCATCGATCGCCTGCACGACAAACGCGAACATCTCCGCGGCACGCGGCCCGCACAAGACGCACTCAAACGGTATCACGCCCGGCTGAGCCGTGTACGGCATGCCCCCCGTGGCCGCGAGCACGATTACGCCCCATCGGCCCGCGTGCGAATCGCCTGCCGCGGGCCACGCGCCGCAAGCCGGCCCACCCGGAACGGGACCGAAGTGATACGCCAGCGGCACGGCCGGCGCCAGGCCGAAGCGGCTCTCCACCTCCGCCAGAAGCTTGAGCTGGGCGAAAACCAGCGCAAGGTGCGATCGGCAACCGGCGGCCCCGGAGCCGAACACCCGGTCGGCGGTGCTGCGAGGCAAGCAGTCCGGCCCTTTGCGCCCCGGCTCCACGACAAACAGCAGACCCGGCGGCGTCGGGCCGCCCACTCGAAACGTGAACGAGCTCTGCCCCGTCATGCCCGGCGCCGACCCACCTCCGCAAGTCTCGACGACGGCCCGACCGCCCAGCAGTTGACGTAGCTCGTTCTCGATCAGACCGCAAACGGCCGCCTCGCCTGCCGCAGCGTGCTCCGCCGGCCGCGACCCCTCGAGCAACTCCATGAGCCGGTTGCGGCAGTAGGCCCCATACAGATCGCTTTGTGCCTGATCCGCGACGAACTCCGCGACGGGCCGGGGTATCGCTCGACTCATGGCTGCCACACCGCCTGTCCGGGGTTCGCGCTGCCCCGTTCCGGCGTCCAGCGATTCAGCCGGCGGTCAAACGGCATCGGCCGGATCGCGTACCCGATGGCACCGTTAAGGGCCTGCCGGCGGCGCGGCGAAGCCATATCGGTCAGCACGCTCAGCAGCGTCGGGGCGCGTGTCCGCCGCCGCGATTGCCAGTACTCCAGAAACGCCTCCTGCCGGCTGACGATATTCAGCCACGCGAAGATCGCATGCTGGCTGTTGTCGATTTGCAGCAGGTAGGGGTTGTCGAGCGCGGCCGCAGCGGCCTCCTGAAGCTGCTGCTCCATCGCGTCGGCGCGATACGGCTCGAACCGCAGCGCCGGCGAGCCCATCGCCGCCCGCGAAAGAGCGAAGATCACACGGACGTCGCCGCCGCTGTCCTCCAGCAGGCGCTGCTCGATTGCCCGGAGTGTCGTCGAACGCCCGTCGAGCAGAAACGTGATCCCCGTCTCGAGCGGCGGCAACGACACGTCATACATGCTCGGGCGCGTCGGGTCTTCGAGCACGGCGCACAACACGAGTGCGTTGTACGCGTTGATCCCGTACGCCATTCTGTGATAACGGGTCGGGAACTGGTCCGCCGCCGTACTCGGCCCCATCGCACTGATGAGGGCATAGTAGCGATCGAGCGGATCCCGGTTGCGTTGGAGGCCCGCGTAATCCACAAGCCCGTTCTTGACGTGGTCCCGGAGAACCGCCGCCCAGTCCTTGTCGCTGAACGTGGTCGGCAGCGGGCGCGGAATCAGTTGCGGGTTCGGCTTGATGGCAACCGGAGTGCATCCGCTCACCCACGCACCGACCAGCACGGCTGTCAGCACATCGTATCGCCGCATCGCGCGTATTGTACCGAGTGCCGCGCGACCGTCGAGAGCCGCGAAAGCCCGCGTCCTCGCTCGCCGTCTTGCTGCTCAAGATCCCGATCCCGCCGAACGATTCGCGGCATCCTCGTGCCGAGAGCGGATCGCGCGCGACGCCCGGCGCGTCGCCTGTGAGTGGAGCGTCCAGCGCCGGCAGCAGTGTCTCGTCGCGACGGCGGACGCGTCCGACACCTGCGCATCGAAGCCGGGCGTCGGCCACGACCACATCGTCGCGTCCGCCGCCCGATCGCGCCCTCGGCCGACAACTCCGCAATCGTGCACTGCGCGTAAAAAGACCGGAATCCGCGCTAAGCGGATCCCGGCCCGAAGAAAAGGGGTGTGTGTGTCATATACTAGCACATCGTCCCGTGCCTGTCACTAGGCAATCGCAACTTTTTTCGACGTTTTTCCGGACCGGTCGAATCGCAAGGACCGCCCCTTTTCTGACGGATATCCGTCATACAGGCCGGGGTTGGAGCGCCCCGACGGGGCGCGCCACACACCCCCGCTGTCTGGCTGTGCCGATTCGGCGCTGCCGTGATTGTTTCCGGGAGGTTGTCGTGCACAGCTCCCCGGCAGCCCGCGCCCCTCGCGGGACGTGCTGTGCCTGTCTTGTAGTGCTCGTGAATAGCCTCGGGGGCCTTGGCCAACCCCTGGAGTACAAACCGACTCCTCCGGCGAGCACCGCGGCGGAGGCCGTCGCCTGGCGCCGAGCTTGGCGAGGCCGCTGGTTTGCATTTTCGTACACGCCTCGTTATGGTGACGCACCGTGCTACCCGGCTTGCTTCATGCTGATGGACCCGGGCGCGGCGAAGGTGCGGTGGGCATACCCCGCGGCATCCCCATCGCCAGCGCGGTTGCGCATTGATGAGGCTCCCGATAGCGCAAAGAGAAGCTTGAACCGATGCCCCGGGAGCCTTGGCTCTCGGGGCGTTTTCGTTTCGGGCGACGGACCCGGCGTATCCGGCCGTGCGATCGTCCGAGGTCGCCCAAGACGCTGTATGAGAGGCAGGCACTCGTGAGCATCTTCGAAGAGGTACCAGCCCAGTTCAACTTTCCCGACATGGAGCGTCATATCCTCAGGTTCTGGGACTCCCGCGAGATCTATGCGAAGTCCCTGAAACAGCGGGAGGGCGCCCCGGCGTTCATCTTTTACGAGGGGCCGCCGACGGCCAACGGCCTGCCGCACCCGGGGCACTGTCTGACACGCGCGGTAAAAGACCTTTTCCCGCGCTACCGCACCATGTGCGGGTATTACTGCCACCGCAAGGCAGGCTGGGACACGCACGGGCTGCCGGTCGAGGTGGAGGTATGCAAGGAACTCGGCCTGCACGGCAAGGGCAAGGACGAGATCGAGCGATACGGCCTCGAGTCCTTCGTTCAACGATGCATCGAGAGCGTTTTCCGGTACACGAAGGAATGGGAGGAACTGACGCGACGACTGGGTTTCTGGATCAACCTCGACGAAGCCTACGTCACCTTTCACCAGCCGTACGTCGAAAGCGTCTGGTGGGCGCTCAAGACCCTCTTCGATCGCGGGCTGCTCTACCAGGGCCATAAGATCGTCTGGTGGTGGCCCCAGGGCGGCACCGCTCTTTCGTCGGGCGAGGTCGGCGAGGGCTATCGCACGGTCGATGACCCGTCGATCACCGTGCGCTTCCGCGTGCCAGGAGAGCCGAAAACCTCTTTTCTGGCCTGGACGACGACCCCGTGGACGCTCCCGAGCAATGTTGCGCTGGCCGTGCACCCCGACTTCGAATACGCCTTCGTGAAACACACGGACGGCGAAACGTTCATCCTGGCCAAAGACCTGATCGAAAAGACGTTCCACGGTCTGCCCGTCAAGCCGGCAGACCTGACCGTGGTCAAGGTCGTCCGCGGGCGGGACTTGGTCGGCATGAAGTACGAGCCGATCTTCCGCTACGCCACGCCGACGGGCGGAAAGGCCTGGGAAGTCATCGACGCCGGGTTTGTCACGCTCGAACAGGGCACGGGCATCGTTCACATCGCGCCGGCCTTCGGCGAGGACGATTACCAGGTAGCCCGGCAGAAGGGCCTCGGCTTCATGCAGCTCATCGCCCCGGACGGCACGTTCGTAGCGGAGGCGACGGACTTCGCCGGGCGTTTCTGCAAGGAGGCCGACGCCGACATCATCCGCTGGATGAAAGACCACGGCGTACTGCTCAAGCGCGAGCAGTACCGTCACGAGTACCCCTTCTGCCCGCGGGCCGAGGACGAGCCCCTCATCCAGTACGCCCGCAAGAGCTGGTTCATCCGAACGACCGATTTCGTCGAGGAGTTTCTGGCGAACAACCGGAAGATCCACTGGCTCCCGGAGCACATCCGCGACGGGCGGTTCGGCAACTTTCTGGAGACGAACGTGGACTGGGCCCTGTCGCGCGAGCGATATTGGGGCACTCCGCTTCCGATCTGGGAGTGCGAGAAGACCGGCTACCGGGAGGCAATCGCCAGCTACGCGGAATTGCTCGCCAAGCCGGATGTCCGCGGCACGGAGGTCTGGGACGCCGCCCGGAAGAAAAACCCCGGGCTCAGCGAACACCTCAAGGTCCACAAGCCGTACATCGACGCCGTCACGTACCGATCGCCGAAGGACTCGTCGGCGCGAATGCGGCGAGTGCCGGAGGTCATCGACTGCTGGTTTGACGCCGGCTGCATGCCCTTCGCCCAGTGGGGCTACCCGCACGCCCCCGGCAGCGAGAAGCTCTTTCACGAGCGATTCCCCGCCGACTTCATCAGCGAGGCCATCGACCAGACCCGCGGGTGGTTCTACACGCTGCTGGCGATCAGCACGATGCTGTTCGGCAAGAGCGACGAAGCGACGAAGCGACGAAGCGACGAAGGAACGGCCTCGCATGCGAAGACCGCTCCCGAATGCGGCCGCCGGCAGCCGGCGCTCCGCACATTCGTAAAGGAGTATCCTCATCCCTTCCGCAACTGCATCGTGCTCGGTCTGATCCAGGGCGAGGACGGCAAGAAACTCTCGAAGCGTCTGCGGAACTACAAGGATCCCGGCTACATCTTCGACCACGAAGGGGCGGACGCGATGCGCTGGTCGCTCCTGAGCGCCCAGGCGCCGTGGACGAACGTACGGTTTCAGGAAGAAGCCATCGCCACCGACCAGCGCGAATTCCTCATCCGTCTGTACAACGTCTACAGCTTCTTCGTGATCTATGCGAACATCGACGGCTTCAACCCGGCCGATGCATCGCATAAGCCGCCGGACGTGGCGGATCGGCCGGAACTGGACCGCTGGATTCTCAGTGAACTCCACGCCACGATCCGCGACGTGCGCGCCGCGATGGATCGCTACGAGAACTACCCGGCCGCCCAGCGGCTTATCGCCTTCGTGGACGCGCTGTCCAACTGGTACGTCCGCCGCTCGCGCTCGCGGTTCTGGAAATCGCAGATGGACGCCGACAAGCGCAGCGCCTACGCAACGCTCTGGACGTGCCTCGAGCACGTCTGCCGGCTGGCCGCGCCGTTCGTGCCGTTCTTCACGGAGGCCCTCTACCAGAATCTGGTCCGCCGACCGTTCGGGGAGAACGCACCCGAGAGCATCCACCTGTGCGACTACCCCCTGGCCGACGAGGCGATGATCGACGAGCGCCTCTCTGCCGAGATGGCCACGGTCCGCGAGATCGCCTCGCTGGGTCGAGCCGCGCGGACGGACGCGAAGCTCAAGGTCCGCCAGCCGCTGGCCCGCGTCGAGGTCGTCCTGGCCGACCCGTCGCAGCGTGAGTGGCTGGAGTCGCACGTCCCGCTGATCGCCGAAGAGCTGAACGTCAAGGCCGTCGAGTTCGCCACCGATGCGGACCGGTACGTGTCCTACGCGATCAAACCGAATTTCAAGTCGATCGGCCCGAAGTTCGGCAGGCTCGCGCCCCAGATCCAGAAGGCGCTGGCCGGCGCCGACGCGGCCGCGCTCCGGCGGCAGCTTGACGCGAGCGGCAGGATCGCCGTCACGGTCGCGGGCCAGTCGGTCGAGCTGACACCCGATGATGTGCAGATCACCCTGAGCGCCAAGAGCGGCTGGGCCGCGGCCCAGGGCCGCAGCGCGGTCGTGGTCCTCGCGACGGAGATCACGCCGGCCCTCAAGCTCGAAGGCATCGCCCGCGAACTCATCCATGAGATCCAGGCGCGTCGGAGCGACGAGAACCTGCCGTACGAAGCACGGATCAAGGTGTACGTCGAGGCCGACCCGGCCGCGGGCAAAGAACTGCTCGCCGCCATCGAGGCCAACCGCGCCTACATCCTCGGCGAGACGCTCGGCACGGAACTGCACGTGAACGCGCAGCCCCCGGCCGGCGCGAAGGTCCACGCCGCGGAAGTCGAGGGCATACCCGTGAAGCTGGCGATCCCCCGGACGTAGGAGGACTCTCTGGGCCCGACCGAGGTAGGAGAGCCCTCCGAACCCGACCCGCGCAGGAGCGCCCCCTGAGCCCCACCGACGTGAACGTCTCACGCGCAGGCGCAGAGAAAAGGCAGAGGGCGCCGTCGGGATCGTCCTGACTCCGCCTGTTCGTGTCGCGGCGGGCTGCTATCATAATGGTTGCGATTCATCAGCACCGATCAGGAGCGCGTTATGGCGGCATTACTGAGCAAGGATCTGCCCAAGACGCTGCACGAGGAACTCAAGCGACGGGCCGCGCGGAACCACCGAAGCCTGACGAAGGAAGCCTTGGCGCTGCTCGAGACCGCCCTGCGAGATCAGCCGGAGAGACCGACCCTGGAAGAACTCGATCGTATGCGGGTCCGTCCGGAGAAACCGTTTACGGACGCGTTCCTCCGCCGCGCCAAGACCTGGGGCCGGTCATGATTATTCCTGACGTGAATCGGATCGCTTATCTGGTTGTCGAAAGTCCCAGGACGCGTTTGGCGAAAGCAGCATATGCCCGCGATCCCATCTGGCTCGTGCCGTCGTTTTGGCGGAGCGAGTTTCTCAATATCCTCGCGACCTCGGTCCGGACCGGACGGCTTGATGAAGGCGATGCCGTCAAGGCATGGGAAACGGCTGTGGCAACCGTGGGCAAATCAGAGCGCGAACCTTCGCCGTTGGCGGTTCTCGGCCTTGCCGTGGCGAAGGGCATCTCGGCCTGCGACGCTCAGTACGTCGTTCCGGCCCAGACCGTCGAAGCCTGCGTCGTGACGGCGGACAAGAAACTGGTGAAGCGTTTTCCCGAGACGGCCGCGCTGATTGACGATTTCGCGAGGGGCGCCTCAGCCGCAGCGGGTGACGGACTGACGGGACAACGAAATAACGGATGAACGGGCCAATGATGCTCCAACTCGGCGTGCTGATCTCGGGAAGTGGCCGGACGCTTCAGAACTTCATCGAACTGATCGCTCGCGGTGAACTCGACGCAAGGATTGCCGTCGTCATCTCCTCGCTCGCGAAGGTCAAGGGCGTCGAGCGGGCACGGGCGGCCGGGTTGCCGGTCGAGATCATCCGCGTGAAAGACCACCCGGACGTGGCCGAGTTCAGCGGGCTGATCGTCGAGGCGCTCGAGCGACACGAGGTGGAGCTGGCGTGCCAGGCGGGCTGGACCGCGTACTGGCGGATCCCGGATCGGTGGCTCGGCCGCGTGATGAACATCCACCCCGCCCTGCTGCCGAAGTACGGCGGCAAGGGCTTCTACGGCCACCACGTCCACGAGGCGGTCCTCGCCGCCGGCGAGAAGGAGAGCGGCTGCACCGTCCACTTCGCCAACAATGAGTACGACGCCGGCCCGATCATCCTGCAACGCAAGGTGCCCGTGCTTCCCGGCGACACGGCGGACAGCCTGGCGGACCGCGTTTTCGAGCAGGAACTCCTTGCGTATCCCGAAGCGATCCGGCTGTTTGCGGCGGGCAAGGCCCGGATGCCCGGGCAACCGACGAAGCGACGGAGCGACGAAGCGACGAACAGGTAGGCAACGGAAACGCACGCGCGAACCGCGCGATCCGCACGCGAGCAACTCGCCGTCATCGTTCTTCTTCGTTACTCCGAATTCATCGTTGCAGGGCGCCCAAGGCGGCCTTCGGCCGCAACCGGACACGGCCGCGCCGGCGGCCGTCATGCTGAGCGAAGGTAGAGTCGAGACGTGGCGCGGTGGG